>JBDNFB010000135.1:0-64381 GCA_041690055.1 Myxococcota bacterium | reverse complement strand
GGCGGGATGCTTGGCCCAATCCGACTCCACGAGTTCCCGCGTAGAGCGAACCGGCACAACGATCAGAGGCGTTCCCACGAACATCGCCTCCAGCGTGCCTTGATCCGCCACCTTGAGCATCGCCTCATCCAGCACAGCGATCATTTCGTCCCTAAACGCCACCCGGGCTTCACCGGTCGCGAAGCGTGGATCTTCGAGTGCGCCTGGAATCGGCAAGACGTTCGCGAAAAGCGGAAAGATCTGTTCGGGGAGTCCCATGACGTGCACTGACCGACCATTCGCCAATTCAAACGACTCAAAGTTCCAGGTCGGAAAGCCGCTCGAGCCGTCGAAGCCCGCGTGCTCCGCCGTGGCATGTTCGTTCACGTAGAGCAGCGATTCCCCCATCGCGATATCTAGATGCTGCCCCTCACCCGTACGCTCGCGATGAAAGAGCGCCGCCAGAATGCCCTGGCAAGCCATCATCCCTGCGTAGAGATCCGCATGCTGCATAGTCTCCCCCCGCGGCCGGCCCTTGCGAAGCCGCGCACCCATAGCGAGCGTGCCTGCCTCCGCCTGCACCATCGGCGCATAGGCCGGGCGCTCTGCCCAGGGCCCATCCTGCCCCCAGCCCGTGATCGAACACAAGATCAGTCGCGGGTTCTCCGCCCGAAGCCGCGCCGGCCCGAGACCCAATCGGTCGAGCACTCCAGGCCGAAAATTCTCGACGAAAACGTCCGCTTCGTGGGCGAGCTTCGCAAGGAGTTCGGGGCCGCCCTCGCGCTTCAAGTCAATCGAGACGTTGCGCTTGCCCACGTTGTACTGGGAAAACATCGATCCAAACCCACCAACAAGCGGCGGCGTCGAGCGCAAAATATCCGATTCTGGCGCTTCTATTTTCACAACATCGGCGCCCATATCCGAGAGCATCCGGCTGCAAATGGGCCCCGAAAGCACGCGCGTGCAGTCGACCACTTTGATCCCAGCGAGCGGCCGCGGCCGCGAGTCCGATTCAGTCATACTCGAACGCTATCACCGTCGATCAATCGATCCAATCAATGCGCAGCGTCTCAAGCTCCACTTCATAGCCGAATTCCTCGTGCCGGAGCCGAGCGTCCCGGAGCAATCCCCCAAACGCGGGATCTCCTGAATACTCCACCACGATTCCGAGGCGGGCTCCGGCTTCAACGGCTTTACCGCCCTTAACGCCCTCTTCATCTCGCCCCGCCGCAAGAGACTTAAAGCGCCGCCGGGAGACCTGCCCCTGCGTCCGATGCTCTTCGATTTCAAAGCCCCCGCGACGGCCCCTTCGAACGCAATCACTGCAATCGGGCGAACCGTCGAGCCATGGGTAATAGACGCGCTGCACATCCGCGAGCATCCGCTCTGCATCGAAAGGCAGCACCTGCCCCGTTCGGTTTTCAAACGAGACCTTCCCCTCCGCAAGGCTGAGGGTGAAACCTACGCCGCCCATAGGGCCCAAGCCGAGGAGAAGAAGCGAACCTCCCTGCCTCTGGATCGCAGCGTCGAAAGACACTTCCTCCGCCTGCCCCGCGTCATTCGACCATCGCACCGTCACGGTTTGCCGCATAACGAAGGTCTCGGTCAATGCCTCTGCCGGTAGGAGGAAAGGCCTCGGCTCTGCGCCCTCTGTCTCCTTCATCACCTCGGCTTGCACAAGGGGCACGCCGACATCACAACACACGCTCTGCGAAGGCGTGCGGCATCCCGAGGCAAGTACGCCCAGTAGCAGTATCCATCTGAGCGCTCGGTCCGCGTTCCATATCATGTGGGTCTGGCTCGCTCGCTCCGAGATCCCGGCGTTGCGCTCGATTCCACCGCGGAGCGGGAACGCAAGAGCAAGAGCGTGACAGGTGCGAGCAATAGACTCGTCCCGATTCCAACGGCCGCGGTCATGCCAAGACTCGAAAGAACGGGATGCACTGAAGCGCCAAGCAAGCCGAAGGCCGCCACGGTCGAGACGCCGGCCAGCAGGGCGCCCGTGAGTGCCGCAGCCACGCTCTTCTCATCGGGCTCGTCGGCTGCATCGACCAAGAACACGCTGTAATCGACGCCCATGCTGACCACGAAGAGCAAAGCCGTAAGTGAGATCAGGTCGAGCCCCCGCCCCGACAGAGCGAGCACGGAAATGGTGACTCCGGCGGCCAGTGCGGAGGGTAGAAACGAGATGAGCGTGCGCCGAAGGTCTCGGTATCGAAGGCCGAGCAGGGCCAAAACGGCGACCAGACCGACCACCAGTAGGCGGGCCGTACTGTCCTGATAGGCGCGCTGGGCCTCACTCCAGAGATCCGACTGCCGAAGAAAGAGCACGTCCGGAAGATCCGCCAGTCGCGCCTCGAGCGCCTCGGCATTCGCGATGCCATTCAGAAAGGTCAGAACCCCAACGCGCTCGCCCAAAGACACCCGAAACGGACGGACCAGAGCAGCGGCGGAGGAATTCAGCAGCATCGAATAATCCACCGGCGATACCGCTTCTGACGCGAGGCCATCCAGGAAGGGCTTGAACACGCCCGGCGAAAACCCCTCCTCCGAAAACACGCGTTCAAGTCGTTCTGGCAGTCCCGCATCCCCGCGAATCACGTCGGCTACGGCGCGCTGTGTTTTGGGAGAAGGCAAGAGGGTCGACGCACTGCGCACCGCTCCGAGTTCGCCGGCCTGAATCGCTTGCGATAAACGCTGCGCCACCTCGTCGTTGGCAGCGAGTGCCGCGTCATCGGTATCGCCTAACGCGACGATGAAACGCATCTGCTCAAAAGGCATCACCTTCGCGCGCACGCGTTCGTCTTCCGCAAGGATCTCCGGATCGAGCCGGCTCATGCTGGACACATCCGAGTTCCATTCGACCTGCGGCAAGCCCCAGGCCATGATCCCGAGCGCAAGGGTAGGCAAGAGAACCAGTGCCATCGGCCGCTCCTCGAGCGCCGCCAAGCGCCTCAGGACGAACTGCGTCCAGCGCGTCCGCGTTCCCACCTCGCGCGCCTGCCCACCAATCAAAGCGGGCACAAAGAGCACAGTCGCCCCAAACGCGCAGAGTAATCCGACGACCGCGAAGCACGCGACCTCGCGCAGACCGGCGAGGCTTGAGGCCGCAAGAGCCAGAAATCCGGCCGCCGTCGTGATCGCACCGGTTGTCAGCGGTCGGAGAATCGCACGCAGGGAAGATACGGCTCCGCCCTGCGGCGCCACGATCGAATGATGACAGTAGAGATGCACGGCATAGTCGACCGAGACGCCGATCAAAGCCGCCCCAAAAGCCAATGTGATCCCGTGCAGTTCGCCAAAAAGGAGCAGGACGGACGCCATCCCGGACAGCATTCCAAAGACCACGGGAATGGCTGCCACGATCACAAAGCGCAGACTCCGAAAGAGGAGAAGCAGAAGACAGACCAGAACCAAGGTCGAGACGAATGACACGCGCTTGATATCGGCCTCGATCGTCTCCGCAGTCCGGGTCGCCATAGGATGGACGCCGCTCAAATCGAGGCGAATCGGCACATCGACGGCGCGTTCGACGCCCTCAAAATTCTCTTTCAGTGCTGCCAGAAAAGGAGCCTGCGCGCTCGCGTCGAGTGCGGAGGCACGTGTCCCCGCAAAGAGAATCGCCGTCCGGCCGTCTTCGGTCACGAAGCGTCCGCCCGCGACCGTCAGCCCGCCAACCCGCGCGGCCTCAAGCCGTCGAAACATTCCGGGCAGTGTGAGAAACGGATCCTCGGGCGCGACGCGTGCCGCCAGAGTCGAGAGCGGGCCCGCGAGTTCGGCACGGAGAGAGCGGGCGGTGGCGCGAAGGCCGGCCTCGGTCAGTCGAGCCCTCGCCGCCTCCGGCGTCGATGCCAGGAATCCCAACCGACGCGGCTCGTAGATCTCAAAAAGCGCGCGGTCGACGTCTGCCGCCGGCCCCCCCTCAAGAAACGCCAAACCTTCCGCCACCCGCGGATCCGCTCGAAGCGCATCCTCAAAGGCGCGGCTTGCGCGGAGACTCGTTTCGACGTCCGGCGTTTCGATCGCCAGGATCAGAGTCCTGCTCAGCTCGCTCGAGGTGATCTGGCGAGAGAGCTTCGACAGCGCGCGATCTTCGGGATCGGGCAGAAAATGCGTGATCTCAGTCGACACCGCGAAGTTACGCGACACAAACACGGTAAGGCAGAGCAAGAGCGCAGCCGCGAAAGCCAGGCGCACACGACCGCCCCCTTTAAGCAGACTACTCATCCGATCCCGACAGAGCGTTCGACGCTTGTCCGCTTCCAAATAGAGATTCAAATTCGGCGGGCGAAAAACGGCGATGGGGATTCGCGTCGAGGATCTGCATCACGGAGCGATCACCTGCAACTTCCTCCACGTCGATTTGTCTCGCGCCGAGCCCTTGCCCCCGGATTACCAGGCGAGCAATAAGCTGCGACAGAGGCGCCTCCTTCGGCGAGAGCCGCAGCATCCAGCCATCCCCGTTCCCTTCCCCGTCGTCTCCTTCTCTCTGCGCCTGTTCAAACTCGATCTGAAAAGCGCCCTCAAGCGCCGCACGATCCCCGGTAAACAACCAGATCAGGGACTCAACGAGCGGGCGAACCTCCGCACGCGAGGCCAGATCGATCACTTCCTCGCGACCCCCGCTCGACAGACGAACTTGGCTCGCACTGACAAGTACCCTCTGTGCCTGGGGTGAGGTCACATCCCGCAGCAGAAAGGAAGGCGGGGCGAAGTAGATGCGTCCTTCGCTGCGCAGCGGGACCGCGAGCAGAGAGAGCGTCTTCTCCTCCACGAAACGAGCCTCGAAACCCGGCATCGCCGCGAATCTCGTCAACAAGTCCTCGAAGGATTTCGGGGCAGCATTCGACTCGGCCCATTCGGCGGATGCCGGGACACCGCCCGCGTCGAAGTCAGCGGCAGAACTCGAAAGCGGGAGCCACCCGAAACAAAGAAGCGTCCCGCCTAGCAACGAGATGAAGCCGCGCCGCGCTTGGAAGCGCCCTGCGCGCCGCCGCTTCGGCTGCCGCTCAGCCGAGCAGGCGCTCACGGATGATTTCCGGCGTTTCGGTGAGCAGGTCGCCCTGGGCGTCTGTCGTCGCGAGCACACAATGCCCCCGAGCGCTGCGGCGATTCTTGGTCAAATTGCGAACCGAATACGCGATCCGGATGAGCGGACTCGCTTCCTTCGCGATCGCGGTCACTTCCACCCGGTCTCCATAAGTCAGCGGCGAAGTAAAACGACAGCGGACGTCGGCGACATACATCCGCAGTCCCAGATCACGCACAGCCGGAATATCGAGCTGACGCTCCCTGAAGAGCGCCGTCCGTGCGAGTTCGAAATACTCGAAATAACGACCATGCCAAACGATCTGCAAAGGATCGCAATCGTGAAAAGGCACTTCGAATTCGACGCTCGCCCGAATTAAATTCATCCGAGCTCCACGCCATCGTCCACGTTCTCAGCAGACGCGAGCCGGCCGTCTCGAAGCATCTCGAGCACGGACGCACAATCAAAATCCATGCGCCGGTCCTCCACGAGCTGCGGGACTTCCCCGCGAATAGTCTCGCGCAATTCCGACAAGGTCCCACTTCCGGAGATGCCGCGCAGATCCATCGCCTGACAGGTCGCAAGAAGCGCAATGGACATCACCTGCTCCGACAGCTCGACCACCCGAAGAAGATCCCGCGCGGCCGTCGTCGCCATCGGCACTTTGTCCTGATTATGAAGCTCCGTGCTCCGACTAAACGCACTCGCCGGCATCGTCAGCTTCATCGCCTCTGCCGCCATACTCGAAGCCGCAATCGTGGCCGCCTTGAAACCGTTATGTGCACAGGCCTCGGGCCCTTCGACTCCGACCAAATCCGTCGGCAATCCGCCGTTTTCTTCAGGATGGCAGAGCAACATCACCTGTCGATCCAGCAAGCAGGCCACGTTCGCCACGGCCGTCTTCAAGCTATCGCAGGCCTGAGCGACATGGCCGCCATAGAAATTCCCGCCGTGGAGTACTTCCTCCGCTTCAACGTCGACGATTGGGTTATCGCTGACCCCGTTCAACTCCGTCTCCAGGAGACCCTCCGTCCAACGGAGAGAGTCCACCAGCACCCCGATCACATGCGGTGCGCAGCGCACCGAGTAGCGATCCTGCAAGCGCGTGGACGCCCCCGGCACGGGCATGCCCGAGAGGTCGGATCGAATCCATTCTGCGGCGCGCTTCTGGCCCGGATGCGGTTTGGCTGCATGAATTCGTTCGTCGAAATGTCCCGCGTTGCCATCGATCGCCAGGGCCGTCGCAGCAGCCACGGAAGAAGCCAATCGGGCGAGCCGTCGCGCGCGTTCCCATGCTAAGCACGCCAATGCGGTAGCGACGGCCGTTCCATTCATCAGAGCAAGCGCTTCTTTGGGGTCGAGCCGAAGAGCGGATAAGCCTAACTCTTCGAACACATCCGATGCCGTGCGCGATTCGCCGCGATAGAAAACCTCACGTTCTCCGACGAGCAAAGCTGCGACGTACGAAAGCGGAGTTAGATCGCCGCTTGCCCCAACGGAGCCCTCGGACGGAATCTGAGGCAAGACCCCCTGCGCAAGCAGCTCAACCAGTCGCTCTGCCACGACCAGCCGAATCCCGCTCATACCCTTAGCGAGGGAAGAAAGTCGCACGAGGATCACGGCCGATGCTTCGACTTCATTCAGAATTCGACCGAAGCCGCAGCCATGCATACGCAGCATGTTTAGAGAGAGGTCAGCGGAATGCGCTTTTGGAACGGAGGTCCCCACCGATCCGCCAACGCTCGTCGTCACTCCATAAATGGCGTCCCCGCGCTCATGCAGTTTTGCGAAGACTTCTGCACTGCGCTGGATTCTGAGGCGGGCGACCTCGGCGAGAACGGGGCGGCGCTCGCCGTTGGCCAGCGCGACCAGGTCAGCAATGCGCATCACGCTCCCACCTAATTCCCAGGCGGGGGGTTCCGAGACTCCCATCGCCTCACGCGACGCAAGCAAATCGGATGCCGGTTCTTTTTCAGCGGAACTCATCGAGTCGGCTTCTCCCAGAAGTCGAAAAAATTAAACCAGTTATTGGGCGCCTGCTCAGCGTAGCTCTCCAGACGCTCTGCGTATTGCTCGACTGCCTTCTGCAGCCCAGCCTCACGGTTGCCCCGCGGCAGCACGACTTTCTCGCAAAACGGCTCGCAAAAGAGGTCGTAGCGATTCGGCTCGCTGTAGAGGCCAAATACGATATAGACCGGACATTTCAGGACTGCCGCCAGCAGAAAAGGCCCCGCAGCAAAAGAGGCCGGCTCCCCGAAAAACTCGACTTCCACCGTCTTTTCATTCGGCCCCACTCGGTCAGCCATCATCGCAAGCAGATGGCCATTTGCGATACGGTCGCGAAGGGTCAAAGCCAGACTGACCGGATCTCCTCCCGAATCGACGACCTGCGCCGGCATCTCGGGATCCAAGGAGCTCAGCAGCGCATTGATCATCTTCGCGTTCTGCCAGGTCCCAACGATCGAGAGCGGCATGCGCTCCGTCGTACTCGAAGCCCGCATCGCTTCGAAGCTGCCCACATGCGCGCCGAGTAGGATGGCGCCCTGGCCTGAACGCGCTTGAGCAAGAAGAAGATCATTGCCCGTTCGCGTGATTTCAAAAGGCGCCAGCCGACCCGACGTAAAATAAAGCCGGTCAAGTGTAACCTGAACGAAGGTCAAGATGTGTCGGTAGACCTGCCGAAAACGCGGAGCTTCGCCGTTCAAGCGCGTGAACCAGTCCCGGGAAACGCGCTTGGCATTGGCATCGAAGAGCGCGTAGTAGAGCGCAATCAAATGGACCATCGGACGAGAGAGTGTCCGTCCGAGCAGCGTCGCCCAGATCGTCGCAAGGCGGAGTGCCACGACCGTGCCCCGTTCGCGCTGGCTAAGCCAAGCCGCCTGACCTCGATCGGAGTCCGAGTCCGCGTGCGTGATAGGCGCGTTCATCGCGATTCCGAGAGAGCGCGGCGTGCAGGACGACCGAAGCAGAAACGAATCGATGCCACGGTGCAGAACCGACAATGCAGCCAGGAGAGCCGAAGATTGTCCCGCACGACATGAAAATGCGACCGACCGCCCTCGGCCTCCGTTAGATACCGAACGCGCACCGGTAGATTGACGATGGGGACCCCCGACCAGGCGAGGAGAACGGCACTCTCCACATCGAAAGTCATCCGGTTGCATCGAAGCCCAAGCGCGAGAGTCGCTTCGAGCGGATAAATTCGAAATCCGATCAACGCATCGTCGATCAACCCGCGGCCCACTTCGAGGTTCACCCAGAAATGCGTAATCTTGCGCGCGACGCGTCGTGCGGTGGGTACGCTTTCGTTATAGACTGGCCTCGCGAAGACGGCGCTCTCCTGTCGAGCCTGCGCCGCCTTGAGGAAGGCGGGGATGGCCTCCGCATCGTGCTGCCCGTCGGCGTCAATCTGAAAAGCATGTGTGAATCCAAGGCGCGCCGCTTCAGCAAAGCCCACACGCATAGCAGCTCCCTTGCCTCGGTTCTCGGGCAGATGCCGCACCTCGGCCAGTCCCTCTTCCGCGAGCGCCGCGCATGCCTCACGCCCCCCGCTCAAGCTCCCGTCATCAATCACCAAAACGTCCGGCAGATGCACGCGAATCGCTTTCACGACCGAACGGATCGTTTCGGGATTATCGAAGGTCGGCACGATGGCACAGCAACGGAACTCGCTCATCCGCTCTCGCCCTGCGCGAAAACCAGATGCCCGACCGAGCAGGTTTCGCCCCCGCGCACTTCGATCTGAAAACGCACGCGCGCCTGGCCTCGATCTCTCGCCTGCTCTAAGTCTCGAGAGAGCTCCATGCGGAGCGCAGCTCCCGGAACGATGCGCTCCAAAAACTTCACGCGATTCATCGACTCCAAGCGACCCAGCTCAGGAAACGCATCGGTCACCGAAGGTAAGATCAGTTCCTTCAGCTGCGCCGCACCCGCCAGAACGGGATAGTCCTCAAAATGTCCCTCGAACCAGGCGTAGTCCTCGGGTAAATCCACGTCCACACGAAAAATTTCACGGGACGCCTCACGGACTCGCGTCGCCTCGCCCCAAACGAGCTTCCAGTTGATCGGACGACCGTCCTCACGAAGGTCGAACAGACGCAGGAGCCGCGTGCGGAGCAATTTCCCGTTGTCTTCCCGCGGAAGCGCAGGCAGGCAGATCATTCGGCGCGGCAGGCAAGAAGGCTCGAAGCGCTTCAATAAGACCTTTCGAATCGCCTCGACGGAGACGTCTTCGGGAGCGAGCGCTGCCACGAGCTGATGGCCCCGTCCCCCCGCCGCGGGAATCGCCACCACTGCAGCATCCGCGACATCTTCGTGCTGTCGGATGCACTCTTCGACCTCACCGACCTGCACGCGTCTGCCACCGATCTTGACGACGCCATCGGCGCGGCCGAGATGGCTAAATCGGCCGTCCTCTTCCATCTGGACAAGATCCTGCGTTTCGAACATCTCGCGGCGTTCTCCTGTCGAACACACCAGAGGCGAATACACGAAAGGCGAATCCACCTGCAAGCGACCCTCGGTGCCGGAAGCAACGCGAACGCCATCGAGCGGCGTCCAGAGATCGTCCGCCGCGGACGATGCACCGCTTCGCTCCCGATAGGCTATGCCCCCAGTCTCGGTCGAGCCGAAAATTTCGGTCACGCTCTGTCCATGTCTTTCGCGAAAGGCGTCCGAGATTCCGGGAGGCAGAGGCCCTGTCGAAGAGACCACGTGACACAGCGTCGGAAAGGAATTCGGAGCGAGCGCCGCGAATGCGCGCAGCTGAACCGGAACCGTAACTAACATCGTCGCCTCGTGAGTCGACACACAGCGGGCGACCGCCTCTGCGTGCAGCGGCGTATCTCGACAGAAAGCTGCCCCCCGCAGAAGTGGAATAAGCACGGTAAAGAGCAGGCCATAGATATGCCCCGCTGCCACGGTGCCGACGATCCGGTCCTGGGGACCGATCCCGAAGAGTCGCCCCTGCATCTCGGCCTCGCCGAGCAATTCCGCCGCCCCTTTCGGCCAGGCCGTCATGGGGCCCGTCGAGCCCGAAGTAAAAACGGTCGCAAGAACACCCGCCCCCGCTTCGATGGGCGCGACCAACGGCTCCGCACTTTCGCCTGCTTCGAGAAGATCTTGAATTCGAAAACGCATCCCCGCGTCCGAATCGTGAATCGCGGCCACCGTTTCTTCCCGGTCGCGTACTCCGAGGATCGCATCACGCCGGGCGTTCGGCGGTAGCGCAATGGCATGCCCCGCCGCGGTCGCTCCAAGAAACGCAGCCGCCATCGCGTAGCGATCATGCTCCAACACGAGGAGAACGTGGGATCCGGAGGTCGCAGAGGGCAAAGCCGCCGCGATTCGCCCGGCATCCGCCAGGAGATCGCACACCGTTTTTTCCCCCGCGTCGCCGAAAGCGACAACGCGATCGGGTTCAGCATGCGAGAGCAAGTCGAGCGCGGACATGCGTGGGCCTCTCGCTATCGAGCGCGGAATCAAGCCTGGTTTTCTTGCCGCGGAATCAGATTTCGCTCGATTCCGATCGAACGAATTCGGCCAGGCTCTTCACTGAATGGAAAATTTCTCGATTGCGTTCGTCGTCAGGCGAAGTCGCCACACCGAACTCCTCTTGAATCGCGAGAGCCAGCTCAAGCGCATCGATGGAATCCAGTCCCAGACCTTCGACGAAAAGGGGCTCTTCCGTCTTGATCTCCTCGGGCTCAACATCCTCGAGCGCAAGTGATTCGACGATCAACGTCTTTAAACGGTTTTCAAGCGATTCCTGCATCGTGGCCTTCTGACTTTCGGAGCAATCCGCTCCAGCTTGTATTTGGAGCGCTGTCCGCATCTTTACTGAGCGCCGCTGGCCGCATATCAGGTTCCGCGGGGGACCGTTTAGAATCCACCGCAGCCCTTTTGCAATTCACCGCGCCTTACCCCGGCTCACCCCGGCTTACTCCGACTTCGCTTCAGAGTCTCCAGGCGACTGCCCAGAAACGGGCGTGTCGAACTCCGCTCGAATCCGGGCGTAGATCATATCTCGCAGGGTGCGGCTAGACGACCCCTCCGCACTCGGATCCACCGGCTCGAGGACACGAATTCGCATCCGGGGCATCTTTCCAGGCGGGTTTAAGAAACTGTTCTCCCGCGTCAACCAGCGCGGCTCACAGGTGATCACCAAAGGCACAATCGGGACGTTCTTTCGCCGGGCGATCTCGAAGGCCATCCGCCCAAAAGGATGCATCCCGCCCGCCGGCGAGCGCGTGCCCTCCGGAAAGATGATCACGCGATAGCCCTGGGAAAGGCGCTCCATCGCGGATTCCACTACACCGCCGATGGCGAAAAGGTCCTGCTCCGAGGCCTCGAACTGATCTGCGGCCTTCAACATCGGCCGCGCCCAAAAAGACCGGAACAAAGAGGCCTTCACCGGAAAAACCAAATTGCGCTCACAGGCGATCATCGCGCTGATATCGACCAATGTGGGGTGATTTGCCACCAATACGCAGGGTTCATCAGGAATCACGCCTTCAACTTCTCGCGGATCGAAATGAATCAGCCGCAGCCAGCGCAGGATCGCATGCATCGAGCTGAAAGCCAGGGTCATGATCGCCTGAACTCGGCGAGCGCGGCGGCGTGGATCGCGATTCGGCAATGCGGCCCAAAGGGCGAAGACTGCGTATCCAATCGGGGCAGCCAGAACGAAGTATCCGAACATGACCAAGGCTGCACCTACGATTCGCCAGGCCCGAAACACGACTTTCTCTCCCTTCCCTCAGACGTCAGATCGGCTATGGATTCACGGGAATTTTCGCAAAAGAATCTGCGAAAGCCCGCTGGAACCAGCGGTGGTCTCAACGAGTATGCGACCGCTCGCAAACTAGTCGACTCCCCACTCCGGTCAAGCGAGGGATGGGGGAATGAAGGATCAAATGGACGCGGCAACCCACTCACCGTCAGGATCAGCATCAGAGTCGGAGTCGGAGCTGAAAACCAACCATCCCGGATATCTTGCCTTAAAGGACCTTCCCGAGACGCGCTTCGACGTTGTGATTTGTGGCGGCGGACTCGCCGGCCTCACTCTGGCGCGGCAGCTCCGACGCGAGCAACCTGAACTCAGCGTCCTGGTCGCCGAGCGCACGACCCGACCCATTCCCGAATCCGCTTTCAAGGTCGGCGAATCAAGCGTCGAGATGGGCTCGCAGTATCTCGAACGACTCGGCCTCCGCGACTATCTCGTCGAGAATCATCTCTTCAAATTCGGCCTTCGCTTCTTTGCCGGCGGCGGACACCTGCCGATCGATCAGCGGCCGGAGATTGGTCCCGCGCAAGAGCCCATCGTGCCGTCTTACCAGCTCGATCGCGGCGTGTTTGAGAGTGATCTCCGCGGCATGCTGCAAGACGAAAACGACGTCAGTCTCGTCGAAGGAACAAAAGTCGGTGAAGTCTTCCTCGCTGAGGACAATTCGGATCATGAAGTCGAGCTGAGTCAAAATGGCACAAGCGTCAAAGTTCACGCCCGCTGGGTCGTCGACGCGACCGGCCGCGCCTCCCTCTTCCGCAAGCGCAAGAAGCTCACCCGCGGCACGAAGCATCCCGCGAACGCCAGCTGGTTCCGCATCGAGGGTAAGCTCGACATCACAAAGATGGTCCCGGCTGACCATGCCAAGTGGCATAACGTCGAATGGGCACCGCATCGCTGGCGCTCCACCAACCATTTCATGGGGCCGGGCTATTGGGCCTGGGTGATCCCGCTTGGCTCGGGCAACACCAGTATTGGCCTCGTCGCGCACGACAGCCATGTGCCCTTTGACGAATTGCGTAGCCTCGACCGCACGCTCGAATTCCTCGAGAAGAATGAGCCCTATCTCCTCGAGGCGGTGCAAAAGCATAAGATCCTCGATTTCCGATGCCTCAAAAACTACAGCCATAACACGGCGCGGAGCTGGTCCTCTGAGCGCTGGGCCATCGTCGGTGAAGCCGGCGCATTCGCCGACCCGCTATATAGCCCCGGCACCGACTTCATAGGACTCGCCAATTCGTTCACGGAAGAAATGATTCGCCGCGACTACGCAGGCGCGACGATACCCGAACTCGTCGAGCGGGCGCGTGAGCTGAGTGCGATCTATCGCTCGCTGATTAGTGGAGCGGTCGATCTCTATCGGGAAGCGGCGCCGGTTTACGGTCATGCCCCGGCGCTCGTCGCGAAGATCTTCTGGGACAACTTCGTCTATTGGTCGTATCCGTGTCAGCTTTTCCAGCAGAACCTCTACAAGCTGACGGGCGAGCCACTGATGGAGATGATGCCGATGGGTGAGCGATTCTCGGACATCACCCGACGCATGCAGACCCTTTTCGCATCCTGGGCGGAGCTTGCGCCCGTGGAAGCGAAGGCGGGCTTCATAGGGATGCCGGGCTTTCCCTCGGTCCTGATCGATGCGCATCTCGCGCTACAAAACAAATGGTCACCCGAAGAGACCATGAAGCAGATCCGAGCACGCCTGGCCGAAGGCGAAGAGATTGCGGTCGAGTTGGTCTTGCGGGCGATGGACGAAGTCGGTCCCGAGCACGTCGAAGAGCTGCTTCGGCGGGTGAAGATTGAAGAGTGGAATCTTGATATTCCCGACGCGCGGATCGCGGCCACGGAAACCGTTGGCCTTGCGCGCCGAAAGGCGCTTCGCCCCTTGGCGAAAGACGTCGAACGCACGCTCGGTCGCACACCGCATAATCTCGATGAGTCGGATGTCCGGACAGCGCTGGGGACTTTGATAGGCGCTTCGATCGGCGCTTCGATCGGCACTCCCGAACCGCTGGTACAAACCGGCGCTGCATCATGAATCCGCCGGCGGGGTCGCCCGATCCCGCTGGCCGTCTCCTTCGCCTGCTCGGTGGGAAATGGATTGCAGCTGCCCTTTCCGCGGCGGCCACGCTTCGTATCCCGGACGCGCTGGCAGACGGTCCACTTTCGATCAAAACACTCGCTGACCGCGTGACTTGCGACGCTCCCTCTCTTGAGCGCCTGCTGCGCGTGCTGCACGGCGAACAGCTCGTCGAGCGAAACCCCGATGCGACCTACCAACTCACAGCAGACGGGCATCTCCTCCGCAGCGGGGAACTCGGTGAGCTCGCGCAGTACATAGGCACCCCATTCGGTTGGGATCCCTGGTCGAGTCTTCCTCACGCCGTACGGACAGGGGAAGCCGCATTCGCTTCGCGGCACGGAGCCGGGCTCTTCGACTACCTCGACCAACCGGGCCGAGCCGAGGAAGCCGAGCTCTATCATGCCGCGATCGATTCCTTTTCCCGCGCAGAATCCCGCGCGCTCGCCGAAGCCTTCGACTTCTCTGCCTTTCGGCGTGTCGCAGATATCGGCGGCGGACGAGGCGCCCTGCTCGTCGATGTGCTGAAGCGCTGGCCGAACCTCGAAGGCATCCTGCTCGAACGCCCCGCAGCCGTCGAACAGGCCGAGGCATTCTTTCAAAGCGAAGGCATAACGGCACGCTGCGAAACAGTTGTCGGAGATTTTTTCGAAACGCTCCCCGATGACGCAGACGTCTGTGTGCTCAAGCACATCATCCATAGCTGGGATGACGCCGTTTCGAGCGAGCTTCTCCGCAGATGCCGCGATCTCGTCGGCCCCAACGGCCGCGTGCTTGTCATTGAAGGCGTTCTGCTGCCCGGCGGACGCCCAAACCTAACAAGCCTACTCGATCTCGAAATGCTCGTCCTCTGCGGGCCCGGGCACGAAAGAACCAAGCCCGAGATGCGGAGACTCCTCCATACTGCGGGACTTCGTCTCGAAAGTAGCGTGCCCCTCGCCGAAAGCGCGCGTCTCTTCGTCACGCAACCGCGCTAAGACTGCGCCTTCCTTGCTCATAGGGCCCCGAGAACATCGCCCCCTAGATCACAAAAACGCTCAGTCGACCTGAGGCGCCGAACCTCACCGCGCGCGAGTTGCCGAGTGCTTTCCTCGTCCGCGCCTCTCCGATGCAGAGCGTTGCGCACCTATTGCATTTGAAGCCGTAACAGGTGACACAAAGTATCCCTAATCCCCAGCTGGTGATCTTTGTACTGTTGAAAAGCCCTCGGTTAGTCGATTCGAATCCTGTGTTTAGGGAGGCATGATCGATGCAATCAGGACGAGCCATACGCACTGCGTTTTTCGAAAGAGCGCAGAAAATCCAGAGCAAGCTCATGCGACCACGCGTCGCCGGGCTCTTCGTAATCCTTATGTTCCTCGCCGCCATCGCGCCGGGAATCGCTCTCGCCAAAGACGCGAAGAACACAACGAAAGCTCTGCCCACGCAGAGCCTCGACGAGCAAGTCCAGGAGATCAAGAGCGATGTGCTGGCCATCGCCGCCGAGCTCTCCAATCTAGAAGAGAAGCTGATCTATCCCTCGAACACGCAGGTCGCGATCTTCGTAGAACTCGACGCCGATCGCCCCGTCCCGATCGACTCGGCCCGCCTCTCGATCGACGGTGAACTCGTCGCTCATCACATCTACACGTTCAAGGAACTCGAGGCGCTGAGTAAGGGCGGAGTCCAACGTATCTTCACTGGCAATCTTCCCACGGGCAAACATCGCCTAGATGTCTCGTTCACAGGAGGGCGCGGAGAAGCAAACGGCTTCGAACTGGCCGAGACCTTCGCCTTCGACAAGGAGGTCGACCCGAAGCTCGTGGGTATCACGCTGGGGGCCGGTGTAGTGGGCAACCCGACGTTGGCAATCGAGAACTGGTAGCCCCTCGATGCACTTCCTTCCTTGTAGGCATCGCTTCCGGGTAGTGAACGCAGCGCTCGGTCTAGCGGTCGCGACTTTTGCGCTTGCCGTTGCTGGCGTTGCTGGCCGGGCCTCGCTTGCGTCGGCAGATCAGGCGCCCACGCGAGCGGCGGACCCACACTTCCGTGAAGCGCTCTTCTACGCCTATCAAGGCAATTTCTTCGAAGCGCTTGAGCGCCTGGACTCCGAGCTCGCTCAGCATTACGAAGTCGACGAGCGGGCGCTGGACTCGCTCTATGCCGAACTCGCCGATGCTGAATTCTCGGTCGGCGATTTCGAACTTCGATATCGCATGCACCTGCGCGCCGGCCGCGCGATTCGTGCCGTCATGGCAGCGGAAGTCCCCGAGCCCGTTCGAGAGGATGCGGCGTATCGATTGGCTCGACTCCATTTCCAGAAGGGCCAGCCGCGCGCGGCGCTCGATGCACTCGACTCGATTGGCGAGGCGCCCCCCAAAAACATTCGCGACGCGATCACGTATCTGCGCGCCAATGTGCTCCTGATGCTGAATCGCCCGAGCGAAGCCGCCGAAGCACTCCGGAAGATTCAGAACTCCGAGGAATTCGAGGGCTTCTCGGCGTACAACCTTGGCATCGCGCTGCTCGAAGGCGGCGAAGCAGCGGCCGCTGTCCGCCAGCTCGACCGCGGCGGAAAAATCCACGCAAAAGATCGCGAGGCCATGGCGATCCGCGACAAGTCGAATCTCGTTCTCGGTACACTGCTAGGTGAGGCGGGCGAAAATCAACGCGCCCAGAAAACCTTCGAGCGGGTCCGTCTTGAAGGCCCCTTTTCGAATCAGGCTCTCCTCCGCGCGGGCTGGTCCGAGGTGACAGCGGGCCAATTCGATCGCGCCGTCGTCCCCTGGACGATTCTCGCCGAGCGAGACGGAACAGACGAAGCGGTGCAGGAGGCCCAGCTCGCCCTGCCATTCGCATACAGCAAACTCAATATTCATAGCCGCGCCGCCGTCCTCTACGAACGAGCTGCAAGCTCTTTCGGGAGCGAACTTGGGAAAATCGAGGCTTCCCTGGGAAGCATTCGCGACGGGAATTTCCTGGAAGCCCTTGAGCGCGAGGAGATTCGCCAGGACCGGGACTGGGTGATCAGGCTGCGCAGTCTGCCCGAAGCGCCTGAGACGTACTACCTCGTCTCCTTGATCGCGTCTCATGACTTCCAGAGCGCGCTGCAGAACTACCTCGACCTCGCGGAAATGCGTCGCAAACTCCTGGATTGGCAGCGTTCACTCGCCGCGTTCGAAGACATGACGCAAGTCCGAAGTCGCTACTACGCCCCCAAGATTCCCGAGATCGATCGGCGCTTCCGTCAGCTGGATGCGCAGATGCGAGTTCGACTGGAACAGCGCCGCCATCTCGACGAGCGACTCACCAAGATGCTCACCGCGCCCGCCCCCGAACTACTGGCGACGGCCGACGAACAGGCAACGAGAAGCTCGATTGAGAATCTGCGTTCGCGCATCAACCGCATGGGCGATTCGCCCGGCGTTTCTAGACAGCGCAAGCGCGCGGAACGACTCCTGGGCGTCCTCTCTTGGCGACTCGAGACGACCTATCACGAGCGACTCACCGAGGTGCACACTCATCTGGCCGTACTGAATAGTGACGTGAAAGCCCTCGAAGAGCAGTACGCGCGATTCGTGCGAACGCGACAAGCCGCAGCCCATAGCTACGTCGGCTATACGGGTCCGATTCAGAATCTGGATGAACGCGTCCGAATCGCCCTCGACGCGATTTCGACAATCCGAGAACAACAGGGCCAGGTCCTGGAAGAAGTCGCGATTCGCGAGCTCGAGCGCCGCCGTGAGCGCTTGCGAGCGCATCAGAACAAAGCGCGCTTCGCCTTCGCCGACAGCTATGACCGCGCCGCTAAGCATCGGATCGCGCCATGAGCCGCCCAATCAATCTCGATCGACTGGAAGGAAAGGACCCGAAAAAGGGCCTGCGTCGCGCGGCCGCTTGCATCGCAATGGCTTCCTGCGCAGCGCTCGCCTGTGCAGGCAATCCGGATCGCACGACCCTCGCATCACTGCGGAATCAGGCACCCGATCTCGCCGAAGCGCCGATCGAAAACGGAATCGATCAGGCCATGGCGGGCTATCGGAAATTTTTGGAAGATGCGCCCCCCTCCTCGCTCACGCCTGAGGCTATGCGTCGCCTAGCTGATCTACAGCTTGAGAAGGAGTACGGGATTCTCGGCGCGCCGGCTCACGCTCGCGAAACGGCGAAGTCCGCACCCGCCAGCCCTGCCCCCTCAGCCGCAGCTAGGGCTGCGCCCGAAATGGCCACGCCCGCGCGTTCAGGAGAGATGGCGAAGACCGCACAGGAGCCCACATCTCCTCCAACCTCTCCGCTTCGGAAATCGGGTGAGTCGGAGTCCGCCTTCGAAGAACGCGCTGCAGCGCTCACCCTGGCCGATTTCGCGCCCGTCACCGCGGACGAACTCGCCCTGCCTGTCACCGACGGAGAAGACCCTAACGGGCCCCTCGAAGCGATCACTCTCTACGACGAAATCCTCGAGCGCTACCCCCACTATGCCCAAGCGGACCAGGTGCTCTATCAAAAGGCGCGCGCCTACGACGAACTAGGACGCGTCGACGAAGCGATCGCCGTCGCAACTGAACTGGTCACGCGCTTTCCCGACTCCCGGCATCTCGATGAAGCCCAATTTCGCCGAGGAGAGTACTTCTTCACGCGCAAGAAGTTCCTCGATGCAGAATCCTCCTACCTGACCATCGTTGAGCTCGGCCCCCTATCGGATTACTACGAGCTTGCGCTCTACAAGCTCGGCTGGACCTTCTACAAGCAGATGATGCTGGAAGAAGCCCTGGACACCTACAAGGCTCTTCTCGATCACAAAGTCGACATAGGGTACGACTTCGACCAAGTCGAGAACGAGGCCGCAGGGAGGCGTGTCGCCGACACCTATCGCGTGATGAGCCTGTGCTTTTCTGATCTCGGCGGAACAGCAGCGATCACGTCGTTCTTCGAGACCGCGGGCCCACGCAGCTACGAACATAGGGTCTACCGAAATCTCGGCGAGTTCTACCTTGAGAAGCTCCGCTACAACGACTCGGCATCCATCTACGAAGCCTTCGTGGACCTCTACCCCGTCCATCAGCAATCGCCGCGGTTCAGCATGCGCGTGATCGAGATCTACGAAGCGGGCGGCTTCCCGAAACTTGTCGTGGACGCCAAGAAACGCTTCGCACTGAGCTACGCCCTCGATACTGCCTATTGGCAAGCGTTCCGACCCGACGATGCTCCCCGAATCGTGGCCGCGCTCAAGAGCAACCTCGAAGACCTCGCGACGCATTACCACGCCCTCTACCAAGAACCGCAGCGGCCTGCAGACAAACCGATGCATTTCGCAGAGAGCGTGCGTTGGTACCGCGGCTACCTGGCCTCGTTCCCCGCGGAGACGGAAACACCGGCGATCCATTACCGGCTTGCCGACCTCCATCTCGAGAACAGAGACTGGGGCATTGCTGCGACCGAATACGAGCACACCGCCTACGACTACCCCGGACATCCGCGTTCCTCGGATGCCGGTTACGCCGCGATCTTTGCTCATCGCGAGCATGAGAAATCCTTGCTCGCCGCCGCCCCACAAGCTGGCCCACTCTCCACCACGGCTGAAGAGTCGGGAGCCGAACCCACCGAGCGCGAGCAGGTGCAACAAGCCGCCATCGCCAGCACGCTGCGCTTCGTCGAAGCCTTTCCTGAACACGAGCATGCCGCCGTCGTTCTCGGCGCGGCCGTCGATGATCTCTTCGCGCTGTCCGAATACGCGCGTGCGATCACCGTCGGTCATCAGCTCATCGAGGCCTACGCAGATGCCAAGCCCGAGATTCGCCGCGGCGCTTGGACCGTGGTTGCACACGCCTCTTTCGAAACCGGGGCGTACGTCAAAGCAGAGCTCGCCTACCTTCAAGTCCTCGACCTTGTCACGGGCGACCGGAAGATGCGTGCCGAAATTGAAAACAATCTGGCGGCTTCGATCTACAAACAGGGTGAAATTGCACGCGAAGCCCTCGACCATCTCGGCGCATCCGAACACTTCCTGCGCATAGCGGACGCTGCCCCGGATTCCGAGATCCGCCCAATTGCTGCATTCGACGCGGGCGCGGCGCTGATCGCGATCTCCGATTGGAGTGCGGCCGCCCAAGTTCTGGAAACCTTTCGCGATCAGTTTCCAAGCCACGAGCTGACCGAAAAATCGACCCAGCAGCTCGCCTTCGTCTATCGCGAAGATGCGCAGCTCTCGCGCGCTGCCGCCGAGTACGAACGCGTCGCGCAAGAATCCACTGACACACAGCTGCGTAGAGATTCCCTACTCCTTGCCGCTGAGTTGTACGAAGAAGGGGAAGACTTCCACGCCGCATTGGGCGCATATCAAAACTTTGTGACGCAGTTCACTGAGCCAATCGAACCGGCGGTCGTAGCGCGATTCAAGATGGTGACGCTCTACCAAAAAACCGGAAACGAGACCGATCGACGCAGCATGCTGCGCGAGATTGTCGAGATCGATCGACGCGCAGGAGATGCGCGGACCGACGTCGTCCGGGTGCATGCGGGACGCGCCGCACTCATTCTTTCTGAGGACGTTTTCAACCGCTTCGCCGAAATTGAGCTCACCCTGCCCTTCGATCGCAGTCTGGAGGAGAAGAAGAAACGAATGGACGTGGCGCTGGCCACCTTCCGACATCTCCTCGACTACGAAGTGGGCGAGATCACCGCCGCATCCACCTTCCATATTGCCGAGATCTACGGCGAGTTCAGTCGGGCGCTCCTCGAATCCGAACGGCCCACGGATCTCGCTGCGGGTGACCTTTCTGAGTACGAGATGGTGCTCGAAGAAGAAGCCTATCCCTTCGAAGAGAAGTCCATCGAAGTGCACGAGAAGAATCTGGAACTAATGGTCAGCGGCGTTTATAACCGCTGGATCGAGCGCAGTCTCGCCGAACTTGCCGAAGTGATGCCGGGTCGGTACGCGAAGTATGATGCGAGCCCCGGGTTGATGACTTCTCTCAAGCGTTATGTCTATGTGACACCCCGCTCACAGTTTGTGCTGGTCAACGCCGAACAGGAAGCGCTTCCCGCCAAAACTGCCGAAACCGAGGTGGCCACCGAAGCGATGGACGCCACGGAGACGCCGATCGCGAGCGACGCCACAATATCACCGGAATCATTGCCGGAATCGTCCGCTGAAATGCTGCGCGAAACTTCGCCTGCCGCGCCCGCTCCGATTGATTCAGAAGGCGCTTCGGCCCCCAAAACGTCACCCGACGTGCCCATCACGCTCTCCAATGAAGGGAGTGGGCAATGAACGCTCGCAACTCGGCCCTCCTGGCGGGCGCTTCGCTCATCGCGCTGATCCTAACCGGCTGCGCAGGAACAGGCGTCTCAACGTCGCCCGCGGAAATCACCCGCGGCGAACACGGCTTCACGATCGAAGAAGCGGCCCGCGCGGGACTCGGCGCCCGAGGTGATTTCGAGAAGGCGAACGCCGCGATCGAAGCCGGGGATCTGAAAGCCGCAATCGAAATCCTCGTGAGCGTCACCGAGGACGTACCCCAGTTCGCGGCCGCACAGATCAACCTCTCGATCGCGCATCAGCGAAACGAAGACTTCGAGGCAGCGGAAACCGCGCTCCAGCGCGCGCTTGAGTTCAATCCCAAGCACCCCGTGGTCCTTAATGAACTCGGCATTGTCCAGCGCCACACCGGCCGCTTCGACGAGGCTCGGGCGAGCTTCGAAAAAGCGCTCTCATTGCAGCCCGATTTTCACTATGCGCGAAAGAACCTCGCCGTTCTCTGTGACCTGTTCCTCAACGAATGGACCTGCGCGCTTGAAAACTACCGACTCTACTCGGAGCTAAACCCCGAGGATGTAGCGGCCGAGATATGGATAGCAGACCTTGAAAACCGCACGGCCGCGCAGGGGAGATAGACCATGCAAACCAGACGCATCGCATACGCAATCGTCGGCATCGCCACCGCGCTCTGCCTCTCGGCACAGTCGGTCGCAGCTGAGGACAGCCCTCCGAGCGACGGTCAGGACAAGGCCGTCTCGGGCATGTCGATCGTGGGCAACGATGAAGCACCGAAGGCCCTCGTCATCGTGCCTTGGAAGACATCCGATCTGGGCGACACGCTCGACGTGTTGCGCTTAGTCGACGACGGCAGGAATCCCGTCGATCGCGAGGTGTTCCGCCGCACGCTCGACTACTACGAAATCAGAACTGGAAACGATCGTTAAACGTTTCTTGCAGTGAATCAGGCGTATCCGACACACGGATACAGGAGGCTAGAAAAATGGATTTCATCTACTCGATTGTTGCGTTCTTTGTAACGGGCGGGGCATTCATGTACCCGATCCTCGTCGTCTTCGCGGTGGGCGCATCGATTGCCATCGAGCGCTACATCACGCTGACCCAGATCACGTCCCGCAATCGGCAGGTCTGGAGCGAGGTCCAGCCGGCGCTCATCGAAGGCGACTTCGATCGAGCCCGCGAAATCACGACCGAGAGTGACTCCTCAATCGCGCAGCTGCTGCGCATGGGCCTGGAGCGACAGGGCGCCGTGCGCCGTCGCGAAGACATCGAAATTGCGATGGAAGAAGGCATGATGGAAATCATCCCTCAGCTCGAGAAGCGCACGCCCTACGTCGCGCTCGCCTCGAATATCGCGACGCTGCTTGGCCTCCTCGGCACGATCATGGGTCTCATCTCCGCCTTTACCGCGGTCGCAAATGCAAACCCGGCAGAGAAGGCGGATCTGCTTTCGGCCAGTATCTCGATCGCGATGAACACGACGGCCTTCGGCCTCATCGTCGCCATCCCGCTTCTGGTCACGAGTCAGGTCCTGATGTCAAAGACAAGCGCAATCATCGACAGCCTCGAAATGGCATCCGTGAAGGCGCTTAACGTCATCTCTGCAAACGCCAAGCGACGCGTCGAGGCGTAAGCGACGATGCGACGCCAGAGGCGAAACCGACGCAAGCAGCAAGACGCAGCTGAGCTGGACATGACCACCTTCCTGAATCTGATGGTGGTGCTCGTGCCCTTCTTGCTGATCACGGCCGTCTTCTCTCGGATCACGATCGTCGAGTTGACGCTCCCGACCGCCGCGGGCAGTGCTGCGCCTGTCGAGCCCGGCTTCCGAGTTGAAGTGATTGTCCGAGAAACCGGCATCGAGCTCTCGAATGCGAAGGATATCATCGCCTCCGTCCCCAAAGTCGATGGCGAGTATGACTTGGCCACCGTCTCGAAAATGATGATGGCGCTAAAACAGGATCATCCGGATTCTACGGACGCCTCGGTCCTGCTTGAGCCCGATATCGAGTACGACCATTTGATTAGTGTGATGGACGTCGTGCGAAGCGCCGTACTTCCTGCCGAAGAAGTCGGCGCGAATGCCGTCGCACTGGCAGGAACGAGCCAGACGGTTCGCGTCGCCCTCTTTACGGACATTTCGATCGGAGATGCCCCATGAAGAAGACCACCCGCCGCATGAATCGCATGTCGCGAAACCGCTCGAAGACGCCGAAGATGAACCTGACGTCCCTGATGGACGTGTTCACGATCCTCGTCTTCTTCCTCCTCGTGAATTCGGCGAATACCGAAGTCCTTGAGACGCCGAAGCAGATCACCCTCCCTGCCTCGATCGTCGAGGAGAAGCCACGCGAGACCGTCGTCATCTTCATCAGCAACGACAACGTCACGGTCCAGGGCGAAGAAGTCGTGAAGACCCAGCAGATCCTGTCCTCGAAGGTCCAGAATGTCGCGCCGATTGGCGAACGCCTGGCTGAGCTGAGCCGGTCCGTCATCGGCATCAACACTGAAGCGGTCGCCCAGAGTCAGGAAGTCACCATTCTGGCGGATCGCGAAGTGCCTTTCACTGTAATCAAGCGAGTCATGTCGACGTGTACGAATGAGGGCTATGCGAAAATCTCCCTCGCCGTGCTCCAGAAGGCGCCTGACTCCAAACTGGCCAATAACTAGCGCTGTCCGAGATGACTTTGAATCCCGACGACGAGACAACTGACGCTGCTTTTAAAGCGACCCCCGAGAGCGCACTCCGCGCGGATCTCGACTCGACCCGCGTGCGCGTGGATCGCCTGGTCCTTGAACTCCGCGAGACAGACGATCGGCTTGAGGGGATGGCGGTCGATCACCAGCGTTATCAGGCCCTGCAGAAAGCTTGCGACGCCCTGACCGGCCTCGATGAGAGCGGCGCGAGCGAACTCTTCTGGAAGGGCCTTAACGCTCGGCCGGACGACCATTTGCGGCAGGTTCGCGGCCGGGTTGATGCCTTCGACAAACAAATGCACGAAGTCGAAGAGCATCGTCAGATGCTGCTCGACTCAGTCCAGCTCCAAGAGGACGTGGCGGATGATCTTGCGGCAAGCCTCTTCGAAACCGAACGCCTAGAAGAAGAGCGTCAGAACGAATGGTTGGTCGAACGCGACGACCCGTCAATTCTCGTCCGCGCGACAAGCATGCCCTGGATGCGGGGGGGCGAAGATGATCGACGTTTCCGAAAGACCCTCGCCGTCTCTCTCTTTTTTGCGCTTTTCCTTGGCGCCGTCCTCCCACTCATCGATATTCCGCTGCCTGCGAAATGGGAAGTCCTTGAAGAGCAGGAAAGACTAACGCAACTCCTGCGCAACGAAATCCCGAAGCCGCCGCCGGTCGAGATCGTCAAGGCCGAGCCGACGGCACCGGCCAACGAGGCTCCAGTTCCCGAAGAATCCCCGAGCGATGTCGCCGCCGAAGAACTCGTCGCCGAAGCGGCGCCCGCGCCAACGAAGGCGGAGAAGCCAAGCGCGCGGTCGAAGGGGATCCTCGCCTTCCGCGAGAAATTCTCGAGCCTGGCTGAGACGAATTCAGTGGATCGGCTGGGATCGAATGCGCGGATTCAGAATCCGAGCGATATAGCGAGTGGCATGCCAGAACGTTCCATGGTGACAAGCCAAGTGGCCACGTCCAGCGGCGGCATCAACGTCGCCTCCCTCAGCCGCGGTATCGGGGGCGCAGGGAAGAACCTCGGCGGCATAGCCGTCGCCCAAGCCACGAGTTCTATTGGAACGGGAACCGGCCTCGGATCTGGGGGGGATCGCCCTCTTTCCGGCGGCGGTCCTGGGCTCGGGCGCACCGACGAAGAGATTCAGATCGTTTTTGATCGTCACAAAGCAGCGCTCTACCGAATGTACAACCGTGAGCTTCGCGTGAATCCGACCCTCCAAGGTCAGATTGTACTGCGGCTCACGATTGAACCTGACGGAAGTGTCTCGATGTGTGAGCTGAAATCAAGTGATATGAAGGCGCCCAACCTCTCGAAGCAGGTCGTGTCCCGCGTGCGCTCATTTAATTTCGGTGCCAAGGAGGGCGTCGCCGCAATCACGATCGCGTACCCGATCGACTTCCTGCCGGCGACCTAACAAGTTCACGAGCTAAACACTGCGAACGTGTGCCTGGGGGGGCATCTACATGGCAACACAGATCTAGCAGACTCGAAAAACATCCTCTGGAGCCCCAGGGCTCGCAGAGTTCCAATCAGATTCAGAAAAAGGCAAAACCACCGAGAGGTGGTGACGCAAAGTCACCGGTCTAAAGGGCATCAAGCCCCATGACAGCGGGACCGCCGGAATCCAGCCCGACGGTCGGGCTGCCTCGGTCCCTATGCACGTCTTGTTTTCTCGTATCGAGCATCACGCTTGGTAATGGGAATTCTGACGAACAAGGGTATCGAGAGCAATATGAACCGGTTCGGACGACATACTCCCAGGCTCCTCAGTGCGATTTTTATCGTGTTCGTGGGCCTGCTCGTTGTCGCACCGATCGACCGCGCCTCTGCGCAGGGCGTGCCGGCGGGTTGCCCCTCCGAGTTGGGCACCGCCGATCTCATCGATCACAATTTCAGCGTCAGTTTCTGCGAACTCTGCTCCGAAGGCGAAGTCCGCATCGAAATCGAAAACCCGATCGGAAATCCCGAGGACATCGACTTTTCGAACCTCGTGATCACCGAGGATCTCCAAGCCTCGGGTCTCACGTACGTAGCCGGCTCCACCGCGTTCAGCGGAAGCAATATCACGGTCCCGGCCAACTTTGATCCCGCGGTCGTCGGCCCCGCCAACTCGCAGCTGGTCTGGGACCTCAGCGCCCCTGGCTTCGTAATGAATCATCAGTCCGGCGGACCGGGCTCACGCGCCGAGCTCGCCCTCGTCTTCCGCGTCGAACGCGATTCGAGCGTGACGGAAGAAGGTCTGATTTCCGCTGACCGCACAATCGCGGCCTCCCTCGATCTCGAACCGAGCTGCTCACCGGGCAATACCTATTCGACTTCGACCGGAGACGCGCTCCTGTCCTTCCAAGAGCCCGAGCCCGTTATCGAGGTGCGCGCGCGCAACCTCGATGCTGCGCAGGGAACCTACACCGATCCTGTCTACGGCCACGAAGGCGATGACTTGATCTGGCGCGTCCGCATCCGCAACAACGGCGAAGCGGACCTCCAGGACTTCGTATTCGACGAAGAGATCAGCGGCACGAATTTCAACATCAATTATATCTGTGATCTCGAAGCGGATGCAGTGAGCGTGGCGGATGGCGGCGCCGCCGGCGGCTGTCAGCTGATCGGTCCCACCCAGAGCATCGCGAACATCGACGTGGCCACGCGTTTCGGAGTCGGCCCCGGTCCCTATATAGCCGCACCCGCCGGCGGCGTCGGCGACTACTTTTTCACGGGACGCCTCACGGAATCCTGTACGGACGAAACCAACACCGTGAGCGGAGTCGAGTGGGGTTGCGAATCGCAGTCCCCCATCGGCGGCCTCTCCGCCACTTCAGGCGGCGCGACGGCCGGCGATACAGCCACTCTCGGCACACAATCGGTCGCGGCCGACCTCGATATCGATGTTGCCCTCACGGGCCTGAGCCTCGGCCAGGCGATGGGCGGCACGGGTACGGTCACGATCACCCTCACGAATAACAGCGGCGGCACCGTGCGCGGCGAAGCCGCGGGCATGCGCATTCGCAACCTGCTGCCCACCGAGTACGTCGTCGATCCCACGTTCACGCCCACGGTCGCGATGGACCCCGCGTACGGCACCTACGACGGCATGATCGACACCGTCGATTGGACGAATCCGAACGCCAACACCGTCCCCGTGCTCCTGATGGGCGATCCGGCCGACCCGCTCTCGAATACTGAGCTCGACCTGCTGCTCACGAGCAGTACGACCCAGTCGACCGGCGGCTTCCCGGACCAAGACCATCTCATTCGCCAGGGCGATGTCGTCACGGTCACGATTCGGACCGTGCTGATCAACTTCACCTACTACGACTACGAAGCGGATCTCGATGTCCGCACCGAGATCTCTGCGGGTGCGGCCGCGGACAGCGATCCCATCGAGAGCTTCGCGATCACGAATGAAACAGAAGTCTGGTGGCAGGAATTCTGTACCGCAACTTTGCACAACCGCGTGGTCACCGAGAACGACACCGCTGATCCGGAGGACATTGATCCCGATGTCGCCGGCGCCGAACTCATCTTCATTCTGACCAGTACGGGCGATCCCCTCCCGCTCACCGTCAACCTCCGAAACAACGGTGGAAAAGACGCCGACGATTACGCCGCTTACGTCACGTTCGGCGAAGCCATGACGGTCGACACGGCACCCGGCGCCTGTTCGCTGATGGCCGGAGGACCGCCGCGACCCGTTTGGCAGGAGCCGGTGGGCTTGCCCGCGACAGCCGCGGTCTACGAGTGCGATCCCGGCACGATCGCCCCGGGCGCTACCGCCGCTCTTGATTTCGAAGTCATTAAGAATACCGGCGCGTCCTTCGACGACGATCTCACCTTCCGCGTCGACGTGATCGGCGAGATCCATCTCTCCGATGGCACGCCGCTCTGGTTCCCCACGCCCCAGGTCCGCGGCGACGGCGAAGCCAACACGGTCAATGACTACACCGTCGACGCCGTTTGGGCGCGCGTCATCGGGTATGATCTCTTCAAGCTTCAAGAAGGACTCTGCTCCGAGAACATCGTCCCGGTCCCCTCCCCCGATACCGAAATCGAGATCGGCGAAGAATGTACGTTCAACGTGCGCTCGGGTGGCTGGTTCGGCTTCGAGACGCCGGGCTTCACGTATATCGCCGTCCAGAACATTGAGGTCGAGGACCAGCTCCCGGACGGGCAAGGCTATATTTCTTCGACGGATCCGCTCCTCACGAGCACGGCTGCAATCGCGGGCATCACTCTGAATCCCCCGCCGGCGGCGCTCGATGAAGGCTTCTTCAACTGGACCTTCAATACCGTCTCCCCCGGCGAGCGCATTACCGAGAAAGACAATTGGTTCGAAGCGGACGTCACGACGAGACTCTTAAATGATCCGGCCGATTCCTCCGCGCCCCCGAACGAACATGCGGCCATCACGTCGAACGTCATGAGCTCGACCTTCGATGCCGTCTTCTTCAATGATTCGACGGGCATGGAAGAGCTCTACAATCTCGGCCCTAACACAATCGGCTTCCCGCGCGAGATCTACCGCCGCGTCGACCTGACGGTGACCGAACCGAACCTGACCGTCACGAAGCTTGTGTGTAACGAAAGCCGCTACGGCATCGGCGCGGCCTGCTTCCCTTTCATCCCGCTGACTAACGATGGGGACGCATTCGACACTTACGTCTTTCAGATCACGGTCGAGAATGAAGAAATCGACGCGGCGAGCGGCATTCGTCGCGCGCCCGCCTATGACGTCACCGTCACCAGCGTAACCGACCCGTCTGATCAACTCTTTGTTGCGCCGCTCACGGGCGACCTCCTCGACAATGATGCTGACGGCGGCGTCGATGAAACCGGTTCGGGCGGCGAAGGCACGATCACAGACAACGTGGTCGAGAACGGCACGCCCGCCGAGGTCATAGCGTCTTACACACACAGCACCGGGCTCGAGCGAATCGGTCCCGGCGAAAGCGTCGTCCTCTACTACCGCGTCGATCCCGATGACGACGTGGCGCCCCTCCAAGCGCTCGTCGGCTCAGCGACCGCCACCTATGACAGTCTCGAAGGAGGCTCCGGTGCTCAGAGCTTACCCACGGGCGCGAACGGCGAAGCGGGAGGTGCGCGGCAGTTCACGAGCGCGGCATCCGAAGCCACGATCCAGATCATTCCCGTCGAAACGAGTCCAAAGCAGATTCTGCGCGTCTCGAACTCCGGCCTTTCGGTCCCCGCGAACCCACAGGCGGTTTCGATCGGCGAGGAAGTCGAGTTCCAGCTGGAAGCGCTGATTCCGGTGGCTCAGCTTCGCAGCTTCGTCATTCGCGATGAGTTGCCCACGGGCATGTCTTGTTCGGAGGCACCCGTCGTCGATCTCGGGGCGGGGGATTACGCAGCGGCGGGCTTCGTTCCCGGCGGCGTATTCACGCCGACTTGTACCGACAGTCTCGTCGAGTGGAGTTTCGGCAATCAGACCGTCACGATGTCCAACCGCATGGATCGGCGCTTCGACTTCGAAGTCCAGTTCATCGCGCGCATGGATAATGTCCTCACGAGCCAAGACACGTTGGTGATCGCAAACGGCGGCGACGCGACGGTCACTGAAGTGCGCTATGTCGACGAGCTCTCGAACCCCGTCGTCCTCGAGATCGGCGAAGCCTCCGTCCTCGTGCAGGAACCGGCACTCGATCTCATCACGAATTTCTCGGTCGCCGAAACGGATGCCGCTGACATTATTCGCGTGACGGTCACGGCGACGAACTCAGGCACAGCCACGGCCTACAATCCGCGCTTCCTCGACGATCTTCGCCTGATCGACCTCGCCTATCGCGGGGATATCCAGGGCGCGAATCCGCCCACCGCGGACGTCCTTGCGATCGACGCCGATGCCCCGATCTTCAGCTGGCCGGTCGGCCTGGCGCTCGCGCCTACGGAATCAATCACGTTCTCGTATGCCGTCGAAGTTGCGACGACGGTCGAGCCTCTGCAGCTGCTCGCCCATACGATCGAAGCCGACTGGACTTCGCTTCCGAATCAGAACACCGCGCTCAACACGACGGGCCTGATCGGGGCGAATGGCAGCGCGACCGGCATGCGCATTGGCGCTCTCCCGAACGCGGCCGACCCTCTGAACGATTACGAAGCGGCCATCACCGAGGACGTGCCCGTCACGGCCATCGCGGTCAACAAGAGCGACGTCAATCCGACACAGGCACCTGAGATCGGCTCCCATCGAAATTTCGAGATCGAAATTCTGCTTCCGGAAGGCATCACCCGCGACGTCCTCGTGAGCGACGCGCTTGACTCGGGATCAACCGGCTACGTCCTCGCGCATAACGCCACCTACGATATCACCTACGAATTCATCGGCCTCGCGGATATCAACGCCGTCGCCCCCGACGAGTCCGCTTTCACCGCGGTCCCCATCGACAATACCTCCGGCACCGCCGTCTGGAATATCGGCACGGTCACGACGCTCAGCGAAGACGATCTCGCGACGAACGCGATCACGCCCGCCATCCGCATCCGCTACGCCGCGCGCATCAATAATGACGTGAGCACCGACTCCGGCAGCACGCTCCAGAACACCGCCACGATCTTCTACATCGACGGTGAAACGGGCCTCCAAACCTCAATCGCCGATGCGAGTGATCTCGTCACGGTGACCGAGAGTATGCTCACGGTGACTAAGGCGCTCCGCAATGTCACGACCGGGAAATTGCCAGCTGATCCACCGGCTTTCAACGATACCCTCGAGTATGTGTTCACCGCCGTAAATGGCGGAAACGCGACCGCCTACGACCTGAATTTCGCCGATACGCTCCCGGCGGAAGTCTCGTTCCTGGCAAGCTTCACGCCGACTGCCTTCATCGGCGTGACGCCGGTTGCGGGCTTCGTCGCGACGCCTGCGGGTGCTCCGAACGGCCCGCTCATTTGGGGGCGCCAGAACAGCGATAACTCTCTCGACCTCGGCGCCGGCCAATCCCTCACCCTCACCTACCACGTGACCGTGAGCAGTCCGCCGCCGGATGCCACAGTCCTCACCAATACGGTCTGGACCGACTGGACGTCCCTCGACGTAGATCCGGGCGGCCTTCTCGAACGAACGGGCGCGGGTTGTCCCACGACGACCGCGCCGAATGATTACTGCTTCGGACCTGCCGTATCGAGCGGAACAGTCGACCCCGCTCCGCCCGCTTCGCCACTCGTGAAGGCCAATACGCAGGCGACGGCCGCCGTCGGCGAAGCGTTCCGCTACCGCATCACGGTCCCCTCGGTGCCCTACGCCTTCCCCGCCTACGACGTTCGGATCTATGATGATCTAACGGCCTCGGCGGCGGATATGCGATTCCTGAGCGTCACGCGTATTTCCGGGAGCACGACCTGGACCCCGGTGAATACGGGGACTCCCACGGATCTCGTTCTCGAGGACACGACGGACGGCATCGATATCCCGGCGGGCGAACAGATCGTCCTCGAGATCGAGGTCGTCCTAGAAGACAATGCAGCCAATGTGACGGGCCTCGATTACGCGAACTCCGCTTCCTACCTCTACAATTATGTCGATGGAAACCTAACGACACAGCGTGTCGGAACCGCAGGCATGTCCGCAGACATGACGATCGTTGGCCCCGATACCGTCACGATGACGAAGAGCGGCCCGGTCTCGATGACGATCGGCGCCAACGCCGGCTTCACCCTCGACGTCCAGAATACGGGCACCGGCCCGGTCTGGAATCTCCGCCTCCTCGACCAACTTGCCAACGGCGCAAACGCGGGCACCTGTGACACGACGCCCAGCGGCTTCACCGCCCAAGTCTTCGCATCCGACGGCACGACCGACGTCTCCGGACCGCTCTCTGAAGGCAGCGATTTCACCGTCGCTTTTCGCGGCGATCCCGACTGCGATTTCACGATCGACTTCCTGACGGCCGCGACGAGGGTCGGCCCCTCCGAGCGCATGATCGTGACGTACGAGACTCGCTTGGATGAGGATAGTCTCGAAGCCGAGACGGCCACAAACGTCGCGGGCGCAACGGAGTGGTTCAGTGCGGACGGATCAATCCCCGCGACGGCCGGCGATCGGCGCACCTTCACGCGAGCGCTCACCGACGGCTCCATCGCCACGCTCGACCATGAGGATGCCCACTCCACAACGGTGGCTCTCCCCGTCTATCTCTTTGAGAAAACCGCGATCAATATGACGACGGGGGAGGATCCGGCGATCACGGCGACGCCGGGCGATGTCCTTCGCTACAGCCTGCGGCTCGTCAATCAGCGAAACGCGCCGCTTTCCGATATCGTGATCACGGACGAACTAGACGGACTGAACGCCCCCGTCGCCTTCGAACCGGGCACGCTCAGCCTCGTTTCCACGCCTCTCGGCGCGGTCACGACGAACACGAACGCCTCCGGCGGCGCCAGCGCCAGCGGCCTCCTTGACGTGCGCGACATGAATCTTCCGAATCTCGGCGACGAGCTCGAAATCGTCTTCGAAGCCACGCTCGCCGCAGTCCTTAGCAACGGCCGCGTGGTCGTGAATCAAGCCGCAGCGGCGACGGGCGGTGTCTCGTTCGCCCTGAGTGACGACCCCGTCCTCAACGGCGCAGCCGATCCGCGCATCGACGGCGACGAAGACCCGACTCCCATCACGATCACTTCCGCTCCGAACTTCCGGGTTGAGAAGGTCTCGACGGATGTCACGGGCGATCCGACGGAACTGCTCGCGGGCGAGACGCTCCGCTACACGATCACGGTCAAGAATATCGGCACGGACAACGCGACGGATGCCATGCTGCGCGATGCCGTGCCCGTCAACACGGCCTACGCGCCGGGCAGCACGACGCTCAATAACATCTCGATCCCGGATGGCGCCGGCGGCACCTCACCGCTTGTCAGCGGCCTCTCGATCGCTGCCCCGGAAGACCCGACGGCGGGCGCCCTTCGCGCAGATGCCATCGCCACCACCGATAATGTCGCGACGCTGCGCTTTGATGTGGTGATCGATCCGGCGGCGGCCGATGGCACTCTGATTTCAAACCAGGCTTTTGTGAGTGCGATCGCCGGCGGCGTTTCGGACCAGCCTTCAGACGATCCCGATACGGCGGTTCCGGACGATCCGACTCAGGATGTCGTCGGCAATGCACCGCTGCTCTTCGCGCCGAAGAGCGCCGCGCTCTTGCTCGATGCGGCCCCGATCGGCGTCGTCGATCCGGGCGATACCCTGCGTTACACGATCACGGTCTACAATAATGGTGCGGCGCCGGCCACGCAGACCCTATTGAGAGATCTCGTCCCCGCGAACACGACGTATGTCATGGACTCCGTCACGCTGAACGGTCTCGCGATTGGCATGCCCGACGGCGGCACCTCGCCCCTGATCGCGGGCATCGACGTGAGTTCCAGCGAACTAACACCACCCCTGCCCGCCGCGGGCGCCGGTGTGATCTCCATGGGCGAAAGCGCGATCGTCACTTTTGACTTGCTGGTCGACGCAGGAACGGCCCCCGGCACGATCCTCTCCAACCAGGCCGTCGTCGAAAGCGCCGAACTCCCGAACCTCCTCACGGATGGCGACGGCAATCCCGCAACGGGCCCCGAACCGACCCTCGTGGTCGTCGGCGATGGCCAGCAGCTCGCGATCACGAAGAACGTGACGGTCGTGGGCGGCGGCGCCGCGCTCGCGGGTTCGGAGGTGGAGTACACGGTCCGTGTCACGAATATCAGCACGATCCCCGCCACGGACATAGTCCTGACCGACGATCTCGACATCCCGATCGCCGGCCAGCTGCTCTACACGATGTCTTCGGCCACGTTGAACGGATTGCCGGCCGGCGTCACGGTTGTGGGCTCATTGATCACTGCCGATTACTCGACGACGTACGGCCCCCTCGCCCCCGGCGCTTCGACGACACTGCGCTTCCGCGCGCGCCTCTCACCGGCGCTGCCGATCGGCACGAGTGTCCAGAATACGGGCATCGTGTCCTGGAACGCAGCGAGCCAGATGGCGCAGGCCAGCGTCTCCATTTCGGTGGGCGGTATGCCGGGCGTCGGCGCCGTCAACGGCACGCTCTGGCATGACAGCGATTTCGATCGCGTGCAGAGCCCGACAGAAGCTGTGCTCGTCGACTGGGTCGTCCAACTCTTGCGCGACGGAACAACCATCGCACAAACGACGACGGACGGAAGCGGCGTCTACCAGCTCGAAGGCATCACGCCCAACGATCTCACGGCCGACGCGCTCGCCCTTCGGTTCAGCGCGCCCGACGCGGGCGCGAACACGGGCGCTCTCGGTCGCACGGAATCTGCCTTTACGGACGGACTCCAGGAGATCACGGATCTGATCGTGCCCTCCGGCAGCAATCTGCAAAACCTGGACCTCCCGATTGATCCGAACGGCGTCCTCTACGATGCACTCGCCCGGGTCCCGGTGGGCGGCGCGGTGCTCACACTATCGCGAGTCGAGCCGACTTCGACAACGCCGGTCTCTGCCACATGCTTCGATGATCCCCGTCAGCAAAACCAGCTCAGCGGCGCGACCGGTTTCTACAAATTCGATTTGAACTTCTCGGAGGCCAGCTGTCCGCAGGGCGCCGACTATCTCATCGAGCTCGCCTATCCAGGAAGTGAATACGCTTCGGGGGCCTCGGTCACGATCCCGGCACAAACGGATAGCACGACGGCAGCCTTCGATGTCCCTGCCTGCCCCGGCAACGCGCCTGACGCGATCCCCGGAACGCTCACGCGATGCGAGGTTCAGGCTAGCGATGCACCTCCGAGCGTCGGAATCGCCGCGCGTGCGCCCGGAACCGACTATTACCTGCGTCTCACCCTCGACGATTCGTCGGCTCCTGGATCGTCGCAGCTCTACAATAACCATCTCGCTCTTGATCCTGCAGCGGGCACGACCGTCGCGCTGACGAAGACGACTCCGTCCGTGAACGTGAGCCGCGGCGACCTCATTCCTTACGAGATCACCTTCAATAACCTGCTCGGCGTTCCGCTCGCCGATCTCGCGCTGCGCGATTATTTCCCCGCTGGCTTCAGGTACATCGAAGGCTCCGCCCGTGTGAACGGCGAAGAGAGCGAGCCCACCATCGCCGGCCGAACCCTGGAATGGACCGGCATCAGCGTTCCGGCGAATTCCAGCCACACCGTCGTGCTTTTGCTGGCAGTCGGCGCCGGCGTCACCGAGGGCGAGTTCGTGAACCGCGCCCAGGTCCTCAGCACACTGACGGGTCTCGCCTTTTCAGGAGAGGCGACGGCGACTGTGCGCGTCGTGCCCGATCCGACCTTCGACTGTACGGATGTGCTAGGCAAGGTCTTCGACGATCGCAACCGCGACGGAATCCAGGATGACGGCGAGCGCGGCCTTCCCGGCGTGCGCCTCATGACAGTCCAGGGCCTCGCCGTGAATACCGACCCTCATGGCCGCTTCTCGATCACCTGCGCGATCGTGCCTAACGAGACGCGTGGCAGTAATTTCGTCCTGAAGCTGGACGATCGCACGCTCCCGAGCGGCTATCGCATGTCGACGCGCCAGACCCAGGTCAAGCGCGCCACCCGTGGTAAGGCCCTGCGATTCCGCTTCGGCGCCTCGGTGCACCGTATTGTCGGACTCGACCTCGCGGACGCTGTCTTCGAACCCGGCGAAGCGGAGATGCGCACGCATTGGAAATCACGACTCGGCCTCTTGCTCGACGAGCTTGAAAAGAGCGACGCCACACTGCGCCTCTCCTACATAGCGGATATCGAAGACCGCGGCCTGGTCAAGCAACGGCTCGAAGCGGTGGAACGCGCCATTCGTGCAGAGTGGAAGGCGCGCGGTCACGGTCATCTCGACGATCTCGAAGTCGAAACCGAAACGTATTGGCGGCGCGGCGAGCCGACATCTGCTCCGAAGACGTTGCGCGAAACCAGCTCGGTTGGCCAAGCCCTGCCGCATGTCGGCGCAGGACCGCCCGGTCTCCTTCCCGCCTCGGGTCAGTCCGGTGAGCGACATCTCCCGGCCGAAGAAGGCACAACCGAATGGTCCGTCGATCCGGAACTGCTCGCAATCGATCGAACTGATCGCCTGGAAGAGCGCGAAGTTGCCGGAATCAGCACAGAGACCATCAAGGTCGCGAACTTGGTCCCCGCAATTCGTTTCCAATCGGGGGTCGCCCGCATCTCGGACAGCTATGTGAGACAGCTCCGCGAGGTCCTCGCGAGGATGGATCACCTTAAGAACGTACGCCTGCACCTCGTGGGACATTCTGATGATCAAGCCCTTTCCTCCACGCTCGAATCTCGCTTCGGGGATAACGAAGGGCTCTCTCGCGAACGGGCCGGCGAAGTCGCGGAGTTCCTGCAAAAAGCCCTGCGCCTTCCGCCCGAGGCTATCTCCTTCGCGTGGGTCGGCGATGCTTCTCCCGTTGCTTCAAATAACACGGCCGCAGGTCGCGCCCAGAATAGACGGGTCGAAGTTGAAGTCTGGTACGACCAGATCGCCGCGACGACCCGCACCGAAGAAGTCGTCATTGCTCAGAACATCAAGCGACTCAAGGTCTGCCGCACGGAAACGGTCTGTAAACTCCGCTACCGCGAAGGCAACGAGCGCCGTGCGCGCGTCAAGAACCTGATCGCGCCGCTCAACTACGGCGAGGAGATCGGCGAACTCCCCGACGATTTCGTCCAGCAGATTCAAGCCGCCTTAACGAATCTTCAGAACAAGGAAAATGTCTCCATCAAATTCATCGCGCACACCGATGATCGTCCACTCACGGGACGCGCCGAGCGCATCTACGGTTCTTCCCTCGCAATTTCCAAGGCACGCGCGCGGCGCGTCGCCCTTGATATCAAGGAACGCCTGGTACTTCCGACCGCCGGGGTCGCGAGCGAAGGTCGCGGGGACAGCCGACCCATCGCTTCGAACTCGACGTCACGCGGTCGTGCTCTGAACCGACGGATCGAAGTTGAGTTCTGGCATGACGATCCCCTCCTTGAACTCTCCGATGATTTCCAGGTCTGCCCGGATCCCGCAGACGCGGAAACGGTGACACGCGTCTACGACCCGCCGGGCGGCGCATTCCCTCTGCTTCCGATCGTGGACGGGGAACCACAGATTCCGAGCGACCTCGCAGGCCAGCTACGCGAAGCCATGGATGCGATCTCTCATGAAGAAGGCGTGCGCCTGCGCTTCGTCGGCTACACCGCCAACGAGGGGCTGCCTCGCCGGACCGCAGAGATCTACGGGGATGATATCGGCCTGTCGACGGCGCGTGCGCGACGCACGATGGAGCAGATCCAGGCTCAGCTCTTGCTCGACGAAGCCGAGGTGGAGCATGAGGGACGGGGCTATGTCCATTCTGACGATGTCGTGAACGGCGGCTTTGTCCAGGGAGAAACTTCCCATGTCGAGGTCGAGGTCATCTTCGATGAGCTCGCCGTGATGGACGATTACGATGGCATCGAGATCACGCCGATCACGCGCGAACTCCGCCCGAAGGATCCCTTATCGCTGAACCTGATGCGGATCACCGTGAACGGCGAACCGATCGACGATCCCGGCCGCAGTTCAGCCGATATTCAGCGCTGCACCGATGTCGCCCTCGAAGAAACAGAGATCGACTTCCGCTTCGATGACCTCGAATCACAGCGGCGCCTGAGCGCAAGCGTCGCTCCGCCTTCGCTCGGCTCTTACTCTGGCTCTAGCTCTGGCTCTGGCTCTGGCTCGTCGACTGAGCCCGTTCGATTCCGCATGTACAATAATTACCCGCATTTCATCACGCGGGCCGAGATCCGGATCTTCGAGGCAGACGCGTCCGTCCGCTCCGAGCCGCTCGCCATCGTGCCCACCGACGGGCGCGGTGATGCACAGTGGATACCGGCGACCCAGGATCCGCGTACTCCGTACACATCGCTCCGCTTCGTGCTCCGTGCGTACGGCGAGGGCGAGCTTTTCGATGAAACCGCACCCCAACTCATCTGGGTCAAGCCAAGTACCATCGCACGCGCGCTTCCCGAGAAAGCTACGGGCGACGAGGCGTATGACGCGACTCGCGATGCCGAAGGCATGGAGTTCGATCCGGCCTCGGCAAACGCCGCGGAAACGGGCGACACTGCCGATGCGGGCGCTGGCGCGAACGCTGCCATTGCGGGCGCTGCCGGCGCTGCCGCAGACCCGCGACTCCTCGAGGGCTACGGCGAGAGTGAGGCGGCGAAGCGAAATATCCCGATCGGGAGCAGCGGTTCCGTTCGCATCAGCGGACGCGACGTGCCTCCCGACCATACGGTCTGGCTTGCGGGCACCGAGATCCCGGTCAATGAAGACGGCGAGTTCGTCGGCGAGGTGATTCTGCCGGCGGGTCTGCATACCGTCGAAGTCGCCGTACTCGACGAAGAAGGCAATGGTGAACTCTACCTGCGTGACCTTGATCTCGAACGCAGCGACTGGTTCTTCGTTGCCCTGGCAGATCTCACGCTCTCTCAAGATCTCTCCGGCGGCCGCCCGAGCGAACTGAACGGTGGGAATTCGACGGACCTCGATGCCTTTGCCAACGGTCGATTGGCCTTCTTCTTGAACGGCAAATTCGGCGAGGATTGGAAGCTCACGGCGAGCGCGGATACGCGCGAGGGCCCCGTCGAGGATCTCTTCACGAACTTCCTCGACAAGGATCCCGACTCGCTGTTCCGACGACTCGATCCCGACTATCACTATCCGACCTTTGGAGACGACAGCACGATCGACGAGCTGGCACCGACGCTGGGCAAGTTCTTCGTCCGGCTGAACAAGGGCGATGACCATCTGCTCTGGGGCAATTTCCTGGTCCGCTACAACCAGAACGAACTCGCCCTGGTCGAGCGCGGTCTCTATGGCGCGAACGCGCGCTACCAAACCGATGCGGCCACCAGCTTCGGCGAGCGGCGCTTCGCCTTCGACGGCTTCGCAGCGGATCCGGGCACGATTTCCAGTCGCGACGAGTTCCGAGGCACGGGCGGCTCCGTCTACTTCTTGAAGCGCCAGGATCTGCTGATCGGCTCGGAACGGCTGCGCGTCGAGATTCGCGACAAGGACTCCGGGCTCGTTCGCGAAACAGTCACTCTGCAGCCTGAACTCGATTACGATGTCGATTATCTGCAGGGCCGGATCCTGCTCTCGGAGCCGCTGTCCGCGATTGCCGATGACCGACTGCTTGTGCGCAACGACGGGCTGGCCGGGAATGAGGCCGTGCTCGTGGTTCAGTACGAGTACACGCCGGGCTTCGACGAACTCGACACCCTCAATCTCGGTGGGCAGACTCATGCCTGGCTGACGGATTTTTTGAAGGTCGGCGCGACGGCGAATCATAATGATCAGTCCGGCGAAGAAAGCAGTCTTTACGGAGTCGACGTCACGCTTCGCAAGAGCGCCGGGTCTTGGATCAAGATTCAGGCCTCGCGCAGCGACGGCCTGGTCTCGACCTCCGAACGATCCGAGGATGGCGGTTTCAACTTCGCGAATCCGACCTTCGGCTCAGGGCAAACCACCGATGCCTTCGGCTACCGCGCCGACTTGAGCTTCGAGCTTTCCGATTGGCTCAAGAACCGATCGGGCCGCGTACACGTCTACGCACAGCGCCTCGAAGCCGGCTATTCCGGCGCCGGCCTCAACACCCTGACCGAGACGGATCAGTATGGCGGGGAGCTGCGCATGCCGATCACGCAATCCCTCGCGATCGTCGCCAAGGGCGACCATCTAACGCAGGACCGCGGCCTCGAAACAACCACGGCCGAAGTCGATCTAAGCTATCAGGTCAGCGACCATTGGAGCATCGAAACCGGCGCGCGCCACGACCGACGCGAAGACGACTCGATAAGCTCCGCCGCCACCCAGGAAGAAGGCGAACGAACGGACGCCGTCGTCCAGATCGAGTTCGACCCCAAGACAGACTGGAAAGCCTACGCCTTCGGTCAGGGCACCGTGCAGTCCACAGGCGAGCGGGAGGAAAACCATCGCGGTGGACTTGGCGGCGCCGTGCGTCTCACGGAACGGCTTGCCGTCGACGGCGAAGTCTCCCATGGCGATATTGGCCCCGCGGCGCAGCTCGGTACGGACTACCAGTACAGCGAACGCACGCGCCTTTACCTCAACTACGCCCTCGACAACGAGCGTGGCTACGATGGCCTTCACGAACGACGCGGCAGCTTGACTGCGGGCACGCGATCGCGCCTTTCCGATAGCGCGAGCGTCTACGTAGAGAACCAGTATCAACACGCGACCGTCACCGGACTCACGCGTTCCATCGGCATAGACTACACGCCCGCTGAAAAGTGGAATATCGACGTCAGCTGGGAAGATGGAACGACCCGCGACCGCCAAAGTCAGGCCGAGACCGAGCGACGCGCCGGTGGCTTCACAGTGGGCTACCGAACCGACGATTTCCAGGTCTCAAGCGGCTTCGAATATATCTTCAACGAGACCGAACAATCAGACGGCTCCACGTCGCATCGAACGACGTGGCTCCTGCGCAATAACTTGAAATACCAGATCAACGAAGACGGTCGCCTACTCGCGAAGTTCAACCACGCGATCAGTGATAGCTCCCAGGGAGACGTCTTCGACGGCGGCTTTACAGAAGTCGTCGCCGGGTTCGCCTATCGCCCCGTCGCACACGACCGGTTCAATGCGCTGGCCAAGTACACGTATTTCTACAATGTGCCCTCCTCCGATCAGGTTGGGCAGAACGGAACCTCTGCACAGTTCCTGCAGAAGAGTCATATCGCCGCCCTAGACCTCAGCTATGACGTGACCGATCGATGGACGCTGGGCACGAAATACGCCTACCGACTGAGCCAGGTCAGCCTGGATCGCGATGATCCCGACTTCTTTGAAAACGATGCTCATCTGTTCATTCTGCGCAGCGATTACCGTTTCCTCCGCAATTGGGAATCGTCAGTCGAAGGCCGAATTCTCGAACTTCCGGATCTCGACGAACGCCGCGCCGGCGCACTCGTCACCGTATACAGATATTTCGGCGATCATTTCAAGGTGGGTCTCGGCTACAATTTCACGGACTTCTCAGAAGACCTAACGGATCTCAGCTATGACCATCACGGCATCTTCTTGAACGTGGTCGGCACGTTCTAACGAAGAGCTCAGTACGAATGCCGTACGACCCACCTGCTGTAGGCCCCCGGTGCCAGAGACAAGAAACAAGAGGCAAGCCCTCTCAATTCCGAAGATGCCCGTCGTTGAGCTCACCGTGGTAGAGAGTCAGTGAAGCCCGAGCGATGCAACTCGGCTCCAGACCCTGTCCATCACTCGCCCGCCGATCGACGCGACAATCGAAGGAACTCACCGATGTGTTCGCGCGCTTCTGATTTGCGGACACCACGAGATCATCCCCGACGCGCACTTCGCCCGCGAGCGCGGTGAACGTGCGACAGCTCACGATCATGCCAACGCTGACACCCCGGCCACCGCGAAATGCCTCATACCCGAGACAAACGGCGACGGCTTGCGCCATATGCTCCATCAGAAACGGCGCAAGCAGTACACCGTCCTCGACAAAACGTGCACCCTCTCGAACCCGAAGGCCACAGCGCGAATTCCCCTTCGACCAGTCGAGCATCTCATCCAGCAGGATCATCGGATCCCTATGCGGCACGAGCTGGGCGATCGACGGGTACTCAGCCATGCCGAGGCGTCTCAAGACGAACCGTATAGCCGCGCCCTTCGCCCCGATCGAGTGCCACGAGCCCTTCCGCCCCATCACGAATCGCAGTCACGAGGTCCAGCAGGCCCACATTCGGATTGCGACCTAACGCCGAGTCGGCGTCACGCGGCTTGATCTCACCCGCCGACGCTCCCCTCTCGGAGTTTTCGGAATTAGCGGATCCCACGCCGCCCAAAATCGTCAGTCCAGAAAGCAGAGTCGATCCGGCCGGCGCCTGATCGACGGGCGCCAATGCGATCGCGGCGGTCAGCAGCGACCAGCCCTTCCCCTCCGGCACGAGCTCCGCAGGCGGCGCTTCATCGCCGCAACACACGATCACCGGTCGATTTTCGCCAAGGACCAGTCCAAGGCCTTCCGCCAGCGACATGGCCGGCGTATCAAAATCTGCTCCCAGCGAAGTGGTGAACCCGCGATTCTCCGTGGCGATCGAGATCAGACCGGAAGCCGCGTTATGCACGCTCGTCGCAAATTTCATTGGTGAGAGCATGGCCGTCTCGCTCCACATTTGATCGAGGAGCGAGATCATCGTCGCCGCTTCACCGAGCGCCGAACCGAAAACAGAGGCGACCTCGCTCGGCTCCAAAGTGGAGGTCTCGAGCGTTTCGGCAAAGGCTTCGGCGAAGGCCTTCGAGAGCAGGCTCGCACGACGGCGCTGGCGCGTGGGGACCAGCTCCGCTTTGGCCTTTTCGTGATCGGGACTCGGCACGCCTGCGACCCAGCCCGCCAATCCGGCGTACCCGGGCACGAAGGCGCCACTGCCCACGACGGCAACAGCTCGACTCATCGCGGTGCCCCGACCAACACGCTGACGTTATTGCCGCCGAATGCGAAGGAATTGCTTAACACGTGGTCGAAACGCCCTTCGATTCTTTCCTGCGCGACTCGAATATGAATCTTTTCGTCCACCGGATCGGCCCGCAGCGAACCCGGAATCCAGCCCTCGGACACAGCCATCACTAGAAACGCCGCTTCCGTGCCGCCTGCCGCACCGAGCATATGCCCCGTGTAGCTCTTAGTGGATACGACCGGCACTTCACATCCGAGCAAGGATTCAATCGCAGCGGCTTCTGCCACATCATTGAGTCGAGTCCCCGTCCCGTGTGCGTTTACGTGGCTGACCGACTTCACATCGCACCCGGCCTGATCAAGCGCCCTCTGCATAGAGAGCTGCGCGCCCAAGCCTTCCGGATGGGGCGCCGCGATATGATAGGCGTCGGAACTCTCGCCCACGCCTTCAAGCATAGCGATCGGCTCGCCTTCTCTTTCGACTAGCAAAAGCGCACCACCTTCTCCGATATTCAAGCCGCGCCGATCCTCGGAAAAAGGCCGTGCGGGTTCTGCGGACAAGGCGTCCAGACTCTTAAACCCGTGCAGCGTCATACTGCAAAGCGTGTCGATCCCACCGACCACCGCGGCATCAATCAGGTCTGCATCGATCAGCCGCTGCGCAGTCGCGAGAGGCTTCGCGCTCGACGTGCAGGCGGTGGAGACCACCCAGGATGGCCCTTCCGATCCAGTGAGGGCCCGGACAACATGGAGAACGGCGCCGTAGGTGTGTTGCTTGAAGAGATCGTAATCCGCAGGCAGAGTCCCCTCGTGGAGGAAATGCCGATAGGCTTGTTCGGTCACGTCCGCGCCGGCGGTACTGGTTCCGAGCAGAACCGCGATGCGTTCAGGACGCCATCGACCGCGCAAACGGTCCAGCGCCGCCGCGATTTCTTGGCCTTTGCCCTCGAGCAACTGCTGCGCAATCTGCGTGGTGCGCGTCGTCCAGGGAGCGAGCGCTTCCGGGAGCTCGGGTAACGGCCCCCTCACTGCGCCCACGACCGTCTCGAACGGAAGCTCGATAGGAGACGGCCCGAGCCCAGACTTCCCCGCGCGAAGCGAAGCACGCACCTCGGCCACGTCCATTCCGATCGAGTTGCACAGTGCGTAGCCCGTAATGGGATAAGCCGTTCTCACGGCACCCCCTGCAGTCAAGCAGGTCGAGCCGGTCGAACCAAGAGACGAGGTCATTCTGGCTCTCGCCCCCTATTTCGACGCTGCAGCGGAAGCAGGAACGGCGGAGGAGGAGGGGGAGGAGGAGGATCCAGAGACGTGGGCCGAGCGGACTTTATGCCGCTTCGAATTCAACAGCATGTTCTGGAACGGGTTGTCCTCGCGGTAGACGTCGCCGGCCAACACACTGATCACACCGGGGCGAAGATCGCCTTCCTTGGGCGCGCCGAAAATGAAATTGTCCACGAACTTGGTGTTGTAGAAGCGGTGGACCAGAGCCGCGAACGTGTCGTAGCCCCGCTTCATCTTCGCTTTGACGGGTTCCATCAGATCCGGATCGGCTTCGGTCTGGCTCTCAAGCGCGGGCAAGAGTCGTTCAGCCGTTTCGATCCCCCGTCGGATTGCGAGGGAGACGCCCGAGGAGAAGACCGGATCGATAAAGCAGGCCGCGTCGCCGACGCAGCTGAAACGCGAGCCGGTGGACTCGGTATTTTCGAAGCTGAAGTTTCCGATCAGATTCGTCTCACCCGGCGTCGCCCCTGCGAGGAGGCGACCAAACAAGGGGCTTTGATCGAGGTAGCGATGAAGATGCTCTTTGCGAAGGCCGGAGAGTCGACTGACCATGCCAACGCTGAGTCGATTGCCCGTGAGCGGGATCACCCAGAGCCAGCCGTCGGGGACGATCACGATCCGGACGTCATTATTGGGTGCAAACTCGTTGCGGGCCGCGGCTGAGATATTTTCGAAGCGCGTATAGGCGGCCGCTTTGCCGAAGCGCTCGAAGGCATGTCCCGTCCCGCGCTTTTTCGCAAGCAAGCGGTCCTGCCCCGTCGCGTCGATGAGATAGCGGGCCTTGATCGTGCCTCTCTTTTCCGTCGCATCCGTCATTTTAGGCGCCTCAGCCACATCCACGCTGTCGGAGCCCGCGCCCTCATTTGATTCCGCCGCCGTGCTCCAGTGCACGCGCACTTCATCGGCTTCGAGATCGACATCGTCCACCGAGACACCCTGACGCACGATGGCGCCCGCCTCGATCGCGCGGTCCATCAAGAGCTTGTCGAAGCGCGCGCGATCCACATGCCAGGCGTAGCGTTGCGGACCGTCCATGGCCTCGGCGAAATCAAAGGACTCGGATCTCCCCGTCTCTTCGCACAAAAACTGCGCACCGCTCTTGTACAGGAAAATATTCGGGTCCTGCTCGATGTCGAGCAGCGTCGTAATGATCTCCGCCGCCGGGAGCAGCGACTCCCCGACGTGGAAGCGGGGGAAAAATTCGCGCTCGAGCACCAGTACTCGCGCGCCGCCCTCGGCCAAGATCGTTGCAGTGGCGGAGCCGCCCGGCCCCGCTCCGACTACGATGACATCCCATTCCAACGTCGACTTCACGCCCACCCCCGTACCCAAATCGGCGCTCTTCGCGCGCGCGTTTCGGGCTGCCCCGAGAGAGTAGCTTTGGGCGCCCCAACAGGGAATGCCCGCGCGCGGACAAGCCCGCGGGCCCCGCGGGCCCAATCTGCCCCGGACGAATCTGCCGGAAATTCTTGCTAGCGTTCTGCCCGATCTTTCAATGGAGCCCATCTCGGGCGAGGAGTGTGATCGAGTATGCGCAAAAATGGAGTTCAGATTTGGATGGTGGCCAGCCTTTGCCTGACGCTCGTGGTCGGCCTTGGCGGCTGTGCCTCGAATGGCGATAGCGGATCGACTGGCTCGACCACCACGAGCAGCTCAGACAGCGGCACGACGTCGAGCGCCACGCGAACAATCCCGGCCAGCTCGCCGCTCGCCAAAATCCAGAAGGCTATGACCGACGCCGAGGTCCGGAGCCTCGTCGGTGAACCCGGCAGCACCCGAAGCTATCCTTCTTTTGCAGCCTTTCTTCCTTGGGCCAATAACGGCTGGCGAGTCGCATGGCTCTACCCGAGCGTCGGACGCGTCGTCTTCTCACGAAACCGGTGGTCCGGCTCAATGGCCGTCGTTGATATCCAGCACAATCCGAACGAAACGAAATAGCCCCGATCCGCGACACGTCTCAGCAACGCCGCCAGCGGTGATGCATCGGCGCATGGGCGTCGCGACGAGTCCTGGGTCAGGCTCCTAGACGAGCGGCGCTCCTGGCGTGCCTACACGGCACGCTAGGCGCGCCTTTGCTTGTAACCGCCCCGAGCCGATCTCAAAGGCTTCGCAATCGTAGGAGACCATCCCGGTATCGCCGCCAAACACGTGGCGCGCTCGCACCGCGTACTCCGATTCCGGTGCGAGCGCTTGCTCAAAGACCGAGAGCTTCTTCGTCCCGAGCAGCATCCCGGGACGAATCCCTTCTCCCCGCCCGTGACGACGCACTCCGTCATGCGCCGCGACGGTCTGCGCCATCCATTCGAGCGCGAGCCAAGCGCCGGCCGCGCCAGTCGGATCACGAAACGCGCCCAGGTCTTCCGTGCGCACCCGACAGACCGTTTCGTCTTCGGTATGTGCCAGAACCGAATGCAGCCAGAGCATATTGCCTGAATGAGGCAAGAGCGCGGAAGCCGCCGGCCAATCCCCGCCCCAAGTCGACGAAGGCGTTTCGCTGTCCGGGGCAAGCCGTCCTTGCATCGTGTCCTCGGAGCGCACATCGGCAAGTGAGATCTGCAGCGTCGTCGCCAGCTCATCCCGCACGCGAAGCTCAACGCGGTAACCAAGCGCACCGGACGACACCGCACCGGATCGAATATCTGCGAACAAGATATCCCCTGGAAAAATCGGCGCCTTGAACTTCAGCTTCTCGATCCCGCTCAACTGGAGTGAGGCACCTTGCCAGGCTTCGATCTCGCGCGCGATCCACTCCAGTTGCAACACCCCCGGAACAAGCGCCTGTTCTGGAAAATGTCCGGGCCACACGGCCAACTGCTCCGGAACTCGCCATTCAAACTGCCGTCTCTCCGGGCCCAACTCGAGCGGATGAGATTTCACGCGCAGCGTCTCGGCAACCGCACTGATCCCAGAACCGATGGGAGGAAAAACGCGCTTCAAAAGCGGATCCGTAAAAGCCCCGACATAGCGTCGAAAGCGCCAATGCCGATAGAGATACTCCGCCGCGAAAAGCGTCCCCATCAAGAGATAGGAGATCAATCCCGTATAGAGTGCCCAGGCATCCAAAGCACGCGCTCCCGCAAGCGTCGCCGCAATCCCCGCATTCATGATGAAGAAGCCGCACCAAACCCAAGTCACACGCCGGCAATAAGCGACTTCTTCCGCGGAAAGGCTCGCAACCTGAAGGCGCGCGAAACGTTCCACCATGGGCAGACCACTGATCAGCGAGAGACCAAATGTGAAAAGAAACGCCAGACTGATCGCGACCGGCATGAGCAGCAGCCCGATCTCGTCGTTCCAGATCACCACCGCCCCAACGATTCCGCCGACCATGAGCGCGGGCACGGCCAAAGAACGAATTGCCGCACCGAACGGCTGCGTCGCACCGCGCTGGGCTATCCCGAATCTTAGGGCCGCGAAGGCCAGCACGATAAGCGCCAGCCCCCTCGGCTCGAACCGAGTCAGCCCGAACCAGATCAGTACGGGATAAGCAAGCGCGATCAGGCCCTGTAAGGCGCCCATCACGATCTGCGGACTCGTGATCTCGACCGCCTTCTTCAATGGCGTCAAAGGATCATCCCGCGTCAGTCCGCCTTCTGGGGCTGCCCGCTCGAATCGATCACCATGGGCCGATCGGTTTCCCAGACCATGTTGAAGAACCTGCTCTGAATCACCCAGCCTTCGTCGCCGCGAACGTATTTGTCCTCGTAGCGAATGCCCATGTCGAGCTTGAAGGGCACGCCCTCTTTCTCGTACACGTGATTCGCGACGCAGTACACCTCGCCTTGGGCGCGGTCTCCGTCGATCTCGAAATAGGTATTCAGGACGCCATGCAGCGTCGCCGAGAATTGTTCAAGCGCCGCCAGGCCTTGCCGGAGGACATCAAAACCCTGCATCTCGTAGCCCGGACCGATCAGCTTGCCGTCTTCGGCAAAGACCTGAGGCAGCATGTCAAAATCTCGGCGATCCATCATCCGCGCGTAGCGATACGCGAGATCTCGCAGCTGATGCTCATCTTCACGCTGTCCTTGGTCTTGGCCATAGTGTTGGCCGTGGTGTTGGCCGTGGTGTTGGGCAGTGCTCTTCGTTTCTTGGGTCACAGGGCTTCCTCCTTGTCCGCCCCACTCTAGCCACGAAAACCAGTCCCAGAAACCGGCACCAAAAAAGGCTAAGCCGTAATCCCATGCGGGCGCTCCCCCTCGACAGCGACACGGTGGAGGATCCGCCGCTCACGGTAATCCGCGATCGCGTAATGCTGGGTGCAGCGATTATCCAGAAACACCAGCGAGCGCGTATCCCAACCGACCCGGAGCTGAAACTCGGGATTCTTCGTATGATCGAAGAGGAAGTGCAGCAGCATCTCGCTCTCGGCGTCACTGAATCCAACAATCCGCTCCGTCGAATTCACGTTCACGAAGAGCGCGCGGCGGCCGGTTTCGGGATGCACAATGACGACGGGATGCTCGACGGGCGGAAGCTGCTTCTGCAGCTCGGCCAGGTTGGCCACGCTATGTCCGCGTGCGATCGCCTTGGAGAGCGAACGCGTCACATCATGCACGGCCGTGAGACCCTCACAAAGACGCTGAATCTCGGGTGACAGAGCGTCGTAAGCCGCGTACATACTGGCGAAGGCAGTATCGCCCCCAACGGACGGCAACTGAAGAACCCGAAGCAGCGATCCCATCGGCGGTTCCGTCGTATAGGTATTGTCCGCATGCCAGGCATCCGCGCCCTCGCCTCGCGGATCCGTCTGGTCGAGCACATTGATCTCGCGCGGCCCGCCATGCGCAGTGGCGACCGGCGGACATTTGATCGTGCCGAAATACTTGGCGAAGGCGATATGGCTCTCCGGCGTCAGATCCTGCTCGCGAAAGACAAGGACCTGATGCGCCAGCAGCGCCTCTCGTACCCCTCGCACCTGCTCGGAATCGAGATTTTGCGATAAGTCGAGGCCTGAGACTTCAGCCCCAATATTTGACGTTAGGCGTTTGATTATTAGCGGCATGCGCGATCAGTCCTTCGTCACAACATAGGGTGTTCCCCAGCGGTTCTTATGTGAGACCTCCGGAACGGGAAGCCGCTTCGGCTTGCCCAGTTTCTCTTCGCCGTAACCTAGGAAGATCGCGCATTCCATAAAGATCTGCGGCGGAATGCCAAGGATCTTCTTGATCTCCTCCCGCTTCAAGAAGAAGAAGGTCGTGAACAGCGAACTCACGCCATGCGCGCGCGATGCGAGCATTAGGTTCTGCCCGGACTGAAAAAGACTTACACCGCGACCACCCGGGATCTCACGCGTCTCACGAAGCGTTCCATCCGGATTCTCTTCGTACTCGCCTTTCAAGCGAATCCCGCGTTCCGGATTCCAGCAGATCACCACGATTACCGGAACGTTGTGAAGATTCGTTACGGCGGCGCGGCCCGTCACTGAGCGCCCGGAACTATCCGTCAACTGCTCTTCGGTCTGAGCACGTTCGGCATCAATCACAGAGAAGGCATCGATCATCTCGACCTGGATTTGACGCTTCACTTCATCGTCGGTGATCACGACGTATTCCCAGGGCTGGGTATTGCCCGAACTGCAGGCCATCGTCGCCGCTTCGAGCACGTCGTCGAGCACTTCACCGGGGACGGGTTTATCCGAAAAAATTCGCGTGGCGCGCAGGCCAAAGATCGCGTCGTGGACCGACATTTCGTTCATAGCAGACATGGTTCATCTCCTTTTAAGCCGCGAAAAATCTTGGGGACGCGGCGAATAGAGCAAGGGGTTCCAAGAGTCTAGAGGCGGCCTAGATGGGGTAGAGATGGGGCAGAAACGGGCCGGGCCGATCAGACCGAGCCTAAATCCGGTAAAAACGCTGAGCATTCTCGTAGAGCACGGCGGCGCGCTGGCGCTCGTTCAGAGTCTTGGTCTCGAGCAGTCCGGTCGTCGCGCCGGGAAAGACGCCATCGCCATGTGGATAATCCGACGCGAACATCACGGAGTCGGGATAGGCGTCGAGCATCGCGTTCAGCCCGGGCTCGACTTCCTCGACACTCACGTAGGCCTGCCGCCGGAATTGGTCCGAGGGCTTCTCCTTCGGTTTGTCACGGAAACCGAAAAGCTCTAGATGCTCATCGAGTCGATGTAGATGGGCGAGCGCCCAGGTGGCCCCCGTTTCCAGGAACGCGACCCGCAGACTCGGATGCCGGTCAAGAATGCCGCCGCAGATCATCTCCGTGAGCCCCATCATCTGCTCCATCGGGAAATGAACGGCATGCATCGACCCGTAATCGTCATCAAAGCGATGGCGCAGTTCATCACAGGGCACGAGCCCGTTCAGGCCCGGATGCAAAGCAAAAGGCTTGTCCGCCTCCGCAAGGAAGCTCCAAAGCGCTTCGTAACCCGGATCGGCTAGAGATGCCGTCCCGGGGATGCGTTCAGGACGACGCCAGACCCCCTTCATGTGTAGGTCTTCGACGCAGCGCCGCGCTTCCGCAAGCGCGTCTTCGGGGCTCGTCTGCGGCAAGATCCCGACCGCGTGCAGCCGCGCTTCGTCGTGTCGACAGTAGTTCGCCATCCAGTCATTGATCGCACGGCATAACGCGACCGCCGCGCCTTGGTCCTTCACGCCCTGCACCATAAGGCCGTAGGTCGGATAGATGACGGATTGCACGATCTTGTCCGTCGCCATGTCTTTCAAGCGGCTCGCCGGATCGGTCGCTCCGGTGGCGGGTTGCTCGCCACCACTTCGCTCCCCCGCTTCGCGCGGAGACGCCAGACTTTCTGGGCGCGCAGGCATCCGAAAGCTCTGGTCCTCGCCGGACTGGAAATAGAACGAGGAACCTTCAACGATCGGCCGCGGCACATGCTCACGGAATTTCGGATCGAGGTAGTCGGTCCACGTCGAATCGGGTTCGACGATATGACCATCCGCGTCGATGATCGGAGGCTCGGACTCGGTAGACATGCAATCTCCTTCGGCCAGAAATTAGCTTCCTGGGAAAATACTTCCAGAGAAGCTATTATGCAATGGCCCAATTGCGCATCCAGGAGACACCTATGCCCCGCCCCGCGAAACGAACCTCATCTCGCCCCGCTGCCAGCCTGGCCCCGACGCGTGAATCCGGCAAACTCGGCCTGTTCACGACGCTCGCGCGGACGGGACTCTTCCTGGAAGCCCTTCAGCGCGAATGTCTTGGTGCCCATGCACTGACCTTCAGCGAGTATTCCGTTCTCCGCCTTCTACAAAGGGCCAAGTCCCGCAGCCTCACCCCTTCCCAGCTTGCGGAAGAAGTCATCTGTACGACCGGCGCGATGACCAAACTCGTCGATCGGCTTCAGCGGAGCGCCTTCGTCGAGCGCAAACCCAACCCTTCAGATCGACGCGCCGTGCTCCTCGAGATTACGCGCGCAGGCCGGGCGGCCGCGGACGAGGCTGCGGAGACCTACCGCATCGGGCGCGAACGCGTGCTGACCGAACTCGGCAAAGACGAAGCCGAATTAATTCATATCCAACTCACCCGCCTCCTCGAAGCCTTCGAGTCCGAGCGCAAGACCGCAGCCGACGCCGAGCAACGCGCGTCCTAGTTCGGAGCGGCTGGTTCCGCTGGGGCGTTTGAAGGGGCGAGTTCGCCGCCCATGTCCTCCAGAAATTCCAGGAAGGCAGGGTCGGCTCTCAAGATTTCCCGCGCAGCGCTGCGCAGCCGGTCGATGTCCCTGCTCGGCAGGCGAAAGCTCGTCGGTAGCTCGTTGAGGTACTGACGCTCAACGGGATCCGCGGGACGCGTAAAGTCGAGCTCCACAAGATGGAAACCCACCTTCTCTTCCCAACCTGCGGCCACCAGTTGCCAGCTCTTAAAAGTCGCACGAAGTAGCTCAATCGTTTCGATCGTGTAGCGATTGATCTGAACCGTGGCGGTCTGGTCGATAATATCGAAAAGCGCGGGCGCTGTATCGATTTGTTCCCAGACCGTTTCGGGCGAAGTCGCCGAATTCACCAGAATCAGCACGAGGTGCTTTAGCCCACCGAGGTCCTCGGGCTTCGCGCCAGGCGGCGCAAGCCGGAGCAATATGCCCTCAAATGGACCACGCACACCGAGATTATCCGACACGCCGCCGTCAATCAGCCGAATGAAGCGACGCTCGCGCGACCGCGTATATGAATCCAGATTCTTTGCATTCACAAACTCACGACTAAAAGTCCGCCGCGAGCGCATAGCTTCGGCGATCCAGCTCGGCTCGCGGAAATCACAAGAGCCCGAAAAGTTGCGAAGCGTGAGAGGCGACATCGGCCCGGGCACGGCCGACGACGCGGCCACCGCGCGGGAAATGGGATAGCTCGCAAGATCGGAGCAGAGATAGTCGAACTGATCTTGAATGAACGAAAACGGCGCGCCTGTCGCGAGATCCGTCGCATTGATCTGGATCAGCGGCCCGGACCCCGAAGCCATATCCGCGAATGTCGCGCCATCAAAGAGGATTCGGTCGTAGTATCGCGCGACGAGTTCGCTGCGTTCAAAATAAGGAGAGAAGAGCAGCGCCCAATTCCAAGGCCAGAGAAGCTGCGTGATGAGCGCCCCCTGTACATCGCGCTTTAGAAAGCGCTCTTCGAAGTCCTCAAAAATTCGGCGACCATAAAGGCCATAGTAGGCTGCCGGAAAGCTCCCGCCCGAGACGCCGGTGATATGATCCACTTCGTCAAGGAGCGAAGCGGAAAGCCCGTCCTTTTCGATGCGGGTGGCGTCCAGCTCTTCGAGCACGCCGTATGCGAACGAGGCTGCGCGCGTCCCGCCGCCCGAAAAGGCGAGGATGAAAAGAACTTCGTTCGACCGGTTTTCAGACCACCTCCGAGTGGACCGGTACCCCTCCTTCCGGTCCAGCGTTTCCATCTGCGCGTTGACCGGGAAATACGACGTACACCCGCCGAGCAGCGGAAGAAGAAGCAGCCAGGTCAGAAAGCATCGAGCATGTGCTTGAGGCATGATGCACTCAGCCTATCCCAGACTGCGCCGCAACGTTGGCAGGGCGTCTTCCCCGCAAGGGCTTGTCTCCTCTATTCTATGCTTCGACCAACGTTTAAGGACCTGACTCGATGAGGTGCAGATGACCGCGCAGCCCGAAATCCTTTTATCGATCGCCCTCGCCGGAAACGGCGGCGTTTCCGGCTTCATCTTTAATTCGTTCCTTCAATCGCTTTCGACTAGGAGATCTTCTTCGTGAAACTCACGCCCGCCGAACAACGACTCGTCGACGGACAGACCTGGTCCGACTTCTGCGATGATCTCAAGCAGATAGGCAATCAGATCATGCGCCCCGAAGCGCCGGCGGATCCGTTTTCGCGCGCCGAAGGTTTTCGCTATCTGACACGCGTCCTTCGATCTTCACTCGACATCTTTGTCGAACATGCGGACCCGGACTTCCCCAGGCTCTACCGCGTCTGCGACGAAGTCATCAAGTACGGCGGGGACAACCCGGACAACTACTACGAGAAATGCGTGGTGGCCGGTGATCGGCGGTACCGCATTAGGGGCACGCGCGGCACGATTCCTTATGTCAGCTTTCTCACGCAGGGAAGCAATTTCGCCGAAGGCGAGAGCATGTTGCCGACGGGCTTCCTCGATTCAAAGAATATACTAGTTGAACCTGACGGCACCTTCGAGATCATCATCAGCGCCGAAAAGCAGCCGGGAAACTGGCTGCCTATGACGGCTTCGTCGCAGGCACTCCTGATCCGACAAACCTTCAACAACCGAGATCAAGAAGAAATCGCAAAACTGAATATCGAATGCCTGGACGCGCCCGATATCCCACGCCCCCTCGACCCAAATGAATTCGATCGAGGCATGAAGACGGCCACTCAATTCCTGGAAGGCACGGTTGAACTCTTCTGCGATTGGTCCGCGAAATATCAAGGCCACCCCAACGATGTTCCCAAGGAAGACCAGGAACTCTGCCGTCGCGTCGGCGGCGATCCGAACATCTGTTATTACAACTCATATTGGCAGCTCGAAGACGACGAAGCCTTGATCATCGAGATCCCCCGCATCCCGAAATGCGAAAACTGGAACTTCGAACTCTGCAATTACTGGATGGAGTCCCTCGATTATCGCTACCAGAAGATCCACGTGAATAACGCCACGGCGCATCGCGAAACGGATGGGAGCGTGCGGATCGTAGTTGCCCATCAAGACCCAGGGCATCCAAACTGGCTTAGCACCGCGGGACATCAGAACGGAACGATGCTTTTCCGCTGGATCGGAGCCGAAGAACACATCGATCCCGTCGCCCGCGTGATCAAGACCGACGCCTTCCCGCGGTAGTTTTCGGAGCCATCACTGGACTTCTTCTTTTGGCTCATATTTAGGCTGATCCGCGGTCTTTTTTGGTTGCTAAATCGGGCTCCTATTCGGGCTCCTCGCGCGAAATGCCCCACTCTCGCAGACCGAAAAACCGGAACTGACGCTGCGTAAGAACGGGGCTCTCCCGACAAGTTGCGCGTCTACTGCGCCTAACTTGCGTGTTCCATCGAAATATTTCGGCTTTTCCCCGAAGCAACGCAATCACACTGGCGGTGCATTTTCGTTTCACACGTTCGTAGATCGTTTCGCTGAGTCAACCAGAACTAGACTTTCTGTGACGACATGACCCGGTCGAATCCCAGCCGCCGCCTCATTCTGTGCGGAATCGCGCACTGTCGGCCACGCACTCGAATCCCGCGAAACACGTCCATGCTACTCGCAGTTTCATTTATCGGCCAAGAAGATACGGTCCGGCGCGTGCATGCATTGCTCTTCGAGAGCAGCGTCCTGCTTCTCCGCGCGCAACCGAACACGATGGTTCTTTGGCGACGCCGTCAGTGCCTGTGATGTTCAGCACTGTTTTTGTCACAGCCAACTGCGACTTACTGGTCGAGAGGAACGCCTGCTCCTAACTCGAGAATGAAATTAAAGATGCTTGCTCTGAAACTGCCGCTGCCGCTCCTGCTTTGGACTCGCTTGATGAGCCCGCTGATTCTTCTCGTCTGCATCGGTACTTGCATTTCTCTGGGCAGCTCCGTCGCACATGCACAAGCGGATACCGCATGCGACGCGACGACCGTTCCTGTCTTCGCAGGCCATAATTTTGGTGAAGGCAGCGGCGGCCCAGGGCCAACTGAACCCGGGGACTTCGACTTTGCCGACGGTTACCCGAACCTCTCCACGACTTTCGGGCTCGCGCTTTTCGCGACCAACGCGGGCGACGGCAGCAACCGGATCTTTGTTGTCGAACAAGGCGGTCGGATCTACTCCTTCGAAGATCAGCAGTCCTCACAGAACGCCGACCTCTTTTTGGACATCGCATCCAACATCGAAACGGATGGCGAAAAGGGTTTGCTCGGCCTCGCCTTCGACCCCGACTTCGGAACGCCCGGCTCTCCTCGCTTCGGTGAGTTCTACGTGTACACGAGCGTCCCTGCGTGGGCGTGCGTTTGCGCAGGGAACGGAAGCTGCGAGCTCAACTTGAGCGGCGGCTCTGGCAGTCGCGACCACTGCTCCAACGTGACTCGCTACCGTGCGAATGCGACCGGCGGCAGCAGCGTCCCCAACTCCGTTGTGCTCGGAAGCAAAGAAGTCGTCCTCGAAATCGAGCAACCCACGAGCGTTCATAACGCCGGCAGCCTCGCCTTCGGCCCCGACAATTACCTTTATATCGCTTCCGGTGATGGCGGTCGGGGATCGAACCCGCCGGGCCCCCAAGACACAAGCAGCCTCCTGGGAAAGATCCTCCGCATCAATCCGCGTGGGCATAACACCTACGTCATCCCCCCCCAGAATCCCTTCTTCGGTGATTCGAACCAAGCCCAAGAAGTCCTCGCCTACGGTCTTCGAAATCCATTCCGGATGAGCATCGACCGACTGAACGGCGATCTCTGGATTGGCGATGTGGGTCGGACGCGATGGGAAGAGGTCGACCTCATCCCGTCGGGCACGACGACGGCCATGAATTTCGGCTGGCCCAATTGCGAAGGCACGCATCAACAGGGCAGTTCGAATAGCTGCAATTTCCAGCATGACGAGCCCGTCATCGAGATCCCGCGCCCCAGTTCCGGCGGTTCCATTGTGGGAGGCTACGTCTATCGCGGCACGGACTTCCCTTCACTCTACGGTCACTACATCTTCGCGGAACAACTACAGCGACGATTCTGGCGATGGGATCGACAAACGACGAATCCTTCCAACGGACTCGCTGAAATCGAAGTCCTCGGCCATTTCGGAGGGGTTGTTTCCCTCGGCGAGGACGAGGGCGGCGAGATCCTGATGCCCGATTTCCGACCCTCTGGGACCGGACGCATTCGACGCCTCGAAGAAATCCCCGGCACCGGAGGCGGTGGAGGCGGCTCCGGCGACGAGATTCCACTCAAGCTCTCCGAGACCGGGCTCTTCGACAATCTCGGTTCAGGCTCGCTCAACCCGGTCCCGGGAATGGTCGAGTACACGGTCGGCTCCCCGCTCTGGTCAGATGGCGCCCTGAAGCGGCGCTGGTTCGCGCTGCCCGCTGGCGAAGAGATTGAATTCTCGTCGGACGGTGCATGGGATTTCCCGCTCGGTACGGTGCTGGTCAAACAATTCGACCTAGCCCATGCCGAGCTCGGACAACGCCGCGTCGAAACCCGCGTCATGCTGCGCGAAGAAGACGGATGGCTGGCCTTTACCTATCAATGGAACGCGGCACAGACCGATGCAGATCTCCTCTCGGATGCCGCAGTGGAGAACGTCTGCCTCAATAACAACTGCTCAAGCCAGCAGACCTGGATTTTCCCTTCACCCAGCGAATGCATGGCGTGTCATACACAGGTGTCTGGCCGCGTGCTCGGACTCACCGCAGCCCAGATCAACCATGACGAGGGCGGTGAAAATCAGCTGCGCACGATCAATTGCCAGAAGCTTTTCGACACCGATATCGGTGTCCCAACTCAGTACCGATCGCTCATCCCGATCTCGGGCAGCAACGCGACCGCGCACCACCGCGTGCGCTCCTACCTCCAGTCCAACTGCGCCCATTGTCATCAGCCGGGCTCCGGTGTGCCCGGCGGAATCGACTTCCGTCTAGAGACGCCGCTGAGCCAAGTCGGTGTGATCGGTCAGACTCCAGGCATCCCGCTTTCGGGTCTCACGAACCAAGAACTCCTCAAAGTGGGAGACCCTTTGAACAGCGTGATGTGGCGGCGACAATCCTTGACGAACACCGAAGTTAGGATGGCCAAGAACACCACACTCCCGGATACGCAGGCATCGGGAGCCCAGTTCAGCTGGATTCGGGACCGTATCCAGGGGAACCCCGACGACGATACCGACGGCGTCTCGGACGACGTCGACAATTGTCCGGCGAATTACAATCCGAGTCAGGACGATTACGATAACGATGGCGACGGCGATCCGTGCGATGCCAGCACAACGCCCGATCTCGAAGCGACCGCCGCGTTCCCGTCGAGCTTTGACTTCCAGCTCGAACCGGGCGAAACGATTACGCTCGCCGGCTTCGTCACGAATACCGGAAGCGGCCCGGCTGCACCCTCCCAGGCACGCTTCTTCCTTACAGCAGACTCGAGCTTCCAGGAAGAACTCGATCCGATTGTGGGCGAGTGTTTCATAGACTCCCTCGATCCCGGCGCCCTCGGAGCCTGTACCGCGTCCGGCGTCACCGTCCCACAGGAGATCCTGGACGGAGTGGGGGAGAATTTGATCCAGCTCTTCGTTGGCATCTGCTCGGACTCACTGGAGCTCGTCGATGAATCTGACGAGACGAACGGATGCACCGTCCTCCCCGCTCCGGTTCAGGTCCCCGAGCCGGAAGCCACGGCAACCTGGCTTGCAGTCGGGCTTGGCCTTCTCGTCTTCGCACGCATCGCCAAGGGCAGACAGCAGGCCGCCTAACGCGACTCGCCCGCGATCCGAAGATTGCGGGCGAGTATTTTGGGCCCAAGGCCCTCTATTCCTGTTCGTCCCGGTCGCCGCCGGCGCGAAGCCGAACCTAGGCGATCACGGGCCGCTGAAGATGCGTCCCTGTGTGGATGCCTCTTTCGGGTTGTAATCCATCGCGCCGTCTTCAGACCAGCGCGCGATTTCCGCACGACCGACCACGAACCAATGAACTTCGTCCGGTCCGTCTGCGAGACGCAGCGTTCGCTGTCCCGTGTACATCTCGGCGAGCGGTGTCCACTGCGAAATGCCCGTCGCACCGTGGACCTGCATAGCCTCGTCGATGATTTCACATACCCGAACGGGCACCATCGCCTTCACCGCACTCACCCAGACGCGCGCTTCGGCGTTGCCCAGGACATCCATCGCCTTCGCTGCCTTGAGCACCATCATACGCATGGCTTCGATTTCGATGCGCGCCTTCGCGATCGTCTCCGTATTGCGACCCAGCTGAGCGATCGGCTTGCCGAACGCCTTCCGCGAAATGCCGCGCTTGCACATCATCTCGAGGGCGCGCTCCGCCACACCGATAGAGCGCATGCAGTGATGAATGCGACCCGGGCCGAGGCGAACCTGCGAAATCTCGAACCCGCGCCCGGGGCCGAGAAGGACATTCTCTTTCGGCACGCGGCAATTATCGAAACGGATATGCATATGACCATGCGGCGCATCATCCTGCCCGAACACGTTCATCGGCCCAAGCACTTCGTATCCGGGTGTATCCGTCGGCACGAGGATCTGTGATTGTCGCGTATGCGGCGGTCCATCGGGATCCGTCTGCACCATCACAATCAGGATCTTGCACCGCGGATCACCGGCGCCGGAGATATAATACTTCTCGCCGCTGATGACCCATTCGTCGCCGTCGAGCACCGCCTGACAGGCGATGTTCTTTGCATCCGATGAAGCCACGTCGGGCTCCGTCATTGCATAGGCCGAACGAATCTCTCCGTTCAGGAGAGGCTCGAGCCACTGCTTCTTCTGCTCCGGCGTTCCGACGCGCTCAAGTACTTCCATATTGCCCGTATCCGGGGCAGCGCAGTTAAGGCAGGAAGACGCGATCGGGTTCTTGCCTAACTCCGTCGCGATATAGGCGTAGTCCAGATTCGACAGACCCTCGCCGGTCGACGAGTCGGGCAGAAAGAAGTTCCAGAGGCCCTGCGCCTTGGCCTTCGCCTGCACCGTCCCAAGAAGCTCCAGCTGTCCAGGTCCCCAGGACCAGCGGTCCTCTCGCCCTTCGCCGAGGCGATGAAATTCGTCGGTGATCGGATCGACTTCGTCTCGAATGAACGCCTTCACTTTTGCGAAGAGCGGCTTTGCCTTTTCCGACATCCGGAGATCGAACATCTCGTCCCTATTCTCGAGTCCTGCCATCGCTGTCCCCTTTCATAAATCGGCTTGCCGAAGAAACCTCTATTTAATGCACTTGCATGATAACATGGAGAACACGTAGTGTCAGTCTCTCCACTGGGACCGAAGACAGGAAATCATCCCATGCCCGCCAATGCCGACGAGACCCAGGCACAGCTTATTCGCGCCGCCGAACGGCTCTTCGCGGAGAAGGGGGTCGACGCGGTTTCGCTGCGGGAAGTGAATCGAGACGCGGGTCAGCGCAACGCGACAGCCCTCCAGTATCACTTCAAAAATCGCCAGGGACTCCTCCAGGCCATTCTGAAAAAGCATGACCTCGGAGTGGACGAAAGTCGCAATCGGCTTCTGGACCAGATCGAGCATGAAGGTCCAGGCGATTTGCCTCAGTTTTCCGCCGCGCTAGTCCTACCGGCCGCGAAGAAGCTGGCGGATCGCGACGGCGGGCGGGCGTACCTCCGCATCCTGGCCCAGTTGGTCAACAGCTATCGGCCCGGTGTAGACCCGATCGAACTCGTCACAACATCCCAGAGCCTCAATCGATGGCGCAAACTGGTGGTGCCGAGAATGTCCCCCCTCGCCGTCTCGCCGCTTCATAGCCGCTTCACCGCCGCTCGAATCATGTTGATCGAATTGGCCCGGCGAGCAGAGAGCCCGAAGCGACGCGACGATCGCCTCTTCACCAGTCACCTGATCGACCTCGTAGCTGCGATCCTGGGAGCCCCGGTCTCAGAACAGACCGTGTCCCTTATTCGCGAACGCAAGCCGCGCTGAGGGCATCCTGCCGGAGCCCCTGCCCCAGCCTTCGCTCGCCTTCACACGCTTTTGCCAGCCTTTGCCAGCCACCCCACGCGGGCCCTGGCGCGCGCCCTCGGATCTCCGGTCAAGCTGGTCCCGCGACCAGCCGATCCGCTCTCAGGAACCGGCAAATCACAGGCGATTCACAGGTGATTCACAGGGATCGCCGCGCACCCGCACGGGACACGGCGCAGGAGGCGAGAGTGGCGGACTACGGATCAAGCAAGCAACGCTGGACGCGAGTGGTGTCGCCGGAAAATTCAGATGAGATTGCAACGCACGCGTCGATCTCGCGGGCAACATCGCCGAGATCCCAGGCGACCGATCTAGACACATCCCCGGAGCCCGCACCGTCGCAGGCCCGGTCTTTGTCGGACGGCACATTCATCGGCAACGGCGCGCTCTTCGAAGGCACACTTACGCTGCGCGGTGATTTTAGGATCAACACGGAATTCCGCGGTGAGCTCGAGACCGATGGCACGATCACGATCGAAGCCAGCGGCTCCGTTGTCGGAAGCATTCGAGCACGCGAAGTCGTCATCCGCGGCGCCGTGGTCGGAAACGTGATCGCTCCCCGCCAGCTCATCGTCGAATCGACGGGAAAGCTCCACGGCGACATCGAAACCGCCTGCCTCGAAATTCAGAAGCACGCCTTCTTCCAGGGCAGCACCTCCATGAGCCAGCCCCAATCGACCCGACGCAGCGGGGCCGACCTCCCAGAAAGCCCAACCGCGCCGGCCCCTGCACTGCACGCCTAGCCCTAGAGCCCGCCGGCTTCGCGGCGCGGCTGCTCAATATAGAAATTACACATCACGGGCAGCGAACCGGCGAGCGAGCGAGCCCGTCGCGCACGTTCGCTAGGCGGAGGGAGCGTAAACTTCCCACTGAGTGTCTTCGCAATCCATCTCGCCTGCTGCTCCGCGACCGGCCACATCGAGCATCCCACTCGCAAACAACCGACAAAGAAAAGCGTGTCGTGTGCCGGATGTGCGATCTGCTGATAGAGCGAAAGCGTGGGCGCCTCGCATCCCAGAGCTTCCTCGCTGAGATAGGGAAAGTCGAGCTGGTACCCCGTCGCGTAGAGAATCGCGTCGAAGGATAACGCTGTCCCGTCCGTGAATAGCACCCGATCGCCCACGATCTGCTGGATCCCGGGATGCACCTGGATCCGGCCCGCCCGAAGCGCCTCGATGAAATCGAGGGACATCGTTGGACGATCCTCCCAAGGCTCGAGCGTGGGCGTCGGCAGGCCCAGGGATTCGGGGGGGGGGGGCCGACTTCTGGACCATCCGCCCAATCCCCAACTTCATGGCTCGGCGCATCAAACCCACGCCCAGCCGGTCGGGCAACATGCGCAAGAGCTTCGGCGGCCTCGATGCAGGATGCGGAATCGCCGCGTCGATCGGCCGCCCATCGATCATTTCATTCACGACCCATCGCCCTGAGCGCGCCGAAAGATGGACCTCCCCCGCCGAGCCGATCGGATGGTTTGGATTACTGAGCTCCGCCGCGACCTCGGCGGCACTGCTGCCAAGCCCCACCACTAACACCTTCCGGTCGCGCAGGTCAACGGGCGTCGCCGGATCGAAATAGTTAAAAACGTGCAGTGCATCGCCCGCAAAATCGTCTAGCGAGGGCGTCTCCGGCCAGCGGGGTTTCACGTATTGCCCCGTCGCCACGATGACCGCTGAATAGATGCGCGTCTCACCGTTTGAGAGCTCAATCTGACAGCTCCCGTCCGGCCGAGGCTGCGCATGTTCCACGCGATGCTGCAAGCGGATCCGCGAATTCAGATAAAAATGATCAGCATACGCTTCAAACTAGCACTGAAGCTCCGCGGCCGAGAGATGCCGGGGCTTCTCCACCTTCAAGATGCCGGAGCCGTCTGAGAGGCCGGAGCTGGCGAAGATAGCGGAGCCGTCGAAGGGGAAATCCGAATACTGCATCGCCTTCGTCGACGTATTCGTATGCAGCGAACGATAGGCGCCCGTTTGCTGCGACTCGAGATTCCAGACACCGCCGATTCGCGAGCCGGTCTCCAGACATTCGTAGTCGATTCTCGCCTGAGCCAGCACCTTGCAGGTAGGCAAACCGCTCGGCCCCGCACCGATCACAGCGACCGGCCCATTCGCTCGCCCATCGGAACCTGAATTTGAATCCGTCTCTGCCATGCACGAAACGATAGGCCCTCTCGCGATCCCAGAAAACGTGTCGCGCACTTCGCATGCCGTGCTCGTCATCACCGTTAGTGGAAGGCCCTACCTCGCAAAGACGCATTTGTGATCCGGCTCATGTCAGCGGCTTCGGGTCCTCCGATAGAAAGAGGCAAGGGTGACTCAAAACCTTCGCCCTTCCAAGCGTTGCCACCCCGCGAACAGAATGAACACAATTTTGGGGCCACCCCCCATATGAAACGGAGACGCGCATGAATCCGAATCGAATCTTCGTCGTTGGCGATCGCCGACGGCTCGTCAACCTGAGCACCCGCCCGCTTTTCCAGCTCAAACTTCCCATCACGCTGCTCTTGATTTCGAGCCTCTTCCTCGTCGCCTTTCTGGCCCATACCTATGCCGCCTACGGCAAGCTCATCGCGGCCGGTTTCGAACACGCCTTCCTGGCGGAGCTCGCTTCCGATATTCGCTTTGATTATCTCGTCGTATCGGCGAGCTTGGGCATCGCCTGGGCGCTTGCGATTCTCGGTGCTTGCCTCGCTCTCACACACCATTACCTAGGGCCGATTGTGGCTCTGCGCCGACAGATCGTCCATCTGAAGCAGGGGGAGTACTCCACGCCCGCGCACGTACGACCGGGTCATCCCCTTCGCGCCATCGCGGACGAACTGGATGGCCTCGCAAAACTCCTCCGCGGTAAAGACCTCCGGGTCCTCGACGAAGCGGAAGGAACCGCGCTGCTCGACGAAGAGCAGTCCGCGCCCAATGACGCCCCCCTCCTTGCCCACGAATCCGAATCCGCTCTTGCTCTCGAGTCGGCATCCCCCAACGCGGCCACGCCCTGGGTCGGATGGTACTCACGGAGCGCGCCAGCCACGTCTTAGCCGCCGGCCCCCCTCGCCCCGACGCTCCATTATGTCGCTCCAAGCAATGCCAGGCCCCCAAGCGACAAGAATGGTCGAGTGATTCACGCAAAGCGCGCATTGCAGCTAGGATCTGGCCGTGGACGCTCCTAAGATCTCGGTCGTTATCTGCACGAGGAATCGTGGGGCAAGCCTCGCGCTGACCGTCGCGAGTTTGAGTCAAACGCCGCCGTGGCTCGGCTGGGAATTGGTCGTCATCGACAACGCGAGTGATGACGATACCCAGGACCGACTTCGGTCCATCGAAGCAGATTACCCAGCCCCCGTTCGAAGCCTCATCGAACCAAAAATCGGACTATCGAAGGCCCGCAACCGCGCCCTGCGAGAGGCACATGGTGAAATCGTGCTCTTTCTGGACGATGACGTGAGCTGCGAAAAAGGCGTGGTCGAGGCTCATCTCAACGCTTTCAAAGACCCTCACGTCGTCGCCACCGGGGGACGCATAGTGCCGAGTCTCCCCGAAGACACGCCGCAATGGTTCCGAGACGAAGTCTATTCAAATTCCGGCGGCCCTACCGCGCGATACGATTTCGGCGACGAACCCGGAGAAGTCGGGATCGATATTCGACCTCTCCCCATCGGTGCACATTTCGGAATCCGCCGCGGAGTCGCTCGTGAACGCGGCGGCTTTGATGAGTCGTTGGGATGGGGCCTCAGCTCGATTCCCGGCGAGGAAACCCGCCTCATGGATCAGATCAGAGCCGGCGGTGGACGAATCCTCTACGTCCCGGACGCGATCGTCCATCATCGAATCCCCGCCGAACGCGTAACATTCGCCTACTTCGACCAATGGTTCGAGCGACTCGGACGCTTCGAGGCGCTCCGGTCCGGGCGCCCGGTCGGACGCGCTCGATTGAAGGGCATCGGCCAAGCGGCGTATCGATATGGCAAGTGGCGCCTTCGACTCCTCCTGGAACGAGACCCTGGGCGCCGTATCAAATACTATCGGCGGCTTGCCCGCGCTCGCGGACGCTGGCTCGAGCTCACCATTGCAAGAACAAGAGACGTGGACAGTTAATTGCGCCTCATCCTGCCAAGCGAAGCCCGAAGCCCGCGTCTTTACTACGGATTCTCTCTTACACCGCATACCTCGCGCGATGCGGCGAGCACCGCTCGATTGCTCGCGTCGGGATCCGGCCGAAATAGCAATCCGAGAGCCATTTCGAGAGTTCAAAACGCTCCGGGAAAAGTCTTTTCCCCAGAATCTGCTCGACGTTCATCGACCTCTTCACCAGCCCCAACGCCATCGCCGGTGTCCCCCGCTTCGCATTCTCCGATCGATCCTTCATAAAATTCCGCCAGACCGTCCAGATCGCCGCGCGGTAAAGAATCGACTGCCGTCGCTTCGAGAACGCAATCGTCTCACGCTTGTGATTCGAGCTGCAGTGACGAAGCAACATGTCCGACAAATTCACGGGAAAGAGTGGGTTCCTCGTCGTCCGAGACGCTTTGGAAGAGGTCTGCTCGTGTTCGAAAGATCGGTCCTTCAATCGCGTCAGCGACCGCGGGTAAGCCTGGTGCTCATCCGTTCGGAGCACCACGTTTCCGCCGGGTGGGACCACCCGACGTAGCAGCTGCTCGACCTGCTTCTCCGTCGCACGCGGATCCGGCCTCCCGAACTTCTCCTCAAGCTC
>JBDNFB010000134.1:0-30638 GCA_041690055.1 Myxococcota bacterium | reverse complement strand
TTGGCGTGGTGGGCGAGGTGGTAATTGCGATAGGGAAGCACGTCTGACCATATAGGATAGGCGCCGAACCAGTTGCCGATGCGATCGTTCCACACGCGATTCGAGAGGAAGGATCGATGCGCCGCTTCGTGCATGACAATGGCACAGCCGAGCTGGCGGCCGGCGAGTACAAAGAGGGCGATCGGAATAGTGAGCGGGTTCGCGCTCCAGCCGACGAGTGCAAAGCTTGCGAAAATGATTCCCCAGTTAACGGCCAAGGTCAGGATCGACTTCCGATCTTCGAAAGATAGAATCTCTCGGAGTTCTTCTTTCGAGAAGAAACTCTTCCAATGCGCATCGCCTAGGATGGGCTCGCCTTGTTCTGCTGGGTTTGCGTTAGGCGCGTCTTGTGCGGGGGATGCCGTCGTCATGAATTGTATCCTGTTAGTCAATCTGGGGATGCGGGGCTGAGTTCGTGGGGGGCGCTTCGCGAGTCGAGTGGTAGGGCGCGATGTGGTACGTGATGCCGCGCGAGAAAGCCGGCCCAAACGTCGCGGCCGCGGCGGTCGTATTCGCGCATTTGACTTAACAGGTCCTCGAGCGGCTCGGGCGCGAGGATTTCTGTCGGCAGAAGTGGATGCCGCGTGAGAAAGCGGAGCACTCGGCCGCCCACTAAAAACGTCTCGGTCATCGTCCCATGCTCAGACAGCGCGGGAAGACGTTCGATACTCGCCCGGAGTGCGCGGGATTCGTCTCGTGTTTCCTCGGCGAGTGCGTTCGCGTCCCAAAGGCTGCGTGCCTCGAGATCGCTGGTGGGATCGAATTCGGAGGTGATGAAGATGCGACCGAGCAGGCCTCGGCCGACTGCGCTGCTATCCGCTTTCCGGCTGCTGGACGCAATGGCCTTGGAGCCGGGGCCGAGCGCCAATGCGAACAGCTGTTCGCGGACCGCCGCGACGCCGCCCTTCAGATTGTTGGGGCGAATGGCGAGGCCAGGTTCGAGCTCACGAAAGCCGAGCAACGCGAAGGCCTTCTCGCTGCGGCGTCGTGCAGGGCCGCGACCGAGTTTGGCGCGATGCACCGCGACCCAATCGCCCTCCCATGCGCCCGTCCGGGGGGCCAGGTCGCGCCAGGTGCGTAGGTGCTGGCTGATGGCGGCGACGGCCTGCCCGAGGCGGTAGCGACCCCGCTCGTCTCGTTCTACGCGGCCTGAGGCGTAGAGCCGTGCCAGGCTGACGCGGACATTGTTCTCCTCGATGCCGAGCAAGGCGCCCGCCTCGACGAGTGCACGCACGGACATGGTTCCTTTGCGAAGGGTAGAGAGCAGGTCGAGAATCAGGCTACGAGCGGTCGGCTGCATTGTTGAATGTTAACATTATTAAGCTATATGCGCAAAGTTGGTAATGTCTTGGCGTCGTGCGGGGAAGATCGAGGGGGCCCTTGCCCGGGCTCTCGACCAAAGCATTGAGCCTCTGAGTGACGTGATACCCTCCGCGGTCTATGTCGATGCCGATCTCTCGCAAGCTTCAGTTTTTCCTACCCGTTTTCGTGATTTCACTCGTGATCGACCAGGTCACGAAGCGCTGGATCATCGGGCGTTTCGGATATGGCGAAGAACTCGTGGTCATTCCGGGCTTTTTCAATCTGACCCACGTGCGCAATCCGGGGGGCGCATTCAGCTTTCTCGCGACCATGCCTGAAGCGATTCGCCAGGCATTCTTCCTGGGCACAGGGGCGCTGGCCATCGTACTTCTGCTGGTCTTCTTGAGCAGACTCGAGCCGGGCGAATGGATTGCGGCAACCGCGATCGGTGGCGTCCTTGGCGGCGCGATTGGAAACCTCGCGGATCGATTGCTCTACGGTGAGGTCATCGACTTTCTCGATTTCCGTCTGATCGGCGGATATATCTGGCCGACCTTCAACATGGCGGATTGTTGGATCGTGGGCGGCGTGGCGGTGTTGATGCTCGAGATGTTTCTCGAACCAGATATCGATGAGGAACCCGACGAGGCCACCGGGATCGGCGCCGCAGGGACGTAGCCTTTGGAGAGCCTTCAGCCGGCAAAGAGAGCCTTCAGCCGGTAACGAAAGGCCTTCAGCCGGTAACGAAAGGCCTTCAGCCGGCAAAGAGAGGCCTTCAGCCGGAAGAGCCTTCAGCGGATAAAGAGCCTTCAGCCGGTGACGAAAGGCCTTCAGCCGGTAAAGTGCCGCCAGCCGGTAAAGTGGCAGAGAGAACCCGGAGTACGTTCTCGCCAAGCACCTTTCGGATCTGGACCTCAGAGAGGTTCGCATCGAAGAGCGCCTGTGTGAGCGCCGGTAGCTCACTCGTGTCGAACCCGACCAAGGTGCCGCCGTCGTAGTCCGACCCGAGCGCCGCGTAGTCCGCGCCGACTAGATTGACTACGTAAGCGATGGCGCGGGCGATATCGGCCGGTTCGCGTCCGCAGGCCGCGATGTCCCAGTAGCCGAGGCCTACGATCCCGCCGCCTGCCGCGATGCGCCGCACATGATCATCGGAGAGGTTGCGCGGGTTATCGCACGTCCCACGCACTCCCCCATGCGAGAAGACGACGGGCTTCGTGGAGAGGTCGAGGAGTTCGTCGATCGCGGTGGGTGAGAGATGCGCAACGTCGGCGGCGATGCCCAGTTTTTCCATCTCGCTGAGCGTGGTGCGGCCGAGTTCGGTGAGGCCACCCTGCTTCACGCCCGCGGAGGAGCCGGCGTAGTCATTGTCGAAGAAATGGGCGAGTCCGATCATGCGGTAGCCCGCGTCGAAGAGGCTCTGCAGATTCTCGGGCTTGGATTCCAGGGCATGCGCGCCTTCGATCGCGAGCAGCGCGCCGGTCACCTGCGCCCCCTTCGCACGCGCCGAAAGCAAGTCCGCGAGGTTGCCTCGATTTCGAATCAGGAAGAGCGCCCCGTCTGAGCCCTCAGCGTAGTCGGCGAGTTGTTCAGCGCGGTAGAGCGCGCGACCTGTCGGGCCGAGCCAGGCGGTGGGGGAGAGCTGGGCGATGCCCGCGAGGGTGATCGAGTCGAAGCCGCCACTTTCGGTGCGGTGGATGTTTGTGCCGAGCGGGACGATGCTCGGGTACCCGAAAACCTGAAGCCCCACGCCGCCTTCCTGCAGACGCGGAAGGTCGACATGTCCCATTGTGCTGCGTTCGAGCAAGTTGCGTCCAAAGAGCAGCGAGTCGGCGTGGAGATCGGCGACGAAGCTGGTGTCATGAAGCGCACGAGCGCGCGGGCTGATCTCGGGGAGAGGGGTGGGTTCGATTCGGTTTACGAAGCTCTCGAGTCGGACGGCGAGGCCGAGCCAGACAAGCGCGATCAGCATCGCCACGATTGCGCCGTATTGCGCGAAGTTTCTACGCCAGCTCATGATCGCGCGCGATCTCGTTCCCAACGCCACGCGAGGAATCGATGCGTCGCGACGGGCAGAAGCCGTTTAGCAATGTCGGTGACAATGGACTCGGGGCGAACCCGCGCGCGCAGTTTGTTCTTCTCGATCGCCTTGAGGATCGCCTGGGCCACGACGTCTGGAGACGCGCCCATTCGGTCAAAGAGCGCTTGGGTCTCTGACCGCAGATCCTCCTCGCCCATCCGTCCGGAGCGAACGATGGACGTGTCGATGCAGCCAGGATGGATACTCGAGACGCCGATATTCGAGGATCGGAGTTCTGCGTAGAGACTCTCCGACAGCGCGCGGACGGCCGCCTTCGTGGCGCAGTAGCCGCTTTGTAGGGGCAGCCCGAGGAAGCCAAACATGCTCGAGAGATTCACGATATGCGCCTCGTCCTGGCGCTTCAGGAGAGGCAGGAAGGCATGGCAGCCATACACGACGCCCCAGTAATTGATCCCGACCATCCACTCTAGATCCGCGAGGCTTTGCTCTTCGAATGTCGTCGCTACGGCGACGCCCGCGTTGTTGATCAGGAGGTGGGCTGCGCCGTGGATATCCTCGACTTCACCCGCAAACGATTCCATTTCGGTTGAGGAAGCGACGTCGACACGATGGGTCGTCACGACGGTCTCGCGCCCCGCGGCGGCGTCCCTCTCGGCGAGGGTCTTTACGACTTCTTCGAGGCCGGCTTCGTTCACGTCGGCGAGCGCAAGCGCGCAGCCTCGCTCGGCGAGACGCAGGGCGGTCGCCCGTCCAATCCCGCTGGCGGCGCCGGTGACGACGGCCACGCGGCCCTTGAATCGTTTCATCTATTCCCTCTTTAAACCGTGTTGCCCTATTTCGCGATAGCCCTGTCTGGCCTTATACGATCATGCCGGCCAGGCAGCCCGTCAAACAGGTGGTGAGAGTCCCGGCTACGATTGAAAGTAGTCCAAGACGCGCAGCTTCGGGCCTGCGTTCCGGCGCGATCCCCTGAATTCCACCCAAGAGGATCGCGAGGGATCCAAAATTGGCGAACCCGCAGAGGGCATAGGCCGCGATCACGGCGCTGCGTTCGCTGACGGCGCCGGCTGCGATCGCACGACTGAGCTGCTCGTAGGCGATGAACTCGTTCAGGATCGTCTTCACGCCGATCAAGGAGCCGACTTCGCGCGCTTCGCTCCAAGGCACGCCCATCAGAAAAGCCAGCGGCGAGAGCAGAACGCCGAGAATCGACTGGAGCGTCAGTTCAGGCGCACCGAACCAGCCGCCGATCCCGCCGAGCATGAAATTGACGAGCGCGATCAGGGCGATGAATGCGATCAGGAGCGCGCCCATATTCAGCGCTAGCCGCATGCCGACCAGACCGCCCTCGGTCGCGGCGTCAATCAGATTCGAGGCCTCGGGCACTTCAAGTTCAGTCGTGATGCCGCGTGTCTTGGGCGATTCGGTTTCGGGGAGGATGATCTTGGCGACGACGAGCGCTGCGGGGGCCGAAATGAGGCTGGCTACGACGAGATGTCCAGCGTACTCGGGGCCGAGGATCACGGAGTACGCGACCAGGACGGACCCGGCGATCGTGGACATGCCTAACGTCATGAACGCAAAGAGTTCGGATCGCGTGAGGGCTGCGAAATAGGGCCGAATCACAACGGCTGCATCGGTGATCCCGACGAAGATATTCGCCACTGCAGCGAGCGCCTCCGCCCCGGAGATGTTCAGGAGACGCGCAAAGAGTCGAGCCAAGAGGCGCACGATCGGTTGGACTACGCCGATATGGTAGAGGACGCCGAAGAGCGATCCCATAAAGATGATGATCGGGAGGACGTGCAGGGCAAAGGTCGGCCCCACATCGACGAGTCCGCTAAACACGAAGCGGGTGCCTGCTTGGGTCGAGCGTAATAGGAGGTCGACTGGAACCGACACCCAGCGTGAAAAATGCTCGGCGACTGGACTTGCGAGAAAAAAGAGGGCGAGCGCAATCTGGACGGCGATGCCGACCCCTACCGCGCGGCGATCGATGGCGGCGCGGTTCTTGGAAAGCAGAAGGGCTATGCCGAGGAGGGTGATGAAGCCAACTCCGGAGAGCAGTCTAAGGCCGAGCTCATTGCTTTCGTTCATTGCGTCGCCACGCGTCGCGCTTTGAATAATAAACTCAAACGTCGCACGGCTTCTTCCGGATCTTTCGCTGCGGCGACGACCGAGATCACAGCGAACCCCCCGACTCCCGCGTCGGCGAGCAGCTCGAGGTTCTCCTCGGAAATTCCACCGATCGCCACGAGCGGCCGCGGCGCGGCAAGGCGAACGGCCTCGCGAAGCGCTTCCGTCCCGCGTTCGTCGTATTCCGAGTCCTTGGAGGTCGTCCCGAAAACGGGGCCGAAGGCGACGTAGTCGACGTCTTCGTCGCGGCTGGCGCGAAGCTGCTCGGGCGTATGCGTGGAGCGCCCGATGGCGAGACGTGCACGGGCCTCAGCGGGCAGGGCGCTCGGTGGCAGGTCGCCTTGCCCGAGATGGACGCCGTCGGCTTCCGCAAGTAAGGCGAGATCGAATCGGTCATTGACGACGAATCGGGTTCCGCTGTCCCTTGTTAGGCGGCGAATCGCCCGGGCCCAACGAAGGGTTTCTTCATCGGTCGCGTGCTTAGCACGCAGCTGCACGACGGGCGCGCCGGCAGCGCAGGCCGCCGCAGCCTGTTCTATGGGATCGCGTCCCCAGCGCGGATCATCGTCCGCCAAGACATGCAGGCCAAGATAGTCTTGCCCGCGGTTGTGCGGACGTGCCTTACCCGCCGGTGCCCCTGGCGCCCCTGGTGCTTTGGGAACCGCCGGTGCTTTGGGAACCGCCGGTGCTTTGGGAACAGTCTGCTCACTCAAAAGGGGCCCTCACTCACTCGCTCGCGACGTGATTGGACCGAGAGACTAGCCGCGGTTGGGCAGTTCAATGCCGAGTTCGCTGATCTTTTTACGCAGCGTATTGCGGTTGATACCGAGGAGCGCCGCTGCCCGAATCTGATTGCCTTGCGTGCGGTCGAGCATGGCCTGGATGAGGGGGCGCTCGACGCGCTGCAGCAGCTCATGGTACAGGTCGCTGTTCTCTTCGCCTTCGATCGGCCCGCGCGCTTCGCGTCGGGTCATAAGCTCCTCGACTTCCTGGATCACGAGTTCCTCGAGGCTGGCTCCGCCACGCTCTTTCTCGGCCCGAGTCGTGAGAAAAGAAAATTCTTCAGGGCCCAGAAAATTGTGGGTGGAGAGCACGAGTGCGCGCTTGATTGCGTTTTCGAGTTCGCGCACATTGCCCGGCCAGTCGTGCTCTTCGAGACGCTCGATGGTCGTCGTAGGCAAGGTCATCGGTCCTTCCGCAAGCTCTCGCGCGTATCGGTCGACGAAGTGAAGCGCGAGGGTACGGATATCCTCCGGGCGGTCACGCAGAGCGGGGATCAGCATAGGGACCACCCGCAGGCGATACAGGAGATCCTCGCGAAACTCGCCCTGGCGAACGCGCTCATCAAGATCGCGATGCGTCGCGGCCACGATGCGGACATCGACAAACTCGCCGTCCCGCCCGCCTACGGGCGTGACTTCGCCCGACTGCAGCACGCGAAGAAGCTTGGCCTGGAGATCGATGGGCATATCGCCGATTTCATCGAGGAAGAGGGTGCCGCCGGATGCCTCGCGGAAACGGCCCGCGCGGGAAGAAATCGCGCCGGTGAAGGCGCCCTTTTCATGGCCGAAGAGTTCGCTTTCGAGGAGCTCTCTCGGAATCGCAGCGGCGTTGACGGCGATGAAAGGTTTCTCGGCGCGGGGGCTCGCCGCGTGGATCGCATGGGCGACGAGTTCCTTGCCTGTCCCACTTTCTCCGGTGATGAGCACGGGCACATTGCGCGGAGCCACTTTGCCAACGGTCTTGAAAATTTCGAGCATGGGTCCGCTCGAGCCGACAAGGCGGTCGCCTCCTGGCGTCACGGAACGATTGACCGCACGGCGAAGCGTCCGCACCTCGTCCTTGAGCGCGATCATCGAGAGGGCTTTTGCGGCCAGCGCCTGCACCGTCGCGAGGGTGAAGGGCTTGACTAGGAAGTCGAGCGCGCCGGACTTCATCGCCTCAACGGCGTTCTCGAGCAGGTTCTGTGCCGTGATGATGACGATCGCGACATCGTTGCCCGCGGAGCGGCTTTCCTTCAAGACCTCGATACCGGTCATGCCGGGCATGCGAATATCGAGAAAGGCGAGATCGAATTCTTCTCGGTTGAGTTCAGCCAGCGCGGCCTCTCCGTCTTCGACGGAGACGACCTCGTGCCCAAGGCTCTCAAGGGTCTCCTCAAGAACGAAACGAATCGAGGGCTCGTCGTCTGCGACGAGGATGCGAATGGACTCACGTGGTCGGGGCGTCGTCGTCATTGCTTTGCATCCTGCGTGGAGGGGGTGTCTAGGTCAGGTTTGGAATGAAAAGGAACGAGGGGGAGGTCGACATCGACGCGTGTGCCTTCGCCTTCGACGGATTCGATGCGGAGTCTTCCGCCGTGTCGGCGAGTCCAGTGACGCGAGACCGAGAGGCCTAACCCCGTTCCCTTTTGCTTGGTTGTAAAGAACGGCGTCGCGAGCCGATCACGAATCGCGTATGGAATTCCCGGACCATTGTCTTCGAAGCTTACGCGGATCGTCGGCAGGGGGCGTCCGTCGGCGCTGATGAGTCGGTGCTCGATGCTCATGCCCGTCGAGAGCGTCAAAATGCCGGGCCCGCCTTCCATGGCCTGGAGTGCGTTCCGCGCCAGGTTTAGGAAGATCTGCTGAAGGCGTGCCGGGTCCGCTTCGAATTCAGGAAGGGACGGATCGAAGTGGCGCTTGATTTCGATCTCTTCATGGCCCTTTTCCATTTCGAGCAGATCGAGCAGCGCGTCGAGGGGTTGATGCACATTTACGGACTGAAGGTCGAGCCCATCTCCGCTTGCAAAGACCATCAGCTCATCCACCAGGCCCGAGATTCGATCGACTTCTCCGACGATGAGATCCGCCGCTTTGCGGGCGCGGTCATCGTTTGCGCGCATGCTGAGGAGTTCCGCCGCACCGCGGATGCCGCCGAGAGGATTCTTGACTTCGTGGGCGATGCCCGCCGCGATATGGCCGTAGGATTCTTGGCGTTCGCGTTCATGGATTTCTTCGCGCAGAGACTGTGAAGCGCTGCGGTCGCGGAGGGCGATCACGAGCCCTGATGGGCCGCGCTTTTCTTCGGCACGGATCGACACCGCGATGTCTACGGGAGTGGACTGGGCGAGACGGCGCGGAATCTCGACCTCATCATGAATCGAAGACCGTCCTGTGCGCCGCACGTGTTCAGCGATCTCGCAGACGGGATGGTTCGCGTCGAGTGCCTCAACAAGGCATTCGCCGGACGGACTCTCGTCGGGGAGTTCAAGCAGGCGGCTGGCTTCGGTGTTTAGGAACTCGATGACCCCGTTCTCGTCGAGGACGATCACGCCGTCGAGAAGGGCGTCCAAAATGCCTTGGAGATCGGATTTCATGCATGACCTCCGGGGAATGAGGGAGGGCGCGGGCGAGGGGCGCGATAGATATTCGCCAGCCCGGATTGCCTATTTTTTGAGCATAATAGGTTCAAAGCACTCTAGCCATCGCGTCTAGGCTGGCAAGGACACGAATCGGCGCACTCTCGACCTCCTCTGCCTCCGTCTCGGCCGAGGCCGGCCCCTCGGGCGAGCGGACTGACGCGTTCTGGGGTCCCGCTGGAGAGTCGGAGGCAGTATCCTAAGCGCGATGCGAGAAGGATTGACTGTCGACGAGGCCCAGACCCTGATTTTGGAGGCGACTTCCGTCTTGGGGGCGGAGACTGTGTCCGCGTCTGAGGCGGCCGGCCGAGTCCTTGCGGAGCCGATCGTCTCCACCCGACAACATCCGCCAGCCGATTGTTCGGCGATGGATGGATACGCGGTGCACGGCGCGGATCTGGCTGGAGCGTCAGAAGCGGAGCCGGTCAGACTGCCCGTGGTGTTTGAAGTGGCCGCCGGAGGGCGCGCCGCACGCGCGCTTGAAGCAGGGGAGGCCGCGCGAATTTTTACGGGGGCGCCGTTGCCGCCCGGGGCTGACACAGTGATCCGCCAAGAGGATACGCAGGCGTCCGACGGAAAGGTCGCGATCGTCGTCGACCCGCCGGCTCGCGAACACGTGCGCGACGCGGGCGAAGATTTTAATATCGGCGATGTGCTTATCGAGTCTGGCACCGTGATTGGCGCCGCGCATATCGGCGTATTGGCTTCGGTGGGACGTACCGTTATCTCCGTCGTCCAGCGACCCATAGTGGCGATCCTTTCGGGCGGCGATGAACTCGTTGAACCCGACCGGCCTGCGGATTCGGGGCAGATTGTTTCATCGAATTCCTACACGCTTGCAGCACAATGCCGCGAGTTAGGCGCCCAGCCGCTCTATCTCGGCATTGCCGAGGACCGACCGGAATCGATCGAGACACGTCTTCGCGCTGGGCTTCGCGCCGATGTCATCGTGAGCTCCGCGGGCGTGTCCGTCGGCGATCATGATCATGTGCGCGATGTGCTGGAGAAGGTGGGGTGCACCTTGCGCTTCTGGGGCGTGTTGATGAAGCCGGGTTACCCGCTGGTATTCGGTGTCATCGAAGAAACGGGCACCCTTGTCTTTGGACTGCCCGGCAATCCCGTTTCGACGGCGGTCACCTTCGAGGAGTTCGTGCGCCCCGTGCTCAAAAAAATGATGGGGCATCGAAATGTGCACCGCCCCGTGATCCGCGCGCGTCTGACGGAAACGCTTCGCAAGAAAGCTGGACGCCTGCATTTTGTGCGCGTCACGCTCGACCGGGATGCCAAAGGCGTTCACGCCACGCCGACGGGGAATCAGAGTTCGGGCGTGCTGACGTCCCTTATTCGCGGGCAGGGGCTCGCGGTTTTCCCGGTGGAAGCGACCCGGCTCGAAGAGGGCGCGGAAGTCGATGTCCAGATCCTGGATAACGGGTTTTTCGATCTGCCGGAGCGGGGCTTCTAGCGTGGCGAGTGGTGCGCGGCTGGGGAATGTGGCGGGGGCGCTGCTTCTGACACATAGAAAAGATTCCGGCGAAGATCGAATGTCTGCCGCGTCCGTCGCGGACTGCTTTGACAGGCTCTTCGAAGAAACGCTGCTCGTCGGCGGCGCGCCGCCTTCGCTGTGGCCGGGCGCGCGGGTGCACGACCCGCGCGGCGAAGCGGGCGAGCTGCATTCCCTGCTGGCGGCCTGGGAAGCCTCTACGTCCGAGCGCGTTGTTGTGTCGGATTCGGATGAGGCGGGGCGCTGCGCCGACCTGATGCTGGCGCTGACCGCGTGGCCCGAGAGTGATGCTGTGCTCGTTTCCGACGCGATGGACGGGGAGGTTCTATGCAGCGCATTTCGGCGTGAGCGCTGTGTAGAGGTGGCGCGCGAGACGCTCGGAGCGGGGGAGGCCTCTCGGTCTGCTTTTCTTGTGGCGTTGGCGCGGTCGGGGGAAACGCAGGAGATCTCAGTCGACCGTTTGGGGCTGTCGGATTGGCGCCAGGGTGTTCAGTCGCTCCGCGAGGCGGATTGATCGATGCTCGATATCTCACGCCTTGAACGACTCAAGCTCACACGTCGTCCCTTCTCTCAGCGGTTTCTCGGCCGGATGTTAGGTGCGAACTATCGCTATTTCCCAGGCATCGATCTCAGCCTGGCGGGCGGTGAGCGGATTCCTTCCGAGCCGGTCATCTATGCGATGAATCATACGGATCGGTACAATTATTTCCCGTTCCAGTACACGCTCTGGCAGCTGTTCGACCGCTTTACGGCGACCTGGGTCAAGGGGAAGTACTACGAGAATCCGTTGATGGCGAAGTTCATGGAGAGCATGGCTCAGCTGCCGACGGTGTCGCGCGGGTACTTGATCGCGTGCGATTTTGTGAACGTGATGGGGCGGATGCCGACGGACCATGAATACGCACTCTTGCGAACGGCGGTCGATGCGCGGGCGGTGGGCGATCCCGGCGAACTTCCCGAGCCGCCCGAAGTGCCTGAAATGCTGCTGCGGAAGGCACGGAACCCTTTGGGCATCGCCTATCAGCCCGAGCAGGCGGATTACGCTGATTATATCTGCGCGGTTTTTCACGGCATGATGGCGCGCTTCGTCGAGCTCAATCGCAAGGCCATCGAAACCCGACTCGACCTCCTCGTCTTTCCGCAGGGCACACGGGCCAAGCGATTGCTGCCGGGCCATATAGGAATCGCGCAGATGGCGCTTCATCTCCGCGTTCCGATCGTGCCTGTTGGATGCAACGGCTCGGATGGCGTCTATCCTGGTCCGTCGCCCGTCGGCAAGAAGGGCAAAATCGTCTACCGCATTGGGGATCCGATTCGATACGAAGATCTGGCCGAGTTCCATATCGCTGAGGACTACGCGCCCTTTTCTGCGCGGGCCGAACGCGATCATGCCGAACCCTTCGCAGGCGTGGCGGCGCTTGTGACTGATCGGATCAACCCCTTGTTGGATCCGGAGTATCAGCGAGAGGGGGAGGCGCTCGTCGTGCCCGACGAGCGCAGCGCGGCGCGCTTCGTCTAGACCTCTGGCGGCTGCTCGCCAGAGGTCTAGACGAAGCGCCCCCGACTATTTCGGGCCGCGTCCGTCGCGGCGCCCGCGAATCTGCTCGACGAGATCGGTCGTCCGCGCACCCGGGATGACCTTGAGGCGAACGATCCGGCCGCCCCAGGATTCCACATCCTCTCGACCGACAATCTCGGAGGCTTGCCAGTCTCCGCCTTTGGCGATGACATCGGGACGAAGGCTGCGAATCACCCGCAGCGGCGTGTCGGCGGAGAACCCGATGACCCAGTCCACACAGCCCAGCGCAGCGACGAGTTCCATCCGCTGCCGCGTATTTTGGATGGGTCGGCCTGCGCCTTTGGCGCGTCGGACACTGGCGTCAGTATTGATGGCCACCACGAGACGGTCGCCGAGACGGGCCGCCTCCTCAAGGCTCCGAAGATGGCCTAAATGCAAGAGGTCGAAGCAGCCATTCGTGAAGACGATGCGCTCGCCTTTTCTTTGGCGGCGCGCGAGCTCCGGTACGAGCGCTTTGATCGTCATGATCTTGTCGCGTGCGCGTTCGGTCTTCATTTCTTTTTATTCTTGTCCGAGTCCTCGAAGAGAAAACGGAGCACCTTGAACGGCGCCTTAATCACATCAGGAACGCCCGACATCAGTGACGCCAAAGCGAGCGGATCGACGTCGGGTTGATCGAGCGGGCCGTCGACACGGAAATAGGCACCGATGAGCCCCTTCTTCGATCCGGGGAGAAAGCTCCGCACCAGAGGGAGAGAGGAGAGGATCTGGTTAGGCGCACGGAACAAGAAAATGCCGACGACGGCGCGGATATCGCCGGGGCTCTGGTTCGTGTCGATGCGGGCATTCGCGAAGACGCGAAGGGGCCCTTCGATCTCGAAATCCTCCGAGTTGAGGAGTCCCTTTTTGAATCCGATTGTGGCGCGCATGCTTTCGAACTTGAGTTCGTCCTGGTCCGAGAAAGGGTTGTAGCCCTCGCTCGCTTTCGCGAGACGAAGAAAGAGCGGGACGCTCGTCTGTACGCGCCCATTCGTCGCTTCGGCGCGGAAGCTACCCTCGAGGTCCGCAATGAACGAGGCGTCGGGGCGGACTCGGCCGACTAACGTACCCGTTGCCTGAAAGTCTCCCGTCGCCAGGGTGTCTGGGATGCGAATGAAATCGGCGACCTTCTCGAGGCGCGCCTCCGTGAGCGCAATGGAAAGGTCTAGGGCAACGCTGTCGGGCGACTCGAGTCCGATGACACCGCGGGCGGCGAGCTGGCCTTGGGGCGCGACGCGAATTTCGATGTCGTTGACTCGAAGCTGATCCTCTTCCAGTCGGAAGAAGCCCACTGCATTTTCGAAGGGCAGGGTCGGCTGAGGGCGAAAATCGAGTTCGAACTTTCCCGCGCCCCAGCGACGCGCCGGATGTGCGCTCGCGGTATTCGAAGCTCCACTCCTGCTCCCGTCCGTCGATGCCTGTGCCTCCGGCGATTGGGGGATGAGCTTGAGGTGGGCGGAAATGGTCGGCGCGTTTGGGTCGTTGAACCAAACAATTTCGCCCTCGACCGCGGCACCGCCCCATACGCCTTCGCGCACCCCCACTTGAAGGCCGCGCCGCAGAGGCTCGATGTACAGTCGGAGATCGTGAATCGGCCAATAGAAGACCGGATTCTCGAGGTAGTCGATGGAGAGGCCAATGGCCTTGATCGGGGGCAGCGCCGTCGGGTCACGTGGCTTCAGTATTTCGAGAAGCGGTCCGAGCCCGGGCACCGGGGGCGGGGCGCTTCGAAAGATCTGCTCCCGTTCCGCGGCGCGAAACAGGTAAGTGACACCTTCGAGATCGATATCAATCTGGGGCAGCGGCTCTCCGCGGTACCTCGCGGTCGTATTGCGCAGCGAAACTTCGTCGCCGACCCATTCGATCTCACCGCTCAAATCTTCGATGGCTTCGCTGTCGCCGGTGCGCACACGGATGCCCTGGAAGGCGCCGCCGAGGACGAATCCTTCGGGGAGATCAGTGCTTCGGCCCGAAGCCAGGTTCTGCCACTCGCGCAGGCGAGCGACGCCTTTGGCCTGCACATAGCGAATCTGGCCGGAATCTATGCGCTCGGTCATGCGCGAAAGGCCTCCCGCAGCGGTCGAGTCACCGGCGAGGGTTTGCGCGAGGCGACTGACGTCCTCGAGATGCAGACCGACTATGCGGCTTTCGAGCTGGGCGCGTGCGTTGGGCCGAATCGGTCGAGCGACGGTGCCCTGAAATTCGAATTTGAGTCGCTCGGCTTCCAGCTTGCCGCCTGCGATGCGGACTTGGCGGGGGCCGATTTCAAGCCCTGCACCAAACTCGACGCGCTCGCCCTCTATGAGCTTGCGAGACTTGCGTAGGGTGATCGTGGCGTCGTCGATCTGTCCGGCGATCGAGAGGCGCCTCTCCGTCTCGCTCGTTGCGCGAAGCCGAATCACAGCATTGAGTGTGCCTTTTAAGCCGTTGATCCCTTCGATGAATGCAAGCGGAGTTTCGGCCGCCTTCAGCGGAATCTGCGAAAGGGACAGAATCCAATCAAAGCCTTCGCCTTCCTCGCGATTGATTTCCAGCCCGACTGGAAAGGGCGCGTGCTCGCCATCGACGAAGACCGCGCTGGCTTCGAGTGCCGTGGCATCAGAGAGTCCGTCTTTTCGCGCCACGATTTGGACCAGTTCGAGTCGCATGCGAATGGGCTCGGCATCGATGGGCCGACGGAAATGATCGATCCAGATCACAGTGCCGTCGATGATTCTAATTTGATTCGCCAGCTTGAGATCGCCGACCCAAGCACTCGCCGCTGCGTCGAGGGCTTCAATCTGAACGGCGAGATCTTCGGCAAGGCTGACTTCCAGCTTGCTGTCCCTCGGCTTTTCATTCTGCGTCCAGGCGGGAATGGGCAGGCCGAGCAGGCTTCCATCAGCGGCACGTTCGACGCGGACCTGGGCGCCCTCAAGGGTCAGATCGCTTAATTGGATCCGCCCGATCAACAGGCCGAAGGCATCGATATGCGCCAGAATCCGCCCGGCTCGGAGGGCGGGAGGCGCATTTGCGGCGGCGTCTGGATGGGGAAAGGCGCTGAGAGTGCGTGCCTCGAGCTCTAGGCCATCGACAAGATGAAACTCGACGTGACCGATTTCGACTGGCCCCTGTAGGAGGCGGCTCAGTTGGGTTTCGATCTCCTCGTGGAGTAGGCGCTCGCCTAGTCCGGAGGAGACCAGGTATCCGACGACGACGCCGACCCACACTACGCCCGCCCAAAACAGGCGAAGCCAGCTGCGCCGCACTTGATCCACCCCCTTAAAAAGGCCGAAAACCTAGCACGACGGCTGAAATCTCTACGGGACTCGATGGTTTATTTCCCCCCCGAGTTGCCGGTTCCTGACCCCTCATTTCATGTCTTTGAGGGGTCTCGAATGTGCGTTCGGTGCCTCCATCTCGCCGGTTCCGCGCCACTCCTTTGCAAGTGCACCCCGTGCGCGAGTCCGGTCCCCTAAAACCGTCCAACGCCATGATTTAACTCAAGAAAGCCTATTGGATCGTCGAATCCTCAATCGATTCAAACGACGTACTTCGGGAGTAATTCCCGGAGCATCGGATTCATTGGGGGTTTTATTGTGATGGAACAGATGGACGCTCAGGAGGCACGTGTACCGAATCGCGTGCGTGAGCTTCGTGAAAACAAGTTGATGACGCAGGCCCAGCTGGCCCGCAAAGCCAAAGTTGCACTGCGCACGATCCACAGCGTTGAAAAGGGCATGAACTGTCGCATGGACACGAAGCGCAAGATTCTTCTCGCGCTGGGCCTGTCCTTTGAGGACAAAGATCAGGTATTCCCGCCGACCTCTCGTCCGATGGTCTTCCCGACCACGCACTGAGAGCGAAGATAAGGGATTGCCCGCGAGGGCGTTCCCCAGCTTCTTGAAAGCGCCCGGGGCCGCCCCGGGCGTTTTCAGTTGCTACCCTCGGGTATTCCGTAAAGGCGCCATGCAAGCGCCCTGGAGGTTGCCCATTTCGTCTCGAGTTTCGCTCCTTGCTGATGTCGCCGAAATCGTGTCGGGTTCACACGATTTAGAGGAGACCCTCGCCAACGTGATGGAGCTCGTCTCCAAGCGTCTGGATGCGGATGTTTGTTCGATCTACACCACGGACGCGGAGCGAAGGACCTTGCGCCTTTCTTCGACGATCGGCCTTTATTCGGATGCGGTCGGTAAGGTGGAGATGCCGATGGGCGAGGGCTTGATCGGCCTAACAGCCGACCGCGGCGAGGCGATCGCGCTCGAACACGCCCAGGCCGATCCCCATTATCGCTATTTCCCCGAGACGGGCGAAGGGCGTTTCGAATCCTTTCTGGCTGCGCCTTTGATCGTGCAAGGATCCGTGATCGGCGTGATCGCGATTCAGACCGCCGACGCGCGACGTTTCGACGAGCCGGATATCGAACTCTTGCAGACTTGCGCTTCGCTGATTGCGCCGGTGGTTGTGAACGCGCAGCTTCTGGCCTTGATGTCCGGAGGCCAGGGCACGCTGGCTGAAGTCATCGCGAAGATCACGAGCTCCGATGTGCTCGGCCGACCGACGCGGTCTCGAGCGCCTCGCGCCGAGAAGAACGTCACTCTGCGCGGTTTGGCGACTGCGCGGGGTGTGGCGATCGGTCCGATCTTTCGGATGGACAAGCCGGTGGACCTCGACAGCCTGGAGTACCACCCCGGAAGCCTCGATGAGGAGCGTGAGCGATTCCATGCGGCGATGTCGGAGGCGCGGCGTGAGATTGCCGATATGCGCGATGTGGTTCGCGATCGTTTCGGTCCGGAATTCGCCGCCGTTTTTCATGCGCAGATCCAGATCCTTGAGGATAAGGGGTTCGGGCTGAACGTCGCGCAAGCGATCGAAAAGACCCAGAATGCGCGAGCGGCGCTGCGCGGAGTGCTGGAGACGTATCGCGCGACTTTTGAGCGGATCGAAGATCCCTATTTCCGTGAGCGGGGGACCGATATCGCAGATGTTGGCCAACGCGTGATGGAGCGCCTGCTCGGTCAGCGCGACCAACTCGAGCCCATGCAGCGCGGTTCCGTTGTGGTCGTAGACCAACTTCTTCCCGCGATCTTTGCGCAGCTTGAGATGGACAAAGTGGCCGCGATCGTGGCGGAGCATGGTGGGCAGACCTCCCACGGCGTGATCTTTGCGAGAACCCTCGAAATTCCGGCGGTCACAGGCATCAGCGGTATTGTCGCCGAGGCCCGAGAGGGCGAGATGTCCATCGTCGATGGTGCGACGGGTACGGTCTACTTGTCGCCGGACGAAGGGCTCACGAGCGAATTCGAACAGGCGCAGCATCGTTTCGAAATCGCCGTCGAGCATTTGGATGCGATGCGCGAGCGGCCTGCGGAAACCGTCGACGGACGCCGCATTCGTTTGTCGGCGAATGCAGGCCTTTTGGCGGATTTGCGCCTCGTGTCGAAGCACGGCGCGGAGGGCATCGGGCTCTTTCGGACCGAACTACTGGCCTTGGCCCATCGCGGCTTTCCCAGCGAAGAAGAGCAGGAGCAGCTCTACGAACGCGTGGTGAAGACATTGAACCCGCTCCCGGTCACGATTCGAACCCTTGATCTGGGTGGCGATAAAGGCATTCCGAATATCGGTCTCGACGATGAAGATAATCCGCAGCTCGGCTGTCGCTCAATTAGGCTCACGCTTGAGAATCAGCCCGCGTTTCGCGCTCAGCTGCGCGCGATCTTGCGGGCGAGCACGTTCGGCGATTTGCGCATGATGCTGCCGATGATCAGCAATCTCGATGAGCTGCGCGAAGCCAAGTCGTTAATTGAAGAAGTGAAGCTGGAACTCGATCGCGAGAAGAGTCCCTACGACCCGAATATGAAGGTCGGTATCATGATTGAGGTGCCGTCTGCGGCGATCACGGCCAAAGTGCTCGCGCAGGAATGCGATTTCTTTTCAATCGGGACGAACGATCTCACGCAGTACACCCTTGCGGTCGATCGCGGCAACGAGCGAGTGGCGCATCTCTACGATTCGCTGCATCCCGCGGTGCTGCAGTTGATTCAGATGACGGTCGAGGCTGGGCGTGAGGCCGGGATTCCGGTCTCGGTCTGCGGGGAGATGGCGACAAACCCGCTGGCCGTTCCGATTCTGATCGGCCTGGGCATCGGTGAGCTTTCAGGCACACCCGCCGCCGTGCCGGTCGTGAAGGAAATTGTGCGCGCGCTCGATTCGGGCGAAGTGGAAGCCGATGCGCGCCAGGCTTTAGTGGCGCGGACGGCCTCCGAAGTACATGCGATCGCTGCTCGGCGGCTGCATGCGGCGGGACTCATGGAACATCCCGATATCGGCGGCTGGCTGAAGCAGCTGCTCGAGGCTGCACTCGCGCCGCGGTAGTCCCGCTTTGATCGCTGATCTCCTGCGGAACTTTTGACATGCGATAGGCGGCGTGCGATAAGCGTTGCGGCTCCGTCCGTCAGGACAGCTGGGCTTCGGCTTTTCGGGCAAGGGCTTCGAGGTGCTGGTCGAGTTGGCGCGCATGCGCTTCTTCTTCTTCTGTACTCGGCGGACCTTCGCCGCCCTGCGGGACCGGAAGCGGTTCGCCGTAGGCGCACACGACTCGGGCGAAAGGCAGCGGAATCAGACTTCGGTCCCAGCTCCGTAGGCGAATCGCGGGGCTTGCGGCGAACGCGACGGGTTGGATCGGGCGGTCCGCCATTCTCGCTAGGGCGATGATCCCGGGTTTGGAAACATGCGCAGGCCCGCGCGGTCCATCGACCAACACGGAGACGGTCGTGCCTCGGTCGAGATGTCTCAGGAGGCCGCGCAAGGCGGCGGAGCCACCGCGCGAACTCGACCCCCGGGCGGGAGCGGCGTAGCCGAGGGCCTGGAGCGTGGCACCTACGAGATCGCCATCCCGGCTGCGGCTGACGGCGGCTGTGTACCTCCGGTCTCGGTAGTACCAAGCCGCGGGCAGCAGGGATTCGTGAAAAAAAGCAGCCAGCTGACCGGGCTCGGCCGTCTCCGAGTGCTCGCGGTTTGGATCCCGACGCGGATCGCTTCCGAGCTGCTCAAGCCGCCAAGTGGCGCCAATTGCGCGAACCAGCAGGGCCGTCACCGCACCGAAAATCGCAAGGCCAAAGCGCCGCAGGAGGGATCTCCCGTCGCCTCCGCTCTTTGCCGATTCTCGCGGATCGCCTTCCGCATCGCTTTGTTGCTGCGGCCTGTCAGCCGGTCGGTTTGGCTCGCCCATCTCCCGGGTAGGCTAGGATAAGAAGCGCCCGATCGAAGGTCTCTATGGAGTGCTTGGGGACGATGCAGCTGAGGAACCGCTGTGGTACCCGTCACTCTCGGAATCGGTGGACCCGAGGGGCACCGACCTGTCGAAGAGCGTGTCTTTTGCCCGTCAGCGAATCCTCAAACACCCCCAAGAAGAGCTTGAACAACCCGTGTTGACCACCGTCAGAAACTACATCGACCTGACCAAGCCCCGGCTTCTGCCGATGGTCTTGTTCACGGGTTTGCCGGTGTTGGGCATGGCTGCGGGGGGATGGCCGAGCTTTTCCTTCTGCGTGCTTGTCATGACGGGGATCGCGATGGCTGCGGCGAGCGCGAATACGCTGAACGCCTATATCGAGCGCGATACAGACGCGCTGATGGTGCGCACGAAGACGCGCCCACTCCCGGCGGGTTTGATCGAGCCGCAGGCTGCGCTGATCTTCGGGCTCGCGCTGGGCATTTTGTCGACGCTCTTGCTCGCTGTAGTGAGCGGCGCGCCGGCCGCGGCCGTATGCGTCGCGAGCATTCTCTTCTACGTATTTGTCTACACGGTCTGGCTGAAGCCGCGCACGATCTGGAACGCCGTCATCGGCGGCGCTGCAGGCGCCGCCGCTCCCCTTATCGCGGATGCCGCCGTGAACGGATCGATCGGCGTGGCGGGCTGGACGCTTTTCGCAATCGTCTTCTTCTGGCAGCCCCCGCATGTCTGGGCCATCGCGCTCTATCGCAAGGACGATTACAAAGCGGCCGGCACGAAGATGCCGCCGGAAGTGATCGGCGATGAAGCCACACGAAGGCAGGTCGTCGCCTACACGGCGGGCTTAGTCCCGGTGACGGTCGCGCCGTATTTCCTCGGACTCGTCGGAGAGATCTACTTCGTCGTCGCGCTCGGGATGGGACTCTGGTTTCTCTACCGCTCCTATCGGCTCTTCCAGGACCGAACGGATGAGGCCGCCCAGGGCGTGTTCCGCGTTTCTTTGGTGTTTCTCTTTGCAGTCTTTTTGGCGATGCTTTTGGATCTGCTGATTCTCGGCTGATTACCATTCGCTCCCGGAGACTCGACGTGCCCCAATCTGAATCGTGGCCCTTGTCTGAGATGTGTGTCCTCGATCTCTCCAGCGAGATCGCGGGGCCTTACGCGTCAAAGCTCTTCGTGGATGCCGGCGCAGACGTAATCAAGGTCGAAGACGCGAAGGGCGACCCCATGCGTCGCCATACCACTTCGCAGCAGAACCTCGGCGACCGCGACTCTGCCCTGTTCCAGTTCTTAAACGGCGGCAAGCGAAGTGTGCAGCTCGATCTTGCTTCCGAAGGCGGGCGAGCGCAGCTGCTCGATTTGGCGGCGCAGGCCGATCTCGTGATCGAGGATTTTGGGCCAGGCGGCTTGGCGCGTCTCGGTCTCAGCTTTGACGACTTTGCGTCGCGCAATGCCGCGCTGTGTCTCGTTTCGATTTCGCCCTTTGGGCTCGAAGGACCCTGGGCGAATCGTCCGGCGACCGAGTTTACGCTGCAAGCGGAAATTGGCGGTACGGCCTACCGCGGCTTGCCCGGTCGAGGTCCTTTGCAGGCGGGCGGTCGTCTTGGCGAATGGGCAGCGGGTTCCTGCGCCGCGGTCGGTGTGTTAGGTGCGTGGCGCTCGGCGCGGGCATCGGGACGAGGGCAGCACGTCGACGTGTCGATGTTCGAGTCGATGTCACTCACGATGACGACTTATCACGATCTCTTTGGGCAGTTCACGGGGGTTCCGCTCGCGCAGGCCCTCGAGCTGCCCTCTATCGAACCCACGCGGGATGGCTGGGTGGGATTATGTACGTATACGGGGCAGCAGTGGAAGGATCTCTGTGCGCTGATCGGTCGACCTGAGGTCGGTGAAGACGAACGCTTCTTAGATGGCCGCACGAGGATGGAACATATGGATTTCATCCAGGACGTGATTCATACGTGGACGAAGCAGAAGACGATCGATGAGATCATCGAGCTGGTCTCTCTTATGCGGATTCCGGTGGCGCCGATCGGGGATGGTCGTCGGGTCCTGGAGATCGACCATTTCAAGGAACGCGGGATTTTTCAGGATCATCCCGACGGCTTTAAGGCGCCGCGCGTGCCCTACCTTGTTTCGGGTATGAGCCTGCCGCCTATGCGGTCCGCTCCGAAGTTAGGCGAACATACGGAAGCGGTTCTGGCAGAGGCGGCTTCGCGGGCGTCGTATGGGCAGACGCGCGCGAGGGAGACCGGCGAAGAAGACGCCGAGATCCCATTGCCTTTCGAGGGGCTTCGCGTGGTCGACCTGACCGCGTTCTGGGCCGGGCCGGTCGTGACGTCAACGCTCGCTGCGATGGGCGCAGATGTCGTCAAGATCGAATCGATCCAGCGTCCTGATGGGATGCGCTTCGCGGGTGCCGTGCCGGGCGAGCGGATGTGGGAGCGTTCGTCGGTCTACCATGGCTGCAATCAGAGCAAGCGTGCCATTACCCTCGACCTTGACTCAGAGGAAGGCAAAGCGATCTTGCGCCGCCTTCTCAAAGAAGCCGATCTCGTCGTCGAAAATTTCTCTGCGCGGGTGATGGAGAACTTTGGATTCGATTGGGAGGTGCTACACAGCATCAACCCACGCCTAATCTCGGTGCGGATGCCGGCGTGGGGACTCGACGGGCCTTGGCGCGATCGAACGGGCTTTGCGCCGAACGTCGAGCAGGCCAGCGGTCTCGCTTGGATTACGGGCTACAAAGATCTTCCGATGATTCCGCGCGGTGTCTGCGATCCGGTTGGGGGGATGCATACGATCGTGGCGATCGTGATGGCGCTCGAAGAACGGGACCGGACGGGGCAGGGCGTGTTGGTTGAGGTGCCCCTGGTGGAGCCGGCGCTCAATATCGCGGCCGAACAGGTGCTCGAATGGAGCGCGTACGGCGAGTTGCTAGGGCGGCTCGAAAACCGTGGGCCGACGGCATCCCCACAAGCCGTCTTCACCTGCCGACCGTCAGAAAGCGAGTCGCGGTACACGCGGGACCAAATTGCGCTGGCCATCGAGACGGACGCACAGTGGGAGGCGCTCATCCATTTTGTCGGAAGACCGAGCTGGGCGTCGGATCCGACTCTCACGAAAGAAGCGGGGCGTCGGGATCAGGAAGATTTCGTCGAGGCCGAGCTGGCGTCTTATTTCGCTTCGCGAAAGTGTGATGAAGTCGTGGCAGGGCTCGTCGAGGCCGGAATTCCCGCGGCCACTCTGGTCAACGCTCACTTTATTTCGCCGAATCCTCAACTCGAAGCGCGCGGCTTTTTCCAGATCTTTGAACATCCCGTCGCAGGACCAATGCGATATCCCGACCTGCCATTCCGCTATTCCTCGCGGCCACAGGGGCTTCACTACATGCGGCCGCCCGTTATGGGCGAGCACAATGAAGAGATTCTCGCCGGTGAGCTGGGGCTTTCCCGTCAAGAGCTCGAATCGCTGCGCGAAAAGAAGGTGATTGGTGATCGACCCTCCTTTGAGATCGGGTAGAGCCAGTCGATACAGCTGAAAGAGCTCCGTTTGAGACGTGGACCGAAGAATGCGCCCGGCCGAGGTCGCCGGGTGTTCGCGCCCGTGGAAAGCGCGAACGTGACCGCGGGATCACGCTCTCCGAAGCGAGAGCGCCACCAGCCGGCGGCGCCAGAGCAGGTGCATTCTACGGTCCACGTCTCTCCGTTTGAGACGTCGACCGATTTTGTGACACAGCGCACGGCGATCGACTTCCGAACGGATGAACTTCTGGCGGGGGAGGGAACGACAATGCGACTTACTCCGACGATCAGCTCGATTTTCAGCTTGATTTTGACCGGGCTTCTGGCGTCGACCTCCGCGCACGCCGGAGATGTCGGACATACGGACGAATCCAGCGACCAGGCAGCTCCGACCCGCGCCGAGTTCCTTGCTGCGCAGAACCCGGGCGTCGACGCCGCGGTGCATGCGATCGTGCGGGAGCTGGCCGCAGTGGGCACGGGGCCGCGCGAGACGCGCGTTTCGAATCCGGCCCCGGGAATCGGTCGGTCTTTGATTGCGAATCCGGTTGTGAACTCCCTCGCAAACCCCGGCATGCTCCGTGGGCTCGGCCTTGTGAGTGACGACGCGCCGGAAGCGCTCGCCGACGATGCGGCTGCGGCGCGGGCACTGCCCGGGGCTGACGAAGGTGGCGACGACCACGCGATGTAGCGTGTCTGTTTCGTGCTTTCTTTCGTGCTCCCTTTCGTGCTTTCTTCTCGTGCTTTCTACTCTTTCTTTTTCTCGGGCCGGAAGCGCGCGGAAATCGCGGCGGCGGAGCGCGATATCGTAGCTAGTTCTCGAGCTGGCTCAGGAAGCTTTCGGCCTCTTTAATCGAGACATCGATATCCCGAATCAAGGAAGCCACGTCGCCTTCGATTTCGATGAGCGTCCCTTCGAGAGCGGCCACCGCGCTCGCGTTCAGGCTGTGCTTGAGGAAGAGGACTTGGTCCCGGAAGGCATCCAGGACAGGAGGCATCTTTGACTCCGCACGCTTCATGGCGTTGATGAGCTGCGTGTAGCGTCCCCTGGATTCGCGCAGGCTCCGTTCGCTGCTGGCGCGATAGCTGGGCTTATTCAAGAGCTCGATCTCTTCCTCCCATTCTTCGAAAAAGTCAGTGGCCACGCGTTCGATTGAGTCGATGCGCTCGCGCACATCTTCGGCGCGCGCTTCGCTGCGCTCGAACTCGTCGTTGAGCCGATTGTAAATGGGCTCGAGGTCGCCTCCGTCGAAGCGGGCCACGTCTGCGAACCGCTCGTAGGTGGTTTTGAATTGCTCCTGCGCTTCTTTTTGATCTTCGCGGCCCGCCTCGATTCGGCTTCGCAAAATATCGCGCTTATGTTGGCCGACCTTCTCCATCGCGCTCTAGTAGGTCTGGGTGCAACCGCTGACGAAGATTGTCAGAGCGGCCGCGCAGAGGAGCGGAAGAAGAAGCGAAAAAGGAAGCGAAAAAGAGGTCGGGAAAAGGGGCAGCAGGCGAGCCTTGATCGTCATCGATGGGTCCTTAGGTGTTCGCGTGGAATGGGTGGGCCTTCCAACGCAGATACGCTCTGGAGGGGTAGGCTAACCGAAAATCGCGAGTTTCGGGACGAGCGCGTGATGTCAGGGTGCTATCGTGATGCGATGGGTACCCGCGTACCGAGCGCTCGAGATGCTTCGCCGAAGCACCTCGGCCGACTTTCGGATTTCGATGTTCTTCAGCGGTTGCGCAAGCGCGACGTGGCTTCGCTGCGCGAATTGCATCGCCGACACGCAGGTTTCGTAAACGCGATCGCGCTCAGGGTATTGGGTCGGACCGAAGAATCTGAAGAGGTCGTCCAAGACGTCTTCATCCATCTCTGGACGCATGGATTTGAACTCGATGAGCAGCGCGCTCGATTCCGAAGCTGGCTCTTCGTTGTCGCCCGTAATCGCGCCATCGACCGGCGCCGGCTCATGGCGCGGGGCGATCCGGGGACGAACCGCGCGCGTGCTTCGATCCGATCCTTGGTCGGCGGCCCCGAAGAGGCAAGTGAGAGCTCGGACGAAGCGTCCCTGCACCAAGCCGAGCGGGAGCGTGTCAACGAAGGCATGGCGGCTCTCACCGAACCCGAGCGTGCGATCATCGAACTCGCTTTCTACGACGGCTATACGCATACGGAAATCGCGGGGGAACTCCATGCCCCGCTCGAGGATGTGAAAGAGCGGCTTCGGGGTGCGATGGAAAATCTGCATAGGCTTTTGCGTGCGAGTGCGGACTCCACCGAAGCACAGCCGGATGCCGGAATTTCGTCCAACGTTTCGGGGGACTCTTTCGCAGAATCGCGGAGCCTCGAATGCATGGCGGCCGCCTTCGCGCTGGGTGCACTCGACGGGGAAGAGCGCAGTGGATTCGAAGCGCGACTTTTTCTGGGTGACGCGGCGCTCTGGCGTCGGGTTCGAGAGCTCGCGTCGACCACCGACGGGCTCGTCTCAAGAATAGGTTCCCGGGATTTGGCTGCTGCCTCGGTCTCGCAGCTCGAGGAACGTATGACCGCGGAGGGATTCTTACGCAGTCATCCGGACGAGGATTTCGACGGGGGACTCTCTTGGAGACGAAGGCTTGTCGTGCTCGCGGCGGTGCTCGGCGCAGCGTTCCTTGCAGGCACGACGCTTTGGTTGGACGCCGAGCGGCGCAACCTCCGTTCTGCTCTCGCCGTATCGGAGCAGGGGAGGGCCGAACTTGGAAGGGATCTCGCGGATCTGAAAGAGAAGATCAGCGAGGCCGAGTTTCAGAAGCGTCAGGTCGAGATCAGTTTGGCTTCGAGCGAAGACGCGCTGGTCGCGGTGATGCGTCCGTCGGGTCGGGAGCTCCGCCTGCGCCCCTCTTCGAAAGACCTTGAAGTCATTTCGCGCGCCTTCGTGGACGGAGAGACGAAGCGCATCTGGGTTTCCATTGATGCTTTGCCCGAGCTGCCCCCGGAGCAGACCTATCAACTCTGGGTCTTCGTCGATGACGAGTCCATCGACGGTGTGGTCTTCAGCGCGCAAGAGGGTGCGATTCAGGTGGAGGCGGTGGGACCACCGCCCAATACGGGCAAGCTGAAGGTGGCCGTGACGATCGAGCCCGCCGGAGGAAGTATTCTCCCGGCAGGCCCGATCATTCTCTCGGGCAGCTGATCCGCGGCCTGGCTTGGCACGGTACGGCTTAGTGCGACGCGGTTAGCCGAGAATCGCGCGCATCGCCGCACGAACTTCTTCGACGAAGGTCTCGGGTTGTTCGAACGCTGCGAAATGACCGCCCTTGGTCAAAATGTTGTGATAGGCGAGCTTCTTGTAGCGGGCTTCGCACCAACGCTTTGACGCCTTGAAGATTTCGTGGGGAAAGACGCTTACGCCAACCGGCACGTCGACCTCCTGCATGGGCGGTGAACCGAAGCTCTCCCAGTAGAGACGTGCCGAAGAGGCGCCGTTCGCCGGCCACCAGTAGAGCATGACGTTGTCGAGCATCTCGTCGCGGGTGAGCGCGTTCTCCGGATGCCCGTCGCAATCCGTCCAGCTCCACATCTTCTCAAGGATCCAGCCCGCCTGTCCGACCGGCGAATCGACGAGGCCATAGCCGAGACTCTGGGGCCGCGTCGATTGTTGCTTGGAATAGCCCGAATCATTTTCGGAGTAATGCTGCATGCCGGCGAGGGCGGCTTGTTCGAGCTCGTCGAGATCGCTCATCGATTCTTCGGTAGGCGGCGCGATCGCCATATTCAAATGGATGCCCTGACAATGACCGGGGTCCTGCGCGCCGATGCATGTCGTCACCATCGCGCCCCAGTCGCCCCCCTGCGCGACATATTTGTCATAGCCGAGGCGGGCCATGAGCTGCGCCCAGGCATCGGCGATCTTCTCGACGCCCCAGCCCGTACTCGTGGGCTTGTCCGAGAAGCCGTACCCAGGCAGCGACGGGCAGACGACGTGGAAGGCGTCTTCGGCTTTGCCTCCGTGGGCGACCGGGTCGGTGAGCGGAGCGATCACTTTCTGAAACTCGACGATCGAGCCGGGCCAGCCGTGGGTCATGATCAGCGGCCGTGCGCCGGCCTCGGGAGACTTCACATGGATGAAGTGAATGTTGAGGCCTTCAATGTTGGTCTTGAACTGGGGGAAGCGGTTCAGCTTTTCTTCGCGGTCGCGCCAATCATATTCCTTCCCCCAGTACTCGCAGACTTCCTGGAGGTAGGCAAGGGGAATCCCCTGAGTCCAATCATCGACGGTCTCTTTCTCTGGCCAGCGGGTGTTTGCGAGGCGCTGCTTGAGATCATTGATCTGATCGTCGGAGATCTTGATCTCGAAGGGGGTGATCTGGCTCATGGCGATTTGGGGCTCCGGTTTGATGGGACGTAAGTTGAATGTGGAATGATCGGAGATGGGCCTCGGCGCGTCCAGACCCTCACGCCGATTGAGGCGATGGCCACGGGCTTGGGCGCGGCTAGGTTTAGGGGTGCTCCTCCAAGCGACCGGAGTTCTGATGAATCATTCGTCCAAGCGCCCCATTCGTCCGCCGACGGCCACGCTCTTCTCTCTCGCCCGGGAGGCCACAGGCCTTCTTGAACTGCCGCAACTTGCCTGGTCCTTCGGCGATTTGCGCAGCGAACCCGCCGGTGACGGTTCGACCGTGATCGTTTTGCCCGGTTTCGGCGCGGACGACCGGTCGACCTGGCCACTGCGCCGATTTCTGACCGAAATCGGCTATCAGGCAGTTGGGTGGGGGCGCGGCACGAATCGCATGAGCGTTCCTGAGTCCGTCGAGGCGATGGGCGAGCAGGTGGAGGGCGCAGCCGAGCATTCCGGACGGAGTGTGTTCTTGGTCGGGTGGAGCCTGGGCGGATACATCGCGCGCGAGGTCGCCCGTGATCTGCCCGATCTCGTCCGGCACGTGGTGACGCTCGGTAGCCCCGTGATCGGCGGGCCCAAATACACCACGGTTGCCCGGGCGGCCGTGATGCAGGGCTGGGATCTCGACGGGGTCGAGGCCGCGGTCGCCGAGCGGAAAAGTGTGTCACTTCGCGTCCCCGTTACGGCGATTTATAGTCGAAGCGACGGTGTCGTCGCGTGGGAAGCCTGCGTCGACCCCGAAGGCGACGCGCCGATCGAACACGTCGAAGTTGAAACGACACATCTCGGCCTAGGATTTAAAAGCAGCGTGTACCGAGTTATCGCCCGCCGCCTAGCAGGCGCACCCGGCTGATCGCCCGCGTTCGCCAAGAGCCTCTTGGTCGCAGCTCGGGAAGGGGTGTCGCGGAGGCTTGAGGCGCCCGCCTTGCGCAAGCGATTCGCGATCCGTGTATGACCGAAACGGCGTGCAATATCCGCGGCGCTGGTGCCATCACGCAGTGTCGCCCGCTGATTCGCGCCGCGGGCGAGCAAGGTATTGAGCGTTTGTTCATCGCCCGACCGCGCTGCCTCTATTAAGGGCGAAGTGCCGCTGGGCGATTGCTCTTCGACAGGGGCTCCTGCTTCAATGAGCTGACGGACGACGTCGCTTTGTCCTGATTGGCTCGCGAGGATCAGAGCTGTTTCGCCAAGCTTCGTTTTTTCCTTGGGCGACGCACCATGCAGCAAGAGGAGTCCAACCCTCTTGCTCCGCCTTGGCGAAGCAGATGAAGTCGCACTCGACGATTAGCGGGTCAGCGAATGAGGAGCGGCGTTTGCGGGAGATGGGGCGCCACGCGTTCGCTGTGCAGAGCACATGCGTCGCTATGCGTAGCCGAGTATCTCGTAGTCAAGGGCGTAGAGCGCTTGGATGCGCTAATTTGCAGCCGAACTGACGGCTTCCGTAGCTGTCTCCAAGGCGGCGGCGCCTTCGCTGGAAGAGGTCGGTGATTCGTTCTCAAAGGGGACCGCATCACGGACGCCCAGGCGATCGAATAGGGTCTGGCAGTCGAGCTCGAAGCGCTCGTGTCGGCCAACGAAGTCCATTTCGATGCGCTGCGTGTATCCGTTGTAGATGAAATGCGATTGAGGGCGAAGCAGCGGAATCACATGAAGGTGACGCGTGTCGAGCCAGTCTTCGATGAACCCGTTCAGATTGGAGCAGCGCGCGTTGATCGATTCGCAGAGCGGAGCATCCGACGTGCCGTTTCCGCCATTTCGGAGATAGGTGTAGATCGACCGGATTCGGGACAAGGGCTCGCGCACGAAGCTGAACTTGAATGAACGCGCATACCGTGCCGAATCGGCCTGCTCGTAGACGTGGTAGCTGAAATGATCTCGTGGCCGAGTTCGCCCGGCGAGCGCCTTCAGGATACTCGTACCAGCGCATTTCGGGATATGTACGAACACAATTTCGTGTCGTCTCATGAAACGGCGATAGGGGAAGGGGTCACGTATCGCTTTAAGGGTGTTGCCCGCGGACTCAAGCATGGCCGGCCTTCGCACCTTCTTCATGGCCCACGCGTTCCAGGAGCGTGACGAGCATGCCATGCGTGCGCTCAGGCGAGATCGAGATCTGCTTGATCGTCGGCGGCTTCTCGGAGGATCCATTGTCGAACTCGTACATGATTTCGAAACCTTGGCTAAGCACCCATTCCTTGGCGTCGCCGATGTTTTCGACTTCGAAGACCACGGTGAATATATGCTCACCCTTGTCCCTGAGTAGGGCTCCGACGACATGTTCCTCGCTTTGTGGATGCACGATTTCGATCCCTGCTTTCCAGTCGACGCGGCAATCAAGCACGCCCTCTGCGGGTTCGCGTTCGAAATCGAGGCCACCCAGCAGGGCGGAGAGGTCGCTCTCTGCTCGATCTGCGTCCTTCACGAGGAGTTCTATGCGGTTGAGTCCAAGGAGTTTCATGGGTGCGTCCTACACATCGTCTCGGTAGACGACGGCGTGGGTATGGGGTGTGAATCCTGAAATCGCATCGAGTAGGGAGTCGGGTGTCCATTGCGTCTGCGTGCGGGATTCTTGTTCTACTTCGAGCGGGCCGAAAACGCCCAACCGCTCCTTCTCAAGGTAGAAGACCTCGCCGTTCCACTGGGCCGACGGGTTAAGGCAAAGCGCGACGATCAAGGCCGCCACGTTCTCGGAAGGCTGAAGCGCGGCAATCAGGCCGTCGGCCATCTTGGCCGATTCACCGCCCTGCTTTTTGAAGGCCTCGATCGCCGTTGTCACCATCCGCGTCTCGGTGGCTGCGGGATTGACGGCGTTTACGGTGATTCCGAAATCGGCCAAGTCACGGCTGGCCACGTTTGTTAGGCCAAAGACGCCACCTTTGCCTGCGCCATAGGCGCTCTGGTTCGGCACGCCGAGCAGCCCGGCGCGCGAGACGAGGTTCACGATTCGGCCGAAGCCGCGCTCTTTCATATGCGGCACAGCGGCGCGCATGCAGAAGAAGGTGCCGTGCAGATGGCTGCGGACGACGCGATCGAAATCTTCGGGGTCTTGCTCCCAGAGCGGAGCGGTTGCGGATAGGCCTGCGTTGTTGATGAGCAGATCGATGTGCCCGAAATGGTCTAGGGCGGAGGCGATGATGTTTTGAGCGCTTTCCCATTCGGCCACGGAATCCATGCTTGCGGCAGCTCGGCCACCGGCTGCCTCGATCTCCTGCACAACGGATTCGGCAGGGGACGGAGCGGGCGGGGCGGAGGGAGTGGGTGGAGTGGGTGGAGTTGATGGAGTGGCAGGCGCTCCGGCTGAGGCGGAGGGCAGTGCAGGGCCGTCCCCATGGAGGGCAGCGCCGATATCGTTGACAAGGACAGAGGCGCCGCGGGCGGCCAAAGCAAGAGCGGTGGCTCGGCCGATCCCGCGCCCGGCTCCTGTCACGACCGCGACGCGACCCTCAAGCGAGAGGGGATGGGTTGGGGCGGCTGAAGGCGAGCGAGGTTCCGACATGCGATCTCCGGATGGGGTAGGTGACTCGACCGCGCGCCCGACTCGGTCGGCCCTGTGCTGGAAT
>JBDNFB010000133.1:0-13134 GCA_041690055.1 Myxococcota bacterium | reverse complement strand
TGCTGGCCCAGGAGGCGGTCTTAGCTCCCAGCGCCCCGTCCAGCTGCCCTGCCGCGGCAGCGGCTTAGTTCAACACCCAGTATCGGTGTTGCTGAAAACGGGGCTTGTTTTGCCTATCCCCCAGCGACACGTCTTAGCCACTCCGCGAAGTCTTTTCGGGAGTTGCGTGGTTTGGAATCCGTTTGGCCAATCGGAGGACCCTCGCTCTTGGCGTGTCTCCCTCAAGAAGGTGCAACTGGCACGGGATACCGAGTGCGGGGTACCGGGTTGTCATCGTCCACAGCGATCCCGACGTCCCCAATGGACTCGATACAGCAGGGCATCGTGAAGGTGCGATTTTCTGGTTTTTCATGCTCTCTGAGAAAGCGGTGCAGTCCCGCGCGGTTCGCTGCCGCCATGTCGCCAGCAAAATCGGCCAGTGGGAAAAATAACAGCGGAGCGCCTCACCGCTTCGGAACGCCACGCTCAATTCCTTTCACCTCGATTGGTCGTCTGGCCGGAATCGCGAAGCTGGGCAACATGGGCCAGATGACTGAGGGCCCCGCCGTCGACTCGAAGGATCTGCCCCGTTATGAAGGCCGCCTCTTCCGAGGCCAGAAAGAGAACCATATTCGCAACGTCTTGGGGTGAGCCCAAACCCGGTGTGAGGCATTGCGAACGCAGCATCTCGACGACCTCTGCTGGGACGACAGCGGCGAGGGAAGAAGACTCGATGTGCGCCGGCGAGACCGCGTTACACCGGATGCCCTGCTTTCCGAAGGCCGTTGCTACCGAGAGTGTGAGCGTGTTGAGTCCGCCCTTTGCGGCTGCATAGGCGTTGAGGGTCAAGTCTCCTGCCAATGCTGAATTAGAAGTGGTATTCACGATCGACCCGCCGCCGCTTTCGATCATATGCGGGATGGCGTGCTTGCACCCGAGCATGGGACCGCGGAGGTCAATGCGCATGGTCTCGTCCCAGACCTCGACGTCGAGCTTGAGAAGATTGCCGTCGCGGCGCTGGTGGGCGGGACTCGTAATGGCGGCGTTGTTGTGGAGTACATGCAGCGCGCCGAAGGTGTCCATGACCACTTCCACTAACGCGATGACACTCGCTTCCGAGCCGACGTCCACCTTGACTGCGAGAGCCTCGCCACCGCCGGCCACGATCTCGTCCGCCACCCGACGACCGCCTGCTAGGTCGATGTCGGCGATCACGACCTGGGCACCCTCACGAGCAAGTGTGAGGGCAGTGACTCGCCCTATCCCCGAGGCCGCGCCCGTTATGATGGCTACTTTCCCTTCGACGCGACCCGGCATATTCCCTTTCCTTACAGGCCGAGCAGAGCCGCGCTGTTCTCACGCGAAATCAGCCGGCTCTCTCGTTCATCGAGCACGTGACCCTTGAGGAAGTGTCGGGGCTCGGCGACGCCTTCAGGGTGGGGATAGTCTGATCCGAAGAGCACCTGCGTAGCACCAATCGCGTCGACAAGTCCCCGGATGTCGTCATCGTCGAAGGGAGCGACTGAAACGTGGTGCTTGAAGATCTCGCTGGGCCGATCGTCAATTCGTCCGCCGAGCCATGGGCCATAGCCCCCCGTATGTTCCGCCTTATCCATCACCCGCAAAAGGTAGGGCACCCAGGCCGAGCCATTTTCGACGCTCATCGCGCGAAGCGAAGGGAAGCGACCAAAGACGTTATGCAGGATCAGAGCAGCCAGCGTGTCCATAATTGGCCGTTCCCAGAGGACCGCGCGTTGAAAGGCCGACTGTTGATGAGCCGGCGGGCGGGGTGCTTCACCGTAGGTTTCCGAAAAGAGATCGCAGTAGCCTGCCTCCGCACCATGAAACGCAACGGGGACACCGGCCTCGGCCAACCGTGCCCAGAACGGATCGAAGTCCGGATGGCCGATCGTCCGACCTTGAACCGTCGTAAACAGAACGTGAACGACTCGGGCGCCACACGAAAGGACCCGGTCGAGCTCCTTTACCGCTGCATCGATGTCGATGAGCGTGATTGTCGGAACGGCAAAGATGCGACGTTGATGGTCGAAACCCCAGGCCTCGTCGATCCAGCGGTTGAACGATCGGAGGTTGGCGACACAGGCTTCGGGATCGTCGCGTAACTGCCACTCCACCCCGAGGCCAAGACTCGGCCACATCAAGACGGCCTCGATCTCTTGCTCGTCCATATAGAGCACCCGCTGTTCACGGTCGTAGAAGCGGGGTACTTCGGCAGGTCGCAAGAGTTCCACGTCGGGAAGCGGCTCGTATCGATGGTCCTTTGCCGCAACGACGGCCCCGGGTCGCCCGATTAGATCAGCGGGATTCGCTTTGAGGTAATAGGAGGGATCCTTCCCGACGAACGGCACGCCAACGCCGTCGTGATCGCGACGGATATGGCAGGCCCTGTCTGAAAATTCAGGTTCCAGGTATCGAGTGAAACAATCATCCGGCTCGTAGTAGTGATTGTCCGCATCCACGACCGCGTAGGGATATTTCATCCAAGACTCCTCGTACTTCGCAATCACACATAGTGCTCGAACTTCCTAGACGTCGGTCACGTCCTGGAAGATTGCCTACTCGACAAGTGTCACACATGATCGGGTTGCTGGCCTCCGCCATCAAGTACGGCTTGTGCCAGCGATCCAGCGCTGAGAATGCCGAGAGGGGCCCTGCCAATCGCCCATTATGAATAGGTCGGCCTCATCAACGAAGGGCAACTCCTCCGATCCGCTCTTTCGCGGCAAGACCCGCGACCCGCATTGAGGACGCGAGCAGCAAGAGCACCGCACGCAAGACGGGCCCGAAATGAATGCCGGCCAGAAATGAGGCGCGGGCGAGGAATACGGTTGCCCATTCGGCATCGGGTGCGAAGACGAAGCCCAGAGCAGCGGGCAGGGCTAGAGCGAAGGTCACGGCCGGAAGCCATGCGAGCCAGCGCATATCACGAATAGCGAGGCGGTCTGTAAGGCGTCCCCCCGCGTAGGTACCGAGCGCAGTAAAGAGACCGGACGCGATGGCCAGCCGTGTCCCGGCTTGCCCCGTCCCGAGCTCGTGCACCCGGGTCATCTAGGGCACGGACCAGATGAGCACTGCATAAAGTCCAATCGAGGTGACGCCAGACGCAAGGGCCTGGTAGCGAAGGGATGGGACACGTAGAAGGAAACGAAGCGAAGCGCGCACAGGAAGGGCGTCGGCAGCGGGGTGCGGGCCGGCTGAACCAGCACGCGACCCTTTTCTGCCCCGGGTACTTGGGCGTCCAAGGCTGCTCCGGTGGCTTCGCCGCTCCCGACGCCCACCCTAATTGCGAAGATTTGGGGATAGCAACGGGCGAATGCCGTCGTCAACGTGAGTCCGCTCCAGACGGCGAGGCCGAGCGCGATGATCGATCTCCGCACTTCCCGGTCAGCCCAGGCCGCGATCGGAATCGTCGCGGCGACATCCAGGACTGCAAAGGAAGTACGGGTCCGCAGACCCATTGCCGCGTCTGAAACACCGAACTCGGTCTTGATCGGGGGCCGATCAAGACCGAGAGCAGCTGGCGGTCGGCGACGTTCAATACCGTCACACAAGACATCAGGCGGAGCGCATAACGCGCTCGGAGGCTCGACACGTTCACGCCGGCTGACGACATTGACGCGGGGCCCCTCTCTTCAATTGTGACGCACGCCTTCGGGCTTGCGAATGAAGTGTCATGGACCTCGAAGCTTCCCGGGACGGCGTTTCAGCTCTTCGCTTCGTCTCGAAAGACGCGCCAGGAAGTAATGCGGCCGATTGCATCGAAAGCAAAGACTTCGACATTCGCAGACGCGCGGGGAGCGGAGTCGGCGCATTCTTCGAACTCGATCGTGTGCGCGAGTGCTTCCATCCCGCATACGATGATTCGATTGCAGCCTCGGCTCACCCTGCGCTGATCGGAATGCCCGGCGTCCCATAATGCGCCGGCGGCTGAGTCGAGGGATTTCTCATCGCGCCCGACAGGGTCCTCGATGCGTGCCTCGGCGCTGAAGCGTGCGCGCCAGTCTCCGAGTGATCCGAGGTTCCAGAAATATAGGTGGTCTTCTATCGCCTGCCGGATCTCGCCTTCGCCGAGGGGCGGCGGCGGGAGTTCACTCGGCAAGGGGTGCATGGGGTAGAACGCTTTCCAGAGTTCATCTGGAACCGGATCGGCGAAGGTGCGGTTGGCTGAGAGTTGCCCCTCCTGGTCCACCGTATAGATGCCGGTATAGCTGAGAGTACTTCGTCTTCCCGAATCGATGTCGGGCCCTCGTACTCCCTGCGGGAGATGCGTGACGGCGCGAAGGTCAGCAACGATTTCGTTTCCTCCGACGACCAACCTGTAGGGTTCCATGTCGAGTCGAAGGTCCGTGGCATGCATGTTATTCCACTCTTCTAGATAGCTCCCCATGGGCCGGGCATTTGTGCCGACGGGGTCTTCAATCGTGTATTCGGGAGTGAAACAGGATCGCCACTCAGCATGCGACGCGGTCTTCCAGAGCTGGATGTGTTTGCGCACGATCTTGCGCATCTCTTCGGGTGGTAATATTCCTGGCGGCGTCTTTACGGAGGTCGTCATCGGAGTTCCTTATTTGGCTGCTGTATTTACGATCGTTCGATCAGGCGGTGTCGGACGTACTGCCGGCGAATTCACTTGTCTCCGCCCCGGCGCCTGCATGGGCGATCTGAGCCTGTACATTCGAAAACCGGGTGCGCTCCGCGCGTTCTTTCTTCGGGTCCACGTGATCGACCACGTCTCCACCATGAGCGGCTGTCGGAAGCCAGTGTAAACGACTTTTCTGGGGCCCAGAACGGGGTGATTACACTTCGATCGGAATCTGATTGTCCTATCCAAACTTACAGGGGTAGAGAAAGGGGGGCTTGCTTTTCCTATCCCCACCAGACGGTGGATCTCGTGAATTCGCCGGCTCCGATTTCTCGAATCCCCGTCATGATCGGCGGGCAAGGCGAGAAGAAGGCGCTTCAGATGGTCGCGCAGTATGCGGATGAGTCGACCCTGACTGGGGCCATCGAGGATATTCCGCGCAAGCTCGAGGCCCTCGCGGGCCATTGCGAGCGGCTGGGGCGCGATCGCAGCGAAATTACCGTGACCAAGCTGATGATGGTTTGTGTGGCACCCACCATGGAAGAGGCGCCTGCGGATCTCGACAGGATCGCAGAGACGAAGAAGTGGCCCGAGGCGGCGAAGAGTTTCGTTCAGGACGCTTTGATTTTCGGCGATGCGGATACTGTCGGAGAGCAGATTGCTGAGGCGGTATCTATGGGGCTCGATGGGATTACGGTCGATCTCCCGGTGAACGGAGACAACCTCGAACGGGTCGCGCTTTTGGGAGAAATTGGGCGTAACGTCTGGGGCTGACCATTAGCCCGAGGCCTTTATGACTGAGCTGCGTCGTTTGCGGAAAAATGCGTTCCTTGGGATCGCTGTCCCGTTGATTTTGACCGTGTTTTCGAATGGGATTGGTGTCGCCCGGGCCGAGAGTCCATCACTTCCGGGCCAAGTTTTGCCAATGCGGTCGCTGACTCCGCCCGGACCCGTTGGACTAACGGTCGAAGAGGTTCCGCGACACAGCTTTGCAACACCGTCGCCTCCTGCGGGTGCTCCGAATGTCGTGATCGTCCTCTTGGACGACGTCGGCTACTCGGCTTCCTCAACCTTCGGCGGCGCGATTCCGACGCCCGCGCTCGACGAACTCGCGAAGGGCGGCCTCCGCTACAACCGATTTCATACGACGGCCATCTGCTCGCCGACCAGGGCTTCGCTCCTGACGGGCCGCAACTCCCATGCCGCGGGCGTAGGAGCAGTCTTGAATAGCGCGCAGCCCTATCGAGGTCGTGCCGGCCTGCTGAGCGCGGAATCCGCAACCGTTGCGGAGGTCCTTCGGCAGCATGGCTATGCGACGGCGGCCTTTGGGAAATGGCACCTCACTCCCGATCACGAGGCATCGCCTAACGGTCCGTTCGATCGTTGGCCGACGGGCGTGGGCTTCGAGCATTTCTACGGATTCCTAGGCGGAGAGACTCATCAATTCGAACCCACCTTGTTCGAAGGTACGCGCCCCGTTGATCGCCCGGCGGGCGATGATTATCACGTGACAGAAGACCTTGCGGATGAGGCGATCGAATGGATGCATTTGCAGCAATCCCTTCGGCCCGAGCAACCCTTCTTCATCTACCTCGCTCCAGGCGCAACGCATGCGCCGCTCCACGCGCCCAAGGAATGGATCGACCGCTTTTCAGGGCGCTTCGATCATGGTTGGGACATCGAGCGCGAGCAATCATTCGAACGCCAGAAGAAGCTTGGCGTGATTCCTGAAGACGCCGTGCTCACCCCTCGATCCGAGGAATTGCGTGCGTGGGATTCGCTCGAACCCGAAGCGAAGCGCGTCGCATCCCGACTTATGGAAGTATATGCAGGATTTCTCGCGCATACAGATGAACAAGTCGGTCGAGTCTTTGAAGCGCTGCGTGAAGCAGATGAGTTCGACAATACCCTCGTGCTCTATGTCGTCGGGGATAACGGCGCGAGTGGCGAGGGCGGCGGGGACTACGGAACCTGGAATGAGATGGGCAGAATCCAGGGCGTAGTACAGACGCCAGATGAGCTTCTGGAACGCTATGACGAAATCGGCGGAACGACCTCCTATCCTCACTACGCCGCGGGATGGGGATGGGCCACGAATACACCCTTTCAATGGGTCAAGCAGGTCGCCTCTCATCTCGGAGGGACGCGGAACCCGCTCGTCGTCAGCTGGCCTGCAAAGATTCGGAAGCGAGGGGGGCTACGGAGTCAGTTCGGTCACGTGAATGACGTGGTCCCGACTATTCTCGAAGCGGTCGGCGTCGCAGCGCCCGTCGAGGTGAACGGTGTGGCGCAGCGTCCTATGGATGGAACGAGTCTGCTCTACAGCTTCTCGGACGAGGAGGCGCCGGAGCGGCATAACACGCAATATTTTGAGATCCTCGGAAATCGCGCGCTCTATCACGAAGGCTGGATGGCCTCGACGCGCAATCGCGCGCGAGTCCCTTGGGCGGGACTTGTATCAACATCAGCGGGGACGGGACCGGAAGTTTGGGAACTCTACGATCTGCGTAATGACTACAGTCAGTCGCATGACCTAGCAGCGGAAAACCCCGAGAGGCTCCGCCGAATGCAAAATCTATTTTGGGCGGAAGCGGGACGGCATCAAGTCTTGCCGATCAGCGGACGACCCTCTGGCGAAGCGCCGATTCCAGGCCTCGGCGACGGCCTTGATGAAGGGACTTACTACGCCGGCGCCGTCGGGCTGCACGAGTCTGCCGTTCCGGACCTTAAAAACCGCGACCATCGCGTCATCGCAGACATCGTCGTGCCGGCCGGCGGCGGTCAGGGCGTGCTTGCGACTCAGGGCGGGGTAGTGGCGGGATGGGCGCTCTATGTGACCGAAGACGGTCGCCCTGCCTATGTCTACAATTTATTTGGGAAGACGTGGACGACGATCGTCGGGGATGAGCCTCTCGCGCCAGGTAAGAGACGGGTTGAGATTCGCTTCGATTACGATGAAGCGGGTCGCGGGGACCGCATTCCTTATGGCAGAGGCGCGGCGCTGCGATTGCGCGTCGACGGCACGGAAGTCGCGACCGGGGAAATTCTGCGAAGTGTGCCGGCCTTCTTCTCGATCGATGAGACTTTCGACGTCGGGACAGATTCGGGTTCGCCGGCTGGCGACTACTCTCCACTCTTCGAATGGAATGGTCGTATCGAGCGCGTGAGTCTAAAGGCCGCGGGCCGCTAACCAAAGAAAGCCCGCGGGGCTTTCAACAAGAGAATATTTATGCTGACTGTCGTCGCGATCGTGGAATCCTCGGCGAATGATATCCAGGCCCTTCGGGCTGCTTTTGCTGATATGGAAACAGCGAGTCGAGCCGAGGTGGGATGTCTCGACTACACGTTTTGCCAAGAGATCTCGAATCCGAATACCCTGCGTATTAATGAACTCTGGGAGTCGATGGATGCGCTTCAGGAGCATTTCGCGACAGAGCATATGGCCAAGTTCAATGTAGCGATCGCGGCTCACCCGCCGAAGTCGATGACCCTGCGAGTGCATGAGCTGGGCCAAGAGCGCGCTCTACCGACTGGCTGATTTTGCGCGCGCACGAAGCTGCTTAGGCCTTTGTGCCTTAATCTCCGAAGCGCCCGCGAAGAGAGAAACGAAACCATGACCGAGAGCTCCGAAGGGGCGAGCGCTTACGGGCACGAGGATGCGACCCCTCGCGCGCTTGGCGGCGTCGAAGGGATTAGGCGACTTGTCGAACTCTTCTATGAAGAGATGGATACCCGGCCCGAGGCGAAGCGTATCCGCGATCTCCATCCCTCGATCTCGAGATGTCGATCGACAAGCTTACGTGCTTCCTGAGTGGGTGGACCCAAGCTCTACTCGGAAAAGTACGGGTCGATCAAAATTCCGATCTTTCACCAGCATCTTCCCGTATAAGAGGCGGAGCCCTGAACGGGGCGATTACGCTTCGATCGGAATCTGATTGTCATAGCCAAACTTACAGGCGGTAGAGAAAGGGGGCTTGTTTTTCCTGTTCCCGGCATCGGAGGAAATCGTCACGACGCAGGAGATGGCTCAGCAAGCAGCGGCGCATCTAGGCAGGCCCGCCCAGGTGAAAATCATGCGGGCCGAGGGTGTCGCGAAAGGCGCAGTCGTCGACACGACTCGGATTCGCGGGCTTGTGGAGCCGCTGAAGCGACGGGCCCACTGAGGACAAACGATCGCCCTCGCTCTCGCCCTCCCGCGGACCGAGCCTTCTCGACGCTCGATCGGCCTGAGCAAAGAAGTTTGTGAATAAGCATGATCCACCGCGAACCTTCAGGCCTCGCAAGCTCGTCCAATTCAGCCCGGCATGCGGTCCAGAAGCATACGGCGATCGGAATCGGGGAATGGCTCTACATCGGCCAGGTCTTCTGTAGCGGACTCGTCGCTTGCGGCCGCTGGAAAGACGATCCAGGCGAGATCAAGATCATGAATATGACTTCGACGGAGTGATTCTACGAATTGGCGTGTGCTGACGAAGTGAACCTATCGTGGGCAAGATGCTCTTGGAGTTCAAATCCCGGCGCTCGCTTGAGTGTCCCGTCGAAGGCCCTGTGGCGAGGGCGAGCGTCGACCCGGCCTCCGCCGTTCCCAGCTCGAGGACGCGCATCCAGAGAGACGTGGACCGTTAATTGCGCCTGGGGTGACCGTTCACTCAATCACAGCTAAATGAGACCATGCGTTCACGTGGTTTGCTGCCCTGTGTGGCCGGATGTACCCAATTCCATAGACTATTTCCCCAAGAACCGACAGGCGAGCAGATGCTCATGGCAGGCGCAATTAACGGTCCACGTCTCATCCAGAGGGGCGCAGACCAGATCAGGATCGAGTATTCGGCGACGGCCGATACGCGGCCGCGACGGCCAGGTGGCGGTAGGAACGAAGGGCGACTAGCAAGCGCAGTGCTTGCGGTAGAGGGATCGCTTCCCAGTGCCCCGTGGTGCCATCGGCAGCGCCGCGCTCTGGTTCAGGGAGGAATAACCGCACGAGCAAGGCCAGCGCCAGGCCGGGGAGACCAAATGTCCAGAACACAGAGCGCCAACCGTAGGCGTCGCTTGCCCAGCCTCCGAGTGCATAGGCGAGCGACTGCCCAACTGGGCCGGCTACGATTTACATTGAAAGCGCAGTTGCTCGTCGACCTCTGGGGAAGAGGTCGGCAACGAGAGAGTGGGAGGCGCGGACGGCCGTTGCTTCTCCCACACCGAGCCCGGGTCGGACCCCGAACATTTGGCCGAAGCTGCGCGTCATTCCCGTGAGGACGGAGAGTTGGCTCCAGACCCCGAGGCCGAGCGCGATCAGATTGACGCGCGAGCGCCGGTCGGCCCTGCTCGCGATTGGGATCATCGCCACGACATGGAGAAGCGCGAAGGAGGTGCCGGTCAAAATTCCCATTGCGGCGTCGGACACATTGAGTTCAGCTTTGATGGGCTCGATCAGATGGAGAGAATCTGGCGATCGATGATGTTCAACCTCATAACCGCCGAGAGCAGGACGAGGGCGTAGCGGGAGGAGCCGCTTCGCGCGGCAGGAGCCGATCCGCCGGCCAGGCTGCGCGTGTCGGGGGCGGGCATGAATTTCCTGAGTGCGGCGTGCTTCTTTGCACGGCGCATGGATTAGCGTGGCGCGATGTCCGAATCCGTTGCAGGGACGTGGTCTGCGCTCGGTGGAATGTATTCGGGCAGGGGGGTGAGCATGTCGGCGTGGACGGTGACCTGATAAAGAAGGCGCGAGCCTTCGAAGTCGGGCACCACGTAGTGCTGAACCGCGCGATTGTCCCAGAGCGCGATCGAGCCCGGTCGCCAGTGGTATCGAAGAGCGAAATTCGGTTTCTGTGTGAGCTCCCTTAGGCGCGTGAGCAGCATCTCGCTCTCCTCGGAGTTCAGCTCGAGAAAGTCCTGCACGTGGTGGGAACTGAAACATAGGCCGCGGCGGCCGGTCTCGGGGTGAGTTCCAACGAGCGGGAAATGGACTTCGTCTCGCATCCGGCCTGCGTTTCCCGTATTGCGATGGACGGCGGTCAACCCGTCGAGGAGCGTGCGCATGCGACTCGAAAAGCTCTCGTAGATCCGGTAGCCGTTGACGAAGATCGTGTCTCCGCCGCCATCCGCCGCACACTGAACCATGTTGAGCGAGCAAAGACCGCACGGATTGAAGTTGGGCTCGTAATCGCAATGCCAGACCGCAGAAATTCCACCTGACGGCGCGACGATCACGACTTCCTCGTCCGAGTCCTCGAGAATCTCCGGTCGCTCGGGATGCTTCTCGATCTCGCCGAAATGGCGCATGAGCTCTCGCTGCTCGTCCGCCGAGAGCGATTGATCAGGAAATACGAGTACGAGCCGCTCGAGGACGAGCGCGCGCAATTCCTTTACAGTCTCGGCGTCGAGGTCGCGACGCAGATCGAGGCCCGAGACGAGCACGCCGAGGGATCCGCTGAGTGGCTCGACCGTTGCTTGCGGCAGATGGGACATCGGCACGGGGCTCCTTTGAGAGTTAGGCTCTTATGGTGCCACGTCGACAGACGGAGCGCCGCAGGCCCGGCGCGATCCGTTGGGCAAGGTGGAAGGGGTAAGCAGTTGACCGAGCACACACGCGTCGAGATCGAGACAGCGGACGGCGTCGTCCCGTGCCACACGTTTCACCCGGATGGGTCGGGGCCCTGGCCCGCGATCGTCTATTTCATGGACGGCATGGGCATTCGGCCGACGCTCCTGGGTTCTGCCGAGAAGCTGGCGACCTTCGGCTACTACGTGCTGGTGCCTGACCTCTATTATCGATCGGGGGCGTATGAGCCTCTAGATCATTCGACGCTCCAGGACGATCCCGCGCAGCAGGAGCGCGTGATGAAGATGATCGAGCGTGTAACGAATGAGGCAGTGATGCGGGACATCTCTGCCTATCTCGACTTTTTCGAGAGCCGAACGGAGGTCCGTGGAGAACGGATCGGCGTCGTGGGATACTGTCTCGGCGGGCGGTTCGCGTTGTTTGCGGCGGGAACGTTTCCGGACCGGATCGGCGTTGCCGTTTCGATTCACGGCGCGAGCCTGGCGACGGATGAACCCGACAGTCCCCATCTGCTAGCGGACCGCATGAAGGCCGAGATCTATCTCGCGGTCGCCGAGTTTGACCCCTTCATTATTCCGGGGGAAACTGAACGAATCGATGCGGCGCTGCGTGACGCGGGCGCACGCTACACCTTAGAGATGTACGACGGCTGTCATCATGGATTCGCGCTAGTCGCTTCACACGGCTTCGATGCGGCTGCGGATGAGCGGCACCGAGCGAAAATCGTGTCGCTTTTTTCGGAGCGTCTTTGATTTGCGTAAAACATGTTTCCCGGAACGGGGCGATTACGTTTCGATCGGAATCTGATTGTCCTATCTAAAATTCCAGGGGGTAGAGAAAGGGGGGCTTGTTTTTCCTATCCCCAGACATTCCCCTCAACTCGCGGCCGAGAACCTCGAGCACAACCTCGCCGTCATCGACGCCTTCAGTCGGCTTGCCCGGGAACGTGAAGTCGAGCCGTGGCAGCTCGCGCTCGCCTGGGTACTCGCCCAGGGCGTGATCCCGCTATTCGGGACGCGTCGCGCGGCTCGCGTCCGCGCCAATGTCCAAGCCACAGCCGCGTCGAGATGAATGCCGCCCGGCTCGAGCAGATCGAAGAGATCGCGCCGGCGGGCGCGATCCTGGGAACGGGTATTCCCGAAGCCATGGAGAAGCTGAAACAACGATGAGCAAAACAGAACCGAATCCGATTTCAGGCCTGGGCGCGAGCGGCTCCGAGAGCGCAGGCCCCATCGATCTCGCAGTTTGGGAGTCGATCGAGAAGACGCTCCACGGACCGGGCGGCTTCTTCGAACTCGTCGAGGAGCAAGTGCTCGGTGAGAAGATGAAGATCTTCAAGAATCGCCTGCGATCCCTTCGCGAATACGTCGAAAAGAGCGAGGCCTTCGGCGAGCGCGAATACATCGTGTACGGCGAACGCCGGATCAGCTACGCCGATCATCTCGACCTCGTCGGCTCGACCGCTCGATTTCTGGCCGAACGTTATGGCGTCGGCCGCGGCGACCGCGTCGCGATCTTCTCCGAGAACCGCCCCGAATGGATCGTCGCCTACTGGGCCACCGTCAGTCTCGGTGCGATCGCCACAGCCTTGAACGGCTGGTGGACTACGGACGAAGCCGTCTTCGGAATCGGGATCACCGAACCCAAAGTCGTACTCGGCGATGCCAAACGACTCGCCCGGATCGTCGACGCAAAACTCGCGTGTCCGACCTTCGACTTCGAAGCGCGGGGCGACGAGATGTTTGGGTACGCGCCCGGCGCGAAACTTCCGGAGATTCCGATCGCCGAGGACGATGCCTCGACGATTCTGTTTACGAGCGGAACGACGGGCCGCCCTAAATGTGCGGTCGCGTCCCATCGCGCTGTGATCGGTTTCGTGCAGGCGGCGAGCGCGGGAGGCGCACGCGGGGCGATGCTCGCGATGCAGATGGGATACGAAACCAACCCTACGCCACCGCCGCCTTGCATGTTGCTCACGGTTCCGCTCTTTCAC
>JBDNFB010000132.1:0-11785 GCA_041690055.1 Myxococcota bacterium | reverse complement strand
GAGTGCGACTGTGCTCCGGACTCGCAGCCAGACTGAATCCATTCCCCAGCCATCGTCCGCGTCGCCGGGCGTGAATCCCTGATGGACCACTTTTTGGACCAGTGCTCGTCGATTCCGCTCGAGTACGGAGCCCGGCGCGCCTGTGCGGCCCTCTATCTCAAAAGACGTAACTTCGATCCGGAGTTCCTCGACGAGCGGGCAGCCGTCACAAGGCCCGCGCGGCTCTTCCAACGGGAAGGGTGTGACTCATTCGACGACAGGGTCGATGTCTCACGACTCATGCAGCTGAAACCCACCTTTGACGATGGACGGCGACCGTAGCCGGGCGGCACAGATCGTTCCGCTTGACCTACGTGCGCGGATCCGCTCGAATCTCCGAGTCGACCTGAACTCGACCCATGTGTTCGTCGTGCAGCTCCAAGCACGGTCAAACTCGCAAATATCGATGAAGCCAACGATCGCAACGTCTATCCTGACGTACCGCTTCATGCTGTATGTGATGTCGCGGCAGCTCCCGCCCTTCGACGTGCCGGCGATCGTAGAGCGCGCGCAGCTGCACTATGGTGATTTTGGCTATTTCGCGCGAGTATCGTCGTATGGTCAAGTTTGTACAGTTTCCGAAATCCGAATTCGACGCCCGTCTCGAGAAGCTTCGAGTGAAGATGAGTGCTCGCGGGCTCGCGGGGATGCTCGTCACCGCACCCGAGAACGTCTTCTATCTCACGGGGCTCGAACACCAAGGCTACTTCGCATACCAGGCACTCATCGTTCCGCTCGTGGGCACGCCCATTCTGGTGACCCGAGCCATGGAGCACGCGACGGTCAGTGACCAGGTGCCATGGGTGGTTCACTTCGGATATTCGGACGGAGTCGATCCGATCCCTCCGGCGCGGAGCGCGAGCGAAGACCTGGTGATGGCGGAGCTGAGCAAGGCCGGTGGGCCGACTGGATTGCGTCCCTGGGAGATGAGCGCGGGCGTCGCGGTCAGTGGTCCGGTGGCTTTGGACTCGGAGATTCCGGTAGCGAAAACGGTCGAAGCCCTGCGCGCGGCCGGTCTCGAGTCCGGTCGCATCGCTCTCGAGAAGCAGAGTAGCTTCCTCCCCTTCGGAATCGCTAGCGGCATCGTCGACAGACTGTCGCGGGTCGAATGGTCCGACGGCAGCGACCTGGTCAACGACTGCCGACTCGTACAATCCGAACTCGAGCTCGCTTGCACGCGCAGGGCAGCCGGAATCACCGATTCGATGATGTTGGCGGCCGTTGCGGAAGCGGGGCCTGGCATTCCCGAGCGAGATGTGATGGCCGCCGTGTATGCGACCATGTTTCGGCGTGGTGGAACCTACCCTGGCTTCATTCCCTTGATCCGGTCGACACGCACGATCGCGCACGAACATGGCACTTGGACTGAAGCGGCCATCCGCTCGCGCGACATGCTCTTCGTTGAACTGGCGGGTTGTATTCGACGCTACCACGCACCGGCGGGACGCCTCGTCTTCATTGGACGTGCCCCCAGCAAGGCACACAAGATGCAGCAAATCTGTGAGCAAGCGATGATGAACGCGTCGAAGGCGATGGGACCTGGCGCGCTCGCGGGCGACGTATATCGCGTCTGGCAGGAGACCATCGATGCAGCGGGACTCGAGGGCTATACCCGCCATCACTGTGGCTATGCGGTGGGAATCGGCTTCCCGCCGAGCTGGTCTGGGAGTGGCACACCGCGCGGGCTACGCAAGGGTTCGGATATGAAGCTGGCGCCCGGCATGGTCTTCCATCTCATGTCCTGGTTGCTGCGGACGGGACGGGGAGACTCTTTTCTGTCCGACACCGTAGTCGTCACGGAGGATGGCTGCGAGTTCCTCACCAAGGCGCCTCGTGGCGTGTCGGTTCGCTGATCAGGTCGCGAGCCGAGCGGCGGCCGCCACGAAGCGATCGACGTCGTCGGCCTGAGTGTCCCAGGCAGTCATCAGTCGCGCGACCGATTGAGCGGGGTCCCAGATGTGGAAGGTCGCGTGCTCTTGGAGCGGCTTGATCAGCTCGGGGGGCAGCTTGACAAACACGGCGTTGGTCTCCACCGGGCGAACGAGCGAGAGCGACGTCTGCCGCTCTATGCCCTTGCCGAGCCGGGAAGACATTGCATTCGCGTGAAGGGCCAGCTCGCGCCAGAGATCGTGTTCGAAGAAGGCATCGAACTGGGCCGCGATGAAACGCATCTTGGAGCCGAGTTGCATCGCCTGCTTGCGGTGGAATGCGGCTCGTGTCGCGAGCTGCGAGTCGAACAGGATCACGGCGTCGGCGCCAAGCAGCCCAAGCTTGGTCCCGCCAAGGGAGAGGACATCGATCCCGAGTTCGCGCCCGAAACTCCCGATCGGCACCTTCAAAGCGGCCGCAGCGTTGGCCAGACGGGCGCCATCGACATGGAAGAGCATCCCGTGTTCGTGTGCCATCGCAGAGAGTCCACGTAGCTCATCGAGAGTGTAGAGCGTGCCCCACTCGGTCGGTTGTGCCACGGAGATGACGCGCGGCTGTGCGTGATGGACCACGCCGAAGCCGCGAAGGAAGGGGCGGACTCGCTTGGGAGTCAGCTTACCGTCGGGCGTGTCGATGGGAACGATCTTCGCCCCGAGAAAGTACTCTGGTGCGTTGCCTTCGTCACGCCACAGATGAGAAGTCTCCGCGCATAGCACGGCGTGGTGCGAGTCGACGACAGCGCGCAGGCCGAGAATGTTGGCGGCCGTTCCGTTGAATACGAGCAGGACTTCGACATCGTCGCCGAAGTGGCTGCGAATGCTCGCCACCGCAGCTGCGGTCCAGGGATCGTGTCCGTAGGCCAGGGCGGGGCCGTTGTTCGCGCGCTGGATGGCGGCAAGGATCGCCGGGTGTACGGGGGCCGCATTGTCGCTCACTAGCGAGATGGGCGGACGCGTTGTGTCAGGCTCCATCGCCAGACTATACACCTCCGGCATGACATTACAGAAGTTGATCCAGACGAATCATCGATGTCCACTCAGTCCAAGTGCCAGCCGAGCGGCTCCTGACAGCTTTGCGCGCGTATGCGCGCGCGGGAGGCCGGGGTCCTCACGGAGATCGAGGTCACCCAGCTCGAAGCCGCGGGTGAGGCTCGTGACGAAGCGATTCGCGTCGACGTCTTCGACGCCAAGAAGTTCGCCGAGCTGCGGCGGTGAAGTCACGCGGCGAGCGCTCCTCCGCGCAGCAATCAGTGGTCGACTTTTCCTGGTGGCGCCCAGGCAACGAAGACGGAGGCGAGGGGAGCCCCCGGGAGGGGCCGAGTAGCCCGGCCGGGGCTTATTTTGCCTACCCCCATCGACTACCTCCACCGCGACTCGGACGCCTACGGCGGCGCACAACTCAACTGGAACGTCGCGTGTTACAACCGGCCCAGGCGCGCGGAGCACGACACCGACTTCTGCCTCGGCGGCCGTGTCCCGGTTTCAGAGATTCCCCTCTAGTCACGAAATCGGGGTAGACTGGCGAATCGCACGCCCTTCTACTGCCGACACCCAGGAGCCCGAACATGAGTGCAGCCACCGATCTCCCGACGCCCCACTATGACCTCGCATCGATCGGCATCGAAGTCGATCGACTGCGTACGAGTTTCAACGCCGGCAAGACCCGCTCCGAAGGCTGGCGGCGTGCACAACTCCAGGCCGTGAAAGCGCTCATCAAGGAAAACGGCGAAGCACTCACCGACGCGCTCGCTGCCGACTTCGGCAAGCCCACCCTCGAAGCACTCGCCGCCGATGTCGGAGCGACCAGCCAGGATGTCGCGTTCACGCTGAAGAACCTCAGCAAGTGGATGAAGCCGCAGAAGGTCAGCAGCCCGCTCATGGTTCAACCCGGCAAGTCGAAGATCCTGTCCGACCCGCTCGGCGTCGTGCTGATCATCTCGCCCTGGAACTACCCCGTCCAGCTGCTGCTCTCGCCGCTGGTCGGTGCGATCGCCGCTGGCAACTGCGCGGTACTGAAGCCTTCGGAGCTCACCCCGCATACCTCCGCGCTTCTGGCGAAGCTCGTGCCCAAGTACCTCGACCCCGAGTGCATCACATTGATCGAAGGCGGCGTCGAAGAAACGACCGAAGTCCTGAACCACCGCTTCGACCACATCATGTACACCGGCAACGGCGTCGTCGCGAAGATCGTGATGGCCGCCGCCGCGAAGCATCTCACGCCCGTCACCCTCGAACTCGGCGGCAAGAGCCCCGTGATCGTCGACGCAAAGGCCAACCTCGACGTCACAGCGCGCCGTATCGCCTGGGGCAAGTTCATGAACGCCGGCCAGACCTGCATCGCGCCGGACTACGTGCTCGCGCACTCGTCGATCCGGGATGAGCTGATCGCGAAGATCAAGACCGCGACGAAGGAGTTCTACGGCGACGACCCGAAGCAGAGCAAGGATCTCGCCCGCATCGTCAACGTCCGCCACCACCGCCGCCTCACCCAGCTCTTGAAAGATGGCGGCAAAGTCGCGATGGGCGGCGAGACCGACGAAGAGACGCGCTATATCGCGCCGACCGTTTTGACCGATGTCGATCCGACGTCCGCAGTCATGACCGAAGAGATCTTCGGCCCGATCCTGCCAGTGCTCACCGTCGAAAGCATCGACGAAGCCATCGTATTCGTGAACGAACGCGAGAAGCCGCTCGCGCTGTACGTGTTCAGCGAAGACGCTGCGGTCGGCGAAGCCGTCCTGTCACGGACGAGCTCCGGCGGCGCCTGCGTCAACGCCGCGATCTTGCACATCGCGAATCCGAATCTTCCGTTCGGGGGAGTGGGTCCCTCCGGTATGGGCGCGTATCACGGCAAGGCCAGCTTCGACACTTTCTCGCATAAGAAGTCGGTGTTGGTGAAGGGGACGTGGCTGGATATCAAGGCGATGTACCCGCCGTACACGAAGTTCAAGACGAGCATGGCGAAGAAGATGCTCTGAGGGGTTGGGAGGCGTTGGTGCAAAAAACGGTACCGCGGCAGCGGCTCTTCCGTCCCCGAACGATCTTCATCCACTGCCGATCGCGAGTGCCAGATCGCCTAGATCTCGTCGCTGTCGTTCTCGGCGGAACGATGATTTTCGCGCCGCGCTCTGCAGCAGCTTCGTAGATCGCAATCGTGTCGTAGGCGGCGTCTGCCGTGAAGCTCACGACGTCATGCTCAACTTCGTCAACCAGATCAAGAGCGTTCCTCGCATCGTCAGCATCTCCGTCAGTCAAGACCTCAGCGATGATCTCGTCTGATCGATCGAAGGAACCCCTCCGACTGGCGGAGCGGCAGCCTAAAGGCGAGCCGGAGCATCAGCGCTCTCTCGATCGCGTGATCGGAGAATTTCCTCTGCCCCCCGCGCGACAACATCTCGATAGGCGTCGGTGACATCCCCATGAACGCAACCTACACGACAGAACGAGACCACTTCGTGGACATCCTCGTAGCCTTAGTCGGCTAGCCCTCGATGGTCCGCGGCCATCGTCGCTCCAAGCGGCGTAGGGAGCGGGACAACAACCATACCCCGCCCAACAGCGCGACGGCAGTCGCTGCCGGGATGGCCACGCTGGCAACCGACGGGTCTCGCCACGCGGCCTGGGCACGCTCGCCGAATACTGCGCTCGCCAACAACGACGGCAGCATGATCAGTGCAGTCGCGTATATGCCGGTAGAAAACTCCACAGGTGATGCGCCGAACGCGATTTTGACAAGGCCGAACGGCAGTCCCGGCAACAAGCGCAGCACCAGCGCACAGCGAAGTCCGGAGCGGCCTGCGCGCTCGCCCAGCCGGGCGACGCGGTTTTCCTTCATTCGTCACTCGCTCATGACAAGAATCGCGAGACCTTCCCCCATGCATCGCAGAGCGTAGGTAGGGGATCTCGGAACATGATGTCCGCGGATCGCTTCCGGCCCCGCAGCGACCGGAGCCAGTCGGGAATTGAAAGCTCTCCCCGCCGCCAATACGTCAGTGCCGAGGCCAGATCCCGTTTCCAACAGATCCACTTGCGACCTGGCGTGACTATCTCCGAAGAAACCGATGCGGGAACTGTGCGTCCAGCCGCCAGCAGGCAGTGAATCCACGTTGCTTCGATGCCCGATGTCTCGCAGATTGGGAAGCCCAGAGCGAAGCGGGTGTTCATCTCGATCACGACGAAACGCCCGGTGTCTGCGTCGCGCTTGAACTGGAGCGATCCCGTCCCCACGAATCCGCGCGCCTTGAGGATTTCGAGAGCCTGCGCGGCGAGTTCGGGCTCGCTGACTTGCTCCGCAAGGCTGCCCACGCCGATCTCCGGAGGCCATTGCCGAAGCTTGCGAACGACGAGCGACTGCATGGCGGGTTCACCGCTTCCGTCGAGGCAAACGAACACCGAGTACATGCAGTCATCACCACCGGGGATCCACTGCTGCAAGACGAGCGCACTGGTTGCGGCAAGCAGAGGCTCACAGCGCTTCTGCAGAGAATCCGGGTCGTCGACGCGCAGTACCTTGGCCCCACCCGTCGCGTGCATCCACGCTGGCGAACGTCGGGACGGCTTGACCACGATCGGAAAGGCCAGTTCGCCGGTGGCCTGACGCAGCGACTCCCCGTCTACCGCGATGCGTGTCAGCGGTAGAGGTGTGCCTTCGACTTCGAGTTCGCGGCAGAAACGCGCCTTGTCGGCGAGACGCTCGAGACAGTCGTGCGCGGCGAGCAAGAAATCTGCATGTGGTGCTAGGTCCGATCGAAGCCGGTCGAGCCACCAAATATATTCGTCCGTGCACGGAATCAGAATAGGCTTGTCGTTGGCCACTGTCCCACCCGCTCGGCGGATGCGCATGAGGGCGGCTGCTGGATCCGCTTCGAAATCCTGCGCAGGCAGGATCTCGACCGCCGCTCGTGTGCGGGCGTAATGGGAGGTCGGTTCGACGGCCACACCCACCACGGGCGAACCGCGTTGCCACAGAATTCGCGCGAGCTGTAGTCCTAATAACCGATCGATCCCAAGCAAGACCACCGTCGGACGGAAGTCGGTCACAGCATCCTCGGCATTCCCGAGCACACACGCTGTTTCATCGCGTCGCTCCTCCGATCACGAGCGTCCTCAGTTTTTCGAATACGTCCGCGAGCAAGGGGAGGGGATCATCGAGTTGAATGTCGGCGGACCATCGAATTCCGCGCAGCGATCGCACCCAATCGGTCAAAGTCAACTCACCCGTGATCCAGCTTCGGTAGCTGGACCGCAGGTCGCGTTTCCAGCAGATCCACTTCGCCCCCGTCCATCGCACTTCGAGTTGCGCAGGTCGCGGCAGACCGGCCGCCGCGCAGTACCAGGCCCAGGTCATCTCGACGCCCGCGGCTTCGCAAAGCGGTTGATTCAGCGCAGCCCGCCCCGGATTCATCTCGATCAGATAGAGAAGCCCGTCGACCGCGTCACGCTTGAACTCGATCTGCCCCAAGCCGACGTAGGCGAGTGGAGCGAGCAACGCGCGTCCCGCTTCCAGAACGGCCGCATCGTCCACCTCCATAGCGAGCGATCCCGTACCAATACCCGGCGGCCACTGCCGAAGCTTCTCGAGGACAACCGACGCGATCAGGTCGCTCTGCGGGTCCATACACAGTGTGAGCTCGCGACTCAGCGAATCCGGCCCTCGAACCCAGCCCTGCAAAACGAGCGCTCCTGCCGCCTCGAGCAAGAAAGGGCCTCGACCTAACAGCTGAGACGAGTTTTCGACTTTACACACCTTCTCTGCCCCGCTTGCCTGATCCCAGGCAGGCGTCCGGCGCGGTGGCTTGATGACGATCGGGAAGGTCATCTCTTGAGCGGCTCGCTCGATCTCTTCCTTGGATTCCACGATCCGCGTATCGGGCAGACTGAATCCCCGTTCGACCGCGTAGCGATAGAAGCGCGCCTTGTTCGCGAGCTGATCGAGCGTGTCTCGTGACGGCAGAAGGAAGGCACCATGACCGTCGACCGATTGGCGGTGCTCGTTCAGCCAGAATGCGAAGCGGTCCGTGCAGGGCAGCAGGAGCGGCAATTTGCCATACGCTGCCTTGACCTCTTCGAGCAGTTCGATCAACTCGTCGGGTGTCTCGATCTGCACAACCCGCTTCACTGCACGACTGCGGCAGTACGGTGAATCAAGCCGCCCTGCGACTCCGACAACGGGCACGCCGCGCCGCCACAAGATCCGCGCGATCTGCAGTCCCGTGAGACAATCACTCCCAAGGAGGACGACAGGATGAGCCACGAGCATCGATTCTTTCGTGAAGTCCCGTCGCCAGCAGGCAAGCCAGCCCAAGCCGCGGTGGGAGTGATGGCGCGCGATGTGCGCGTGGGACGGATGGATAGCAGTTTCGGGGGCACGCCGTGCGACGAGGGTTCTCTCTCGCGCATCCGATGCACATTGAGTGCTCGTCCTACGGCAGACGTCGGAATCCGGTACTCTGTGGGTCGTAGGTATCAGGGCCCTTCAGCGAAGGCAAATCGCGGACGCTCATTTGGACAGGACGACCGCGCTCGCCTGGGGAAGCTGCTCAGCCTCGGAGGCGAATCCCACTCATGGCCGCGCGTTTCCGCCGGATCGCAAGTGGCATCAACGTGGCGCCACTGCTCGAGGAACTCGAGGCAGCGCCGCACGTTTTCGGCGTCAATGCGCAACGCCAAAACGATGTCGATGTGCAGCGGGAGACGGAATCCGTCTTGCTTCGAGCTCCCCCACGCGTCCGCGTATATCGAAGACCTGACGACTCAGTTTCGCGGGTTGCCCGGACGTGCGGCGATCGTGCGACTGCGCCCCCACGGCCGCGTCTACGAACACATCGACCGCGGCATCTACTACCAGCTGCGCGACCGCTATCACCTCGTGCTGCGGAGTCGGGTGGGCAGTCGGCTTCGTGCCGGTCCTGAAGAGATCCGCATGCAGGAAGGCGAACTCTGGTGGTTTGATAATTGCCTTCCCCATGAGGCCTTCAACGACTCGGATGAGCCACGCCTCCACCTCATCTTCGATATCCTACGTGCCGGTTCGATGGCCCGTTTCATGAGGCGACTGCTCATGTCGCCTCGGCATAGCCTTGCCGCGGCGCTGCGAAAACTGCGAAAGGTGCGGCACCGATGAGCCCAAGCGTCCAAGTGCAGCGTGATCTCGAATCCCCACCGTTTCGCCTCGACCTAGAGCGCGCACATCTGCTTTAGGGCGGTCGTGAGATCAGTCTGCGAAAGCGAACCTGGGCGGTGCTTCTTCTGCTGGTGGCGCGATTGCTTTCCGGTGCGCCGCACCCGAATCGGGTCCGCACGCTGGTTGTTTGGACGGACGAAAATCTCTCAATGCTATGCGAGTCCGTCGACTGGCTCCGCGCTTCGGGAAAGCGCGTCTTGCGCGACGAAGTCTGGCAGCTCGAACGGCATTGGCTTCCAGATTCCGATGTGACTCCGCCGAATCATCCCTCTCCGGACCGGCGATTCGGCCTGTCCAAGGGTCGATCGACTGCCCTATGCTCGAACGGATGTCGGATACGCCTGCGAAGTCCTCGACGAATGATCCGCCACAAGCGCGTCCGCTTGGGGCGACGACCCCGTCGCTCACAGCCGGAACGCTGCTCGCGTATTCCGCGCCGATGGTCGGGATCAACTTCTCGCTCGTCCTTTTTATGTCGTATATCAACAAGTACGCGATCGACGTATTGCTCGTGCCGGCGACGGCGATGGGACTGATCTTCGGGGTCGGGCGACTGTGGGACGCCTTGACGGATCCGATGGCAGGGCTCTTAAGTGACAGAACGGAACATCGCTGGGGAAGGCGTCGCCCCTGGATCGCAGCGTCATCGATTCCCGTCGCCGTCTTTGGTGTGATGGTCTGGGCCCCGCCCGAATCGCTCGGTACCGCCGCACTCGTCGCCTGGATGACCGTCGCCGTCTTCGGATTCAACACGGCGATGACGATCTTCCTCACGCCTCACCAGGCGTTGGGCGCAGAACTCACTGCTGACCATCACTCCGTCTCCCGAATCTTCGCCTTTCGCCAGGCCGCCGGCTACATCGGCATGATCGGCTGCCTGGTCTTCGCGATCGGGTACCTGATGACCGCCGAGGATCGCCGCCAAAGCGCTTTCGAGCTCGCCGTGATCTCCGGCATCGTCATCATCGTCGTCAACACGGTCGCCGTCGCCGTAATGCGCGAACCCGCCGGAAATCGCCGCCGCGGCGGAGGCAGCTCCGCCGGCGTGGCCCGGGACGTCTGGAAAAACTCCTACGCACGACAGCTGCTCATCATGATCTTCATCGAGCACACGGGATCCGGCGCGAGCATGGTGGTCGCGCCCTTCCTCATGCAATACGTGATCAAGATGCCTGGCCAGATCGGCGAGATCTTCCTCTTCTATGTGGGCTCGTCGCTTCTTTCTCTGCCGATCTGGCTGAAGCTCGCCCGCGCCGTCGGCAAGAAACAAACTTGGCTGATCGGACTCGTCGTCGGAATGGCGGGCTACATCTCGCTCTTCTTCGTCGGCGAAGGCGATTTGCGCTGGATGCAGATGGTCGTGACGCTCACCGGCGCGTGCAGTGCCTGCGGAACGGTGATCGGATCTTCGATCCTGGCCGACGTGATCGATGCGGACGAACTCGAGACGGGCGAGCGCAATGAAGGCGCCTACTACTCCGCGTATACGTTTCTCTGGAAGGCTTCGAGCGGCGTGATGGCGATGCTCACGGGCTTTTCGCTCTCCTGGACCGGGTTTGTACCGAATGCGGCGGAACAATCCGAGCTCGTGCAGCTCGCGATCCGGTCGCTGAATGGATTGGTGCCGTTCACGACGATGTTGATCGGGGCTTTTATCCTGATGCGGTTCACGCTTACGGAAGAGATCCATGCGGGGATTCGCGCGCAGCTCGATGCGCGGCGGGCGGCCGAAAAAATTGAAGACGGGAAATAGGTGGACGCAATCTCGCTCTGATCGAGTAGGTCGGGCGCGATCGAGGAGGAATGTATGACTTCGGTGGATCTACAGCCCTTGGACGGCGTGACGGTGATCGATCTGACGGCCGGGATCGCCGGTGGCTATGCGACGAAGTTGCTCGCCGATGCGGGAGCGGATGTCCACAAGATCGAGCTTCCCGGCGGAGACCCCCTTCGGCGACGCGGACTGAGCGAGGCGTCCTTCGATGCGGCGGGCGACGGATTGCTCTTCCGATACTTGCACACGAGCAAGCGGGCCTCTGTGCTCGACCTCGATACCGAAGCGGGACGCGAGGTTCTGCTCGATCTCTATCGGACTTGCGATCTCGTTCTCGAGAATCGGGCGGTCGATTGGCTGGATGCGCGAGGGCTCGGCCGCGCCGCGCTAGCGGAACAGAACGCGCGCGCGAGTTTTCTTTCGCTCTCTGATTTCGGGCGGGCGAGTGGATGGGACGGCCGGCCGGCCAATGAGTTCACATTGCAGGCATGGTGTGGGTCGACCGATGCGCGAGGCCGCGAAGGACTTGCTCCCCTGCACGCGGGTGGAGAAGTCGGGGATTGGCTCGCCGGAAGTGTCCTCGCGTTCGGCGCGCTCGCCGCCCTCCGGAAACAGAGCCTCTCGGGAATGGGGCAGGAGGTCGACGTCTCGCAACTCGAAGCGATCATGCCGACGCTGACGAATGCGGGCAGTGTATGGGGACATTTCTCGCAGGTCTGGGAGTTGATCTCGTACGAGGACGTGCCCTCAATCGAGCCCACCTCGGATGGCTGGATAGGGTTTTGCATTTTCACGCCCCAGCAATGGACCGATTTCTGTCTGCTCGTCGAGCAGCCGGAATGGATCACTATGCCGGAGCTT
>JBDNFB010000131.1:0-22321 GCA_041690055.1 Myxococcota bacterium | reverse complement strand
CCAACGCGTCGTGCTGAATCGGCTGCGCCAGCAATTGGAACTCGACGAAGAGGAAGCGGCCGCGCTCGAGCAGGAACTCATCGAGTCTTGACGGGCGAGCGATGCGGTCGCCCGAATCGCTACGGGCGCTAAGACGGCCGCTCCCGACGAGCTGCCAGCGAAACTGGGCGAATGCTGCACGTCAAACTTGATGATCGGCGACGCGGGAGCGGGCTTCCTGCAATTTGCGAATGGCCTCTTCTGCGAAGGGGAGGAACTCACTGGAAAGTGCCAAGCTGAGGCGCGGCCACAGGTTTACGGCACCGGCGCTCGCAAAGACGTCGGCGTACTCCGTGTTGAGCCCTTCCCATGAAGAATGCTCGATGGTGCCAGTTCGGACGTTGTAGAACGCGGATTCCCAGCGCCTAAGTGCCGAAAACAGGAGCAGCAGTAGTCGCTGGCCTTCCTCGGGCGGAAGCTCCGCACCTCCCCACAGGCCCGCGAACCAGATCCGTGAAATTTGTTCATCCGACGCTAGGCAATCGAGGAACTGCGAGTGGGAGTTGACGACGGCTTCGAGTGATGCGGCGCGAACGGTCTGTGTGTTCGAGCGAATTTGAAGCGCTAGGTAGGCCAGCGTGACGATGACGCCAATGCCGCCAAGGAAATCGCCAATGTTCCCCAAATCTTCGAGCGTTACCATCGGTTCGACCTCGCCGTCTAATCAGTCTATTAGTTGCAGGCCCTCGACCTCGAAGGCTGCAGCTCGCGCCGCATGATGATGGTACCGCATAGGCCGACGCTCGTTGTCTGGCGACGTGATCGTTTCAATTCTCCGCAATCAAACGATCGACCTCGGTCTGGAATCCAGGATCGAATTCGCCGCGAAAATTCGTCCAGAACCATTTCCCGCCTGGCAGCGACAGAACGCGGATGAGGCCGTGTTTCTGGGCCGTCCATGACTCGCGGCCGCCGAGATGAGACTGGGCCCACGCGTTCCAGAGAGCCCAAAGCGCGTTCGTCATGATGAGGCGAAAACGTTCGCGCTCGATGTCGTCGAGACTCTCCGGGTCGCGGAGTCCGCGGAAATAGATTTCCGTGATGATGGGATCCGAGGCGATCAACGCACGAATCTCATTCCCGGCGTGGGTCGTGGAGTCAATGCTCGTGACCTGGAGAGCGCGCGTGTTTTGTTGCAGCTGGCTCGCTAAATAGAGCAACGTGATGATCACGCCGGCTGCGCCGATGATTTCACCTACAGCACCGATGGCTTCCCAGTTCAAATTGCACCCCGTTCGTTGGCCCGTTTCGTCATCGCCTGGTAGAAGCTTGCGAAGGAGCCAGCTTCGCTCCGGCAATCAGGATCATCGATCAACTCTCGGATGCGCGCCGTGGTTCGAGGCGCGATTGCGTCGACGAAGGCGGGGTTCGCCTCGAGCCAGGCGCGTCCCGTATTGCAGTTGAACACCTCCGCGTAGGCCATGGCCGTCTCTTCGACCGAGTAGATGTGGAGTCCCTGGGCACTCATGTGCTCGACTCGGCCCATATGCATGAGGACGGAGCGGAATCGAGCGTCGAGGACCTTGAGATCCTCCGGTGTGGGCGCTTCTTGTCCGAGCGCGACTCGCACGAATGCGCCCGCATGATCGTCTCCCATCATCGCAGCGTGGTCGCTCGAGTTTTGCAACCAACCATCGTGTGACATCTGCGCCCGTACGTGCTGCGTATTCTGCCGGACCTGTAGGGCGAGGTAGACGAGCGTAACGAGTACGGCGGCCGAGCCTATGAGTTCGCCGATCGCGCCTGCTGCTTCCCAATTCATCGACCCGTTCCTCCGGCGATTGCCTTGCTCATGTTCGCGGATCCGCGAACGGAATCACGTCGCGTTCCATGAATTCGACGAACTTGGGATCGAGCCATGCCTTCTTGTCGTCCCAGTGCTCTCGAATACCAATTGTGGAGTACTGCCAGCGGTAGCCATCGACTGGCAGGCTATCGACGGCGTAGATCCCGTCCTGAACCCGAAGAAATTCCCAGTTCCAGCGGAACAAGAGGGACGCGACGTGCGCCTCGTGCTGACGGAATTGGACTTCTTTGTCGGTCGAGTCGACGCCGTAGACCGTACGTACGAAATCTGGATTCTCGGCGAGACTGTCGAAGTAGCGGATCTGATTTTGCAACATGTGGTACTGCGCTTGCTCGCGTGTGACGATATTGCTCTGGCGAACCTGAACCGCCAGGTAGGCGAGCGTCGCGAAGACCGCGATCGCGCCGAGCATTTCGGCGACGGCGCCGAGCGCGTCCCAGTTCATAACGATGCCTCCGAGTCCTTGTCGAGCATGTGACCGTTCTTGGCGAAGCCATTCATGGCATATCTCCTTCCTGTAGACTCGGCGCAGCGACCACGAGGAAGAGGACTCCTGCGCTCACGAGTCCGAGAATCAAGCTGAACAGATAGAGAGAAGATGCATAGCTTCCGCCCAGCCCGAATACATTCGCGAGGCAGGCTGAGAGTGAAATCGGAAGAAGCCAAGCAATCGGCATGGGAACCACACGAAGCAACGCCCCGCTTTGGGCCCAACTACTGAAGTCGGTTCTGCGCCGGTGGATGACGTATGCCGTTACGGCGACAAAGTAGAGGCCGCTTCCGACCCGCCAAACGTAGGTTTCCGCATTCGGAAGGTCCAGAAATGGAATCGGCAAAATCGCGAATCCAGCGTTTCTGAGCGCGACCTCGAGCATCGATCTCAGCCTGAGCTGACCAAGTCGACGACGCGACTCATCGTCATAGCGTCGCAACGCCTCGACGATTCCAGTAAAGCCGGCGAAGGCAACGGCGAGTTCTGCGAGAGTGAGTAGTGTGTCGCGTTCGTCCACGGGGCTCCGTCATATCAGCAGGGTGATTCGCGCGGCGAGAGTTTAGTCCCTTGGCCGCGGTCCTGAGCCCATCGATTCTTGATTAAGGTTCTCGAGGAGACGGTCCACTTCGCTACGGAAGTCATGTGAAAACCATACCCGTCTTTCCTGCCACCATTGGGAGCCGCCGGGTGTGCTCAGGAACCCGGGCACCGAGTTCTCCCAGGAGATCAAATGCTCCCCGTCGAAGTAGCCAGCCCGAAAGTCGGCAAATGCTTGCTCACCGGCTTGGAGCCAGATGACATAGGCGATATCGAATCGATAGCGTTCTTCGGGCGTCAGCGAGGCGAGGCCATCGAGATTCCCGCGATAGAAGAGCTCGGAAACCTCTTTATCGAGCAATTCACTGAGGGCTTCGCGATTATTGTCTGTCGCTTGGCGAGCATTCGCGCGAGTGAGGAGTCTCGAGTTTCGCCGGATTTCGAGCGTCAAGAAAATCAGAGTTACGAGAACGGCAATCGAAGAGACGAATTCGCCGATCGCGCCTAGCTCTGATATTTCCAAGTGATCTCCTCGGACCCCGGGTAAGCCAGGATACTGTGCGCGCCGCGGCCAACTTGGGCGCGAGTCTCTCGCATGGCGGACAATCCGCTCAGCGGCGAACCATAGCTCGGATTCCGGGTCTGACTGTCCAGCGGTAGGTGATCCAACGCGATCCCGCTGGACTGTCACAAACACCGTCCAAAACATGTTGCAGAAAACCAAAAACAGCTCGATTCGATTGCCCCTCGTCAACGTACGGCGGCATAATGCTCAAACGAGTTCGGAAACCTCCGGATCGGCCCCCTTTTGACCAGGCGGTACCCAGTGACACTTCAGGATCTAGGAAGCATCGGCGAACTGATCGGAGCAATCGCGACCGTCGCGACATTGGCCTACCTCGCAGTCCAGATTCGGCAGAACAGCTCTCAGATGCGGGAGGCAACGCGCGCCTCGCAGGTCACTTCGATCGACCGAACAGTGGAGTCCTTCGCTCGTTATCGCACGGCTCTGTTACAACCGGGCATCGCCGAGCTGTACACGCAAGGCGTCCGCTCCTATTCGGACCTTAGTTTTCCGGACAAAATTCGGTTCCGCGCGGTCATGGAGGAATGTTTCTTTGCGTACTCCGCCATGCATGAGCGCGCCAAGCAGGGCCTATATTCTCATGAAACGTGGAGCAGCCAAGTCAAGGTCGCCGCTTTGGCTCTCGGATCGGTCGGTGGTGCCGAGTGGTGGGCCGAGCGCAAATCCGTCTTTCCACAAGATTTTACGGACGAAATGGACCGGATCGTGACAAGTCTTCCGGTCGACTAACATCAAAAATCTTGCGACCATCCCGCGTGAATGACTATTTGCCTTGCTTGGATGGATCTTGCTTATCGATGAAGCCATACGTCGGCTTCGTGTCTCGAAACCGCTCGACAAGATTCCGAGGAGTCTCCGGTCCGATGGAGTCGATCACGGAGCGCACGCCCGGATAAGTCTGATAGAGGCTTCCGACGACCTCGAAGGCATCGAAATGAAGCGAGCGGATATTATGAGACGCCTGCAATCCATCTTCGTAGACGGCCATGTTCAAGATATCCTGAACAAAAGCTCGAAAGCGCTCGAGCTCGACCGCATCCAGGGCTGCCAGATCTTCGCGACCGCGGATGAAGATCTCCGCGAATTTTTCATCACTCGTCAGACGGGAATTGATACTGGCCCAACCTTGGTTGATTGAGGCGGATGTCGCCTCCTGAAGATTTCGGTTGTTCTGGCGAATCTGCGCGGCAAGATACATAAGCGTCGCGACGGTCGCGGCCGCCGCGACCAACTCTCCTAAAGCACCAAGATCTTGGATGTTCAACTCACACCGCCTAACGAGACCGCTGCCCCACGGCGGACTCCGGCCGAAGGTTGATCCAGAGTCCGAAGCGTACACTTTTCATCAACCAGCGGCACTGAGCCCAATGCTCGCGCGGGTGCTGATACTTGCGGCAGGAGGGGCGAGGGAGTCCTAGTCGACTCGCACGGCGATATTGCGGTATCCAGTGGGGCCGCCTCCGATGGACTGCGGTTCCAGACCAACGCAGGCCGCACCTTCACCAAGGGAACTCCAGTCATGCAGACCACGCAAGCGCTCAAAGATGCGGCCATCGAAAAGACAGGACTCTCCGATTTCGGAGAAACGTTCTCCGAAGAGGCGCTGGAGGCCTGGGTTGAGGATCTCAATCATCCAAGACTGAACGCGTTCGGGAAGTCGGCCATGGCGAGCCTCATGATCGGCGATCTCTCCCGCCGGCTTCAGGTCATGGACTGTCTCGCCAAGAACCCCGAAATCGACGAGGTGGCGATTCCGCCCATCCTCTACATCTCAGGCCTGGAACGAACCGGGACCACCTTTCTGCATAACCTTCTCAGCCTTCATCCCAATTCGCGGCCGATCTTACGCTGGGAACTGATGCGCCCCACACCGCCACCCGAGGCGCAGACCTACCGGAGCGATCCGCGCATCGACCGCACACAGGCATCCATCGACAAACAGCGTGGCACCCTCCTCGAGCAGATGCATTGGGTCGACGCGGACGATCCGGAAGAGTGCCAGTGGGGGATGCTCGACGGCTCGAGCCCCCTTGGCGGCGCTGCTTTTACGATCATGCAGAACTGGGGCGATTGGTTGGAACGCCGAGACCCGGAACTCGGCTTTCGCGAATACCGACAGGTGATCAAACTTCTGCTTTGGAAAAACCCTGTTCCCCAACGCGGTCATCTCGTTCTCAAATGTCCCCAGTTCGCAGGAACGCTCTCGGGGTTCGCAGGGGTCTTCCCCGAAGCCAAATTCATCCTCACCCATCGCGACCCCTATCGGGCGATCGTCTCCGTGTGCACGCTGGTCTCTGGGATCCTCGAGCCTTTTATGGCGGACAGAGCCGCCCTTGGACGCAGCCCTTATCTACCCGACCAGTCGCTCACACGAGCGGAAGCGCACGTCTCTGCCCTGATCGAATTTTCCAACGAGGATCGACTCATCGCCCACGTCGCCTATCCGGACCTCATTCGCAACCCCGTCGAAATAGTCGATTCGGTTCATGCAGCGTTAGGCGTTGATGCACCCGCAGACTTCGCCGACCGAATGAATGCATTCGTTCATGCGCAGCAAGCCGGGAAGCGAGCGAAGCCACCGAAAACGCTCCCCACCTTCGGCCTCGAACACGATGCCTTCCTCTCTCGCCCGAACATTGCGGCGTATTGCCGTCGTTTCGATGTTGAGCCGGAGAGAAAACGCCAGACGGGATAGCTCGAAAGGCCTAGTTGAGAGCCGTTCGCCTCGTCTGAATCTCGCCCCGCGCAAAATCCACAGCGGCAGTCAGCTCCATCGCAGCCCCTGCCGCAACGCAGGACTCAAAACGTTCAACTCCAAGCTCACCGTTCATCCGGCCAAGCGCACTTTGCATCCCCACCACCCATGACTCAGGCGGCATTTGGCTCGCGCCGAAAAAGGTGGCCGCCGATTCCGCCCGCTCCAAGCGTTCAAAAAGCATGGATACATAACAGAGCGTCGCGCGGAGATCCGTGTGGTTCCCCGCTCTGTGAAACGCGTCAAGAACGCGGTCGAAAAGCTCAAGCGCCTCTCCGGGCGTACCGTGCAGCGCCTCCAACCACGCGAGTTCTTGCAGAATACGGTTCTCAACAAAGGGCAAGAGCTGCGCCCGCGAATAAGTGAGTCCCTGCTGAAAGCCCTGCCGTGCTCGCTCCGGGTCCGTTTCGCTGAAGGCTCGGAAGCCGGCCTGGAGCCACGCGATCCAGAAAGGATTGCGATACTGCTTCACTGCGGCTTCCGCCTCGATCGCGATGTGCATCGCCTCGTCCGCGCGGCCGCAGGCGGGAAGCAGGTAGAACATCGCGAAAAAGCCCATGGCCCGCTCCGGATCGGGGCGACGTGCGATCGATTCAAAGATCTCTAAGTTGGATCCAAGATCGCCACCGGCAACCACGAGGGCAACGCCCGTCCAAAACTCATTCCAGCTCGGATCAAAGGATTCATATCGACCGTCTCGTTGCAAGGCGACTGCGGCGCGCCCGTACTCGACGGCCTCACGCTTGCGCCCCGCATACCCACAGAGAACGGCGGCTCCGTAGAGGCGGCCGAGCTGCGGAAGTTCCTGCGCTCGCGCCGCGGGAATCAGGTCTTCGCACCATTTCGTCGGCTCGAAGAGCTGAAGCGGAAAGGCGAGGATGGCGATGTGCGCGGCCAAATCCGCCGCGAGATCCAGCCTGCCCGAGTCCGTGCCCCACTCGAATGCCGACCGAAGATTCGCGAACTCGGCCTCGACCCATTCGAGCGCCTCTCGCTGACGAGGCCCCTCCCAGATTCGGTGCCAATCGATGGCCTGCTGCGCGAAATGGACGGCGTGACGCTCCCGCACGCCGTTGACCATGCCGCCTTCCGCTAACTGCTCCTCGGCAAACTGGCGAATCGTCTCGAGCAGCGCATATCGAGTCTTTCCCTGGCTCAGCTCCGCGTTCATCAATGACTTGCGGACCAACGAATCCAACCCATCCAGGACCAGATATTCATCGGCGCCATCTTCGCTTAACACGTACGTGGCAGCAGCCAGATCAAATCCATCAGAGAAGACACAGCAACGGTTCAAGAGCGTGCGCTCGTCCTCGGAAAGCAACTCGTAGGACCACTGCACCGCATGGCGCAAGGTCTGATGACGTTCCAGCCCCCGGCGAGAGCCCGACAGAAGGCGAAAGCGGTCCGTTAACCGCTCCGAAAGCTCGCGCGGCGTCATGGAGACCATACGCGCCGCAGCCAACTCGATCGCGAGAGCAATCCCATCGAGCCGTTTACAGATATCAGTGACCGACTCTAGATCGTCGCCCAGGCTGAATCCGGGCTGCACCGCACGAGCACGCTCGACGAATAACGAAACCGCGGCTGAAGTTTCACCCCCGCGCATGTCCAGAGACGGAACGGGCCACAGATGCTCCGCCGTGACGCGCAATCCCTCTCTCGAAGTCGCCAGGACGGAAACCGTCGCCGTTCGTGCGAGAAGTGCGTCAACCACCTCTGCTGCGGCGTCGAGCACGTGCACGCAATTATCCAACACAAGTAGGAGCCGTCGGCCCGAGAGCGCCTCAGCGATCGAATCAACGATACTGCGTTCGGCCCCGGCAGTGATCCCTAATGCCGTCGCGACCGCGGCGGGGACCGCAGAGGGATCGCCTACGGGCGCCAACTCCAACAGCCAAACACCATCGACGAATTCAGACGTCAGCCGGCCAGCGACGGACAACGCCAGACGGGTCTTCCCAACGCCTCCCACACCCGTCAGCGTCACTAGGCGATGATCCGCCAAGAGATCCACCAGTTCAGCGACTTCGGCTTCCCGACCGATCAAGCGAGTGGGGACACTTGGCAAATTTCCGTTCATCGGCAAGGAACCGTGATCGCTCGCCGCGTTTCCAGAGATCCGTTCTCGCCGAGCTGTGCCGGTTCCGGGGGCGATGCCTGAATCGTAGATTGATTCACCGCCTCTGGCGGAGCGAGGGCCGCGTCGTTGGTATCACCTCCGCTGCGCCGACTGACAACTCGGCGAAGCGCTGCTCCAAGGGGAGTAAAGATGACCCCAGCTAGAACGATCATCGCCGCGGTTCCGCTCAAGAGTGCTTCGTTTTGCGAAATCCATCCGGCGATATTGGCAAGTGTGTCCATGCGCGTTTCAGGATAGGCGAGCGGCGTCGAACTCGCTTGGCGAGATCGCGCTCGCGAATCCGATACCCGATTAGGCCGGAAGCGTCAGCAAGCTCGCTGCGACGGCTCGTCGGGCGGCATGCGGGCTTGCGCGATGCCAAGTTGTCTAGGCTACGCCATCGTAGGGGAGAGGATTGAAACCAACGCCGGCATTCGGAGGGGAAAAGTGTCAGTTCAAGAATTGGGCAGTATTGGCGAGTTGGTGGCAGCCCTCGCAACGGTCGTCACTCTGGCCTACCTCGCCACACAGATTCGCTACGCGAGGCTCGCGGCGAGCGACGCGAGTCGCCAGGCCAGAGCAGGAAGCGTTCTCGAAATGCAGCTCATGCAGATCAATAACGAAGAGTTTCGCCAGGTCTGGGGCAAGGCCGATCCCTCGACAGCGCCGCGAATGGAAGTGTTATCCGAGCAGCTCGGAACGACAGCGGACGAGGCCCTATTGCTCTGGCACGGCTGCTGCGCTTGGACCTTCATACATTGGGCGCAGTATCGATCGATGAAGACGGCTGAAGACTCAATCGAACTCGAGAACCTGGTGCGCGAGTTTTACTCTGCCCCGCCGATGGTTGTCCTGTGGAACGTCGACCCGTACATCAAGGCGCTCTTGGACCCGGGCTTTGTCGGGTGGGTAGATGAGATTCTTGCCGGCACTCGCACGCCGTAGGGCAACCAGAGTCAGCGAACTGCCCAATCTTACAACACCTTGTTAGTCACCGGTCGGCGGTGGTGTCGAGGCGTCGAGAAGATCGGACTTGACGAATGCTGCGAACTCTATGCTGTACAACGCGCGATGGGTTTCCCAATACTTGCAGACCCCTGGGCTCGCGAAGTTCTGCGCCATGCTGTTCCGGTATCCCGTCCAGATCGATTCGTCGAAGGTTCCGTCGACGTACTGGTGGTACTGATTTTCGTAGGTCCTGAGTAGCCCCCGCAGATAAAAGTGCGCCGCGAGTTCTGTCTCAGGGACCGTCGATTCGAGGTTGGTGTAAAGCAATGCCGCGGAGCGCAATTCGGGATTCTCGGCGAGCCGGTAACCGATTTCTGCCTGAGTAGTCGAGATCGCTTGGCGAGTCGCGGATCGCACGACCGCGGAGTTCTGGCGAATCTGGATCGCGAGGTACGCCAGTGTCACAATGACACCGATTGCCCCAATGACTTCGCCGATTGCGCCGATCGCTTCCCAGTTCAATTTAGCTTTCTCCTGCCTGTTGAGACGAGCTGTTGCGCTCAAGCTGCAACCGCTTGTTAGCCGGCCCGCTCGTCCGAGTATTTCAGGAGGGGGTTCAGTTCGAGGTAAGAAGGCGTGTCCGGATTCGCCGCGAGGAAGTCGTTAAGGACGTCTCGAATCGTCGGCGTGATCGTAGTCGCGATCAACGGCCAGACCTGACCGCCTCCCGGCGTACGAATGAGAGTGCTCACGTAGTAGATCCACGCCTCGTAGTCCACGTCAGGGAGCAGTCCGCGCTGATGAAGTTGCATGGCTTGCTGGGCCTGGAACACGTGCTCGGAAATCAGGTAAAAGAAGCGGCGCTTCTCGGATGCATCGAGCCGATCGAGGTCCGTGAGGCCCTTCGCAAACAAATCCGCGACGTCGGAATCGACGAAAAGTTGAAGGCCGGCTCGATCTCGCCAGCCGTCGAGCACCGAACTCAAGCTCTCGGCGCGCGCCGTCTGGTCGCTTCTTCGGATCTGAATGGAGAGGTAGAGCAGCGAGGCGATGATGCCGGCCGCTCCGATGACCTCTCCCACCGATCCGATTGCATCCCAATTCAATTCGGTTCTCTCCTGCTGCCTAACGTATCTGGAGATCAGCTTCCGCCAGGAAAAAAGAGTTCGGAAAACCATACACGCTCTCTGCCAGGCTGCACAAGATTTTTGGCGAGCTGCGTATACTTGTTAGGCATCGCCGTCTTTCCATGCACGCGCGTCCATGACGGGCATCAGCTCAAGCAAGGACGGGCCATCCGGGTTGTCGGCGAGAAACTTCTTCAGCTCGTCAGCAATGTCGGGGCTCACGACCGCTGCGACCTGAGGCCACGCGACGGCTCCACCCGGTGTTCGTAGAATTGCTGCCGTGTAGACGAGCCACGCTTCGTAGTTGACCTCGTCGAGAATGCCCTCGTCGTGGAGCTGCATCACGTTCTGCATCTGAAGCACGGTCTCGACCACGAACCACGTAAATCGGGCCTGTTCGGGTGCCGAGAGTTCGTCGTACATGGCCATCCCGCGCGCGTACACTTCGACGAGGCCTGGGTTGTTCAGGAGCGGCTGAATGGTGTGGTCGCGCCCGCCATCAAGGGTGTACTGAAGCGACGAGACTCGCGTTGCCTTCGTGTTTTGCCGAATCTGAGTAGCTAGCCCTGATCCGACATAACGAATTGTCGTCTACATATTGAAATGGCCCCTTGGTTGTGGTTTGAAGTCGTTACGACACTTCTCCAACCGACAAACAAAAGGCCACTTCTGTGAGACTTAGAAAACGACTTCTTCGGGCTCGTGTCAAGGGTTCTCTCCCCATTCAATTCTCGACGGAGGCTCTGACGGCCCATGCAGGGCTCTCGCTGATCGGAGATTTCCTTGGGTCGGTCGGCTGGGCCGAGCAGATCCGAGAGATTTTTGCGGATCGAGAGTTCGAGACCGACTACGGCTCGTTCCGGATGACGCCGGCCGTGATCGGCCTGATCTTGATCGGCGGAACTCGGCTGTCACACCTTCGTGAGTTGGCGATCGAGCCGGTCTTCCTGCGCTTCGCTCGATTTACGCAGTTGCCCTCGGAGCGAACTCTTTCGCGCTGGTTGAAAGACATCAGCGGTGGCTATCGCGATCGGCTCACTGGGCTTCTTCGTGATATCGCCTTCTCGACTTGGGCTCACGGAAACCTACGCCGTGTCACGATCGATCTCGACGGCACGGTCGTTCGCACGGGCGGGAGCGTCGAAGGCGCCGAGCGCGGCTTCAACCCGCATCACCCTAAAGATCCTTCCTACGATGCGCTGACCGCGCATCTCGCGCAGACGGGCCAATTGCTCGATGTCGTGAACCGCTCGGGTCGTGTTCATGACTCAGAGGGCTCCGTGGGTCGCCTTCGCTTCTTGATCGACGATGTTCGGGAACGACTCGGGAACGTTCCGATCGAGGTTCGTCTGGACGGCGCGTTTTGCCAAGCGCCCGTTCTCGAGCTTCTTGAGGCTTCTGGCGTCGACTTCGCTATGAAGCTTCCGATGTGGAAGTGGTTGGATGTGCGGGATCGCATCCATCAGCGAAAGAGCTGGTCGAAGGTCCATGCCAGCGTCGATGGGTTCTCTCTTCGACTTCGGTTGAAGGCTTGGAAGCGCACCGAGCGAGTCGTGGTCTTCCGAAAGCGGATCTCCGGCAAGCCTGCCAAGAACTTCCAACTGCAACTCTTCCAACCCGACGATGGCTTCTACGAATACTCGATGGTCGTGACGAACAAGAAGGAGTCCGTCGCCACGATCTGGAACTTCATGGCGGGACGAGGCGCGCACGAGAAGACGTTGGGCGAGCTGAAGCAGAACTTCGCCTTCGGAAGCGTTGTGACAAACGACTGGGATGCGAACAGCACCTGGCAGTTACTCTCGGCGCTCACGCATAACCTTGCGCGGGACTTCCAAATGAAGACCGGGCTCGCGACGCTGCGGAAGAACACGCGGAAGCGAACCTATCGCTACAGCTTCCGATCGATGAGGACGCTCCGCTTTTTACTCGTCCACATCCCGGGTCGTATCGCACGGCCAAAGGGGCGAAGCGAACTTCGAATCGCAGCCGCACCCTCGGCCCGGAAAAGGATCCAGGGCGTCATCGAAGCCATCGCGGCTTGACCCGCGCTCAACTATCCTCGAAACGCCGAATCTAATGTCGGATCAGGGCTAGATGCGCAATGAGAACCGCTAGCCCTGTTAGGGCTCGACGCTCGCTACCAGCGGGAAACGATCCGGGTTCTCGATCGTCTCAATCCCCAGGTCTACATCGAGATCGGGCCAATAAAAATGTCCCGGGGTCGCCTGCTCGACGTTCAAAATCTTCCCGACCGACACGTCCTTAAAGAAGGGAGATCGCGATGCGATGGGTGTAGGCGCCGAGGTAGCCGAGCACACTCTCCGGACCGGCGAACGGAGGTTTTGCATAGACAACCCAGTCGCGACGGCGAAGCGTGTCGCATAGCATGGGAACGGAGCTGTCGTCCCCGGGGCTTCCCGCTCTCGAAGGCGCGTCGTAGACCTTCGAGGAATTTTGCGCGGAACACCTTGGACAGAGCGCGCACCGGGAAAAGAAAACCTTTGTGCCGGGGCGTGATGAAGTACTTCTGGTCTAGGGACAGGCCGCCTCCTGTGACGACGCAGTGCAGATGGGGATGGAGCGATAAGTTCTGCGCCCAGGTGTGCAGGATCGCCGTGATGCCGAGCGTACCACCCGTCTTGGCCGCATTGCCCGATGTGTTGTCGGTGAAGTGTCGAGGATCGCGAGCGAACGTGGCAAGCGTTGCCGTCGCCGCTCGGAAGAGCAAATCGTAAACAACTCGGGGCCGGTAAAGCGCGAGCGGGCAGAGTTCGTGAGGCAAGGTGAAGACGACGTGGAAGTACTCGACCGGGAGCAGATCGGCACGCCGAGCCTCGAGCCAGTCGGCCTGAGCAAGCGACTGACACTTGGGGCAGTGTCGATTGCGACACGAGTGATAGACCGGACGGCGGTGTCCGCAGCGATCGCAGGCTTCGAGATGACCGCCGAGGGCTGCCGTTCGGCACTCACTCAGCGCCCGGATCACCTTACGCTGGACGGAACTCACCCGATGGGTTGCCGCACAATGCTCCCCATGACGGCGCAAGAGATCGCCGAGCTCAGGCGACGCCCGCGCTGTAGATAAACTCGTCCCGACCGGAGTCGGAGACTCCGCGGGTGCACACACGACCGACTACTTCGAAGAGTCGAGGGATTCGTGCGAGAAGTCGAGTAAGTCCGGGCAAGCTCGCGCCGCGTGGTAGGCGGGACTCGCAAGATGGAGATAGCGCGTCGTCGAACGGATCGAATTATGCCCGAGCAACCGTTGCAGGGTATGGAGATCGACACCGGCCTCGAGAAGGTGGGTGGCAAAGCTGTGACGGAGCATATGGATGCCGCCGGGCTTGTCGATCTCGGCGCGACGCTTGGCCTTCTTGAAGGCTTCTTTGATGCCGGTCGCGCGCACGGGGCTGTGTCCGTCTCGCCCAGGAAAGAGATATTCGCCCGGTTGCGTCCGTCGCCAGTAGTCGCGCAGGGCTTCGAGGAGCTGCGGTGAGAGCAGTGTGAGTCGATCTTTGGATCCCTTGCCTTGTTCGACGCGGATCAGCATGCGGCTCGAGTCGATGTCGGTCGGTCTGAGTCGGACGACCTCGCTCACGCGGAGCCCGGCGGAGTAGGTGGTCAGGAAGAGCGCACGATGTTTAAGGAACGAAGTGCACGTCAGGAGTCGATCCACTTCGCCTCGGCTGAGCACGTGCGGGAGCTTGCTAGGCTGGCGGGCGATCGGCACGTCGAAGTCGGTCTGAGGACGGCCGAGCGTTTTGTGATAGAGGAAGCGCAAGGCTACGGATGCGACATTGCAGGTGCTCGTCGCGCGTTTTTCGTCAAGATGGAGATAGAGGAGATAGGCCTTGAGTTCGTCGTTCGAGATCCGGTCTGGCGATCGATTGTAATGGCGTGCGAACTTCGTCACGGCTTGTAAGTAGGCTCGTTGTGTGCTTGAAGCCATGCCGCGCAGGACCCTGTCCTGGATCATCTGTTCGCGGAGCTTTGTCATGGGGGACCTCCTGGGCCGCGCATGAGCACGCCCAATCGCGTGCGCGAAATGACGCACGGGGAGGTCAAGATGGAGGAGCGAGAGGACGACGGCGGGCGGCAGGCGATGTACTGGCCCAGGAGGCGGTCTTAGCTCCCAGCGCCCCGTCCAGCTGCCCTGCCGCGGCAGCGGCTTAGTTCAATGCTGAGTATCGGTGGTGCCGAAAACGCTGCTTGAAACTCCTATCCGCCTAGCCTGCCCCTTCCGGAGCGCAGCATTCATGGACTGTCCACTGGGATTCTGCGGCAGTGTGAACGCGTTCACAGTCGCCACATCGCTTCGGACCGATCTTGGGCTTCGTCATGCGGCACTTCCTTGAGTTCTTTGAGGCGTGGCCGCGGTCGGAGGCAACGAGGATGAGCGGCGTAAACGAACGGGGGGTCATGCAGTTTCTTCGGGGGATGCTGGCGATTGCCATGCTGGGCTCTTGTACGAGCGCATCGGTTGGATCCGCGGAAGTCCAGATTGCCTATGACCTGAGTGAGTCGCGCGTGCTCGCCTTTGACGGTTGGCTCGAGCTGATGCCGGCGGAGCAAGGCCGGTTGGGTCCTCTCGCTGAGGCGACGGCTCAGATCACTCTCTCGGGCCTTCCTGCGTATCCTCTCGACGGCCCGGCCCTCGTCGAGGCCTTCAATCTCGGGCGGCTTCCGATGGATGAGGACATCCTCGGCCTACTGCGCATTCAGGGCGAGGCTTCGGCCCGCCAGATCGGGCGCGCCCAGGGCACGCTGCGGGATGGCCGACACATGACGCTCGATGCCGCGGCGCCGCTCGTGCTCTCAATACAGGGCATGATCACGTGCGCGCCTGTTGAACTTTGCGCTCCGCTGGCTGCCTTCCCTCTTTCGCTCCGCGGCGATCATGACTTCACGCCACTTGGTTTTGACCTGCATGATCTCGAACAGAACGGCAAAAGCTGGATCTCCGGCCGCATTGAACTCGCGGTCGAGGGCCAAACCGCGATCCTTGAAATCATGGGGCGAGAGCAGTCGCGCACACCGGTGCCGGAGCCGAGGGGCGCCGTCGTATGGAGCGCCGGACTGCTCGGCTTAGTGAGGCTACGCGTCGCGCGTCGGCGCGTGTCCCGGCGCCGCGCGACAAGACTGCTACTGCTCCTAGCGCTGCCCCTCGCGTTCGTGGCGTGTGAGGTCAAGAGCAAGACGATTCCGCTGCATGTGATCGCTTTGGCCGACGACGATGGTGGCCGTCCCACGACCGTTGCGCCGGCAGATTTCGCAACGCGTGTCGATTTTATGAACACGCTCTACGCGCCAGCCGCGATTCAGTTCAGCTTCGACCCGAACACCGACTGGGAGACGCTTAACGACACGGCCCTCAATGAACTTTGGAACGGAGACAGCGAATTCTGGGTTGCACCGAACGCCATTGCGGCTCGCTATCCAGGTAAGATCGTCGTCTTCCTACGCTACGGTCACGAAGAAGAACCTGCACAAGGCGCGTTTGCCTATCCGCCCGACACGGGTGCGCCGATTCCTTCGGGGATGCCTCTCCCGACCGAAGACGTGGAGTTCGTCGCCTACCCGAATCAAAGCGAAGTTCTCCCGGACAGCTCGAACGGCTTCTTGGCCCACGAGGTCGGCCACTACCTGGGGCTCTATCATACCCATCCCGCCTGGGGTGACGACGAAGATGCGATCCAAGCGTTGCTCCATTCGGGTGGGATTGACGCGCTTGATGGAGACGGCCTCGACGACACGGCGCCCGACGGCGCGCGTTCTCATTTTCTCACGAATACGGGGTTCGATGATCGCTGCTCCGGTTCCACCAGCACCTATGCCGCGCCCAGCGATTTCTATACCTACTTTGCTGTCCTCGTCTCACCCGACCGCGACAACGTGATGAGCTATTTCCGCTGCGGCAAGGCGCGATTCTCTGCCCTTCAGATCGAAATACTGCACGATACGCTCGAGCATGAAAGTCGCCGGCATCTCGTCGAGCCCGTCTGTGCGCCCGACCACCACCGTCTGCCCACCGAGGATTTTCAGCGTTGCGTCGACTACTGGGCGCATAAAGGGCGCTGGCCCGTCAGCGTGAGTGCGGCCGAGTTCGGCGCAGAAACGGGAGCCCCCGCCGTCTACATGACGAGCACGATCCAGCCGGGTGCCCCCCGAATTGTGCGGGACCTGGCGACGCCCGCAAACTATCAAGAGACCTTCGATGAAGCGGCGGACCAAGGCTACCGCCCCGAACAAGTCCAGGGCGTCGTCGTCGAAGGCGAGACTCGGTACAACGGAGTATGGACGGCGACCGACGATGAGTTCGTGAGCTTCCATTCGCTCTCCGAAGAAGAGTTTGCGACGGTCTTCGCAGATTCGCTCGAGGCCGGCCATGACCTCGTCGATTTCAACGTACACGACGTTGGCGAGGCAGATGAGGAGAGTGGCGAGGTCGGCCCGCGCTTTGCGGCGACGTGGGTTGATCGCTCGCATAAGGGGTACATCGCAGAATACGACATGACGGCCGCGGAATACGAGCAGCTTTTTCAGCAATACGATGATCAGGACTTCCGGGTAGTGCGCTTCTCGAGTTACGCCACGCCCTCGGGCATCCGGCATGCGGCTCTCTGGCATCCAAAGACGACGCCTTACGTTCACCACCCCTATCAAGCGCCAAGCGAGCATCAGGCGAACTATGATGCACTCCGCTTCCAGGGCTTCAAGCTGCTCCAGCTCCACGACTATAACGGGCTGATCTCGGCGATCTGGGTGCAGTAGCCGCAGTGACGGCAGCCTTCCCTGCTCAGCGTGGCGTTGTTGCATGATTCGACCGCGCCAAGTCCCGAATCCCGATCTACCTCCTGAAACCCAGGAGGCCACGCGATGCCCAGCAAGCGCTCGAGAGTTCATCCGCCCTACAAGACCAAGTACCGCGTCACGAACTCGGCCGAGTACAACCAAGCCCTCGTCGACCGCGGCAATCTTACTCTCTGGATCTCACCTTACGCCATCGCGACATGGAACCCAAAGCCACACCGGCGTCGCCGCGGCGCACAGCCGAAGTACTCCGGTCTGGCGATCGAAACGGCTCTGACATTGGGCCTCGTCTACCACCTCCCTCTTCGACAAACCGAGGGATTTCTGATCTCGCTCTTCGAACTCATGGGCCTCGAACTCGATGTTCCCGACCACACGACCCTCTCTCGCCGTAGCCGTACCCTGAAGCTAAAGCTCAAGGCGAAAATTCCGTCAGGCCCCATCGATCTGATCATCGACAGCAGCCGCCTGGCAATTGTTGGTGAAGGCCAGTGGGCGGCCGCCAAACACGGCAAACGAGGCATTCAGGGCTGGAAGAAGCTGCATCTAGGAGTCGACGACAATGGGATCATCGTCTCCGAAACGCTTACCCGTAGTGTGCCAAAACTCGGCCGACCATCTAAGCGGCCCTCCTTTCGTAGTAGTTGAGGACGCCGCCCAGCCTTTCATGGCGAATGACGGCGGAATTCATATCGACCACGCCGGATGGTTCCTCGATCAGCCGATTGTCGAGTCCCTGATGATTGCGCTCGACGTGGTAGTGCTTCGTGTATTCCTTTACAGCGTGGCGTAGATGTCGCTCTCCCAATGGGATGATCTGGGCCAGGCATTCTGACTTGATGGAGCGAACGAACCTCTCCGCGTAGGCATTCAGGCTTGGGACATCGCGGCGGAAGCTTCACCGTCTCGACGCCTGAGGTTTTCAAGATCGCGCGAAACGATCTCGTGAACAGCGGATCGCGATAGTGGATCAGGTGCCTTGAACCGTTCTGGAATCCGTCTTCACAATCGGTCAGATTTCGCGCGACCTGGCTCATCCATTCGCCGTCGGGTCGAGGAAGGATCCCGGCGATCTCGACTCTACGAGTCTTGAGATCTATTACGAAAAGAACGAAGTATCGAACCAAGCCCGTCCGCGTGAGCACTTCGGCGCTGAAGAAGTCAGTTGCCGCGATACTCGGAAACGATGTTTCCTCCCCCACACTGAGCCTTCAGGAATGTCTCCCAGGACATTTCCTTCCTCCGAATCGGATCGAAGCCGTTCTCGAGCAGGATCCGTTTGGTCGTATTTCGGCCGATCTCGTGTCCCAGGTTGCAGAGCGCTCCTCGGAGTCGGGTGTAGCCCCAGCGAGGATTTTCGCGAGCCATTCGGAGAACCAACTCCTCAGTTTCAGCTGCAGTTCTCGGACGACCGGGGCTCCGCCTCTTGCTCCCGTCATACTTCCTCGCGATCAGCTGACGGTGCCATCGGAGAAGAGTATCTGGCGTCACCAGCGTCTCGATTTGAGAGAGGCCTTTCCTGCCGACCTTTTTGGCCTTCACCGCGAGTCGTCGACGCTGCTGATCCGCGAAGCGGAGCCGCTTCCCGCCGAGTTGCTCCCGCAGGGCTCGATCACTCGGAAGCTACGCTTCCTCCTCTTGGAGATATTCGATCACGTCCTGCTGGTGTCGATTGACCCAGCCAGCGAAGATCAGCATCAGAAACTGCAGCGGCAGAGCATTCATCGGTCCGAGCGTAGGCCAGCAACGACCAAAGAAATGGGCCGAAATCGCCCATTCAGTGATCGCCTAAGCACCCGTTATCGTGACTGTTTTTGTTCGGCCGAGTTTTGTCACACTACGGGGACATCGACAAGAATGGGAGAAATCCTGCGCCCTGGCGTGTCTCATTACAACCCATTTAATGGGTTAAATAACCCATTAAATGGGTTAAATTGCTTCAATGCTTGAAGGAATCTTTGGCAATGCAAGCGCCGAGAAGGTGCTCTTCTATTTGGAGCAATACGGCGAAGGATACGCGACGGCGATCGCGAAGGCGTTCGACGGGACCACGCTTCATATGGTGCAACGCCAGCTTGAGCGTTTCGAACGTGCCGGTCTGCTAGTCAGCAATCTGAAGGGTAGAACGCGACTCTACACTTGGAATCTCCGGTATCCCTTTCTGAAAGAGCTCCGCACGCTGCTCGCCAAAGGAATAGCGGCGCTTCCGGCTTCGGACCGCAAGCGGTACTTCTCCGATCGCCGCCGCCCGCGCCGCGCAGGGAAGCCAGATTGAGTTCACTAAAATCGAGCGGCCCGGTGATCGACGAGTCGTCGACGATCGAGCAGGTCGCAACGCTTGTCTGCGAGGCGCTCGACGGGGAGGGGATCTCGGTCGTGCTCTCAGGGGGTGCCGCTGTTTCGATTTATTCGGACAACGAATACGAATCATACGATCTCGATTTCATTCCGATTGGTCTCGCCCGCCGCGTGGATGGTGTGATGGAGTCGCTCGGGTTCGAGAGGCGACAAAGGCATTGGGTGCACCCCAGGAATCCCTACTGGGTCGAATTCCCGGGTGGTCCAGTTGCGATCGGTGAAGAGGTGATTCACGACTTCGCCGAGCGGCAAAGCGCAGAGGGCGTGCTTCGCCTACTGCACCCGACTGAGTGTGTAATGGACCGGCTAACATGGTTTATTCACAACGTAGACCGTCAGTGCCTCGAGCAGGCAGTGCAGGTCGCGAGTCGCCACCCGATCAAGGTGAAGCGCATAGAGAAGTGGGCGAGGGGAGAAGGGCCGCAAGGTCTGGCGCGATTTCGCGAGTTCGAGGAACGGCTTCGTGCGGCGATTGAGGAGTGATCGGGTGTGAGCAGGGCTTAGTTATTGGGGCGCTAAAACGTGCGTGAAATGACGCACGTGGGGGTCAAGGTGGAGGAGCGAGAGGAAGACGGCGGGCGGCAGACGATGTGCTGGCCCAGGACGTGGTTTCAGCTCCCGGCGCCGCGTTCAGCTGCCCTGTCGCGGCAGCGGCTTAGTTCAATGACTAGTATCGGTGGTGCGGAAAACGCGGCTTAAAACTCATCTCCGCCGCTATGTCGATGGAGACACAAAGCAAGTCAGCCGCGTCGACCCAAAGCGAGTTCGCTGCTTTCGGCCTTCTCCCCTTCCCGCGAATTCCCTGCTCGTCGGAATAGATTCCCTGTTCTCGATCACAGGGAATTCGTCGCTACCACAGCGGAATCACGCGACAATCTCAGCTCGCGCGGCGCCACTATCACCTAGATGTCGCGAATTTCCCTGTACTTTCCCTGCATAACAGGGATCCGCCGCCAGAGACCCGTTGCCCCCCGACTCCCCCCACCGCCATTGAGTCTCCCGTTGCGGAGACTCCGTGCTCCAACTTACGTTCAGACCGGAAAAAACCCGCGATTCCGAGGGGTTTCAGGCATCGTGGGCTTGCCGAGGCGAACCTGGGACGGGGAGTTTTGAGCCCGAATGACGGTGACGAACCCGTATATCTCTGCGGCCAAGTTGGGCGGTTCGCTTTCGCTCTCGATTCGCCTGAACCAGAAAAAAGCAGGCGTTCGCGTAGATCAAAATGCTGAGCTGTGATTGGCGGACAACCGAAATCTGAGAAGAGATTGCGGCACGATACCCGCCTGAGGGCAAACTGAAGTACGCCAGAGAAGCAAACGGAATGCTGATCGCGCCATCAGAGAGCCTTCCGTTGCTGGGAGTCCCACCAGGCTCCAGGTTTAGACTGAGACGGTCCGTCATACCCATGGGGGGCTAGGCATCGCAGGCTGACAAAGGACTGAATCAGATCCAAAACGGAACGCTGATTCCCGTAGTCCCGATTGCGAATGTGCCCAAGAAGAATCGCTCCGCCTTCCTTCGGAGAGATATTGAACCGGTTCCATTAGGCCGATCAGCCCGTGGTTAGGCTCTTTGGATCCTGGATCACGATCCTCTTCGCCGTTTCATTCCTGTTTCCCTCTCGCCCCGCTCCTCAAACCCACACCGTCTTCTTGTGTATCGGCTTGCGGTTCATCGCGAAACGAGCGAGATCCCACTCGCCGCTCACTTCGTCGATCCCGCGAAGACTGAACTGACGGAACCCCACCACCGACTTGATCCAGGCTAAAGGCGGCTCGCCCAGACAATTGCGTTTCCTGTATTGATCCCGTCCGCGAGCCGTTTGCATCGTCTTCGCCATCCGAACGCTCGCCTCATCTGAAGCATTGGGTGCCTTCGACTGTCCTTTCTTCTCGCGGCCGAACACCACAAAACCTTCAATGTCTCGACCCTCAAGGCTCTGGAAGTTGGACTCCGACCGGTAACCGGCGTCGGCCAAGGCCTTCTGCGAGGACTCGCCTATCGTCTCTTCGATCTGGTTCATCACATCGACGGCGTCGGACAAGAAGAAGGACAAGTGGTCTTCAGGCAACCAATCGCGCAGCGAAGGCGGAGGTAGAAGCGTCTGATCGGGCTCGTAGCGTCGGTCATCGCTCGGCATGACCCAATCCAACAACTTCGACCATTCTTGGCTTCTGCCGCTCAGACTCCTAGAGCGAATATGGATTAATGACGATGGACCGCTCTTCTTCTTTACTCTGCCTAACGGAGCGACCCACTTGTACAAACGGTGGTTCGAGACACCCAGTCGAGCCGCCACTTCCGGTGACGGGGTGATCTCTCTCGGTCACCTGGCGGACGGCTTCATCCTTGAACTCGGAGGGTGGGGGTAGATCGTTGACGACCCATGGGACTCCTTCAGATCGCTCAATGCTAGCCATCCTCGTGTCCACGATTTCGGGGGATGTCCAGAATGCCCAGATATCGCCGGTGAAGAAAGGCTTTCATTTATATCTTCGTCTCCAACATCTTGCATTTTGCACTACTTATCTACATCTAATACCATACAGATGTGTTAAAAAACTAGACAGTAGAGAAACAGTGCCTCGAAAGAATCGAATATTGACCCACTGCCATTTCCCCCTCCGTCGAAAGTCGAAAGTTGCGCATTCCGGCGATCGTGAACGGTCATTTCGCTCCATTGTGAACACCCGTTTCGGTGATCGTGAACGGAGCGGAGCGACGCTGGACTTGGGT
>JBDNFB010000130.1:0-5562 GCA_041690055.1 Myxococcota bacterium | reverse complement strand
GATGGAAAGCTTGAACACGACTTCAGCAGGTCAAACGTGCGGGCAGGCGTCGAGCAGAGCCTGCGCCGAATGAGGACCGACCGAATCGATCTGGTTCAGATTCATTCGAGTCCGTCCCGGGCGCGGATCGAAGAAGAGGACACTGTTGAGGAGATGATCGTCTTGCGCGAGGAAGGCAAGATCCGATTTCTCGGGATGTCGAGCACGCTTCCGGATCTCGAGGATCATATCGACATGGGCGTCTTCGACGCATTCCAGATCCCCTACTCCGCGCTGCAGCCCGAGCACGAAGAATTGATTACTCGGGCGGCTGCTGCCGGCGCAGCCACGATCATTCGTGGGGGGGTGGCACGGGGCGCGACGGCACCGGACCACGACCGAAAGGCCGACCATGATTTCTGGAAGAATTTTGTGGTTGAACGAGCCGACCTGTGGGAACGGGCCGATCTCGATGGACTCTTGGGCGAAGACGGCGGAGGGATGTCACGAATGGAATTCATGCTGCGCTTCTTGCTCTCGCATCCAGACCTGCAGACAACGATCGTGGGGACTTCGAAAGCGGTGCATCTCGCAAGCAATGTCGAAGTGGCGGCCAAGGGACCGTTGCCTGTGGATCTCGTGAGAGAGGCCAAGAGGCGAATTGCGGACGCGGCCTAAGTTGCTGGACAGGAAATACTCGTCCCTTCGGTTGGAAATCGTCTGGCCGATCAGTTCCTCGGAGCCTCCATAGTCGGGAGACGTGCCGATGAACGTGATGCGCAGATCGAGGACTCGGGTGAGGACTTTATGCGCGACCCTGACTCAGAATTGTCCAGACATCATATCCCGCACATCCGAAGGCGAGGCGATGGGGCGACCCGCTGTGCGGCTCATCTCCGCTATGCGATCCACCTGTTGTGCATTGGAGAGGTCTTCTTCTCCGAAGCGTGGATTGTCGCCGACGCCCGTTCGGACATGCCCGCCATTCTGTACCGCATAGCGTGACAGCTCGGGATGGCAGCGGCCCTCTACGTACGTCATCCATCGATAGCGAACGTCCGGGGGAATCGTTTCTGTCGTCATCGTGCGAATGCCCTTTTGGCTGGGCGCCACACCCCACGCGTGGTTCTCGCTCATCGTGATTTTGAGCAGGAGCGGGTCCCGCGTCCACTGCATGTCGCGATAGGCGAGCACGTGTCTCACGTGCCCGAGTTCTCGAATGACGAATCCAAAGTGCAGTCGGAAACGGCGGCTCAGGTCGAGGAAATACTGCATCTCCTCATGCGACACGCTCAAGACAAAATCCCAACCCAGCTTCCGCGCCGACTCGTTGTAGTCAGCGTAGTTGATCGCGCCCGGATCGATCGTCGCAAACTCGAGCCGAACATCGTCATCGAGCGCGAGCGCCTCGAGATGCGAAAAGCGCTCCTCCTTGGTGGGGGAAGCCCCGTAAGTTGGATAGACGAGCACGTCCGGATTCTCGCGCCGAATCCGCTTCATGATCCGTCGATATTCCGGGAGGCCGGGATGCAGCAATGCTCCGGTCTCGACGTCGCGCGCATGGAAGTGGATGATCGAAGCGCCGGCTTCGGCGGCCTCGAGCGCATCCGAGACGATCTCGTCATCACTGATCGGCACGTGTTTCGTCGCCGAGCGTGTCACTTGCTCGTTGAGCGAGCATTCGATGATCAGTGGTTCTTCTTGCATCGCGTCCGACCTCCAAAAAATGAACGTTCACGTAGCGTGCAGGCTAGTCGGGACTTTGGTCGAGACTTCCGAGTCCCAGGTTTTCCCGAAGAGTCTCGGATTCGTATTCGTCGCGGAAGAGCCCTCGCTCCACAGAAATCGGAAAGACTTCTTGGATGAACTCTGCCATGCCTGTCGGCAAAACGGGGCAAGCGAGCATGAATCCGTCTGCGGCCCCCGCCTCGAACCAGGCTTGCATAGTGTCGGCGATCTCGGTCGCCGTTCCAATAAAGCCGTGGCGTGGAGTCGTCGTGCCTAATGCGACTTCTCGGAGGGTGAGTCCGGCTTTCTTGGCGTACTTTATGATGCCGTCCGTGGTGCTCTGCCAGCCGCCGCGCCCTCGGTCGCCGAGTTCGGGGAACGGGGCATCGAGGTCGTAGCTCGACCAATCGATATCATCGAAGAAACGGCCGAGATACGCGAGGGCGACGTCGGTATTGACGAGGTCCCCTATCGCGCGGAACTTCTCTTCGGCCTCCTCGTGGGTTCGTCCAATGATCGGACCGATTCCTTGCAGGATGAGAATGTCTTCGGGCCGACGGCCATTCTTGCTGGCGCGCGCGTGCAAGTCTGCGCGGAATCGCGTCGCGCTGCCGATTTCGGGCTGCACGGAGAAAATTGCATCCGCGCGACTGGCTGCGAAATTGCGGCCTGCATCAGAGGCACCGGCTTGAAAGATGACCGGCTGGCCTTGCCTGGACCGCGTTAGGTTGAGTGGCCCCGCGACCGAGAAGAATTCGCCCTCGTGATTGAGCGCATGCAGTTTGGCGGGGTCGATAAACTGTCCGCTCTCCTTGTCGCGAATAAATGCATCGTCTTCCCAAGATTCCCAAAGGCCTTCGGTGACGTCTATGAACTCATTCGCCATGCGATAGCGCACATCATGATCGGGATGCTCCGGCGTGATGCCCGCTTTGCCGTAGTTCGCGGCGGTGCCTGCGAGTGGCGAAGTCACGATATTCCATCCTGCTCGACCCTCGGACAGCAAATCGATCGTGCCGAATTGGCGGGCGACAGTGAAGGGTTCGGAATAGGTGGTGGAGAGCGTGGCGACGAGGCCAATATGGCTTGTCGCGGGGGCGAGTGCTGCGAGGAGAGTGAGCGGCTCGAAGCGGGTCAGGAAATTTGGATGGGATTTTTCTGAGATGTAGAGCCCATCTCCGAAGAACACAAAGTCAAACTTTGCCACTTCAGCCTGTCTCGTCATCTCAAGGTAGTGGCCGAAGTTGACAGCGCCATCCTGAACAGAATCGGGATGACGCCAGGATCCCATATTGGTGCCAGTACCGGAGAGGAAACTCCCGATCCTCATCTTCCTTCCGGTTGTCGAGTGGGTCATGACTGAGCTCTCTAGGCGTAGGGAATTCTCGCGAAAGCGACCGCTTTCGTGCTAGTCTGACGTTCGGAAGGAGGCAACTTCTTTGGCCATCAGGGCGATGTCGTCTTTCGCTTCTGAGCAGACTCGGGTCATCGTGATGTAGCCGTGCGGTACGGCGGGCTGATGGATATGCCGTACATCGACGCCCTGCTTCTCGAGCTGCTGTGCGTACTCCGTGCCTTCATCGCATAATAAGTCGAACCCTGCTGTAAATACGATCGCCCGGGGCAACCCTTCGAGGGAGGGGGCATGGAGCGGCGAAACCCGAGGATCGGTGCGTGAGACGTCGGGCGGTACGTATTGATCCATGCATTCGGCGATATCTCTCATACTAAGACCAAAACCCGAGGCGAAGTTGATCTGTGAGGCACGGTCCTGACGCGTGATGTCAGTCGCCGGATAGATGAGAAGCTGCAGCCCGATCTGGTTTCTGGCTGTTCGCCGGTCTTCCAAGGATGCGACGGCCGCGAGGTTACCACCCGCACTATCCCCACCAACCGCGACAGGACCGGGCCGGGCCGGGCCCCAAGCATCGCTGCATTTTCGAAACACCACTCCACGGCGAAGCAGGTATCTTCGACGGCGGCGGGGAAGGGCGCTTCAGGGGCCATTCGATAGTCGACGCTGACTACGATCGCGGGCGCTAGCTGGGCGATGCCGCGGGTCACAGCGTCTGTGTAGTCGGGGCTCCCGACAACGAAGCCTCCGCCGTGCAAATAGACCAACAAGGGGAAAGGACCTTCCCCGTTCGGCGTGTAGATTCGAACAGGGAGTAGGCCGCCTGGGCCGTCGAGTTTTTTCTCTTCGACGCGTCCCTCGAATGGGGTCGACCTCGAAAGAGCTGCTGTGCTCTTAGTGAACTCCTTACGAATCGCGCGAGAGGCGTCGGGGCTCGTCATGCTTGCCGCGTCAATCACGCCGCCGGCTTGCCGTCCGCCACGCAAGTTCGTCAGGCCGAAGACGAGGGCAAATATTGGTTTGATTCGGCCGTGGGGCGTATTGGCCCAATAGAGGGCGAGCGCGGAAAGCGTTAGGCCGACAAGAGCGGTCATTCCGACGAGAAAGACGAGGATTTGCATACAGCGAGGGTATCACCCCGTTTTGGCGGCCGCTCTCAGGTTCGGTGTGAGCACAGACGCAGGTCGCTGGCGAGTTTGGCGATTCGGTTCGTATTATCGATCCATTAGGCACCATGCCGGGCCGAAGATGCCGCTGCACTGGATGATGTTCGTATTCCAGGTGGGCTCTGCGCCGTCTGGCAGTTAAAATATGGCCCTGGTTCCGTCGCCGTTCGGGCTCGCGTAACCATCGCACGGCACCCAGCCGACCCCCCAGCCCGGAGAGTCCTGGGGGGTACTCCGACCACGAGAACGGAAGGCGACTTCGGTTTACCGATCAACAGCGCCGACGACTCGCAGCGACGGCCAAGCGTGTTGGCAGACTAAACTTCTGCTCTTTCGAAATTCCGTTCGAAGTCGCTGAAACTGTGTGCCGCGTTCGTACTCATCAGTGCCGTCAACGGACGGTCTTCGTTGAACAGCGGACAGCTTCTGCCGCCTCTTCAAAACTACTGCCGCTGTCGATGAGCCTGCGTACCTCTAGCCGCTCCTCGCGGGTGAGCCGCACTCCTCGTATTCGTTTCCCTGGCATCGCAATACCTCCACCGAGCCCATATCATTGAATCCGTCAAGTGTTGCGATGACCATTAGAGACCAAGGGGGGAAGTCCAGCGCGCGCAGGAATACCGGGGCGCGTACCGCCCGAAAAATGAACGTGCTACGCAGTCGTGCATGCCGAAGGATTCCGCTTACGAGCCGGCGATCGACGGACTGCGCGCCATCGCAGTCCTGGTGGTCGTCTTGTATCACGCTGGCTTTGAGACGTTTCGCGGCGGTTTTGTGGGGGTGGACGTCTTTTTCGTCATCAGTGGCTTCCTGATTACGCGCCTTATCGTGGAGGAGGTGGAGGCCGCGTCACAGGGTGAGAAAACCTTCGATTTCCTGCGCTTCTATGAGCGGCGGATTCGAAGGCTCTTCCCTGCATTGGCCTCGACGCTCGTGCTTTCATTTCTCCTCGCGCTCGTATGTTCTACGCCCGGGCAGATGGATTCGCTGATGCTTTCGGCGAGCGCGGCGGTCCTCAGCGTCTCGAACTTCTTCTTTTGGTTCACGGCCGACTATTTTGATGCGGCGGCAAACACGAAGCCGCTGCTCCATACCTGGTCGTTAAGTGTCGAGGAGCAGTTCTACCTCGTCTGGCCATTGATGTTGACGCTGATGCTGAGGCGGTTCTCGCAGCGCGGCATGATCGTCAGTCTCTTGGCCCTGTGCATAGCCAGTCTGGCCTTTGCGGAGTGGATGTTGGGCTTCGACCGTTCGGGCGCGTACTACATGTTGCCCGCCCGCGTGGTCGAACTCGGGTTGGGCGCGCTCCTTGTCTGGCTAAAGCGAGCCGACCTC
>JBDNFB010000129.1:0-4828 GCA_041690055.1 Myxococcota bacterium | reverse complement strand
CGTTGCGGAGGCGACGGTGGCGGGCATTTCGATTCTAGTCAGTCGCCCCTTTCAGGTTGGCGACCGCATTAGCTTCGGTGGCTTTTACGGCGAAGTGCAAGACATCGGTTTGCGTTCGGTCCGACTCGTGACCCTCGACGATAATCTCGTCACGATTCCGTCCAGCAAATTCCTAACCGAACCGGTCGCGAGCGCGAACTCCGGCGCACTTGACTGTATGGTGGTCATGCCGTTCTTTGTCGCACCGGAAGCGGATCATGTGCGCGCCCGTCAGATTGTGGTCGATGCCGTACGCGCCTCGCGATACCTCTATCTTGGCAAGCCCGTGACGGTCCTGGTTTCGATGAAGCTGGCCGAGAAACTGGGGACTGTGGTCGAGCTGACCGCGAAAGCGTACGTGTACGACGCGCGGCATGAGAAGAGCTTCGCAAGCGACGTGACGGACCGGGTGCTCCGCGCTTTTCGAGGAGCCGGGATCCTTATGTCAACGGATGGTGATTCCTAGCCGGCCGAGTCATTTGGTCTGCGGGATGGGCCTCTCGGCGTCAGGTCGGCGAACCACGTGACGATTGGACAGCCGGAAAGCGCCTGGGCGCTCTGAATTGCCCCTAATCCGTAAAAAAATTCGCTGAACGGCTCCCGAGGTAGGTGGCGGCCGCCGAGTTTGGGTTAAGCTTTTCATGCTTAAAGGCAGCGGCTGGTCCGCATGCCCGCCCATCGAGCAGGTCTCCGTTCAGATCCGACCCTCGAGCTTCTGTGGCAGCCGGTCAATCCGGATGCAGCGGAGGGCGAATAAGCAAGAGCGATGTTGAAGAAGTCTTCAGCGTTGTGTCGATCGTTGTGGTGGATATGGACTGCGTTCCGATTCGCCCGCGATCCCAGTCGAACGATTGAGGATCCTCGAATTGGCAGCAAAAGCGACCCGCGCCGGCGAAGCGGCGGCTGAGAAGAAAGCCGCTCCTAAGAAGAAGGCAGCCGCCAAGAAGAAGGCTGCTGCGAAGAAGGCCCCTGCCAAGAAGAAGGCTGCGGCTAAGAAGAAAGCTGCGCCTAAGAAGAAAGCGGCTGCAAAAAAAGCGCCGGCCAAGAAGGTCGCTGCGAAGAAGACTGCGGCCAAGGGAAAGGCAGCGGCGCCGGCAGCGAAGAAGGCTGCGCCCAAGAAAAAGGCGGCCGCGAAGAAGACGGCCGCGAAGAGCGCCGAGCCCAAAAAAGCTGTGCCCAAGAAGGCGGCTGCGAAAAAAACGGCGGCCAAGAAGGCTCCGGCCAAAAAGGTCGCGGCCAAGAAGAAGGCGGCTGCCAAGGAGACCGTCGCTGTTTCAAATATGGCGGCTGCGGTGGTTGCGGAAAAGAGTCCCGCTAAAAAGGAGTCGACTCGGAAGGCTTCCTCCAAGGCGGCGGCTGCCGAGAAGGCGCCCGCAGAAACTGCAGCGGAACTGACTGCACGGCTCTTGGCTTCGGCTCTACCGCTTGATGCAGATTTCGATGGGCCCGCGGCCGGGGATGCGGCGGGAACTCAAGGACGATCGAGTGCTCGCTCCGCTTCGGAGCCCCGCGTACGATCGCAGGACGTGCCGCGATCGGAGGAGGCAACGTCCGGGCGAAGAGGGCGATCGCGTCGCCGTCGTGGCCGCTCCCGCGACGAGAAGAGTGACGATGCTTCGTCGACTGGCAATCGCGCTGAGGGCTCTAATCGCGCTGAGGGCTCTACTCGTACTAAGGGCTCTTCTCGTACTAAGGGCTCTTCTAGGGCTGAAGGCTCATCGAAGGCTGAAGGCTCCGCTCGTGCTAGGGGGTCTTCCCGTGCCGAAGGTTCATCTAGGGCTAAAGGCTCTTCTCCGGCTAAAGGCTCCAGGCCTGCTAAAAGAGAAGCGGCGCCGACACCGATTCCGGAGCAGCCTGAGGGGCCCTGCGAACCGCGCAGTCTCGAGGAAGCGGCAAAGGCGCTCGGCATCGAGTCGCTGTATCCCGAACAGGAGAGCGCGATTGAGCATGTGATGCAGGGCGGGGATGCGCTGATCGTTTTGCCGACAGGTTATGGCAAGTCCGCGTGTTTTCAGCTGCCTTCGTTGATGATGCCGAAGCCGGTCGTTGTGATCTCGCCGCTTCTGGCTCTGATCGAAGACCAGGTTTCGGGTTTGCTGAAGCGCGGTGTGCCCGTCGTGCGGATGGACGGCACGATCCGTGGCAACGCGCGTAAACGCGCACTCGAGCGGATTGAGCGCGGCGGTTCGCTGCTCGTGATGACGACGCCAGAGACGCTGGCAGGGGACGATCTGCTTCCGGTCCTGGCGAAGAGCGGGATCTCGATGATGGCGGTCGACGAAGCGCATTGCGCTTCCGAGTGGGGGCATGATTTCCGTCCCGCCTATCTCCGGTTGGGCATGCTCGTCGAGCGCTACGGCCGACCGCCCGTGATGGCGCTGACGGCGACCGCAACGGCGCCCGTGCGTGAGGATCTGAAGCGTATTCTCGACCTGCGGGATCCACTCGATATCGTCGCTTCTCCGCATCGCGCGAACTTGGCTTTCGAAGTCATCGAATGCGGCGGCGACGCGCGGCTGCGTGCACTCGGTCGCCTTGTGATCCGCTTGCGTCGCCCGGGCATCGTCTACTGCTCGACGACACGCGATGTCGATACGGTCTACGGCGCCCTTTTGCAGATGAAGATTCCCGCCAATCGCTACCACGGCGGAATGAACGGCAGCGAACGCAAGGAACAGCAAGAGGAATTCATGCGCGGCGGTCGTCGCAGTGTCATGGTGGCGACCAGCGCCTTCGGTCTCGGTATCGACAAGCGTGATTTCCGGTATGTGGTGCATTTTCAGACGCCTGCTTCGATCGAGCAATATGTTCAGGAAGCGGGACGCGCAGGGCGCGATGGCAAGCATGCCAACTGCATCATGCTGCATGACAGTACGGATCGGCAGATCCATGAATTCCTGCTCTCGCAGAGTCGTGTGAATCCGGCACAGCTCTACCAAGTGGCGCGGGCGCTTGCGGAATACGTCGAGGAGGGGCGCGAGCCTGACATGATTGAGCTTGCCGCGTCGTCGCGGGTCGCACAGCGCGTGACTGCCGCCGTCGTTGCGATGTTTGAGTCTGCGGGACTGATCGAGATGGGCACGGGGAAAGTCGTCATCCCACTCGTAAAACACGACGAACTTCTGAATCAGAGTCGCCGGCTTTCCGAACAGCTGCGGACCTTGCGCAAGCAGGACGGCGAAAGGCTCGAGGCGCTCGACCGTTATGCGATCGCGGAACGATGTCGCGGAGAGTTGATCGGAGAATATTTCGGGATTCCGATTGAAGAGGAATGCGGAGTCTGTGATGTGTGTCGGCGCGTTTCCGCCCGGCCCGGTTCGTTTTTCGATCCGATCAAGAAGCGCAAGGAAGCGCCCAAGAAGCGCGCACGTCGCGGGCGAGGAGTCCAGGCGAAGAAAAGCAGTGCTCGGCGAGGTGGACGCACACGGAACACGCGCAATCGAAACGCGAATGCGAACGAGGAAGAGAGCGCCGAGGCCGGCGAGGAAAAGAGCGCTACCGCGCCGCGCCGCGTACGTGCGGGTGCGAATCGGAGTTCGAGCCGACCCCGCAATCGAACGGGCGGCACTGCCGAGGCTGGCCGACGTCGGAGCCGCACAGGGAACCGTGACGCTGCGCCCGCTGAGAATGGCGAAGGCAAACAAGAAGGCGCGCTTCCCGTCCGAGCGGAGGGCCAGCGCACAGCCAGCGAAGAACCCAACCGCGAAGGCACACGCAGCCGAAGGCGGGGGCGAGGGCGCAACGGCGGAGAAAACCGTAATCAGGAAGGTGCCAAGGAGGCGAGTGCAGCGAGCACTGCGGACGGCGAGTCACGCAAAAAGTCGTCTCGGCGGCGCGGAAGGCGGCGCGGTCGCGGTCGCGGCAAGGGGCCGGGTGCACCGACGGGTTCGGATGGGGGTACTTCCCCGAGTCCGCCGAGCGGCGCTGGCGTCTAATCGAGAGCCCGCGGGAGTAGGGCTAACGTCATTTAACTGCCGAGGCGATCGTCGGAGCGGTCGCGGCACACCGCGTCGTCGGACGAAGAAGACGAAGGAGGGCGGCCTGTTTGGCAAGCGGAGAAGAACGACTCGTCCTGAAGCCTGGTCAGCCAATCCCGCTCGCCAGTCGAGATTTCGCGCGGCAAAAATACGAGTGGTATCCGCTTCTGCTTGACGAAGCTCCGCTTTGTCGAGCGCGGATCAGTCTCCTTCAGATCTTTGTGGTATCCCGCTATGAAGACTGCCGAAGCGTGCTAACCGATGACCGATTCATGCGCAATCGCGGAAGCGCTTTGGGGAAGTCTGCCTCGGGTCCTTTGCCATTCCCTCTGCCCCGATCTGTGGCCGCGCTCACGAATAGCATGATCGTGCGAGATGATCCCGAGCACCAGAGGCTGCGCAGCCTGGTCAATAAGGCGTTTACCCCTCGCGCAGTGGAGCAACTGCAGGATCGGGTCGAAGCGCTCACGGAGGAACTGCTTACCGGTTTGGAGCGCCGGTCCCAGTCCGGGCCGATTGATCTCTTGAACGCGTATGCGCGACCGATTCCGACGCGTGTGATTGGGGAAATGCTCGGTGTTGCGGACGAAGACATGGGCAGGTTTCAGAAGCAGGTGAGAGTGTTGACCGAGGGTTTCTCGGGATGGCGGATCGCGCGAACGCTCTTCTGGGACTTGCGGGGGACGGTACGCTTCGTGCGGGAGTTGATCGAACGAAAGCGGATGAGGCCTGCGGACGACCTGCTTTCCCGACTCATCGAGGCGGAGGAGGCGGGCGATCGCCTCAGCGAAGATGAGCTGCTCGCGATGGTG
>JBDNFB010000128.1:0-44191 GCA_041690055.1 Myxococcota bacterium | reverse complement strand
CGTGCTCATCACGGGCGAGAGCGGGACCGGTAAGGAAGTGGTTGCCAGAACCATTCACCTCACAGGTGCGCGGGCCGCAAAACCTTTCGTTCCGATCAACTGCACAGCGATGCCGGAGGGTCTCCTAGAAAGCGAACTCTTCGGCCACGTCCGCGGCGCCTTTACAGGAGCGCAGTCTGCAAAAAAGGGCCTTTTCGAGTCGGCGAACACGGGAACGCTTTTTCTCGATGAGATCGGCGATATGCCTCCGTCGCTTCAAGGGAAACTCTTGCGCGTTCTGCAGGACCAGGAGATTCGGCCGGTCGGCTCAAACCAGTCCGTGAAGGTCGACGTACGCGTCATCGCGGCTACGAATCAGGACTTGCATAGCCAAATCGAGTCGGGCGATTTTCGCAAAGACCTCTACTACCGCCTGAACGTGATTCCAATTCCGATTCCTCCGCTGCGAGAACGCCCAGAGGATATTCCCCCTCTCGCAGATGCATTCGTTGCAAAGCATTCTGGAGACACACCGCGAAGACTCTCAGAACGAGCCATTCGCCGGCTCATGAAGGCGCCCTGGGAGGGCAACGTTCGGGAGCTCGAAAACTGTATCGAGCGGGCGATCGCTCTGGCGGAGAGTCAAGACATCAAGGCGAGCGATATCCTCCTTCCTGATGAACCGATCCGTGGGAGTGGGACACTTGAGGAAGCGCTCATTCGCCTGGCGCTCGAGCGACGAGTCTCCTCCCATGATCTGACCGAACTCTATATCGAAGCCGCGATTGAGGTTGCGCATGGGCGAAAGGGAGAAGCAGCGAAGCTGCTTGGGATGAATCGCCGAACACTCTACCGCCGCGCGCAACGGCTCGACAAAGACCTACCGAATGGCCACATCCATGCGTAGCGGATCTTTCGATCCGCTCAAGAAACGCGTACATTGCTAGTCGCCCTCCAGGGCCAGATGTACGTCGACCACTTCAGATTCGAGATCAATTTTCACCCAAAAACCCAGGTCACGTGCGAGCGTGAGCTTCTTCCAGTTATTGAGAAGAGTCCTTCAAGATTGCGAACCGTCACGAGATCACTCTGTCCACGACGGCCTGGGCTTCTTCCTGAATGCGGGCCAAGTGATCATCCCCGATGAAACTCTCGGCGTAGATCTTCACCAGGGGCTCCGTCCCTGATGGCCGCGCGGCGAACCAGCCGTTTGGGGTCTCCACCTTGACTCCGCCGATCGCCGCTGCGTTTCCCGGGGCGCAGGTGAGGATCTGGACCACCTTCTCTCCCCCCAACTCCTTGACGTTTACATCCGTTTCGCGAACGGAGCGCAATCGAGCACACGTTTCGCTCGACGCCCGCACGTCGATTCGCGCGAAGTGCGGCTCACCGAGCTCTTCGGTCAATTCCCGATAGGTGTCGCCAAGCTCCTTGCCCCCTCGTCCCACTATCTCAGCAGATAGAAGGTTCAGCAAAATGCCATCCTTGTCGGTCGTCCATACCGTGCCGTCATGTCGCAGAAACGAAGCACCGGCGCTTTCCTCTCCGACCAATCCGCACGTGCCGTCAAGCAGAGAGTTCACGAACCATTTGAAACCGACCGGCACCTCGAACAGCGGACGCCCGAGGGCATGCGCTATTCGGTCGAGGAGTCCGGTGGTTACGATCGTCTTTCCGATCCCGACGGTCCGCGACCATTGCGGACGATGTGCGAACAGATGCCTTGCCGCGAGCGCTAGGAAATCGTTAGGCGGAAGTAGCCCGGCCGCGCGTGCCACGATGCCGTGCCGATCCCCGTCGGTGTCATTCGAGAACACGAGATCGAATCCATCTCGCAGGCGCGTAACGCCCGCCATCGCATAAGGAGATGAACAGTCCATCCGGATCCGACCGTCCCAGTCAAGCGTCATAAACGAGAACCGCGGATCGACCGCATCGGAGACAATTGTCAGATCGAGCCCAAGCGATTCGGCGATGGGTTCCCAATACGGGAGCGCAGCTCCTCCAAGCGGATCGACCGCCAGATGAAGCCCCGACCCACTCAATACATCGATGTCGAGCACTTGCGGCAGCGTATCGACGTAGGCCCGGACATAGTCGTAGAAATGAACCGTCGGCAATCGCCGCGCGCGTTCGAACGGGATTCGGCGGACGTCACGATTGCCCGACGCGAGTAAGCCATTCGCCTCCTGCTCGATCCACGTCGTGACCTCGCTCGAGGCGGGCCCGCCACTGGGCGGGTTGTACTTGATGCCGCCATCCTCGGGCGGATTATGCGACGGCGTGATCACAATCCCGTCGGCCGGATTCGCCCCGCGAGCCCGATTGGCGTCCAGAATCGCGAGCGACACCGCCGGCGTGGGCGTATACCGATCTGCTGAGTCCACGAAGACATCGATACCGTGTCCGGCCAGCACCTCAAGAACAGTTGCCTTGGCGGGTTCGGAAAGAGCATGGGAATCCGCCCCGAGAAAGAGCGGGCCGGTCGTGCCCACACGGCTTCGGTACCTGACGATCGCCTCAGTAATCGCAAGCAGATGACATTCATTGAAACTGTGTCGAAGCGACGAACCCCGGTGTCCGGACGTTCCAAAAGAAACGCCGTGCTCCTTGATCGCCGGATCAGGCTTTCCCGTGTAGTACGCCCGAATCAGCGAGGGGACATCCACGAGATCACATTGCTGAGCCGGTGTGCCCGCTCTCGGATCAATCGTCACGGCTAACACTCCCATGCTTTCGATATCGATACAACGAGCAATGTCTATACCCAGTAATTGCCCCACTTCGCGGCGATCTCTTACTCAGCGAGGCAACCCCCGCGTCAACCCTCGGCGGCACTCAGATGCCCCGGGCCAATGCCAGCCGCCCTCCTGCGGCTTGTCCATATCCAAGCGAGCCCGAATGCTGGCACCCCCACCCCCAACGAAAACGAGGGCTCTGGGACAGGACAGAGACATTCGCCGTCGACCTCGATCTGATCTGCACCGGGTGCACAGATATACTCCCCCTCAACTGACCCGAAGCCAATATCGCTGATCCACTTGATGTGATGCCCTGTGAACACCACGTCGCCCGGGAACTGGGCGCTGTTGTGGATCTCCGTGTTCGAGTCCCCGATCTCGATCGTCGGCAGGTTCGGGAATTGCCACGTCTGTGCCGAGAACGGCAGGATACAAAGCGTTAGTCCTTCAAGACCGAGATAGGCGTGTGGCAACCTCGTTGGCGAGGGCGACCGCATAGCGTCGGAATACTGAAGGCCGCAGTCATCGAACGGGCCCCCGGGTGCGGGCACGGGCGAAGGATCGACTGCAGGCTGATCCGGGCATCCTTGTCCCGCGGCGACCGAGGAGGCGATGACATGAGCGGCGAATAGCACAGCAACCGTACAATTCCGAATCATCGAGTTCTCCATAAGTCCTCCTGCTCCCAGATTGTCATGCGCTGTAACCGTTCAGCCCTGCAGTTCGAAACTATTTCAGCAATGCCAGGATCTGTTTTGCCGCCTCTGCGGACGAGGCCGGGTTCTGGCCGGTCACAAGCTTGCCGTCGCACAACACGAAGCTGGACCAGTCAGGGCCTTTTTCGTAGCTGCCGCCATTGGCCTTCAGCATGTCTTCGACGAGAAAGGGCACGATTTTGGTCAAGCCCACGGCCTCTTCTTCGGTATTGGTAAAACCGGTGACGCGACGGCCCGAAACGAGCGGCTTGCCGTCCGTGCCGAGCGTGTGACGGAAAACGGCGGGGGCGTGACAGACGGCACCGACCGGAAGTTTTGCGGCGGCAAACGCCTCAATCAGGCGCTTGCTGTCGGCGTCTTCGCTCAGATCCCACAAGGGTCCGTGCCCGCCCGGATAGAAGATCGCGTCGAAACCCTCCGCCGTCATCCCGGATAGCGTCCGGGTGCTCGCAAGGTGCTCTTGCGCCGCCTCGTCATCTTTAAACCGGCGCGTGTCGTCGGTCTGGGCTTCGTCGGCATCGCTGGACGGGTCGAGCGGCGGTTGACCGCCCTTGGGCGAGGCCAACGTAATGTCCGCGCCCGCATCCTTGAAGACGTAGTAGGGAGCGGCAAACTCGTCCAGCCAGAAGCCGGTCTTCTTGCCGGTATCGCCCATTTGGTCGTGCGACGTCAGTACCATCAAGATTTTCATGTGTCTTCCTTTGGGTTTTTCTTTTGGCCAACGCGGATCACGCACTTGCCGAAGTTTTCACCGTTAAGAAGACCGATGAATGCTTGGGGCGCATTTCCCAGCCCATCTATGATCTCTTCGCGGTACTTGATCTTGTCGTTTTTGACCCAGTCGCCCATTTCTTCGGCAAATTCCGGATAGATGTGGCGGAAGTCATCAAAGATGATGAACCCCTGCATCCTGATTTTGTTGCGCAAAATTTGGCCCATGAGCCAGTTCATCCGATCCGGTCCCGCAGGCAGTTCGATCGCGTTGTATTGCGAGACCAGCCCGCAAACGGGCACCCGAGCGTTGGGGTTCAATAGCGGGAGTACCCCGTCCTGCACCTTGCCCCCGACAGTGCATAGCCCTGCCAGCCATTGAAGCTGAGCACGTAGTCGCCCTGCGCAAAACCATCGATATTCGAATCCACGACCTGCGCGACCCTGCCGCCGACCATCACCTCACCGATCCCAACCGGGGCGGCATAGGCGAGCGCATCGCCCATCCGACCTCGCATATAGGGGTCGAGCGAAAGATACTCAGTCCGCAGCAGCACCTGATTATCGCCAGCCGCGGGGATCGCGCCCTCGATCAGGGTCAGAGTGTCTTTCGTGGGTTCGCCCTTTGGGCGTTCGGCCAGAACCAACTGCCGGTTCGTTTTGTCTGTCTGCGTCATTTCCAGGCTCCTCTAAGGTGCCGCTCTGCTCTAGCGCTTGAACTTGTTCTGCGGGCGACTGAATAGGCTCACAACGCAAATCGGTGTTTTGGATCGTCTTTATCATCGCAGGCGTTAGTGGCATAGGATCGCTGCCGTGACCCTGTTCACAGACCATGTCCCGGCCCGGATTGGCCTTCACGTGACACTCAAAGCAATTGCCCCCAAAGTGAATGCCTGTTCCCATTGATTGCCCCCACTTCACGGTGATCTCATACTCAGCACTGCAACCCGCGCGCCAACCCTCTCGCGGGGCTTGGGTATGACGTCCGAAGCTTTGAGGAAGGAATCGTCGAGCTTCGCTTGAGACATCGCACCAGCAATTGAGGTCGAGAACCCCAATGGACGCGCTCAAAACTCGACTCCGCAGTTTTCGTAATTGCCCCCTCAACGGGTCACCGGCCCGTTTGGGCCATGACGCATGGCGCGCGCGTCGATTAGGCGTTCATGACTCATGAGGCGAATCCATTTGGCATACAGCGTGCAACTCTTCTCCAGAAACCGAGCGGGCCGTGGCGATCTGCTCCGGGCGAGTCGCGCCTTCGAAAGGCCCACCGAGCATGAGTGAATCCAAAAAAGACATGCCGCCGGCCAACGTCGCTCGTCTGCCGAGTGCACCCGAAGCAAGTGCGGAGTCGACTCCGCCGACTTCCGCGCAGGCGGAACTGAACGATCGCTGGACGCGTCCGCGAATCGCTCTCCTCGCACTCGTTTGCACGATCGTTGTGGCCGCTGCGACCGTCTTATGGTGGACCTTTCTCCGTGTTCCTCCTCTTGTCGGATTCGTCTCTGGCAATGGGCGGATTGAAGCGACTGAAATCGATATCGCGACCAAGTTTGCCGGACGGGTGGACGCAGTCCTCGCCGAGGAAGGCGAGCTCGTCGCGGCAGAACAGGTCCTCGCGCGAATCGACGTACAATCCCTCGATGCACAACTCGACGAGGCGAAGGCGGCACTCCAGCAGACGATCGAGGCCCATGCGGCCACCGCGGCTGGCTTCAACCGGCAGGACAGTCTGCGGCGCCTCGCACTGAAAGAGTTTGGACGTGCCCATCAGCTCCTAAAGGCTGAGGTCGGCTCAGAAGAAAATCTCGACCGTCGCCGGACGGAGCTCGAGACAGCCGATGCTTCCGTCGAACAAGTAAGGCGTCGGCTCAGGCAGGCCGAGCAAACGATCGAAGTCGCTGCGGCACGCATCCATCGACTGAACATCGACATCAAGGACGCAACGCTCGTTGCCCCTCGGCCCGGCCGCGTGCTCTATCGCCTCGCAGAACCGGGTGAAGTGTTAGGGGCGGGCGGAAAGGTCCTGACAATAGTCGAACAGGGAGACGCGTACATGACCATCTTCCTTCCCGAACAGCAAGCGGCGCAGGTCGTGATCGGCGCCGACGCCCGCATTCGGCTCGACGGCTTCGATAATAAGCTCTGGCCTGCCTCGGTCTCGTACGTGGCACCAGAAGCACAATTCACCCCCAAACAGGTTGAGACCGCAAGCGAGCGGGAGAAGCTGGTCTTCAAAATCAAGGTTCAGCTACCCGAGCCCGTCGCCCCGTTGATCAAGCCGGGTATGCGTGGTCTCGCTTATATCCGGCTCGACGCCCAGGCAAGCTGGCCTGAAACCCTCCCATGAACGACGAGCTGCCTCCTGCGGTGGCCACGATACGCGACCTCGCGCATGCCTACGGAAAAGTCTGCGCGCTCGATGGCATTTCACTTTCTATTCCAGCCGGCTGCATGGCTGGCCTAATCGGCCCTGATGGCGTCGGCAAATCGACTCTGCTCTCGCTCATAGCAGGCGTTCGCCAGCTTCAAACGGGCGATCTTCGAGTGCTTGATGCCGACCTCCGATCGGCAAGCGATCGCCGCACCCTCTGCCCACGAATCGCGTACATGCCGCAAGGGCTCGGCGGAAATCTCTATCCGACCCTCTCGGTTCGAGAGAACATCGACTTTTTCGCAAGGCTCTTCGGGCAGTCGAAAGCAGAGCGGTCTGAGCGCATTGTCGAGTTGCTCGAAGCGACGGGTCTCGAGACCTTCTCCGAGCGCCCCGCCGCGAAACTCTCGGGCGGTATGAAGCAGAAACTCGGCCTCTGCTGCGCGCTCATTCACGATCCCGAGCTCCTGATCCTCGACGAACCGACGACGGGTGTGGACCCGCTATCGCGACGACAGTTTTGGGATCTGATCGATCGAATCCGCGAGCGGTCCTCCAAGATGAGCGTACTCGTCGCGACTGCCTATATGGAGGAAGCCGAACGCTTCAGCTGGCTTGCGATGGTCGACGAGGGACGAATCATCGCCAAGGGTGCCCCCGACGATCTCCGATCGCAGACTGGGACGAACACGCTCGAAGAGGCGTACGTCTCCCTCCTCCCAGAGGAAAAGCGGCGAGGTCATCACGAGTTATCGATTCCCCCATTTCAGTCCCAAGACGGGATGCCCGCGATCGAAACCCGCGGCCTCACCAAATCTTTCGGGGACTTTACTGCGGTCGATGATGTCAGCATCCGGATCGAACGCGGTGAGATCTTCGGCTTCATTGGGTCGAACGGCTGTGGCAAGACGACGACGATGAAGATGCTGACGGGTCTTCTGCCTGCAAGCAAGGGAGAGGCTCTCCTGTTTGGCAATCCCGTGAACGCGCATGATCTCGCGACGCGTCGACGGGTCGGATACATGTCGCAATCGTTCTCTCTCTATGGCGAGCTCACGGTTCGCCAGAACCTGGAGCTTCATGCACGACTTTTTGATCTGCCGCCCGCGAAGCTACAAGACCGTATCGATGCCCTAACAACGAGATTTCGACTTCAGGACTATGAATCGGCCGTGGCCGCCGGCCTACCCCTCGGCATTCGTCAGCGTCTTTCTTTGGCTGTCGCCGTCATTCACGACCCCGAAGTCTTGATTCTCGATGAGCCCACATCCGGCGTCGACCCAATCGAACGAGACGGTTTTTGGGAGCTTCTTTCAGAGCTCTCACGCCAGCAATTCGTCACGATCTTCATCTCGACACACTTCATGAACGAGGCCGCACGTTGCGACCGAATCGCACTCATGCACGCGGGTCGGATTCTAGACTGTCAACGACCTAACGATCTCGTCGAGGCTCATCAGGCGGCGAGCCTCGAAGACGCATTCGTTTCGATTCTCATGGAAGCAAGCGCTTCCAAAACCGATGGCAGCGAGCAGGTGGACGGGCCTCTTCGCAAGCGGAGCCTGTCGGGAGCCATCGCAACATCGGGATTTCGAGTCGGCCGGTTGCTTGCTTACGCTGCTCGAGAGTCACTTGAACTAAGACGCGATCCGATTCGTCTCGGATTTGCTCTGCTCGGTCCTATGCTGCTCATGGTCGTCCTGGGATTCGGCATCTCGCTCGACATCGAGGACATTTCCTACTCCGCGCTCGACCAGGACCAGACCCCGCAGAGCCGACAATACCTCGAGAATTTCGAGGGTTCGCGCTACTTCGATCGCGCGCCCCCTGTGCATTCCCTCCTTGAGCACGAACACCAACTCCAACTTGAACGGATCAAACTCGGAGTCGAGATTCCGCCGCATTTCGCCCGGGATCTAAAACGCGGCCGAAAACCGCAGATTGCGTTTCGGATCGACGGCGCTCTCCCCTTTCGAGGTGAGACGATCCGCGGCTATGCCAAGGGCATTCACGAGCGCTATCTGGGTGAACTCGACGATCTCGGAATCATCGACCTCCCGTCCTACCCGTTTAAGATCGCGACGCGCTTCAAATACAACCAGGAGTTCCGTAGCACCTACGCAATCGTGCCCGGGATTCTCGCGGTGCTGATGATTCTGATTCCCGCGATCCTCACCGCGCTGGGCGTCGTGCGCGAGAAGGAATTGGGGTCGATCACGAATTTCTACGCGACGCCCACAACCCGCATCGAATTCCTGCTGGGTAAGCAGCTTCCCTATGCCGCACTTGGTCTAGTGAGCTTCCTTGGACTCATCGGCCTCGCAACCACACTCTTCGGGATCCCACTCAAGGGGAGCCTTCCCGCCCTTCTCTCGGCCGCCCTTCTCTATACCGTCGCAACGACGGGATTCGGACTGCTCGTTTCATCCTTCGTGCGCTCTCAGGTCGCTGCCTTGGTCGTCACCACCGTCTTGACAATGACACCGTCGATCAACTTCAGTGGTCTCCTTGTCCCTGTCTCGTCCCTCACCGGCGGAAGCTTCGTCATGGGCCACATCTACCCCTCCATGTATTTCCTGAAGACGACGGTGGGCACGTTTACGAAAGGACTCGGCTTCACTGAGCTCTATCCGAACCATCTGATCCTCGTGGGCTTCATTTTGATTTACTGGGCTGCGAGTGCAGCCTTTCTTAAAAAACAGGAGAAGTAGGCGTGACCGGGCTCAAGCACGTCTATCGCCTAATGCGAAAAGAACTCGTGAGTTTTCGCCGCGACCCCGTGATGCTGACGTTTCTCGTCTACGCCTTCACCGGCATGGTCTACATCATGGGCATCGGCACATCACTCGAGTTGAAAAATGCCTCGATCGCAATCGTCGACGAGGACCATTCCACGCTGTCGCGTCGCCTAAGCGATTCTCTCACTCCGCCCTACTTCCTAGAACCGGTCGAGATCGGCGCGAGCCAAATCGCGGACTCGATGAATCGGGGGGTCTATACGTTCATTCTGGATATCCCACCCGATTTTCAGGCGGATATCGTCGCGGGCAGGACGCCGACTCTACAGCTCAACATCGACGCGACTGCAATGTCTCAGGCCGGAATCGGAGCGGGTTACGTCAGCTCCATCCTGCTCGACGAGGCAATCGAGTTCGTGAGCGGATCGAGCCAAGCGTTCGAGCCGCCTGTTCGGATCGTCACTCGAATGCAGTTTAATCCCAATCTGATCGATTCATGGTTCATGGGCATCAATGGCTTGACCATGGTGATTACGATGCTGTCGGTCATCTTGACGGGCGCGGCAGTCATTCGCGAGCGAGAGCACGGCACGCTCGAACATCTGCTAGTGATGCCTCTTCGCGCTTCGGAGATCATGATCGGCAAGATCGCTGCTAACAGTCTGGTCGTTTTGACAGCCACAGCGATTTCGACTGGACTCGTGATCCGCGGACTCCTCGGCGCGCCCCTGCAAGGCTCGCCCGCCCTCTTTCTGATGGGAGCTGCCCTTAACATCGTCGCCATGACTTCTCTCGGTGTCACGCTTGCAACACTCGTTCGTTCGATGCCTCAGTTTGGTTTGTTGATGATGCTGGTCGTCGTTCCCATGAACATTCTCTCGGGCGGCACCACGCCGCTCGACTCGATGCCGACTGCGATTCAAACGATCATGTTCTTTTCGCCCACGACACATTTCGTGAACATCTCACAGGCGATCCTGTTTCGAGGGGCCGGGCTCGAGGCCGTGTGGATTGACTTCGTCGCGGTGGCATTAATCGCCGCGACGTTCTTCGGAATTGCACTCGCCCGTTTCCGCGCAAGCGTTGCGGCAGCGTGAGCGCTGAGTGCAGGACGCCGCTAATTCGCAGGCCGGAGCGCCTCAAACCCTGCGACGAAAGCGCCCAGGACTCCGGGCTCCGTCAGCGCCGTGAGTAGACCCAGGCCGATAAACTGGACGCCCACGCAGACGAGAAGGAATCCCATGACGCGCACCAGCGCGACCATGCCTGTGTGGCCTAGCATTGCGACGATGCGTCGCGCACTGCGAAGCACGAGCCAGGATACGACGGCGACGAGCACGATCCCGAGCGCGATTGCGAGATATTCCCAGGGACTCTCGGTGCCCGCCGCCATGCCGATCGTGACGGCGATCGAACCCGGTCCGCTTAGCATCGGCATCGCAATCGGTGTAAAGGCCACATCCGTCATACGAAGGGCTTGTTCCTTCTGAGTATCACCGACGTCCTCTTCAGGCTCCGGATTCAGCATTCCAAAGCCTACGCGTGCAACGATCAGTCCACCTGCGATTCGCAGTGCTGAAATCGAGATGCCGAAGAATTCCATGATCAAGGCGCCGGCGAACAAGAAGACGAGGAGAACAGCGGCCATGTAGAGGCAGGCCCGCCGCGCCTGGTCCTGTGCCTCGGCCTCCGTGAACCGCTGGGTAATGGAGACGAAGACCGCCGCCGTGCTGAATGGATTGGCAATCGGCAGCAATGCTATAAATGTACCGAGGACAGCGTTGAGTAGATCAAAGAGCACCGTGATATTCTAGGAGATTCTCTCGTTCGGCAGCAAGACTAAGCGAGGGATGAATCCGAGGTTCTCGACCGCGAATTGAGGTCATCGAGACTTTAGAATTGGACCGGGTGCTGTTTGCAGCTCTCGCACCTGGACCTCGAATCGGCTTGTTCAATCGAGCTTAATGTGACGCTTCTCAATCGCCTCATAAGTCGAATCCGAATGTCGATGCTCTGTCCGAGCCTCTAGAGCTTCGAGCGCGCGCAACAGGTCCCGGCGACTGATCAAACCGAGTAGTCGATCGCCTTCAACGACGAGCAGCCGGCGATGCCGCCCGCGGCTGAATCGCGTCGAGAGTGCAAAGACATCCTCGGTCGGCGAGACCGTCTCCACCTCCTTCGTCATATGCTCGGACACCTTCCCCAGTGGCCACCTCTCCGCCGCCGCCTGGGCGAGGACCGCGATGCAATCATACTCAGACAACACACCGACCAGTCTGCCCGATCCATCTACCACCGGAGCCCCGGAGTGCCCCTTTCTCAGCAGCTGTCGAATCGCTTCTGCGATCTCGTCGTTAGAGGAAACCGTATGCACTCGCTGGCTCATGATTTCGGATGCGATCGGGATGGAATTAGATTGCGGCACGGCTCGCCTCTCTTGGCACGGGTTTCAATTCTTATCTTTGCTCGATCCTTGCGATCTAGCTGAACCGGTCGGATTCGGTCTGAATAGCTCTGAATAGGTCTAAACGGGCATGTCAATCGCAGATCTAAGCATGCCCAATCCCGCGATCACTGTGTAATGATGCTTCTTGATTCGCTCGTGCGCTTCGCTCTGGAGCTCAAGCTGTTTGGCTTGCGCGAGATGCTTTCCGGCCAGGACCTCCTCGTGACGTTCGTCGTTTTCTCCTGTTCCATACCCTGACATCGCGCGATCGTGCTCACTCTGGTCTTGTTGGCACTGCTCGATTGCCTTGGCATGGGACTGCAGGGCCTCTCCATGCAGCTGAACCAGTCGTTGCAACTCGGATAGCTGGGACTGCGCCTGTTCATGATCTTTCTGCCACTCGTTGATATCCGCCTGCCACCGCAGCTCACTTGCATTCCAGTGCCGATGATCTGCGCGCATGCTTCCAAAGGAAACGACTTCTTTGTTCACGATTCTCCCCTTTTCTATGAGTTAACCCACGCTTTGACCGCTCGCCGAAATGCAAGAACGTGCCCGATTCCCCGCTCGGCCTCCCTTTCAAACATCCGAAGGTCGCGACGCAGAATCCAACTTCCCTTCCTCAAGGGCGACCGGGCCGCGTTGCACCCGAGATCAAGGGGCGGGTGTGTACTTCTGAACGCGGTCGAAAGTGATCCAAAGACATCGAGCGACAGGGCCAACCCAGATACACGATCTGCCGTCATCACGAATCCCGTTGCCACGCGGCAGCAACTCCAAGCTGCCAACACTCCGTTTCTCTACTGCAGCTCTCTTGCCAGTTCCTCGCGAACGTTTAGCCACCCCGTCGCTCGATTGCGGGCGATCCAACGTCGGGTATGGGGCCCTTGACCTCAAGCTGGGGTCTGAGTTCCTGCATGCGCGCGTCACTTCGTGGTTAGGCGCAAGATGAGGTTCGCGCCCTTCCCTACTTAAAAGCCTTGATAATCGCGTCAAAGTTTACATTGAGCGATTTGTCGTGGTGCGAAACTTCGGGAATCGCGCGGTCAATCTCGAGCAGTTCATAGACAGCCATCTGAGCGGCCCGTACCGAATATTCCACAGTGAAGACGACGTCTTCGGGGATTTCGACGAACTGGCTGACAAAGGCGAGGTTCTTGGAATTCTTCGGCACTGGAAGCGGCCGGTCAGCCACTGCGCGCGGCATAAACATGCTGGTGATGTACGGCATCCGACATGGAATGCAGTTAGCCGCGGCGAAGGTCTCATCCATGTCGAAGCCGAGATGGCCGCAGAGCTCGCGGAGAATTTCTTCGCCGGTGCATTCCGACATCGGTTTCGCCACGAAGTCGCCGATCCGATTCGGATACAAGGCATACCCCCATAGGACCTGCACGCCGGCTGGCTGGCCGATAAAATGCGGTTGGTGGTAAAGCACAACCGACATCAGCCAATTGGAGTCCTTGAAGGTCACCAGACCGCCCGTGCCGGCCTCGTTGCCGGTGAATGCCTCCATCTGATCAAAGAACGATGTGTCCTTGAGCGTCGCTGTAAACGAGTGCCAGTAGGATTCTGGGATGCTGGAATTGAAAACCGCCGGGTTGCCGAATTCTGGACGACCTTCAGCCAGTTTCTCCCAGAGCGCCCAGCCACCGCTATCGGCCTTGGTCAGATGCTTGGGCGCGCGGGTCATGGAGCCGAGGCTCGACGCATCGGTCATCGATGCGTTCTGGAAAAAGACCAGATCGTCTGCGCCGACCGCAACGTTCTTTTCCACGCCGGTCTGGCGAAACTTGATGCCCACAACCGTATGTTTTTGGGCGTCGGGCGCAAGTTCGATATCGACGACCGTGCTGCCATTCTGGAATTGTACGCCGTGCCCCTCCAACCACTTCATCAACGGACTGACAATCGAGTCATACTGGTTGTAAACAGTGCGTTTGACACCTGCAAGAGTCTCGATCCGCGAGAATTCCTTCATGAACCGATGCAGATAGCGCTTGAACTCAACGGCGCTGTGCCAGGGTTCGAAGGCGAAGGTCGTCTGCCACATGTACCAAAAGTTATTGGTGAAAAAACCAGGTGACAGCCAGTCGGTGATGATGCTAGTTCCGAGTATTTCTTCGCTTGCCTGGGTGAGTTTGAGCAGTTCTAATCGGTCCTTCATCGTAAAGCCCATCGACGTCACATCGACGATGGCGCGGTTACGATCCACCAGCCGGGCCTTGGAATGGGACCTCATTCGCTCGTTGAACTCGACAACTTCGTCATGGACCGTCTTATCGGGGTGAGTGAGCGAGGGAACTGTCTTGAACAAATCCCAAAAGCATTCGTAGTTGTCGGTCGTCAGCATCCGGCCGCCACGCATGGAATAGCCATCCTGCACATTTCCCGCGGCGTCGAGACTTCCGCCCCAGCTGGGCGAAGCCTCAAAGATCGTGATCTTTCCCCCCGCCATGCCGCCGTCACGGATCATGAATGCCGCCGCGGCCAAAGATCCGATGCCACCGCCTACGAGATAAGCCTTCCTGTCATTCGCCATTTCTTTTCCCTTTGGCTATCTCGCCACGAGACCATCGCCGTTCGCATGACATGTTGCTGATGCATCCGTTTCATGTGGTTGAAATCATCTCGACCACAGCCGACTCTCGCGCCTCATGCTGACGAATATCGGCGACCACCGACCGGATTCTGACGGACAGGTCGCTGCTCGTCAGAACAGGCCCTGCACCTCGCGTTTCAACCGCCAGTTGGCGGAGGGTCTCCACCGAGGATAGATGTTCGTCCCGCAGTGCATCCAACTGCTCCTTGACTTCGCCAAAGGTTGCGTGAATCCAGCCAAAGAGATCCCCGGCCTCTTCTTCTTTGATATGGGTCTCAAGTGTCTCCGCGACTCGGTTGAGTCTGCGCTCGAGATCGCCCTGTGCGGGCGCGTGGGATTCGAGCATAGACTCCAAGCCTCTGAGCGCACCCAGAAGCGGGCCGTGTTGCCGAGCCAACTTCTCCTTCGCTTGCTTAAGTCGTTCGTTATTGGTCTCGGCCATTTGCGTTCTCCTTCTCTGGTGAGAAAAAAACGTCGTGCGTGTAGGGTGACGAACTGCGTTGGTGCCCCTCCCCTTCCTTCGCAGGACCCGATCTGCACATCACATCCTGGAAATTACAAAATGCACAGAACGTGCCAGAGCGAAAGCGACGGCTATGCGATTCGAAGGCAGGAGGCCGAGATCGGTCGGGACCCCTAGCCTCTTTTTGAGGTCGTCGACCCCGAAACTCCGAAGCCTCGCGCGTCCCCGCGTGGACAGCGAGAGAGAGGTCAATGCATTCCCACGCTTAAGGCAGCGGATCTTGAAGTCCAAAGAGATACTCCGTGATCGCGATCATCTCCTCTTGACTCATCGTGAGGCCCCAGATCGGCATGGCACGCGGGCCGTGAATGGCAAAGCGCCCATCCACAATTTCCCGCACCAAAATTTCGGGGAACCAGCCCTTACGCCGCGCGGCGATTCGCGTGAGATCCGGAGTGTCAATCTTGAGAAGAGCAGCCACCTCGGTCCGGCCTTTCGCATCGGACCCGTCACACAAACTGCATTTTTGCGAATACAGTCTCTCTCCGATTGAGATCTCTGAAGTGTTTCCCTCTGCACGCACCGGCGCGGCAGCGGTCAACGCGATTGCCAACAGAGCCACGCTAGTCCGAATCAAGCCGCCAAGTATTTCTGTTCGTCGCACCGTCATCTCTCCTCTATTGCTGTTCGCACTCCATTTCCGCCCCGACGGCGTCGGCGACGCCGCGGTCCGTCACCACAGCCCCCGCCCTGACCGGCTCCGCCGCCCTGCTCCCGCTGCAAGCCACGTTCGAATGCCGGCAGGTGATTTTCCTGAGAGGCTGTCAGAAGCCGACGGAACGTTCTTTCAACGTCTGGGTAGTCTTCCGCGGCCGCCAGCAGTGTCGCGTAGAGCGCCGCATTCGCGCGCTCCCCTCCGATCGCGGCTTGGCAAGCGGCTTCGACGGACACAGGAGCCGTTACGCGTCCGGCCCAGGAGTCGGCCGGGAGCTCGAGTTGCTGAATGGCCGGAACGGCCACCACAACTCCGCCTCTCTTGAGACCGTCGGCATGGATGTGAGCCTCATCTTCCCAAAACCCGAGGCCGGCGAGGGAACCGAATCCAGACCCCGCGGCACTTCCCGCGAGCGCGCCCTTGAGCGCCGCCACCAAGGGACCCGTCGCCCAAACCGCGATGCCTGGAGCAACGATGATCCCGGTAGCGACAAGGGTCGCCCCGAGCGCGCCGAGGATTCCGCCAACGGCGGCGGTGCCGACAGCGCCCTCGGCAATGCCCGTATCGTGTTCAACGCCCTCTTCGTGGGTGCCCCTCTGATCCGTCACGAGGAGGCTGATATCGTCCGGATTGAAGTGATCTTGGACGAGTTCATGCACAGCCTGCTCCGCGGCCGCGGCGCTACTGAATACCCCAGTTACTTGATGCATCGATTCTTCTTCTGGCCCCTTCGGCCGGTGGTCTTCATCTGCAGAGACCGACCCACCTATTATTGGTGCCGCATGAGTTGGGCTAGCTCCGCAACACGATTCGCATAGGCCCATTCGTTGTCGTACCAGGCCAACACTTTGGCGAGGCCTCCATCCAGAACCTGCGTGCTGGCCGCATCGATGATCGAGGAATGGGAGTCCCCACAGAAATCCGTCGAGACAAGTGCCTGATCGCAGACGCTCATGATCCCGTGCATTGGCCCCGCCGCAGCCACGCGAAACGCATCGTTGATCGCCTCCGCATCCGCTATTCGACTGAGCTGGACGACGAGATCCACGAGTGAAACGTTTGGCGTCGGGACGCGAATCGAGATGCCATCCAGCTTTCCGGCCAATTCGGGCAACACGATGCCCGTTGCTTTGGCGGCTCCCGTGGTGGTCGGAATAATGGAGAGTGCAGCGGCCCGGGCTCGACGAAGGTCGCCATGAGGCTCATCGAGGAGATGCTGGTCGTTCGTATACGAGTGTACGGTTGTCATCCAACCACGCTCGATTCCGAACGTCTCATGAAGCACCTTGGCGGTGGGCGCCAGGCAGTTCGTCGTGCACGAACCGGCGGAAACGATAAAATGATGAATGGGGTCATACGTATCGGCATTGACTCCGGGAACCAGAGTCGCGTGCGCTTCCTTGCCGGGCGCAGTAATGAGGACGCGTTTCGCACCGGCCTGGAGATGGCGAGCGGCATGATGGAGATCCCGAAATTTCCCGGTGGCCTCGACAACGATTTCGACATCGAGCTCACGCCATGGCAGTTGCGCCGGGTTGGCCACTTGATTCACGGGGATCTTGATACCATCCACGACAATTGAATCGCCGTCTGCCTCGACCGTGCCGGAAAATCGGCCGTGTACGGAATCCCACTCAAGAAGATGGGCCAGCACGCGCGCATCCGTGACGTCGTTGATGCCCACGACCTGAACGTCTGTCCCGCGCGCGGCGCGAAGCACGAGACGCCCGATCCGGCCGAACCCATTGATTCCGATACGAACAGTCATGTGAGCAATCCCTTCACGGCACGACGCGCGAGTTCCGGGTCCAGCCCGGGTGCAACATCCTTGTGCCAGTTCCTCCATTAGAAAGCAGGATTCGGGCCAACTGGACGGGGGCTCTAGTGCGTGGAAAGGGAGCGCCTCACAGAGTCATGCGGTCGTCGACCCCATCACGCGGCGATACGCCTCATCGATTAGGGACCCTGCGTGCGCACGCGGCGACCCGAATCGCGAGTGGCACCTAACTTGCATTTTCATTTGGCATATGGACACTCGACAATGACCTCCCAGAGCACGCTGATCCTGCTCCGCCATGGTGAAAGCCTCTGGAACAAAGAAAATCGATTCACCGGCTGGACGGATGTCGACCTCACCGACCAAGGCAAGGCACAGGCGTCCGACGCAGGCCTGCTTCTCCGCGAGGCGGGCCTGAAGCCGGATATCGCTTACACCACGTATCTTCGGCGGGCGATTCGCACCCTTTGGCTGGCTCTCGAATCGATGGACCGAATGTGGCTGCCCGTCTACCGGACCTGGCTCCTCAATGAGCGACACTACGGAGCGCTCCAGGGAGAAACGAAGACCGATGTGTCGGGCCGTGTCGGTGCTGATCAGGTTCATCGGTGGCGTCGGGGATTCAGCGAACGGCCCCCCGCGCTTGCTCCTGATGACCCACGCAGTCCACGCAAGGCGAACCCCTATCAGAGTGTTTCTCCGGATGAGCTACCGCTCACGGAATCACTCGAGGACACGCTAAAACGTGTACTGCCCTACTGGACGAACAAGATCGCGGGCTCTCTAGAACGCGGTCAGACTGTTATCATCGCCGCGCATGGCAACTCGCTCCGCGCGCTGATCTATCTACTCGATGGCCACACACCCGACACGATCGAACACGTCGAAGTCCCGGTGGCTACCCCCCTGGTCTATCGACTCGATCACCGCCGTAAGCCCATCCACCGAGAGGTTCTCTCGCGAACCTTCCGTGCGGATCCGGCTTCGAGAGATAGGGCGAACGAATCCGGCTAGTCCGACTCACCCGGCTAACCCCGACTAGCTCGGCGTCACCGCGGAGCGCGACCCAACCGCGCCTCTATGTCCAAGATGCGCCGTGTCGAGGCGAAGACGGAATCCGGACTCAAGCTGATCGAGTCGATGCCCTGTTCGACCAAAAACTTCGTGACCTCGGGGTAGTCGGAAGGAGCCTGGCCGCAGATTCCTGAATGCCGTCCGTTTCGGCGACAGCCCTCAATCGCCAACCGAATCATTTCCAGAACCCCTGGATCTCGTTCATCGAAATCGAAGGCAACCACCTCGGAATCTCGATCCACCCCAAGAGTAAGTTGCGTCAGGTCATTCGAGCCAATCGAGAATCCGTCAAAATGCTCTGCGAACGAATCGAGCAGGATGACGTTATTCGGGATTTCGCACATCACATAGATCTCAAGCCCGTCATGCCCTCGAACCAGTCCGTTTTCGGCGAGTGCGGCGATCACCCGGACGGCCTCTTCGACTCGGCGACAAAAAGGCACCATGATCTTCATGTTCGTGAGCCCCATCTCCTCACGCACGCGCCGAAGCGCCGCGCACTCAAGCCTAAAGCCATCGGCATAGCTTGGATGGTCGTAGCGAGACGCACCGCGAAATCCGAGCATCGGATTCTCCTCGTGGGGCTCGAAATCACTTCCGCCTAGCAAAGACGCGTATTCGTTCGTCTTAAAATCGGAGAGGCGTACGATCACCGGCTTAGGATAAAAGGCGGCGGCGATCGTCCCGATGCCTTCTGAAAGGCGCTCGACGAAGAAATCCTCCGGTCGATCGAATCCAGCTGTGCGTTCGATGATTTCGGCACGTTGGCCGAGATCGCTTACGCGATCGGGATGGGCTAACGCCATCGGGTGGATGCCAATGGCTTGGTTGATGATGAACTCCATCCTCGCGAGCCCCACACCATCGTTGGGCAGGAAACTCGTCCGAAACGCGAGGTCTGGATTCGCGAGATTGATCATGACCTGCGTGGCTGGACGCGCGAGTGATCCCAGCTCGGTTCGCTCGACCGAGAAAGGCACGTCGCCCTGGTAGACCCGACCGGTGTCGCCCTTTTCACAGGAGACGGTCACGACATCTCCATTCTGGATCTCCTCCGTGGCCCCGGTGGCACCGACGACAGCCGGAATCCCCAGTTCGCGGGCGACAATGGCCGCATGACAGGTTCGCCCTCCTCGATTGGTCACGATTCCGGCCGCGGACTCGAGGATGGGTTCCCAATCGGGCGAGGTCGAATCGGCGACCAGAATCTCGCCGCGCTGAAACTCGGAAAGCTTTGACGAGTCTGAAATGATTCGTGCGCGACCGGATGCGACTTTCATCCCCACTGCCCGACCCGTGACGAGCAGTGGCCCCGTGCCGGTCATTGTGTACTGCTCGAGAACGGCAGTCGATTTTTGAGACACCACCGTCTCGGGTCGAGCCTGTAGGATATAGAGTTCCCCGTCGAGCCCATCCTTGGCCCATTCGAGATCCATCGGACGCAGAGCACCCGCTCGCTTGCTGTAGTGTTTCTCAATGGCGATCGCGTTCTCCGCGAGCGTCATCACCTCCGAATCCGAGACGCAAAAGCGCGCGCGATCCTCTGCCGACGTAGCGATATTTTTCGTCAGGTCGGCTTCCCCATCCTCGGCATAGATCATCTGGATCTCTTTCGAACCGAGCATTCGACGCAAGACCTCGCGATGCCCCGCCTCGAAGGTGGGCTTGAAGACCGTGAACTCGTCGGGATTCACGGCACCCTGTACAACGTTCTCGCCCAGACCGTATGCGCCCGTCACAAGGACGACATCTCGGAAGCCGCTCTCCGTGTCCAACGTGAAAATGACGCCACTGGCGGCCAGGTCGGACCGAATCATTTTCATGATGCCGACCGAGAGTCCAATCTCGAAATGATCGAAGCCCTGATCGATCCGGTAGTGAATCGCTCGATCCGTAAAAATGCTGGCCATGCAACGCCGATACGATTCCAGCAACCCTTCCCCGCCGACGACATTCAGATAGCTATCGTGCTGACCCGCGAAGCTCGCAGTGGGAAGATCCTCTGCCGTCGCGGAACTGCGGACCGCGACGCTGAGCGGTGTTCCATATTCGGATTCAAGTTCGGCGTAGGCGCCGAGAACCTCCTCGCGCAGATCGTCGGGCAGGCCGGCTCCGTACACGATATCTCGGGCATGCCGCGCGCGGGCAGCCAAATCGTCTGTGTCACTGGGATCCAGCCCGGCAAGCGCCTTGCGAAGCGGCTCCCAGGTCTTGGCCTCGTCCAACACGTAGCGATAGGCGGCTGCCGTCACAGCAAACCCGTTGGGAATACGCACGCCAAGCGGTGTGAGCTCTCGGTAGAGCTCGCCTAGCGACGCATTCTTTCCACCAACAAGAGCAACGTCGTCCAAACCGATGTTGGAGAACGATCGAATGAATTGATTGCTCGACATCACGAACCTCCTTGCGTCCTATTCAATGCAGGATCCAGACCCACACGCTTGGTATCCAAAACCGGCCGCCGTCATTGGAAGTCCAGAACGATTCGACCCTCGATCGCGCCCGCGCGCATTCGAGCGAAGATGTCGTTGATGGCCTCGAGTCGCTCACGCGCGAACGTGACCTTGACTTGGCCGTCCGCAGCGAAACGCAACGCCTCGGCGAGATCAGCGCGGGTGCCGACGATCGAACCCCGAATCGTAATCCGCTTCAGGACGACGTCGAAGATCGACACCGGAAATTCACCCGGCGGAAGTCCGACAAGCGCGCAGGTCCCGCGCCGACGGAGCGCATCGACGCCCGATCGAAACGCTGAATTCGAGACCGCCGTCACGAGAGCACCATGGGCACCTCCGATTTCCTGCTGTACCCGCTCTGCAAGGTTTTCATCGCGGGCGTTCATGGTGAGGTCGGCGCCGAGCCGCTTCGCAAGCGCGAGCTTTTCGTCCGCCACGTCGACGGCCAAAATGTGCATTCCCATCGCTTTCGCGTACTGAACGGCCACATGCCCGAGACCGCCTATCCCCGAAATTACGATCCACTCACCCGGCCTAACCTCCGTTTCCTTCAAACCTTTGTACGTCGTGACGCCTGCGCACAGGATGGGGGCAACTTCCGCGGCGTCGAGTCCATCTGGAATCATGGCCGCGTATGCCGCCGGGGCCACGAGATACTCGGCGAAGCCGCCATTGACGGAATAGCCCGTATTCAGTTGTTCGGAGCAGAGCGTTTCCCAGCCTGTTATGCAGTATTCGCAATGCCCACACGCGCTATAGAGCCAGGGGATCCCTACCCGATCGCCCGAACTGAGGGCCGTCACGCCGGAACCGAGCGCGACGACTTCCCCCGCAATCTCATGTCCAGGGATGAAGGGGGGACTCGGCTTCGCGGGCCAGTCGCCCTCGGCCGCGTGGAGATCGGTGTGACAGACACCGCTGGCTTGCACACGAACCAAGATCTCCCCGGCAGCGGGCTCAGGAATTGGGACCTCCTGAATCTCCAGAGGCTTTCCGAATTCGGTCACAACAGCGGCCTTCATCATCTCAGTCATGTTTTTCTCCTTTGAGCGTGCTCACGTGAAGTGCAATGGCGATGCCATTCCCCAAGAGCGTTCACGTCCCTCAGCCCATGTTCCAGATACAAGCGGATTTCGGCCTGGGTTATTGACCCCAACCCCACGTCGATGACCGCGACGTATCCGAGTGATATACGCTTCTCCTTCGAGGAAGCGGCGTATTACGCGGCCCCCAGTGTCGCGGCATTGGACTTTTCTTCGGCAGGCATCAATGCCATTGAGATCTCCCCACCCGCTTGAAGATCCGATCCGGAGTACGTCACCGCGGCAACGGGCCCCAGCACATCGAGTCGGCGCAGCAACCCCCTCTCGGTATCTGAATTCAAGGCGACAGCATCGACTTCGTCGAAGTGACTAAGTAGATAGAGAAATGCGAACTTGGCATCGGCAAAAGACAGCACCCTGAGGCCGGCCTCCTGCAGTCTCGCCTCGACTTCCGACCGAACTGGGGCATTTGAATCGACCAAGAGAATGTTCATGTCTGTCCCTCCTTATTCGCCGGATCCAAAATCGAATCGCGCCGACGCATTGGTTTACTCCCCAATGCAATGCAGGACACGTGCCGAAATCTCTGTCTCGGTTTCCAGGCGGGGGCTACCGCACGTACGCGGCGATCTCTGCTGCTGAGGGGACGCCCCCCAATTCAGCACCCGCCGCCCGCCCCTCCGAGTCCCTTCACGGGGCATTGCACCCCGCGAAGGGGTCATCGACCTCGCAATCAGTGGCTGCCTTCAGCGATGGGCGGCGTGGAGTTCGGGGCGGTCGCTGCGAGACGTCGCAATGGATTAGGGCGTTGATGACGAGGTCCTCGAGCGAGCACTTGATGCCCAATCGCTTAGGCGGGGCGAACTAAGATGACTCGTACGCATCAAAACTTCGATACGGACGATCTGCAAACAAGGCAACGGCGTAGACGATTCGGCTCCGGCCCCTACTCCGAGACTGTGGCAGCCCGACTCAGAGAAATCGGAAATGACGAGATTCTTCACGCGGAGAAACTTCGCGCCCGAATTCTGGCATTGGGAGGGACGCCCACAATGGAAGTGAGCACTGAAGACCTCAAGCCCGCATCGACGCTCGAGGAAATCCTCTCCATCAACATCGCCGAAGAGAAAGGCGCAGTTCAAGCCTACGGAGAGATTCTCGAGAGCCTTTCGATGACCAACGTGATTCTCTTTCAGACCGTCCAAGAGATTCTGCGCGACGAGCAGGAGCACCTCGAGGAACTGGACGCGTTGCGGCAGACGAAGCTCCAGGCGGACCCCAGCGGGGCGATGCTCTCCAGAATGCCGTCGATGCGGAGCAGCTCGCCGTAAACCGTGTCGGAGAGCCAATACGAGCCGGTGATCGCTCTCTTCAAGGCGCTCGGTGGGGCGTGGAAGACGCGGAGCGAACTTCCGCCCAAAAAATTCCCCGGAAATCTCCAACCGAATAATCTATCGCTTGATCGTCGGGGTACCCGGAACGGAGACGCCCACTCACCGCTGGAGAGAGATCGGTCCCGTGACATGTAAGGCAGAGAGGCTCAACGTAAATCGCTTCGGCGTATCCGACCCACTCTGAATCGAGTCGCACGCTTTGAAACGGGGGATCCCCGGGCGTTGCATCGTGGAGTGTTTCAAGAAGGGAAAGCATCCATACCTTCGGCGCATTCGCCGGGTTTCGCAATCGATGACTTGTCCGCCCGATGTGAAGATTCTCAGAGTCGAGCGCAACTGCGATCCCTGGTGCCTTCAGTCGGCAAGCATCGACAGCCGCTTGTGGCCCCTCTGCCATTCCCTCGATCAGCGCAAATTTCAGATCTTGCTTGAATCGCTTCACGGCGGTTTGCGCGGTTTCGACCGCGCTCCCGTTCGAATCTGATTCCATCGGCGGTCGACAAGAGAGAATCGCCGCCAGGAAAACAAGCGTGAACGAACTGCAGGTCGTGCCATAGATCGGCCGAAACATATTCCTCTTCTTTTCGACTAACACTCGATCGGCTTCCATTCTCGAACCAGATACGCCTCGACGCTAGCCGGTGGGCGAATCTGCCTAAGCGACTCATCCCTGGACACCGAACAAGACACGAATCCCCCAAAGCAACGCAACGCCCGCAATGAAGGAACAAAAATGAATGAAGTTCACTTTCGCATCTCGGTGGCGGTTGACCTCGGGCACGAGGTCGGACGCGCCGATGTAGATGAAATTCCCGGCCGCAAAAGGGACAAGCACGGTGACGTCGAACGTATCCGATGCGGCATAGGCCACGAGTCCACCGACGAGGAAGGTCAGCCCCGAAAGCAGGTTGAAGAGCAGCGCCTTGTTCCGCTCCCAGCCCCCATGGATCAACACCCCGAAATCGCCAAGCTCTTGTGGAATCTCGTGGGCCGCGGCGGCCAGCCATGCGGCGATCCCCAATTGAACATCGATCAACATGACGCCGGCCACACCAAGTCCGCCGAGGAAATTATGCAAACCGTCGCCAATGAGAATCAGATAGGTAAGCGGTTCCTTGCAGTCCGCCGACATACGATGGCAGTGATGCCAATGTAAGAATTGCTCGAGGGCCAGAAAAAGAGAGAACCCGAGCAATACGGCGACCCCCATTGTTTCAGACGAGAGACCTTTCTCGGCAGCCGCCGGCAGCATATGAAAGAATGCCCCGCCAAGCAGAGACCCCGCCGCGAACGCCACAAGCGGCTGGAGGATTCGTTCGAGCGTCTCCTCCCGAAGGAGCAGCGTCACGCTCCCGACGAGCGCAATCGCGCTCATCAGGACGCCCCCACCAACGATCGCGGTGAGTGGCGATACATCCGTTGTCATCCGCCACCCCCCTTTACTCGGTGAGCCTCGCACGCAATCTATTCCCGCCCTCCCCCGACCACGCAACTCATAGCTCGAATTCGTCATGAAGCTTCGGCATCTCGACTTGATTGCCTTTCAGGTGGTCGGCAAAATGAGCCATGACCCCCGCCTCGCCGTGAACCAGATAGGTGGTCTTCGGGGCGGCCTGTTTGTGCCATGCCAGTAGCTCGGCTTGATCTGCGTGTGCTGAGAAGCCTCCTATCGTATGAATGCGAGCTCGCACCGGAATCTTCTCCCCATAGATCGAGATCATCTTCGCTCCGTCGATGATGTCGCGAGCAAGGGTCCCTTCGACGGCGAAGCCGACGAAGATCACGCTGCTTTCCGCTCGACCGATATGGTGGCGCAGATGATGTCGGACACGACCTCCCGTACACATCCCGGAGCCCGCCATGATGATCGCGCCCCCGGTGATGCTGTTCAGGCCCATCGACTCGCTGGCCTGTCGCGCGAATCGCAGTCCCGGAACATGAAACGGATCTTGCCCGTTCCGAAATAGTTCGCTCGTCTCTGCGTCGTAGCACTCCGGGTGCCTCTGAAAGATCTGGGTCGCCGAGATCGCCATCGGCGAATCCAAATAGACAGCGGTCGGTGAAGGGAGCTGACCGCGTTCAACCCCTTCACGTAGATAGAAGAGAAGCTCCTGTGCTCGTTCAAGAGCAAAGGTCGGAATGATCACGTTACCGCCGCGCTCGAAAGTGTCGGTCACCGCCTCATAGAGTTCATCAACCGAGGGTCCCAGCGGCCGATGGAGCCGGTCGCCATAGGTCGTCTCCAAGACCACAACATCGACCTCCGGCGGCGGCGTCGGATCGCGAAGGATCGGGCGCCCCGCACTCCCAAGGTCACCCGAGAAGAGCACACTGCGACGACGCCCCCCTTCTTCGAGTTCGAGAAGGACGTTGGCCGATCCCAGGATGTGGCCCGCATCAAGGAATGTGGCACGCACGCCCGGCGCGAGATCGATCGGCTTCGCGTACTCGGCCGCGCGCCCAAACCGGTCACAACTGTCGAGGGCTTCGAGCGTCGTATAGAGCGGTCCGATCGGATCTTTCTTTTTCTTCTTGCGGGCGGCGCGCCGTGCGCGGCGTGCACCCTCCTCCTCCTGGATATGCGCCGAGTCCAGCAACACGAGTCGGGCCAGCTCTCGAGTCGCGCCCGTCGAGATGATTTCGCCCTCGAAGCCCCGACTCACTAACAGTGGGATCCGGCCGCAATGATCCAGATGTCCGTGGGTCAGCAGCAGAATGTCGATGCTCTTGGGGTCGAATCCAAAAGGCTGAGCATTCTCCTCCTCGATCTCGTGCCCCCCCTGATAAAGGCCACAATCGATGAGCATGCGGACGCCCGCACATTCGACCAAATGACAGGACCCAGTCACACCACGATCAGCTCCATGAAACGAGATATTCATTACTTAACTCCTATGCCAACGGCGTTGCGTTCACCCGAGACTGAGGTCTCTGCAGTCAACGTGCAATTTCACGGATGTAGATTACGAGCTGCCAGAGTTGTTCCACGCCTCGTGCCGAAGCGTTCGAGTGAGGGTCTCGTTCTCGCACGCCTAGTCGGTCCACGTCACGAAAGCTTCTGTTGAATCTCTGGTTCTGGGGCCAGCATCGGTAGCTCGTCCCCACTGAGCGTCTCTTTTTCGAGGAGCTGCTCCGCGGTCCTTGAGAGCGCGTCCTGATGGGCCTCGAGAATGGCAACGGCGCGTTCGAACGCACCCGTCACAAGGTCCCGCACCGCGCAATCCACCTCGCGAGCCGTCTGCTCGGAGAAGTCCCGTCGCGGCGCCATGTTTTCGCCAGGCATCTGAAGAAATGTGGACCGTTCGCTCTCGAGCGACACCATGCCGAGTTTCTCATCCATCCCGTAACGCGTGACCATGCTACGAGCGATGTTCGTGGCCTTGGCCAGATCGTCTGAAGCACCGGTGGAAACGTCTTCGAAGACGATCGACTCCGCAGCTCGGCCCCCCAGCAGCACGGTCATCTTGCTTCGAAGCTCCCCACTCGACATCAGAAAACGATCCTCGGTCGGACGCTGGATGGTGTAGCCGAGTGCTGCGATTCCACGGGGAATGATCGATACCTTGATCACCGGATCACTCCCGGGCAGTGCGCGCGCAACCAAGGCGTGCCCTATTTCATGGTAGGCCGTGACCTTGCGTTCGTGCGGATTGAGCAAGCGGTTCTTCTTCTCGAGGCCGGCCACGATGCGTTCCATCGCGAGGTTGAAGTCCTCCATGCTGACCTGCTTCGCGTCATTTCGCGTCGCCAGGATGGCCGCCTCGTTGACCAGGTTTGCGAGGTCCGCACCCGTAAAGCCAGGGGTGAGCGCGGCAATCGGCTCGGGCTTGGCGTCTGGAGCTAGGTTCAGCTTTCGCAGATGCAGCCGCAGGATTGCAACGCGCGCTTGCTTGTCCGGCCGGTCGACCAAGATTTGACGATCGAAGCGGCCAGCACGGAGCAACGCCGCATCGAGAATCTCAGGCCGATTCGTAGCCGCCAACAGGACGACCCCGTGGCTGGGGTCGAAGCCGTCGAGCTCGGAAAGGAGTTGGTTCAGCGTCTGCTCTTTTTCGTCATGGCCTCCCGCCATCGGACCCATGCCCCGCGCGCGGCCCATCGCGTCGAGCTCATCGATAAAGATGATGCACGGCGCCTTCGCGCGCGCTTGCTCGAACAGATCGCGAACGCGGGCGGCGCCTACTCCCACGAACATCTCCACGAACTCACTGCCGCTAATGGAGAAGAATGGAACGCCCGCCTCACCGGCGACAGCCCTCGCGAGCAGGGTCTTTCCTGTCCCCGGCGGTCCGACGAGTAGGATCCCCTTCGGCAGGCGCGCGCCTAAGCGGCCGTAGCGCTCCGGCTCGCGCAGGAAGCCGATGATCTCCTTCAGCTCCTCTTTCGCTTCGTCGACTCCGGCCACATCTTCGAAGCTGACCTTAACGTCCTCCTCTGCGTATATCTTTGCCTTGCTTTTGCCCACCGACATGAGACCACCTCCCAGCCCTCCCCCCTGACTGAACCGTCTCATTACGAACATCCAAATCGCGAGCATTAACGCGAGGGGCAACATCCACCCAAATGCACGATCGAGCCATGTGTTCTCCACGGCACCCGAAAACTCGAGCCCGTCCTTCGCCAGCCGGTCGGCCAGCTCGGGGTCGACACGCGTCGTGCGAAAGTATTGCGGCTGGCCTTCCCCAGGAATTACGATCGTGCCCGTGATTCGATCGCTGCTGACGACGAGATCACTCACTCGACCATCCTGCTGATACTCGAGGAACTGGCTGTAGGGAATCGCGGCGACCTGGGTACTTCCGTACCAGAGCTGCCCCACCAGGAAGAGCATCCAGGCGACGACCACGATGTTCCAACTGTTCCAACTCGGCGACGGAAAACGTAGGCCCCGCCCACTCAGCGGCGACGCCTCGCGCTTCCGGTCGTCTGGCGGTGGAGCCTCGCCAGAAGAACCTGTGGCCTTCCCACTCCCAGGCTGGGAAGGGTCGGAATCGGGAGAAGCATCTTTCATTTCTGTTTTTCGAGCGCGGCTTCGTCGCTGTGGATTGTGGTCATGGGTCGCCCCTTTCTAGTTCCCTTGATGACAGAAGGCGCAGGGACCTATCACGGCAAGTGCAACTCCGATGCCGAAGGGCGTAGCTCCCCTTCAATGGGACTTTGAGTCCTTTGCGTCATGACACAGCCGATGGCATCCGGTTTCGGTTGCGGACGAGGGAGGGGATGTCCGACTCAGTGGGACTAAGAACCCCGAGTTGGGGTTCGAGACCCCATCGGAATTTGCCACCTCTATGACGCGCCGGTCGCGATCCCGGCCCGCCACGGTTGGCATGCGAAATGCACACTAAAGAGCTGTCCTGAGTCCCCAACCTGTCTGGACCAACGGGCGCCGCGGCGGGAGATGCAACGCGAGGTGCCAGTGTCAATAACGAGCACACGAGGAGATTGACCATGTCTGATCTGAACCACCGACTCCATCAGGAGTACGAGAAACTAAAAACAAAGCGAGACGAGCTTAGGGTGCAACTCGATCTGGGTAAGAAGGACGCCGAAGACGCCTGGACCGAGCTCGACGATAAGTGGACAGAGGCGGAGAGAGCGCTGAAACAACTCGCGCGGTTGTCTAGCGACACCGCCGCCGATGTCGGCGAGGCGGCGGAGGAAGCCCTCGAAGACACCAAGGAAGGCCTTCAACTCACTGCGGGTGAGCTAGGCGACGTTGCTGAGAAGCTCATGGGTGAACTCCGCGACGGTTTCAAACGGCTGCAAAACTTGACCTGATCTGCGGACAACACCGTTCGATCGACGCGACGAGGAAGTAATCCATGGATCACGCCTGCGAAACGACAGACCAGAGACGGCAGCAGCCCTTCCACCATTTGGGTATATGCGTAGACCGATCGCCCTTGAGTGATCGCGTGGTGCCTCACGCGGTGGCGCTGGCGAAGGTATTCGATGCTGAGCTGACGGTGCTCAACGCCGTCGAACCCTCGCATGAGAGACCGGAGACGACGCCGACGGATCCGCTCGAATGGGAGATGCTCCGGACCGCGGCGCGCAAGCACATCGCCGCGCTCCAATCCGAGCACGGGACGGCGGAAATGCCTCTCGGAATCGAAGTGCTCGAGGGGCATCCGGCCGAGGAGATTCGCGACTGGGTGAATTGTCACGACGTAGATCTCACAGTTCTCTCGAGTCACGGGGCGAGCGGCAGGACTGAGTGGAGCCTCGCGGGTACGGCACGAAAACTCATCGAGGGAATCTTCGGGTCGGTGTTTCTGGTACCCGCTTCGTCAGTCCAAGAATCGATCGCGCGCGAAGTCACGTACGAAAGGATCATCGTTCCTCTCGACGGGTCGCCGCGAGCCGAGTGTGCCCTGCCCGCGGCTGTGAGTGTGGCCCGTGCGCACGGATCTGAGTTGCTCCTCTTGCATGTCGTGCCGAAGCCAGAAAGTTCATGTCCCTGCCCGCTCTCAGAAGAAGATAGTCAACTGGAACAGCGCCTCGTCGAGCGGAATACCCGCGCGGCTGAGACCTACCTCGAGGGCGTAAGGAAACATCTGGCCATCGATTCGGTGCGGGTGCGGACTCTGGTCGCCGTCGACGGCGACGTACGCGACGAGATTCTGCGCCGCATCGTCGAGGATCACATCGATCTCGTGGTCATCTCCGGACACGGAAGCGGTGGGCGCGCAGAGTTTCCGTTTGGCAGCGTCGCCAGTTTCTTGCTGGAACATACCACCGCGCCGCTCCTGGTGATTCGCGAATCATGCCAACAGCTCGCCCGAACCCAACCTCCAAAATATAGCCGAGTGGGTATCCGACTCCCCGATCTCGCGGCCTCATGACGCAATCGGATGTGCCTACTGGCCTAGCATCCACGGCCGGAGCGCTGGCCCGTCAACACGTTCTTTCCGACCAGAAGCCCGATGTAATCTCCTCGCTAGCAGGGATTTCTGCTGTGTCTCAGTGGCTCACCCGCGCGAATGCGGCTCTCCCCGGAGAGCCGACGGCGGATAAGGCCACCGAATGGCTATTTGACAATGCCTACCTGGTTGAGCGGGCGATCGGGCAAATTCGTAAGGACCTACCAAGCGGGTACTACAAGCGTTTGCGCGCGTTGGTGCTTGAAGACGGAAGTCGCCCGCCCCGCGTCTATGCGCTGGCACAGGCAATCGTTCACGCCACACACTTGCAGCTGACGCAGGAGTCGATTACCCGCTTCGTATCCGCCTACCAGAAGGCCGACCAACTCGACCTTGCCGAGCTGTGGGCACTCCCGACGATGCTTCGCTTGTCCTGCATAGAGGGACTCGTGTCGTCGTTGGAACGGCTCGCGCCGGAGCTCAAAATTCCTTTCCCGATTCCTCGATTCGAAGGAGTTCCGCTTCGACTGAGTGATACGGAATGTGTGGCACGCAGCCTCCGCGGGCTGGCCACTCTCAGCTCGATTCCTTGGGCGGATTTCGTGGAGGCGACGAGTGCGATCGAGTCGATCCTCCGGCGCGATCCAGCTGCGGCCTATCGGAAGATGGACGCCGAAACTCGGGATGGCTACCGGCGCGCCGTCGAAGACCTCGCCGGCCGCTCGCATCATGATGAGACTGAAATTGCACGGCGAGTGCTGGCGCGTGCGCGGCACGCACCCGATCAAAATCGAGGAAGACATGTGGGCTTCTGGCTGGTTGCGGAGGGGCGAGAACAGCTCGAGCGCTCTCTCCTCTATCGGCCGACCTTGTTCTCAAAGCTGCAGCGAGGACTACTCAGACACGCCACCAGGGCGTATCTGAGCGCACTCTTCGTCTTGGTCTGCCTATTTGCCCTGGTCCCAGCCTTCTACCTCGCGCTGTTCGAGCCGCCACTCGTAACCTGGGCGGCGGCGCTCGTCCTCTTCATGCTTCCCGCTTCGATGCTCTCCGTCACGGTGGTTCACTGGACAATCTCGAAGATCCTTCCACCGACCGTTCTTCCCAAGCTTGCATTTGAGAGAGACATCCCACCCGAATTCAAGACCGCTGTGGTGATTCCTAGCCTGCTCGGAAGTGTCGAAGACGCAGACTCTCTGCTTCGACAGATCGAGCGACACAAACTGTCAAATCCCGAATCGAATCTGCGCTTCGTCCTACTCACCGGATTTCCCGAAAGTGATGAACAGCGATGCCCCGAAGACGCAGCCCTTCTTGAGAAAATGGCAGCTGGCATTGCAAACCTGAACCGAAGCCATGGCACGGATGGCGATGGCCCCTTCCACCTGTTTCATCGAGAACGCAGCTTCAATGCCATCGAGGGTCGATGGATGGGATGGGAACGCAAGCGCGGCAAGCTCGACGAGTTCAATCGGCTGCTTCTCGGAGATGACACCACCGGATTCAATTTTCACGAAGGCAGCCGCCCCGAGCTCGAAGGCGTTCGCTTCGTGATTACGCTCGATGCCGATACCGCCCTACCCCAAGGCGCTGCGGCGCTCCTCATCGCAACCCTTGCCCATCCGCTCAACCACGCGGAAGTGGATCCTGCGTCGGGTCGGGTTCATGCCGGGTACACCGTCATCCAACCCCGCGTAGAGATTTCGCCGGAGAGCGGGAGTCGATCCTTCTTCACACGCCTCTACTGCGGAGACACCGCGATTGATATCTATAGCCGCGCTGTCTCCGACGTCTATCAAGATCTCTTCGGCACGGGAATCTACATAGGCAAGGCGATTTACGATGTGGCTGCCTTTTCGCGAAGCCTCGCCGGACGCGCCCCGGAAAACGCGCTCGCGAGCCACGATCTCTTCGAGGGAATTCATGGTCGGGCCGCACTCGCCACCGACATCGTCCTGTACGAAGACTATCCCGCAACTTATCTCGCCTTCGCCCGCCGGCTCCACCGCTGGGTACGAGGTGATTGGCAGCTCGTGCCGTGGCTTCGTCGGCGCGTGCCGGGCGCCCCGCACGACTACCTACCCAATCGCTTTGCGTGGATCGACCGCTGGAAGATCATCGACAACCTTCGGCGAAGTCTGCTTCCGGTGGCAACCCTCTTGCTCATCGTGTCGGGCTGGACATGGCTTCCGGGCCACCCACTCGCTTGGACGTTATTTGCGATTCTCGCTCCGGCCGGGCACCTCTTCATCGACTTTGCGACCGGCCTGGCGCGTGAGCGCTGGCGACCCACACATGAGCTCGCTCGCAGTCTGTCAGAGGGCGCTGGAAGGTGGCTCTTCCACTTCATATTCCTTCCGCATCAGGCTGCGATCACCGCGGATGCGATCGTGCGTACGCTGATCCGTATCACCTTCACGAAGCGCCATCTCCTAGAGTGGACAACGGCCGCGCATGCCGACACCGCCATCGCGCGGAGCCACCCGGTGGCGCTCTCCTGGCGCGAGATGGCACTGGCACCGCTCATCGCACTCGTGGCCGGAGCGGCGGTCCTGAACTGGCGCCCCGGCGCATTGCTCTACGCAGCACCCTTTCTGGTCCTTTGGGCCGTCTCTCCGGAGATCGCACGCCGGATCAGCCTGCCAACGCCCGCGCAACGCGAGGCGCTCTCCGAAGACGATGCGGCGTTCCTCCGCGGGGTCGCGAGACGCACTTGGCTCTTCTTTGAGACTTTTGTCGGGCCGGAAGGTCACTGGCTCCCACCGGACAACTATCAGGAAGACCCCGGTCGGATCATCGCGCACCGCACTTCGCCCACTAACATCGGAATGCTCCTGACTTCGACGTTCGCGGCCTACGATCTAGGATTCATCGGTCTCGAGCAGCTCGCCATGCGTCTGCGCCACACCCTGCGGACCGTCGCGCGCCTTGAGCACTACCGTGGCCATCTTCTCAACTGGTACGACACGCAAACCCTGGAACCGCTACCGCCCCGATACGTCTCGACCGTCGACAGCGGCAATCTGGCGGCGGCACTGATCGCGACCGAAGCCGGCTGTCGAGAGATGCTGGAAGCCCCCTACCTCCGCCCCGAGCGTTGGCAGGGGCTCGCCGACACGATCGGGTTGATTCAGGGCAACCTTGCGGGTCTAATCGACGACGGCGGAGCATCGCATTTTTCTGAATCCGAGATGCACCTCTCGAAGATGCATGAACTAGCAATGAGCGTTCAGGACGAACCCAGCCAGTGGGCCCCTGCAATTGCACCGCTCGAGGCGGCCTGCTCCGAGTTTGAAGAGATGATCCTCGACACGATCGTGAACCCTGGCGTGTCCGTCGACGCGTCTGCGCTGCGCGATGTGCGGGCCTGCCTGGCTCGAGTCCATGAGCATATCCGAGGGATTCAGCACGAAATAGAATCTCTTGCCCCTTGGCTCCATGTGTTGGATGCAATGCCCTCACTGCCCGAGCATCACTCTTCAGCACCAAAGCTGCGAGGGATCCGCGCGGAACTAGTCGATCTCCTCTCGCCGTCCACGCCCCTGCGTTGGCTGTCGCTTCGGTGCGACGAAGCATCGACAGCCATTTCGGAAGCTCGCGAGAATCTCCGCACCGGAACGCCAGAGGACTCCGCTGAATTCGAGATCCGCGCATGGCTCGACGACCTCGACAAGGCCGTCACGGCCGGGACTGGCAATGCGCGACAGCTCCAAGCGGATCTCAGTGACCTCGCCCGCCAAGCGGAACGCGAGGCTCTCGGGATGGATTTCGGTCTCCTCTACGATGCACGCGTCCGACATTTCTTTATCGGATACAACGTGACCGCCGACCAAATGGACGGCAATCACTATGACTTGCTCGCATCGGAGGCCCGCTTGGCGAGCCTCGTTGCGATCGCGAAGGGAGACGTTCCGGCCGAACACTGGTTTGCCCTCGAACGCCCACTGACTCGAACGGGCGGCGCAGTCGCCGTGCTTTCCTGGGGCGGCACGATGTTCGAGTACCTCCTGCCCCCGCTCCTCATGCGAAGTCAGCCGGGTACATTGCTCGCCGAAAGCCAGAGAGCGGCAGTTCTTGGACAGATGGAGGCTGCTGAGCTTCACGGTTTACCGTGGGGCGTGTCCGAATCGGGATTTGCAGAATTCGATGCGGACCATAACTACCAGTACCGCGCGTTCGGCGTCCAGGCGCTCGGCCGAAAACGGGGGCTCGACGAAGACCGGGTGGTCGCTCCCTATGCAACGGCTCTCGCCCTTCCCTTGTTTCCGTTGTCGGCCGTTCGTAACTTGCGGCGCCTGCAGGATCTCGGAATGCTCGGAACTTACGGATTTTTCGAGGCGATTGATTTCACGGCCAGCCGACTCGCAAAAGGGCGAAGTCAGGCGATCGTTTCTTCCCATATGGCCCATCACCAGGGGATGATTCTCGCGGCCGTCGTCAACCTGTTATGCGGTGAGCCGCTGGTGAGGCGATTCGAGGCGAACGCTCGCATCCAGGCAGCGGCCTTGCTTCTCCAGGAGCGACTCCCGAGCCGAATACCTGTCGAAGAGTCCCCCCTGTCGATGCCGCGCGCCCCGAGGCGAAGATCTGAGCGGCTTGTCACACTGCATTCCTGGCGCCCGGCGACTGCAGGCCCCCGGCCTAGCGTCCACGTCCTGGGCAACGGGCGACTCACTTCGCGCACCAGCGATTCTGGTGCGGGGTCGCTTTCCTGGCGCGGGCATGCTGTCACGCGCTGCGTTCCCGATGGAACGCTCGACGACACAGGCCTCTGGGTCTATGTGCAGGACAAGAAGCAGGGAAACACGTGGTCCGTCGGACGCCAACCGACCGGCGCCGGCGATGCCGAACTCGACGTCGTATTCCATGCTCATATGCTCGAGCTACATCGGCGCCAGAACGGCGTCGCCATCCGGACCGATATCGCGATCGGCACCGGCGACGATCTCGAGGTTCGCCGCATCACGGTTGTGAACGAGACAAACCAAAGCCGGTCCATCTCCCTCACGAGCTACGCGGAGGTCGTGCTCGCTCCCGCGCGCGACGACGCGAGACACCTCGCCTTCAGCAAATTATTCGTCGAGGCAACACACGTCGAGTCGTTGAACGCATTGGTCTTCGTGCGGCGGCCCCGCAATCCCGACGAGCATTTCCCAGTCGTGATGCATAGGCTAGTCGCGGACTCAAAGTCGGTCACCTTCGCAGGCTTTGAGACGGACCGGGAGCGCTTCCTGGGACGCAACGGGAACGTCCGCCGCCCGCAAGGTCTCGAGGAAGGGCTCTCCGGCAGTCTGGGCTTCACCCTGGATCCCATCATGGCGATCGGCGCCGATGTGCAGCTCGCGCCGTTTGCGACCGAGAGCCTGGCGTTCGTCACAATCGCCGGGCCGTCACGGCAGGCCGTCGACCAGGCCGCCGCGCGGAACACGACCGTCGCTTCTTTTGAGTGGCTCTTGGCGGATGCGCATGCGGAGGCCGAACAGGAAGCCGGGCGGCTCGGGCTCGAGGCCAGTCGACTACCGGAGCTGCAGACATTGCTCTCGGCGCTGCTGGCATCGCGCTCAAATCTTCGGGCAAGAGATGAACACATTTCCGATCAGCCAGCGGGCCAACAGGATCTTTGGGGGCTTGGAATCTCGGGCGACCACCCGATTCTGACGGTCGAAACCGAGAACGGCGACGGAGAACTTCTGGCGGACCTGATCCGCGCACACAAGCTCTGGAGAGTCCGAGGATTCGCGGTCGATCTCGTCCTGCTCTCGACGGGGGCGACCGGCTATTGGGACGAGGGCGGGACGGACGTGCATCGTCTCCTTGAGCGGCTCGACGCCGCCGAGTGGCTGGGCCGAAGGGCCGGGATCCACCTCGTACGCGGCGACCAGATCTCCGATGCTCACCGACGGCTCCTCACGATTGAAGCGGGGGCGATCCTCGATGCAGACGGAGCGCCACTCCGCGAGCAGCTCACACGTCATGAGCTTGCGCCCCGCCCTCTACCCCGCTTGAATGCGACCCGGACTCCTTTAGAGTTGGATGCGACCCCCACTCTGCAGCGACCCGAAGACCTCCAATTCGACAACGGCCTCGGAGGCTTCTCTCCCGATGGTCGTGAGTACGTGATCCATTTGGGCGCAGGCGAGACCACCCCTGCCCCATGGTGCAACGTACTGGCCAACGAGAATTTCGGCTGTCTCGTTTCCGAGACCGGAGGGGGCTACACCTGGTCCGGGAACAGCGGCGAGTTTCGCCTAACGCCGTGGACGAACGATGCTGTACTCGATTCCCCAGCAGAATCGCTGTACCTCCGGGACGAAGAGACCACTGAAGTCTGGAGCCCGACGCCGGGCCCCGCCGGCGCGGATCTACCCTCGCAGGTCGTCCATGGTGCGGGCTACTCCGAGTGGCGTCAGAATAGCCATAGCCTCTCGTGTCAGGTACGGGTCTTCGTTCCGATCGATGATCCCGTCAAGATCATCGAGTTACGCGTGCGCAACCACGAGAACCGTCCGCGGCGAATCACAGCCACCTACTACGCGCGTTGGCTACTCGGGCGCGTCGTCGAAGACGGAGCTTCTCATGTGGTCACGGCCTATGACGCCCCGACGCGATCGCTTCGCGCACGCAATCGCTGGAACACCGATTTCGCCAACCAGGTCGCCTTCCTAACCGCCGACCGAGAGCCCCATGGACTCACCGCCGACCGGACCGAATTCTTCGGGCGCGAAGGCGAAGCGCGAATCCCTGATGCGCTGCGACGCGTCGGCCTCAGCGGTGCCGTGGGCGTGGGTCTCGATCCTTGCGCAGCCTTACAGGTTCACCTCGACATCCCGCCCGACGGCGAGGTGCGCATGCATTTCGTGCTCGGCGCCGGAAACAGCACAGAGCAGGCCGCAGAACTCGCGCAGCGCTGGCAGTCGCAATCCACCGTCGACGATGCCTCGAAGCAGCTTGCAACGCATTGGGACGCGCTGCTCTCGGCCGTCACGGTCCGAACGCCGGAACCCGCGATGGATCTATTGATCAATCGATGGGCCCTCTATCAGGTGCTTTCATCCCGCATTCTAGGGCGCACGGGCTTTTACCAATCGAGCGGCGCATTCGGATTCCGCGACCAGCTCCAGGACGTACTCGCGCTTGTTCATTGCGACCCGTCCCGAACTCGAGCCCACCTCCTCGAATGCGCTCGCCACCAGTTCGAAGAAGGCGATGTCCTGCACTGGTGGCATCCACCGCTCGGGCGAGGCGTACGAACCCGCTGCTCAGATGATCTCCTCTGGCTGCCCTACGTGACAGCACGTTATGTCGAGGCGACGGGAGACCTCGACGTGCTCGAGGAACAGATCCCATTCCTTTCCGCCCCGCCGCTCGGCGACGAGGAACACGAGCGCTACGACCTCTTCGAACAGACGGGCGAAACCGCCAGTCTCTTCGAGCATTGCCGCCGCGCGCTAGAGCGAGGCCTCACGCGCGGACCGCATGGCCTCCCACTCATCGGCGACGGCGATTGGAACGACGGCATGAACCGCGTCGGATCAGAAGGCCGCGGCGAGAGCGTATGGCTCGGCTGGTTCGGGGGCGCTTGTGCGGAGGGCTTCGCCGCACTCTGCGAGCGTCGCGGCGAGACGGAGTTAGCCAAGAGCTTGCGCGATCGCGCCCAGTCGCTCTTCGATGTTGTCAACGCGGAAGGCTGGGACGGCCAATGGTTCCGCCGAGCATTCGACGACGAAGGAACGCCTTGGGGCTCCTCGACCTCGGAGGAATGTCAGATCGATTCGATCGCCCAGTCGTGGGCAGTCCTCTCCGGCGGAGCCCCGCGCGAGCGGGCCGCGCAGGCCCTCGAGTCCGCCGAATCCGCGCTGGTCAGTAAAAAAGATCGGCTCGCATGTTTGCTCACGCCGCCCTTCAATCTGACCGCCCGCGATCCCGGATATATCAAGGCCTATCCCCCGGGCATTCGTGAAAATGGCGGCCAATACAGCCATGCCGCCGCCTGGCTCGGATGGGCGTTTGCGGAGACGGGCGATGGCGACCGCGCCACCGAGATCTTCCGCATCCTAAACCCGATCGAGCACACCAAGACCCCCGAGGATGTGAGCCGCTATCGAATCGAGCCCTACGCGATCGCAGCGGACATCGCGAGCGTCGAACCTCATATCGGTCGCGGGGGTTGGAGTTGGTACACGGGCGCAGCGGCATGGAGCTGGCGACTCGGCGTGGAGGCGATTCTGGGGCTCCGTCAGGAGGGCAGCGCAATGCGGATTGATCCCCAAATTCCGCTGGATTGGCCAGGCTTCGAGGCAACTATTCGCCTCGGCGATGGCGTTCTTGAAATCGAGGTCGACAACACGCAGGCGCGGGACGCACACCCAATCGAGATCCTTGTCGATGGCTTAGCGATCGAGGGCAACCTCGTCGACCTGCCCGTCAACGGAGCGACGCGACGGGTGAAGGTGCGCAACGGGAGATCGGCCGAAGAATAGATCGGCCCCTCACCGCCCATGCGAACAACCGGGCAGCCCCGTGACCCGATGGACCGCGCGCTGCTGAGAAGGGCTGAGACGCCGTAGTTCAAACCTCCCATTAACGTCCATAATTCTGGTCTGTAATGTCCATATTGTTCAGGGTTCCGGACAATCGACAATATCCCTCCAAAAGGGGGCATATTCCTAATTACGTTCATATTAATGGACGATAATAATGATACTGAATCGTTTTATGGACATTATCTGCCACGACCGAGAAAGACCGAAGCAGACCAACCCATCCCCGTGCGGCGCGCCCTGCGAAGCCTTGGCGCGAATATCCGTGACGCGCGCCGACGGCGCCGGATCTCGACCGAAATCATGGCCGAGCGCGCGTCCATCAGTCGGACCACGCTTGCCAAGATCGAGAAGGGCGATCCCGGCGTCGCCCTCGGCAACTACACCAAGGTGCTCTTTGCCCTCGGACTCATAGCCCGGCTCGCTGAGCTCGCCGATGTCCGTGAAGACCCCCTCGGCCTCGAACTCGATCAAGAACAACTGCCGCTTCGTATCCGGAGCAGCACAACCAAGCGCCCGCGCCGCACCCCCAAACAGGATCAGAAATGATGGACCGCGAAGTCTTCGTCTAAATCGACGGATCCGAGGGACCACAGCTCGCCGGCCGGCTCTGGGGACGCTCGCGCAAGGGCCGCGAGACTGCGAGCTTTGAATACGATCGCGCCTGGCTCGACAATCCCGCGCGCTTCTCGCTGGAGCCTGCCCTGGCTCTCGACCCGGGTCCGTTTCATGCCCCTGCGGACAAGCCACTCTTTGGTGCGATCGGCGACTCGGCACCCGACCGCTGGGGCCGCGTCCTCATGCGCCGCGCCGAGCGACGCAGAGCAGAACGCGTGGACGAGACTCCACGCACGCTCACCGAACTCGACTCTCTCCTCATGGTGGGCGATGAAGAGCGTCAGGGCGCGCTCCGATTTTCAACTAACGAGGACGGACCCTTTCTCGCCGAACATAACAACAATCCGATCCCCCCTCTCCTCGACCTGCCAAGACTGCTCGGCGCTGCCGAGCGAGTCGGTCGAAACGACGACACCGACGAAGACCTGAGGCTACTTCTTGCGCCCGGCTCTTCTCTCGGCGGTGCCCGCCCGAAGGCCTCCGTGCGTGACCGCAGCGAAAAGCTCGCGATCACGAAATTCCCGCATCGCGACGACGAGATCGACACGGTACGATGGGAAGCCGTCGCACTCTCTCTCGCTGGAAAGGCCGGCATTGCGGTGCCGGACTGGCGACTCGAAGCCGTCGCCGAGCGACACGTCCTGTTGCTGGGTCGCTTCGATCGTCAGGATGACCAGCGGATTCCATTTCTCTCCGCCATGAGCATGCTCGGCGCGACTGACCACGACGTCCGCAGCTATCTCGAATTCGTCGATGCGCTCCGTCAGCATGGCGCCGCACCCAAAGCCGATATGCACGCGCTCTGGCGGCGCATCGTCTTCAACATTCTCATCTCGAATACCGACGATCACCTCCGCAATCACGGCTTCCTGTATGAGAGCACGGGCGGCTGGCGGCTCGCCCCCGCGTATGATCTCAACCCCGTTCCGGTCGACATCAAACCGCGCATTCTCTCCACCGCGATCGATCTCGATGATTCCACCGCGTCCCTCGACCTCGCGCTGAGCGTCGCAGAATACTTTGAACTCGGCGTCGAGGAAGCGCGCTCTATCGCGCGCGAAGTCGCATCGGCAACCAGCGCATGGCGTGCTGAAGCAGCAACACTCGGACTCGGTCAGTCCGACATCAATCGCATGGCATCCGCGTTCGAGCATGCCGATCTGGATTCCGCCGCGCGCTGAGATCGATTCCGAACAGCGTCAGTACTGATCCAGCGCGAATTGCGGGCACGCCTCCTGCTGCCTTCGAAAAGGCTAACTCAGAGGCCGGTCTCAGGATGGAGGGGCTGGCCGGGGGACGCGCCGGAGCGGTTGTTGCGTATTTCGCGACCGCCGCATTGTACGATCTACAATCCGCCTGCAGCGCCTACCTTCGTGTGCGGCTCATGCGAGCGCAGGATGCCTCGCAGTCTGGCATCACAATTGCAATCTATTTAGCCACATTCCTCTGCAGTTGTGCAGTGAGTGAAGGAGAGTTAGATGGCAAGCGGTGACACCTTCAAGATGATCAAGCTGGTCGGGACCTCGAGCAAGAGCATCGAAGATGCCGTGCAAACGGCATTGACCCGATCTTCCGATTCCCTCCATGGACATTCATGGGTTCACGTGGTCGACATTCGCGCCGACGTCTCGGACGACGGAAAAATCTCGGCGTGGCAAACCACAATCGAAGCAGGCTTCAAGCTCGATCAAAGTTGAGCGGTTCATTCGCCCGCTTTTGGGGGCGGAGAGATCACCCAGAAATTGGGGGGGGTCGCTACCAGAGTTGCGCTGCCCTGTGAACGCCAAGGCGTGAGTCGGTCAGTCGCTCAGACCCGATTTCGACCTGATTTTCTTTTGCGGAATGAGCGAACTCGCCAATCAATTTCAAGCAATCTGGAGAAGACCTAAATGAGTGAAGAAAAGAAGAGGAAGAATGTGGGTGGCGTCATTGATGAAGCCAAGGGGCGTGCGAAAGAAGCCTTCGGGGCTCTCGCCGACGACAAGGACACGAAGCGCGAAGGTCAACTCGATCGCGTTGCCGGGGATGCGAAGGACAAAATTTCAGAGGCCATCGACGGTGTGCGGGATGGCGTCGAATCGCTTCTAAAGAAGAAGGACGAGAAGAAATAGTCGCCCGGCCATAGACGCGCTTCCCTCGTCGCCACACAGGATTGCTTGTGCGGCGCGACCCGCTCCGAAGGGTGGAGGCTGGATGCGTGTCGATGGCTCGACTACGTGGTCTGATTTAGCTCACGTTGCCTTCCTCGGTCGCTTGCACGGTGAGTACCGGGCACGGTGCACGGTGAAGGGCGTAACGTTCGCTCGGCGCCGTCCCGTACATTGGACATATCGATCACGGGCGGAGCGCTCGGTCCAAGCTGAGGTCACTGACTCAATCGTCCGCGTCGGGCTGACTGGATTGTTCCAGGCTGCGATCAGGATCACACTCGACGCGACAGGCGGTGTCCGTTTCGCATTCGGTGACCTCTCTACTCACGGTGATCGGTAATCCTTGGGGTGAGCAGATCACGACCACTTGTTGAGGAGTCGAAAGCGGATTCGGATCCGCGCCGCGGACCGGAATACTTTCTCCGGGTGGCGTTAGGCCATTAGGCGACTTGGGCGCATAAGGCGCATACGGCGCGACCGCGCAGCCCAGAAACGCCCCGATCATTGCTACTGCGATTAAAGTTCTCATAGGACCTCTCCTCTACTCGTCCACTTCGGTGCCGTCGGCATTCAGTGGAAAGCCGAATCGCTCCCCCTCTTCCCAACGCTTGGGCTGATTTCCGCCCTCGGGAAACCCGCCTTGGTCCTTCAGCATTTTGGCCAGATGCATCAGATTATACGTCATGATCGTGGTGTTCTGGTTCGTGAACTCATTGTCGAAGCCAACGCGAACGTCGGAATCCTCGCGCGAATCTCCGTAGCTCGATCCGGGTCCCGCCTCCCCGATCCATCCGGCGTCTGCTTGGGGAGGCACGCTGTAGCCAATGTGTTGAAGCGAATACAGGATCTGCGAGGCGGATGCCTTGATGCCGTCCTCGTTGCCCGTTACCAGACAGCCCCCGGCCTTGCCGTAGTACGCGTATTGGCCCGCGTCGTTCGTATTTCCGCTGCTGCTGTAGAGCCGTTCGATCACCAGCGAACATACGCTCGACTGCACACCGAGCCAAATCGGCGTCCCGAGGACGAGGATATCGGCCGCCATGACCTGCTCGGAGATGGAGGGCCAGTCGTCCCCCGGCCACCCTTCGTTGGCCATGTCCGGACTCATCCCGAAAGCGATCTGGTGCTCAAGCGCATGGGCTGTTTCCACTTTTACTTTGTTGTGGCGCATCACAGACGCGGAGTGTTCGATCAGCGCCTGCGTGTGAGAGGTCTCGCGTTTTTTCTTCAGGCTGCAATTGATGTAGAGCGCCGATAGGCCCGAGAAGTCCTTCACTGGGAGCTCATCCGCGGGGCGCTGCGAGCGAGGGCACGATCCGCACCATCCGCTCCTGCACCTCGCACGACTCGCCCAGTCCGTTGATGTCCACGAGCTGTGCCTCGGCGACTCCGAGCGCCCTCATGCGTTCTGCGACGGATGTCGCCCGGGACTCGGAGATCCGCAGGTTGAGCGATTCGGAGCCCGTCGGGTCGGAGCATCCGATGACGTCGACCCGCAGGCGGGAGTCTGCTTGGAGCGCCTCTGCGATCCGTTCGATCTTCGCCGCCTGGTCGCCGGGGACCTGCGTCCCCGAAACGAAATCGACGATCACCGTATCGGGTACCTTCAGTGCGGCGATCTCGTCCTCCAGCCCCGCTCGCTCGGCGAAGGTCCCATCCTCGACGGCACCGAGCAGGTCGTAGGCGCCGTCGAACTCCGCATCAGACGGAGGGGGGGGGGCCTGCACCGCGGGCGGTGGCTCGGTCGGGGTGCAAGCCGCGATCAGCAGCAGGCACGCGACCAGGCTCAGGATCCGGGTGATGCGCATGGTTCGTGATCGACTCATCGAAAAGTTCCTCCTTGTTGCGCGAAGCCTATTCGCTCGGTCGTTCGTCTTCGCTAGGTCGTTCAGGGGTAGTGTCCTCAAAGGTCGTGCCCTCCTTCCGCCAGGCGAGCGATTCGCTTCTCGTACCCCAGCACCAGCCGGGTGAGGCTCTCGTACGCATCTCGTAGATCCTCGGCGCCCGCGGCATCGGCGACCTTCTGGAAGCGGTCTCGAAGGCTGCGCGTCAGTGCGAGCGACCCGGAGAGGCCCATCTCGATGCTCGTCGGAATCACGGGGCTCTCGAGCTCGTGGGCCATCTCGACCGTGTACTGGGTCTGCTGTTCCAGCACCTTCGCAGGGGCTGCCTCGCAGAAGTCACCGAGCGCCCCCGATAGATCGCGCAGGAGCGCATCGAGGCTGTCGCAGAACAGCTCCTCGCGTGGGTCCGTGGTCTGGACTTCGCGCAGGGCGCCGCCTGTCTGCTCAAGCATGCTCCGCGAGCGTTCCAGCACTTCGCGCCCCGGGAGAAATGTGGATCGCTTCGCGTGTGGCCGATCCTTGTCGGATACGAGTGTGGTCATGGCTTAGAAAATTTGCAATCTCCGTGCCGACGCGGCTGGAAGCCCCTGACCACTGATACGCTTTGACCTCTTCAAGCGACTCCAGGGGTACCTCCGGTGGTTCTCATGTCTGCGTTCCTCTCCGACGTGATTCAGTCGCAGGCGATAATGGGGTGTATGGCCTCACTTTGAGACACCGCGGGCCGAGTGGCCTCCGCTCAGCCCACTCTCGGTTGCCGCAGAGCGGCACCCGATGGTATGCCCGTTGCACTCCTAATAGTGAGCCCCAACACCACGAGATGGAGAACACGGCTAAGACCGTTTACCGCGGCGCCCTCTCTGCCAACAAGCATGAGACACCAAGCCCCTGAACAATTACTGTAGGGCGATGGATGGTGTACTCGAATGAATCAAGATACGAACACT
>JBDNFB010000127.1:0-27999 GCA_041690055.1 Myxococcota bacterium | reverse complement strand
GGTTGGGGCGGCAGAGATCATCGGCGCCGATGCAGTGACCCGCCGCGAAGAAGGCGGCGAAAATGGAAGCGGCGCGGGGGCACGCGACGGGGCCAGTGGCGTCGGCCAGACGGGTTCCGACGGCACGGGCGGAGCAGGGTCGGAGAAGCAGTCATCGCTTGTGCAGAGCGGTGCGAATCTGGCGGTCGAGCGGGACCTGGATGCACTGATGCCTTCGGGGCGTTTGGGGGAAGGGCTTGTACGGGGCATCGTTCCCGCTCTTTACGGCTTCGGTCTTGCGGTTCTGCTCTTCGCGTTTTGGGATCGGCGGCGTCAGAGCGCGGACCCGATCGTGGCGGCCCGAAAGCGCGCGTTCGCGAATGCGCAGAACGGCATCAAGGCAGCCGGGAAGCGTTCGGCGGTCGACGGCGCGTCGGATTTGGGTCGCGTCCTGCGTGAGCTGATCGCGGAATTTCCTGAAGAGGCGGGGCCGGGATTTGATGCGCTGCTTCAAGAGTGCGACGCGCTCCGGTTTGCGCCGGACGCATCGGGGAAAGTAGGTTTGCCCGCCGAGCTAGTCGAGCGCGCGCGGGCTTTGGTGGTGGCCCGAGCCGCGGGCGTCGCGGCGGAAGAGGGGACGCGAAAATGAGCGCCGAGTCGAAAGGTTGGACAGCGGCACCCATTTCATTTCTCGCCCTCACCCTCGTTCTCTCGCTCGCGGATGCACCTGCGTTTTCGCAGGGCGACGAGACGCGAGCGAAGGCCGAAGCGCGAATTGAATCGGCCCTGACCGATTACGCAACGGCACTCGCCGAAACGGATCGGGACGCGCGGTTGGCAGGGTTTTCGCGAGCGGAGCAGGGCTTCGCCTCCATTGTTCGAGAAGGTGTCGAGACGCCCGCGCTTTTCACGAATCTGGGGAATGCAGCGTTTCAGGCGGCGCATCCGGGCCGTGCGGTCCTCGCGTATCGGCGGGCGCTGGCCCTCGATCCGAATGCGATGGTGCCGCGCCAGAACCTCGCGCATTTCCGGAGCTTGCTGCCGGCGTGGGTGCCGACGCCGAATGAGGCGGCGGGTGCGCAGACGCTTCTTTTTTACCGCGGGATTCCGACTTCGCTGCGGGCCGCGCTTGCTGCGGGGAGCTTCTTGCTGGGGGCCCTCGGATTCGCGTTGGCAATTCGGCGCAAAGAAGGCGCTTGGCGTGGGCTCGGTTATTTTGCATGGGTCGTCTGGGCGCTTCTGCTGGCTTCGGTCCTTCTGGACGGAAACGAAGACCGGAGAGATTTCGCTGTGATCATGGTCGAGGAAACGCCGGCTCGATCAGCGGACTCGGATCTAGCGCCGCTTTCATTGCCCGACCCCTTACCTGCGGGTGTTGAGGTGGAGCGACTTGAGACGCGCACAGAATGGTCGCGGGTCCGTCTCGCGAATGGGCGTGATGTGTGGGTCCGGAATTCTGCCGTGACTTCGATTGGACGCTCGCAGTCCTTATAGTTCGTGATTCCTTATCATTGCCGTCGAGATTCGCCGGAAGGAGAAAGCAAGTGGCCCAGATTCGAGTGGCGCTCGCCGGCGTCGGGAACTGTGCAAGCGCGCTCGTCCAGGGCGTGACGTACTACGCGGGTGGTGAAACCTCCGAGCACGAGGGACTGATGCACGCGAGCATTGGCGGCTGGCGCCCCGTGGATCTTGTGTTCTGCGCTGCTTTCGATGTCGACTCGCGCAAGATCGGCCGCCCGCTAGAAGAGGCAATCTTCGCCCCGCCTAACTGTGCCAAGGTTTTTCAGGCGGAGATCCCAGCGACGGAAGTTTTGGTTGAGATGGGCCCCGTGCTCGACGGTGTCGCGGCCCATATGGCGGATCATCCCGAGGAGGATGCTTTCCGCATTGCGGAGGACGCTCCCGTCGATGTCGCGGAGCGCCTCAAGACAACCGGAGCCGAAGTGTTAGTCTGTTATTTGCCCGTGGGCAGCGAAAAAGCCGTCCGCTTCTATGCGGAGGCTTGCCTCGAAGCGGGGGTCGCGATGGTGAATTGCGTCCCGGTCTTCCTGGCCTCGGATGCAACGCCTGGCATGGGATGGGCTGATCGTTTCCGTGCCGCCGGACTTCCGATCATTGGCGACGATATTAAGAGCCAGGTGGGCGCAACGATTGTTCACCGTACCCTCGCTCGACTCTTTGCGGACCGAGGTGTCGAGCTCGATCGAACCTATCAGCTCAATACTGGCGGCAATACGGATTTTCTGAACATGCTTGAGCGAAGTCGCCTCGCGTCGAAGAAGCGCTCGAAGACGGAGTCAGTTCAGAGCCAGCTCGATGAACGCCTCGACGCGCGCGATATCCATATCGGCCCGTCGGATTACGTCTCCTGGCAAGGCGATAACAAGGTGGCCTTCATTCGAATGGAGGGGCGCGGATTTGGCGGCGTGCCGATGGAAATGGAAGTCCGACTCTCTGTTGAGGACTCGCCGAATAGCGCGGGCGTTGTGATTGATGCGGTGCGCTGCGCGAAGGTGGGCTTGGAGCGGGGATTGGCCGGGCCGCTTGAAGTGCCGAGTGCCTATTTCATGAAGAGCCCGCCTGTGCAGATGCGGGATGATGAGGCGCGGGTTCTTCTGGCGGACTTTATTGAGAACAAGCCGCCGGCGGCGAAGGCTTGAACTAAGGGCGCTTGCGTTCTGGCCGATCAGTTAGTCTCGGGTATGGTGCGTGCTGCTAGGGTAGTCTTCAATGAACTCAAATCGAGGAGGATGGAAGATGCGACTTGTGACAACGCTAATGATTGCACTCGCACTAATGTCGAGCGGTTGCGTGAGCTTGACTGTTCGGCCCGAGGGTGGTGAGAAGGTCAAGGCCGATGCGAATTGGCAGGAGCGACAAGACTTCTTCTTTTTTGGGTTGGTGGGTGAGTCCCACATCGACGTTCAAGGCGTTTGCCAAGGAGCCGAAATCGATCAAATACAAACCCAACAAACATTTGTCGATGTATTGCTCGGCCTCGTGACCGGCGGAATCTATGCTCCACACACAGCCAAAATTTGGTGCGAATAGATGAAAGGGAACGCTTCCATGACTCGATACATCCTTCTGGCGGCCCTTCTCTTCGCACTCGCTCAAACCGCGTGCTCAACGGTCTATTTCCATAATGGTGCCAATACGGGCAACGACGTGGGGGAAGATCATTTTCATCACATCGTGCTTGGCGGGATTGAGGTCTCAGAGCCTGTGGATTTACGGGGCCAGTGCGACGGCCGAGGCTGGGAGACAGTCAAGACCGAGCAGACATTCCTCACAGGCCTCGTGCGGAGCCTGGTCGCGCCGTTCTACACGCCGTGGGGCGTCGCTTGGAAGTGCGAGCGCTAGCCGCGCGATCATTTCCAGAAGCGCTCAGAGAGTCGTCTTCCCTTCGAACATCGTCTCGAAGGCATAGAGCGGATCCCAGTACTCGCGGAACTCCAGGATCTTCCCTTCTTCGTCAAAGTAGAACGCGAAGACGAATTGATTATTGTAGTGCTGGCCGTTCGCGAGCGTGGCGTTGCTCTCGGACTCAATGAGGACTCGGTTCTCCCCCGCCGTCACGGTGAGAAGTTCGAACTTCATCGCGTCCGGAAACTTGCCCACCGCCTTAGACGTGATTCTGGCGAGCTCTTCCCTGTCGTGGTAGCCAGCGAGCTCCAGCTTCCTTCCGTTCTGCAAGAATCGAGCGTTCTTGTGGAAATAGCGGAAGACCGAGGTGTCCTGGGGCGCCAACTCCATCATGAATCTACTTAGGTACAGGCCTCACGAGTCCTCTACCGACGGCGGCCAGACTCAAAGGGCCACTGGCGGTCGCATTCTGGTAGCGGCTGGGTTTTCATTCGAGCGATCGTCCATTCATGGGGGATGCTCGGTCCTTCACTTTCGATAATGAGGAGGTAGTTGCAAATGGCTCGAATTCCGTACGTTGAGATCGATCAGGCCCCCGCGGAGATTCAGGAGATCCTCCGCGCAGGCCCTAGCAATACGAGAAACATTCAAGGGCTTCTGGCGCATGCGACCGGGAACTTGTCTGGGCTCTCAGCGTTTCTCGGGAGCATCCTGGCGTCGCAGCAGCTGGACGCGAAGCTGCGCGAACTCGCGATCCTGCGCGTGGCATCGTTGATCGGAGCGGAGTACGAGCGAACGCAGCATCTCACCGTTTCGGCGATGGTCGGGGTGACCGGCGCTCAGCTTGCGGCGATCGATGAGGGCCGGATCGAAGGGGACGCGTTTTCGCCAGACGAGACAGCGCTGCTTCGCTTCGTCACCGCATTCATAGAGACAGGGCATCCCGACGCGGATGTCTTTGATCGCGTCCGTGCCCTTCTGAGCGAACGGGAAATCGTCGAGCTTTTGCTTGCGGCCGGAGGATACTGGGCGCTTGGCCGATTGATGACTACGCTTGAGATCGACCCCGAACCTCCTATGGACGAAGCCGCCGCCGAGCTTCTGATGGAGTCGTTTAGGAACAAAGAATGAGCATCAACCTTGGCGTCGTGGGGCTCGGCAGTATCGGAATCTCGATCGCACGAAACGCAGTCGAGGCCGGTCATTCCGTCACGGTATTCGACCCGCGCCCGGAAGCTTGCGCCGCACTCGCAGAGGAGGGCGCAACGGTGGCGCCGTCGGTCGCCGAGCTTGGTCGGTTGTGTGAGGTGGTCCAAGTCGTCGTCGGTGACGATCGCCAGCTCACAGCAGTGGTCCTCGGAGAATCGGGGCTTCCCGGGCTCGCTGAAACACTCGCAGAGTCATCGGTCATCGTCGTGCATAGCACCGTGAATCCCGACACGATCGTCGATCTTGCTGGAAAGCTGGCCGAACGCGGGATTGATATGGTTGATGCGCCGGTGAGCGGGCCCGATGGTGCTGAGGCAGCAGGGTGCCGCAAGGATCTCACCTTCATGGTCGGGGCCGATGTGGCGGTGCTCGATCGCGTGCGACCTGTGCTGACTGCGTCGGGCTCACGGATCATGCATCTTGGCGAAGTTGGAGCGGGGCAGCTCGTGAAGCTCGCGGCGAACGCCATGACGCTCGTCCTGATGGAGATCACGCGGGAGTCGCTTCGGTTGGTGAAGCGCGCCGGTCTCGACCCTGCCGTCGCGCTTGAGGTCTGGAAGAGCACCAGTGGCAATAGCTGGGCCGTCGAAAACTGGGATGCCATGCAAGAACTTGCTCAGCGGCATCCCGGAGGACCAGGAGGTCTTTCTGCGCTGGGCTACAAGGATCTGTCCCACGCACTCGCATTGGCTCATCGCTATGAAGCACCGCTGCCACTTGCTGCATTGGTGACGCAGCTGATGGAGCCTCGACTCGGAGAAGAGACTGCGACGCTGACAAAGCGAGAGTAAATTCGCGTTCGTCAGGATTCGGGCGCCTACTCCGTTCGAAGTCCTTCGAACTCGATCCAGCCCCCTTCGCGACGCTTGCCGGGATCGTGATGAGTCCAATGCAGCACGCCGCCCTTCTCGTTCCATTCAAATTGTCCGCGGACGCGGACGGCGTCCCCACGCCCGAGAGGGACGCGTTTCGCAAGATCGATATTATGCGCGACGAGGAGGGTATGGCCGCTTGAGAGATCGATGAGAAAGCGCTGATGACGCGAGCCCTCATTATCGTCGGGCAGCGTTTTCTTGACCTGCGCATCGACCGTGATCATGAAGCCCGACTCGCGCTGGGCGACCGCTTGCGCGATTCGGCCCGCGCCGCCGTCGCTCGAGGGCCTGGGTATGTTAGTCGGCGCGCCTGCGTTGCCGCTTCGCGTGTCGGGCGACGGGGTCGCTTTGTTGTTTGTGAGCGCCGAGCTCAGAGCGGACAGGTCGATTCCGGCTTGCTGGCCTATGAAGCCAATGACCAGGACGGCGGCTGTGATGAGCAGGCGGTTTTTCGAGAGTGCGGGTTTCGACATCGATCTTCTATGAACCGAGGAGAAGGCTTGGGCCGTCACACGATCGCTCGCGGACCGTGCGGTCAAGCATGCCACAGATTCGATGCCGGGCGACGCGGCGCAGCGGCTGAGAGCGGCCGAGAAAGGAGCCGCGGGCGGGCGGGATGACGGCGACGTGGCTTGCGGATGCTAGATTCGAAACGTGCCGCACTGGCATCAGGAATTTCGTGAAGGGAACGCTGTGAAAATTCTTGTCCTGCTTGGAAGTCTGCGGAGAGCCTCGTTCAGTCGAAAGGTCGTCCTCGCCGCCGAAGCGCTCGCGCCGGAAGGCATGCATTTTGAGATTAATGACGGGCGGGATCTACCGCTCTACGATCAGGATCTCGACACAGACGACAAGCCCACCGGCGTGCAGGGTACTGGTCGATCAGATCAATACGGCGGATGCGCTCCTCTTCGTGACGCCCGAGTTCAACTACAGCATTCCCGGTCCGCTTAAGAACGCGATCGACTGGGCTTCGCGACCGGCGTTTCGATCGCCACTCAAGGACAAGCCCTCTCTCGTCTTTGCGCATTCACCGGCGCCATCGGGTGGGAGTTGCGTGTATAAGGAGCTCCTCGCGGTTCTTAAAGGCACGCTCACGCCGACCTACCTCGGGCCGAGTTTCACGATCTCCGCCGTCCACGAGAAATTCGACGGCGATGGCGCTCTGATCGATGAGGTCACGAAGGTTCGGCTGACGAGGACACTTCAGGACTTCGAAACCTGGGCCGTGAAACAGAAGGCCTAGCGCCGCGCGAGTTCGAAGGCTTCCTCGATTTCCTTGAAGCGAGAGCGAATGACTTCGTCATGCACGAAATGCGTGATGCAGTAGGGGCGGTTGGCGGCGAGATCGTCAAGCACGTTCCGAGTCGCGTGCTCGGGGCCTATCATTTCGCCCCCGGCTTGGGATGCCACGACTTCGATCGTCTCCGGCGTAAAGACCGGAGTACCTTCCTTTTGGGGCTTGGCCGCTTTACTGCTCATAAGATGCGTCGTGGACATCGGTCCGGGCAGGAGGGCGGTCACGCCGATGCCTTCTTCCGCAAGTTCAAGGCGCAGCGTTTCCGCATAGCCCAGCACAGCGTATTTGCTCGACACATATGCGGACATGTGTGACCCGGGATAGAGCGCAGACGTCGAAGCTGTGAGAAGAATACGTCGATCGCCTTTGGCGCGACGCAGCTGCGGGAGAAAGATGCGCGTCGTCGCGACGGTTCCGAAAACGTTCACGCCGTAGACCCATTCCCAATCTGCGCGAGTGAGGGTCTCTGCCGTTCCTAACTGTTGGACGCCCACATTGGAACAGAGGATCTGGCACGGACCGAGCTCGCGTTCCACTTGCGCGGCCATCGCTTCAATCGATTCTTCGCTTCCGATATCGACCTGAATCGGGAGCGCGTCGCCACCGCGATCGCGAATCGCGGAAGCGGCGCTCTCCGCATTTTTAGAGGCAATATCCGCCACCGCGACGCGCATGCCCTCATCGGCGAGACGATAGGCGAGTGCCGCGCCGAGTCCTGCGCCCGCACCTGTGACGACGCCGACCGATCCCTTTAGATTTTCGAGTTGCATGAACGACTCCCGTTCTGGTTTGACCTTCATTTTGCTTTCCAGATGCTGAGATCATGCCTGCTATACTGCGATCGCGCATGCGCCCGCGGCGGCGGGCATGAAGGAGCTTCGATGACTCGGCTCGGCTACCAGATCCCGAACTTCACTTACCCGAACACGAAGCCCGAAGAGATTTTCGACAAGGTCGTTGCTCAGGCGAAGGCGGCTGAGGCCTCGGGCTATGACCGCGTCATGCTGATGGATCATTTCTATCAGCTGCCCGGAATCGGCGCGCCTGAAGAGCCGATGCTGGAGTGCTACTCCATGCTCTCCGCGATTGCACAGCACACGAAGACGGTTCGGCTCTCCGCGCTCGTGACGGGCAATACGTACCGGAATCCGGCAATGCTGGGGAAGACGCTGACTACGTTGGATCATGTCTCGCATGGGCGCGCGACGCTGGGGATTGGTGCGGGATGGTTCGAACATGAGCATGACGCGCTCGGCTTCAAATTTGGGACGATCTCCGAGCGCTTCGAGAAGCTGGAAGAGGCGCTGCAGATTATTTCCGCCATGCTGCGCGGCGAAGCGATCACGCATGAGGGGAAGCATTACACGACGAACGAGCTCGTGAACTCGCCGCCGCCGGTCTCGAAGATCCCGATCATGATTGGTGGGCAGGGCGAGAAGAAGACTCTGCGAATGGTCGCGCAATACGCCGACGAGTCGAATCTGACCGGGACGATCGAAGACATCCCCCGCAAGCTCGACGCACTCGACGCACATTGCGAACGCCTGGGGCGCAATCGCTCGGAGATCAAGGTGACGAAGCTGCTGCTTTGCGCCGTAGCGCCCACGATGGAAGAGGCGAATGCAGATCTCGATGCTATCGCGGAATTGAAGGGCTGGAACGACGGAATCAAAGACTATGTCCGCAAGGAACTCGTCTTCGGCGACGTGGATACCGTCGGCGAGCGGCTTTCGGAAGCGGTCGGCAAGGGCCTCGACGGTTTGACCGTCGACCTTCCGCTCAATGGGCATAACACCGACCGTGTTGAGCTTCTTGGGCAGGTTGCGCTCAAGGCGCTTGGCTAGAGGCGACCGGCCAGCGGCTATTCGGGCTACGCCCTACTTTACGCCCGATGCTACGCCCCGGTAAACACGGGCCTTCGCTTCTGAAGGAAGGCGAGCATTCCTTCGCGCTGGTCGTTCGACTTCGAACATAGATGGACCGCATCGCGCTCGACCCGGAGCGCCTCTTCGAGCGGTGCGCCCCCCCGCGCCCACAACGGCGCGAAGAACCCCAGCGACGGCGATCGGCGGCATCGACTCAAGCTCCTTCGCCAGCGCATGCGCTGCGTTCTTCAACTCCCCGAGTGGATAGACTTCCTGCACAAGCCCGATACGCAGAGCTTCCGGCCCATCAATCATCTTCGCCCGAAGAATCATGTTCAGCGCTTGATCCCGCCCAACGCAGCGCGTGAGCCGCGCCGTCCCGCCCCAGGCCGGCACCGCACCGAAATTCATCTCCGGCAGCCCGATCTTCGCTCCTTCTTCCGCCGCCAAGCGGAAATGGCAGGCCAGAGGCAGCTCAAGCCCACCCCCGAGGCAATAGCCGAAGAGCGTGACGATCGAGGGCTTCTCCATATTCTCGATCATCGCCTCATCGCCTCAACGCGTAGACGTTGATCGAAGAGGGCGTCCTGGTCCTCAGGCTTCACAGAACCGAGCTGCTTGAGGTCCATGCCGACGGAGAAATTCGTGTCGCCTTCGGCCGTGATCACGATGACACGAATGCTGGGATCTTCTGCCGCCGCTTCGATCAACTCTTCGAGCTGATTCATGAACGCGAGCGTCATGCGATTGATCGGTGCGTCGGCGTTTGTGAGGGTCAGAATGCCGCCGTCCCGCTCAACGCGAATCGGCTGTTCCTTCGAAGTCTCGTGCGCCTCGACGACCGCACTCATTTTACCGGATCCGGCATTTCGTCCGCGATTTCGCGCAGCTTGTTCTTCGCCACCTTGTCGAGGGTCGCTACCGGGAACTCGTCTCGGAAATAGACCGCGCGGGGCACTTTGAAGTCGGCGAGCTTCGTCTTGCAGTTGGCCATGATCGCGGCGGCGTGCTCTTCCTCGGAGGCGGGCGCATCGGGACCGCGGATGACGAAAGCGACCGGGACCTGATCGAGCATCTCGTGATGCTTCCCGACGATAGCGATATCTGCGATGCCGCCGACTTCGCGACAACAATCCTCGACTTCGCGAGCCGAGACGTTTTCGCCGCCAACCTTGAGTGCATCCTTATCGCGATCTTTGTAGAAGAGATTGCCTTCCTCGCCGAGAACGACGCGGTCACCGGTCTTGAACCAGCCGTCTTCTGTGAAGGCCTTCGACATGGCTTCTTCGTTGTCGTAATACTCAAGGAAGAGCTGAATGCCGCGGCGGCCGCGCACCCAGAGTTCGCCGATCTCTCCCTTATCGCAGGGACGACCCGTATCGGGATCCACGATCGCGAACTCGTAGCCGGGCGTCGGCTTGCCCATCGAGCCGTCGGGATAGGTCTGCATATAATCGTTGCGCGTCGCATGGATCACGGTTTCGGTCATGCCCCAAGCCGCAAGAATTCGCAGCTTCAGCCAGCTCTCTAGATGCGGCATGATGAGTCCGAAAATTCCGACCTTGAGCTTATGGTCCGGGACGGGTTGTCCGCCGAGCGCCTTGAAGACAAAGGGGATCAGCGAAATATGCGTGACGTCATGCTTCAGCACGACTTCCCAGAACCGGCTGGACGAGAACTTCGGTTGAAGCACGATCGTGCCGCCGGCGCCTAGCGTGGTCCAGGTAGACCAGCTCTGTGCGTTGACGTGGAAGAAGGGGAGGTAGATCAGGTAGGTATCGTCAGTTTTCATGTCGATATTGATCGGGCCCATCCGGCTCGCCCACAGCGCGTTCGCATGCGTGTGCACAACGGCCTTCGGACGAGAGGTGGTCCCCGACGTGAACATGATCCCGGCGGGTGCCATGGGGTCGGCCTCACGCGGGGTAAACGAGGCGGCGTCGCCGCGAAGGACGTCGAAGGCTTCTTGCCCATGGCTGAGCTGGTCAGCCGAAGCGGGCTCGCCCGAATTATCGTCGGTGACTACGATCCAGTTGAGTCCCGTGGCGTTCTCTGCAACAAGTGCGGCGAATTTCGGCTGGGTGATGGCGCCGACCGCCCGAGTATGGTCAGCGAAATACTGGATCTCCGCGCCGGCGCTACGCGTATTCGTCGTGACACCGACTGCGCCGACTTTTGCGCAGGCATACCAGGCGAGCACCATCTCGGGCGAGTTGTCGGCATGGATCAGGATCTTGTCGCCTTGCTTGACACCCTTGGCGACGAGCCCGGCCGCGAGGCTCGCGGTCTCTTGGTCGAAATCGGCGTAGCTCCAGCGCTTTTCTTGGCCGGTCTTGGGTTCCCAGATGAGGAAGGGGTGATCGGGTTTGTTCTTTGCCCAATGGGCGAGGAGCCAGGGGATGTCCTGCCCGGCAAATTGGAAGGCATCGACGGTTTTTGAATCAAGCATGCTGAATGAGTTTCCTTGGTTTCGGCGAAAGATCGGAAGATTGAGATAGCGCGTCAGACGTCCTTGCGCTTCTCAGCGAGAGCCTCGAGACGTTCGCGCGAGACCGAGACGAAAAGACCTTCGGCCTCGGCGGTGAGGATTCCTTCCGCGTAGAGTTGCCCCTCTGTGAAGATTTTCTTGCCTTCGATGCGGATGAGTTGCGCTTCGAAGCGGAGGTCCGTGTGCAGGGGAGTCGGCTTTCGGTAATGCACTATTAGGCGACCGGTCATGCCGGGATTTCCACCGAGGGACTGTACGTACCCGAGGACTTCATCGAACGCGGCGGCGACGAATCCGCCGTGGACTGAGGCGGGCGGGCCTTCATAGGCCGATCCGAAATTCACTGTCGCTTCGGCGGTCATTTCACCGGAGCGCCCGATTGTGATCGGAGGCGCTAGGGGATTGGCTAGGCCGATGAGCGGGCTGCAGTCGAAGAAGGCGGCGACGTTCCCCGCGTTGGCCGCCTCGGGGATGCCCCGAACGCGCTTTAGTCGGGGGTGGGAGGCGAGGCGGTCTGCGTAGCGGTCGAGTGCATCTGCAGCGCCGGCGAGCTCTTCTTCGGGAGCATCGCTCAGCACGAGATCGGAGATCACGCGTCGCATGGCGTCGGCGAGGCGCCGCTTTTGTGCCCAGGTCTCCGGATTAGGAACCTGGCTCGGGTCGTAATGAGGTTTGACGGGCGGATGAGACGGCTGGTTGGAGGGGGGATTAGAGGAGCTGGATTCGCTCAAGGGTTTTCTCCAGTCGGGTGGATTCGGATCAGACTCCCCTAGGATAGGGGGAACAAGAGAAGAAGGATGATGCGAATGATCGTTGTCCTGGGAAAGCTCTCGCTGTCTTCTTGATCGAGGTGTCTTCATGAAGCTCTACGTGTTTGCTCCGGCGCCCAATGCCGCGAAGGTCTTGCTCTATCTAGCTGAGAAAGCAGCGGCGGGATGTGAAATCGAGCTTGAGCGTGTTTCTGTGAACCTCGTCGAGGGAGGGCACAAGGATCCCGAGTATCTCGCGCTGAATCCTTTTGGCACGGTTCCCACTCTGGTTACGGATGAGGGAACACGTCTGCACGAATCGCTTGCGAGCATTGAGTACCTCGAAGAGCGATTTCCAGAACCGTCGCTTTGGGGGGAGGGCGTCGAGTCACGGGCTTTGGCCCGTCAGATCGAGCGAATTTGTGAACAAGGCGCACTCACCAATATTGCTCGCTTCGTTCACACAACCAAGTCGCCATTGGGGCTGCCCGCTCGGCCGGAAATCGCAGAGTACTTCAGGGAGCGAATGCCGAGCCCCTTCAATTTCCTGGAAGGGCTTTTGGGCGATGGTCGGCCCTATTTGGCGGGAGCGAAAGTCACGGTCGGCGACTGCACGCTCGCCGCAGGATTTCAGTTTGCCCGCATCGCGGCGCTCGATGTGTTGGCCGACTATCCAGCGTTACAGGGCTGGGACGAGCGCTTTCGGGCGCGTTCGAGCGCGGCGTCGGTGCTAGTTATGTAGATTGTTTCGCTCATTTACTATCGCTAGGTGATAGTACCGATGTGCGTGGCGCGAGACGCGTGGTGCCTGGTGCATGGCGCCGGAACGAAGGCAGCTTGGGGCGAAATGAGGAGGGAGTGGTTGATGCGATTTCGATCGATTGAGTCTGGGATTTCGGAGGGGTTTAAGTGGGCGACGGCGATCGCGCTTTGTCTGACGATCTCGCCTTTGGCTTGTGCTCAGAACCGGGTTGTCGACTCGGTCATGACTGCGCCCGGATCGGCCGTTCCGATCGCTGTGGAGTCTCCGTCTTCGCGCGCGCTCGACGCGGCGCTCGATGATTTCGTGGCCGCGATAGGAGAGACGGCGGCAGGTGTCCAGTCGGATCCGGCGTATGCGGATGCCCGCGAGCGCGCGGCGGGGGCCATCTACTGGGCACAGATGTTGTTAAGCCGAATCGAAGCGGACCTGATTCAAGAGCCAGACTTCCCGTTTTTCCGCGTCGTCGATTTTCGAATTCGCGAAGGCGCCGACAACCCGGACCAGCGTTATCTCTTCTCACCTATTCGCGGTGAGGGGACGTATAGGGTCTGGGGGCGCAAGCGCGGCGAGCGACGCATTGAGGTTCAGGTCTACTCGGGATTGCCGTGGACGCCCTCGGGCGGGCGCATCGTGAGCGCGTTGACCGATGAAAGCCTTGAAGTGGACGAGGACGGGTATTTCGAGATCTACATAGGCGGCGAGCCGCGCACTCGAAACCATCTGTCCAGCGCGCCGGATGCGGACATGGTCATGGTGCGCCAAATCCATTCCGATTGGTCGGAGGAAGTCGGCGAGGTGCATATCGACCGCGTCGGTTTTGAGGGGCGGCTCAAGCCCGGGCTGACCGAATCCGAGATGACGCAGCGTCTCACGAAGGCCTCGAAGCGTTTGCGGGAGATCGTGCCGCTCTGGGCGAAGTTTGGTCGAGAACGTTATGCGCGGCCCGAGCCGAATACCCTGACGCCACCTTGGGACCCGAGCGCGGGGGGCGGCGTGATCGCACGCTGGATGTCGCTGGGCGATTTTGAGTTGGAGGAGGGTGAGGCCCTCGTGCTGACGACCTGGCCTGCGCCGGGGAACTATCAGGGCGTTCAACTGACCGATATCTGGACTTCATCTCTTGAGTACGCGAATCGGCAAACGAGCCTCACGGGGGATCAAGCGCGCGTGGATTCGGACGGCGCCTATCGTTTCGTGATCTCCCATGAGGATCCGGGCGTGGCGAATTGGCTGGATACGACAGGTCTCCGGCGTGGCTATATTTTGCTGCGCTATGACGGCGCGGGCGGCAAGCCAATTCCGCCGGAGCATTGGCCGCGGCTCGAAAAAGTTCGACTCGATCAGATTCGAGATGCACTTCCTGCAAATACGCCACAGTTCTCCCAAGAGCAACGTCGGCGTGCGATCGAAAAGCGCCGACGTCACATCCAGAAGCGCTTCGGGGTCTAAGAGAAGTCGAGCGCGACGAGTTGAGTCTTAGGCGTCGGGATGAGAGGAGATGACAAGCATGCTTGCTGTGAAGTTCGATTCAAAGAGCGTTGTCCTGGGCGATGTCCCCAGGCCAGCGGGAAACGGAATTCTAGTCCGCGTTCGGGCCTGCGGGATCTGCGGCTCGGATCTGACAATCCTGGACAGCGGCTTTCCAATCTCGGGAACACCGGGACATGAAATTTCCGGCGAACTCGAGGACGGCACACCGGTCGCGATCGAGCCCTTCGACCCTTGCGGCACTTGCCGGTATTGCCTGGACGGAGACCATCAGGTCTGCGTGAGGGGCGTGCCGATGATCTATGGCATCGGCCGCGATGGTGGCATGGCGGAAGAGATTCGTGTTCCCGCTTCAAGCCTCGTGAGATTGCCGCGCGGCGTGGATGCGACGAAAGGTTTTCTGGTAGAGCCGCTGGGGGTCGCAGTGCACGGTGTGCGGCGGGCGAAGATTAATGGATCGATGCGCGTGTTAGTCATCGGGGGCGGGTCGATCGGTCTCGCGGCGGTTGCTGCGGCGACGACCGCGAAGGCGGAAGTGGCGCTGGTCGCGAGGCATCCTGCGCAACTCGCGGCGGGCCGGCAGCTCGGGGCGGAGATCGTCGAGTCGGGCGCGGGGGGGGACTACGATGTGGTGCTCGACTGCGCGGGGACGGAGAGCGCGACGGCGGAGGCCTGTGAGGCGCTGCGTCCGAAGGGGCGGCTGCTCATGCTGGCTTCTTCCTGGGACAAGTTCATGCTGCCCGGCTTCGCGGTGGCGGCGAAGGAACTCGATATCACGATCGCGACCATGTACGGGCGGAGCGGCACGATGCGCGATGTGGATGCGGCGGCCGGCATATTGGGCGCGCGCGAAGAGGTGGCGGATGCTTTGATCAGCCATCGTTTTCCGCTTTCGGAAGCGCCCAAGGCATTCGAGGCCGCGCGTGATCGAAAGGGCGGGGCTATCAAAATCGCGCTCGAGCCGTGAACGGAAAGAGCCGCTCCCTCTCGCGCCGCCTAAGCGTTCGAGAAGAAGCGGCTCTTCGTGAAGACGCCGTGACTGTTTCTCGACGGGGGCCGGCGTGCTTCGTGCTTGCCTGGTATTCGATCTAGTGTTCGATCATCGGCGGCAACTCGCCCGCCTGCTTGATCCAGCCTTCAAGCGTCGTTTCGCTCGGCACCTTGCGCGTGAGCTTTTTCTTGCCGTTCACTTCAGCGAGCTTCTCAGCCAGTTTTGCAGCGTTGCGCATCTTGAGTTCCTTGACCGTGTCGACGCTGGAGCAGACCAGGAGCTCCGCATATTCACCGGCGACGCCGTTGATCCGGAACAGATCCGCCATGTTGACAAAGGTGAGCACGCGGGATTCGGAGATGCCCGTGGCATCCGCGATTTCCTTGCGGCCCGACTTGGTGCAGCCCTTGTCGAGGAGCGTGTCCGTGTCCGGAACGCCGGCGCTGGTGAACTTTTCGCCGAGCACGGGCCCGATGCCTTCGATTTCTTCGATCTTCAGATTTGCCATGATTTGATTCAGTCTCCTTGAGTTTCTATTTTCCGAAGAGTTTGCCGGCGATGCCGCCGAGTGCGCCCAGCGCACCCGAAGTGCCTTCACTGCCGCCGAGCAGGCCTTCCGCGCTCCCCGCCTTGTTCCCGAGCAGGAATGTCACCGCCGGGAGTAGGCTCGCCAGGACGTTAGATCATGCGAAATATGTTGCTGGCGTGAGGCGATGGGACAAGAGAGGCGCCAAGTTCAATGGGCATGACTTAGGGCCCTGATAGGCGTGGCTCTGCACAAGCTGCATCTTGCGGCTTCGGGCGGGTGTAAGCGCAAATCGCTTTCGCAAACAAGGTTTCGCTGCGATTCGTAAAGCGAGAACTGCATCGATCGCGAAGGGAAATTCGCGATGGGAATCGAGTGACTATACGTCCACGAGCTAGGTCGCCCTAGACGATTAGTTTGTCTAAGACTCGATCTCCGCAAGCGGTTCGGCTGTCCCGTCCTCGCCAACTCGGGTGGGAATCCACACCAGATACAGTCGCTCCACATCAAGATCCGCTTTCTTCGCGTTGATGCGGAGTTCTTCTAGATCGAGCTCTACATCGAGCGCGGCATCCTCGGTTGCATCGAGGTCCGCCTTGAACTGCCCTTCGAGTTCCTGGAGCTGTTCCTGGTAGTCCGTAACGCGTTCCTCGGCGCGCCCGATATCCGCCTTCTCCCGGGCGGCGCGGCTCACGCCTTTCATTGCGCTCGCGGCGCGTCCGACATTGCCGACGCTGCCAAGCTTACGACCGAAGATCGCCCCCATGAGTGTCGCGCCGAAGGACACTGCGGTCTGCGTCTTGCGATCCTTGTACTGCTCTTCTTCGCGCTCGACCTTCTCTTCCGCGCGCTCGATCCGTTCCTGCAAGCGCGCGAGCTTAGGCGCGTATTTCTTGCGCAGTTTCTCGAGCTTCACGTCGCGCTCTTGATGAACGAGGTCACTCAGTCGCCCCCGAAACGGCCCCTCCTCTTCGCCGATCTGCGAGATCAGTTTGAGCTTCTTTGACTTCCAGAGCATGAGAGGGTGATCGCGATAGATTACGGTCTTCAGCTGCTTCGACCATTTCGTGTAGCTGGTCTTGCGTTCGGCGACCGAAGGCAGCTTGCCGAATGTGCCTCGCTCGTCCGGGTTTTTCTCGACTTCGGGCAGGCTTCGAATCAAACGCGCTTGATCCCAGGGCGAACCTTCGAGATCGGCGTTCAGCGGCACCCATAGGATATGTTTCGTCCATTCGTCGACGCCGGCTCGGGCGTTTGCGTAATGCGTCGAAACCGACCCGAGAAGCGCCGGGCGATAGACCAGGCGATCGGAACCGGAAACGGAGCCGGTTGCAGGCAAAAAGCGTTCCTGCGCTTCCGCCGGAATCACCGGGCGACTCGGAGCGGGCGACTTCGCGGCGGAAGGTGTTTCCGCGATCGCGGCTTTGATCGTGGCCGCGTCCGGCGTCGCCGCGGCATGGGCCTCAGCGAGCCGTGTCGCAGTAGTGGGTCCCGCGGCGTCCTTCGGCTTTTTGGCGAGCTTCTTGATCTGCGCGCGCGAAAGCGGACCCGCGAGATAAGACATCACCCAGCGTGACCGAACCAGCGCTGGCTTGTCCTCATGCACGTTATTCATGAGAAAGACGCGTGAGTCGAGACCCGACAGCGTCTTTTCAAGCGTGGCCCGGTCGAACATGGAGCCCACGCCGTTTGTCGAACTCTCAAGACCATCCATCACCCGGGCCTTGTCGCGCTCTGTTTGCAAGCGCCCCAGGAACCACGTCCCGCAATTCGACAGACCCTTATAGTCGAGGTCCACGGGGTTCTGTGTCGAAAGCACGCATCCCACGCCATACGCGCGGGCCTGCTTGAGCAAAGTGAGCATCGGCGTCTTGCTCGGGGGGTTCGCCGTCGGCGGGAAGTAGCCGAAGATTTCATCCATATACAAAATCGCGCGCAGCGACTGACTGCCCGATTGCGTGCGCATCCACGAGACGAGCTGACCCAGCAGCAGCGTCACGACAAACATGCGCTCGGGGTCCGAAAGATGCGCGATCGAAACGATCGATAGTCGCGGGCGCCCGTCTGGCGCGCGCAGCATATTTCCGATATCAAGCGGTTCGCCCTCAAGCCAGGCCGCAAAGCCCGGGGAAGCGAGAAGATTGTTCAGGCGCATAGCAAGGCCGAAGCGCGCGTCTGCGGGAAAGAACGTTTCGAGGTCCATGATACCGACGCGCTGGACCGGCGGCTTCTGGATCTGGTGAATCAGGCTGGACATGTCGAGATTGCGGCCCTCACGCCAGGCGCGCTCGACGAGCGTGGAGAGCAGGATGTGCTCGCGACTCTGAATTGGATCGACGTTAAGTCCGATCAGGCCGAGCAGGCCGGAGACCGAGGACATGATTCGCTCGCGAAGGGCTTCATCGTCTTCAAGAAGGGCCGCAGGCGGAGCGTCGAGGGAGCGGAGGATCGAGAGCGGCGTGCCTGCATTGCTGCCGGGTGTGTAGAGAACGCGCTCGGCGGATTTTTCGAGACGCTTAATGCGGTCGGGAGACTGGCCCCAGGAGGCGAGTCCTTCTTTCCAGAACTTGGCTTGGCTGGCCGCGAAATCGTCCGGTGATTCACCGGCACGGGCCGCGGCGCCTTCGTCGATCCAGGGGCGGAAATCCTTGGCCGCGAGCTTCGGAAAGGTCAGTAGCATATTGCCCAGGTCGCCCTTGGGATCGATTGCGATGACCGGGACGCCGTCGAGCAGTGCCTCTTCAAGCATGCCGATCCCGAGGCCGGTTTTGCCGCTGCCCGTCATGCCCACGATCATGGCGTGGGTCGTGAGGTCTTTGGAGTCATAGAGGAAGGGTTCGGGTCGGTCCTCTCCGGTTTCGGCGTCGACCGGGCGGCCGAGATAAAAGACACCGAGTTTTTCGTAGTCTTCCGTGCGCATCGCTGTTCCCCATTGCGGAGCGGCACTTGCGCCGCGTTCGATCAGAAATGGACGATTAGCACGTCAGGAGCGATTCATGCCCCGTCCGGACAAGGTCCCGATAAAGTCCGGGTGGGGCACGAATCAGCCGCCGCTACTTCGAGCGGAACTGGCTGAGCCTGCGCTTCATGTGTTCGCCCGCGGCTTCGCGACCACCGAGGCCAAAGGACAATGCGAAAGCGATCGCGATCGCGATCGCGCCGAGGGTGAGACCAAAGGCGAGGTTCACGATATCGTCAGCGAGTCCCATGCCGCGCAGTCCCATCGCAAGGACGAGGCCGAGAATCGCGAAGCGGGCAACGCCCGCGGCGATGATTTTGGGCATGAAGCCCAGCACCTGGTCGGCGATCGTCTGGAGATGACCATGAAGCAATTCCTCGAATCGTGACTCTTTTTCTAAGAAAAGGTGTCCCCTGGGATTTGCCTACACTATTTCGTTATGCCCCAGCGCTCAAGCTTGAAGGCACGAATCGCGTTGCCCCGAAGCAGGGCATAGATCTCTGCGTCGCTTAAGCCGGCCTTCGCGCAAATCTCGGTCGCCACTTGTTTCGTATTAGGGAAGGTGGAGTCCGCATGAGGGTAATCCGTCTCGAAGGTGATTCGCTCCATGCCGATCCGGTTCCGATTGGCGAGACCCGTTTCATCATCAAAGATGCAACCTAATACGCGATCGCCGAGATAACTCGTCGGCGGTTCCTTTAGGTTTGTCCCGAAAGAGTTATCGACGCGTTCCTCCCACAGCTTGTCCATGCGCTCCATCACGTAGGGCATCCAGCCAACCTGGCCTTCGGAGTAGGCGATCGTCAAATTCGGGAACCGCTCAAGCGTCCCCGAGAAGACAAAGTCGATCAGCGAGCCCATCGCGTTTTGGAAGGTCAGCGTCGAACTGACAATGAAAGGCGCATCCGGCGTCGTAATCGGCATCTTCGATGACGAACCAATATGCATACATACGACGGTCTCGGTTTCCTCGCACGCCTGAAAAAAGGGATCCCAGTAACGGGAGTGCACAGAGGGCAATCCGAGAGGATGCGGGTTCTCGGAGAACGTGACGGCATGGCTGCCTTTGCTCGCGGAACGATGAATCTCTTTGACCGCCAGATCCACATCCCAAAGCGGGATCATCGTGAGCGGGATCAGTCGTCCGTGTGCTTCTCCCGCGCACCACTCATCAATCATCCAGTCGTTATACGCCTCGACGCATAACAGACTTAGCTCTTTATCGTCGCGCTCCATGAATGTCTGACCACAAAATCGAGGCAGCGTATTCGGAAAGCAGATCGACACCTCGACATGATTTGCATCCATGTCGGCGAGACGCTCTTTCTGTTTCCAGCAGCCGGGCCGGATCTCATCGAAGGTGGTCGTGCCGAAGGCGAGGTCGCCGAGGCCTACCGCGGCAGAGAGTCGCGAGAAGGGTGAAACGAGATCGTCGTAGTACCAGATATCCGCCCAGTCCCCAGACGGTCCCGGCTTCCACTCAAGGCCCGTTGGGCCCCCGAACTCGCCACGCTCACGCACGATACGCGGCCCGCGGTCCTGAAAACGCGCAGGCAGCCTATTCGACCATAGGTCGGGCGGCTCGACGACATGATCGTCCACGGAAATGATCTTCGGAATCGACATGAAATAACCTCGTGTTAGGGCTTCTGCGCTGAAGCGAGCTGGGTCTGCTCAATCAGCCAAGCCTGAATTTTTCGAACATCTTCGTCGTCGAGCAAATCGTCGAAGCGCGGCATGCCACCGGGAATGCGCGCTCCGCGAAGGACGATCTCTGCGAAGATATTATGCTGCGCACCCGGCAAGTAGCGCAGGTCCGGTACGCCCGAACCGCCGCCGATTGCGCCGGGCCCATGGCACGCGGAACATTTTTCTTGGTACAGAAGCATGCCTTCGCGCCTCTCCGCCGTGCTGGCCTCCACCGCATAGTCGAGCTTGGGAACGGGGCCGAGGGGCGCTCGCCCGGGCGGGAGATCCGCCGTGCCGCCCAGTTTCCACGCCAACACACGCGCGCCGCCGCGAACACGCGCCTTTAGCGCCGCGTCGCCGCCGCTCATTCCAAACGAAGCGCCCCAGCCCGCTGCCACCGCAACGTACTGCTCGCCGTCGATTGCGTAGCTGATCGGGCCGGCCATTACGCCGGTGCCGACCGGCGACTCCCAAAGCTTCTCGCCCGTCGATGCGCGGTACGCAACGAAACGTCCATCTGCGGACCCTTCAAAGAGCAGGTCTTTTCCTGCCGAGAGCGTACCGCCATTGAAGGCCGTGATGTGCGGAACGCGCCAGGCCTCTTTTTGTTTCACGGGATCCCATGCCAGAAGGAACGCCCCCCAATTTTCAAGCGCCGCATCGCTGCCAAAATCGGCGTAGGCCGCCATGTCGAGGCCTGTATTCCAGTCGCCAGGGACGTAGTCCCAGTCGGGGTTCATTTTGTAGACCGAGCCCATATTGCGTACGGGCAAATAGACGAGGCCGGTCTCGGGGTGGAAGCTCATGGGCTGCCAGCTATGTGCGCCGTAGGGACTCGGGCGCACGAATTTGGCTTTCACGCGGTAGTCCGTATCGCCTTCAACCGGGCGGCCGCTTGCGTCGACATGCGTTGCCCAGGTGACTTCGGTGATTTTTTCGGCGGAGATAAACTCCCCACTCTCACGGTCGAGGACGAAGAAGAAACCGTTCTTCGGCGCCTGCATGATGACTTTGCGGAGCCGTCCGTCGATCTCGAGATCGGCGAGGATCATCGGCTGTGTCGCCGTGTAGTCCCAGGAGTCCGCTGGCGTCGTTTGATAGTGCCAGACGAGTTCGCCGGTTTCGGGTTTAAGGGCGAGGATGGAAGAGAGGTAGAGGTTGTCCCCGCCTTCCGGGCTGCGTAGCCAGCGGACATGGGGCGCGCCATTCCCCGTCCCGACGTAGACAAGGTCGAGATCCGGGTCATGCACGATGGCATCCCAGACCGTTCCGCCGCCCCCGGCCTTCCACCACTCGCCGGTCCAGGTCTCAGCCGCGCGTGCGAGCGCTTCGGATTCGAAGCCGTTCGCCGGATTTCCTGGCACGGTATACGTCCGCCAATCGAGTTCGCCGGTCTTGGCGGAATAAGCGGAGACGTAGCCTCTCGCGCCGAGGTCCGCGCCTGCGTTCCCGATGAGGACGCGTCCATGGACGACCCGCGGCGCGCCCGTGATCGAATAGGGCCACTCCGGTTCCGTCGTGTCAACGGACCAACGCTCTTGACCGGTCTCGCGGTCGACTGCGACCAATCGGCCATCGAGTGTGCCGATGAATACTTTGTCTTTGTAGAGCGCGGGGCCGCGGTTCACGACGCCGCAGCAGATACTGCGGGCGTATTCCCTTGGCACTTTAGGGTCGAAGGTCCAAAGCGGTTCGCCTGTGGCGGCGTCGAGAGCATGCAGAACGCTCCACGGACCGGTCACGTAGAGGGTGCCGTCCGCGACGAGCGGCGTCGCTTCTACGCCGCGCTCGGATTGCAGATCAAAGGACCAGGCGAGGCCGAGCTGGTCGATATGGTCGACGCTGATCTGGGTGAGCGGGCTGTAGCGCTGTTCTGAGTAAGTCCGGCCGTGGGTGAGCCAATCGCCAGGGGCGGGTGTTTGCAATCGTGCCGCGTCGAGCGCGGGCGGAGCGGCCGTTGTCGCTGCCTGCGATGCGGCGTCGGGCGGGGGCGGCGTGTCCTCTGAACAACCCGCCGATGCGAGGATCATCATGACCAGCGCGACGCGGCCGCAGAGGCGAAGGCCGTGGCGCGGGAGGGTGATGTGGCGCGGGGGAATGGACGCGTGGAATTTCATGGGGCGGGCTCCTGTACGAATCTCCTAATGATGGAGAATCGAAGCAGGAGGGGCGACCCCCTGAGAGAGCAAGTTTTGAAGGCGCTCCGGGACAGGCCTCCCGAAGAATCTCGATCAGCCGCGGTTCGCGCGGAGTGCAGCGATGCGCACGTCGAGCGGTGGATGCGTCGAGAATAGGGCGCGGACGCCGCCGTCCCCGATGCCGAATGCCGCCATATTTTCGGGCAAGGGAGCAGACCCGCCCTTGAGGCGTTCGAGCGCCGCGATCATGTTCTCGCTGCCCGCGTACTGAGCGCCGCCTTCGTCGGCTCGGAACTCACGCCGTCGTGAGAACCAGGCCACGATCATTGAGGCGAGGAAGCCAAAGAGCACTTGTGCGGCGATGGAGGAAACCATGTAGCCGATGCCGTGCCCGCGTTCGTTTTTGAGGATCACCCGATCAACGAAGTGGCCGACGATGCGCGATAGGAAGACGACGAAGGTATTCACGACGCCCTGGATGAGAGTCATCGTGATCATGTCGCCGTTGGCGACATGCGCGATCTCATGTCCGAGTACGGCGTCGACTTCGTCGCGCTCGAGATGCGTGAGGAGGCCGCTGCTGACCGCGACGAGCGCCGCGTTGCGGCGCGCACCCGTTGCGAATGCGTTCGGGCCTTCGGACGGAAAGATCGCAACCTCGGGCATTTTGATGCCCGCGGCGTCTGCGTGGGCGCGCACGCGCGTGATCAACCATTGGCCCGTTGGATCCGTGGTGTTGGGATCGATCACCTGGGCACCGGTCGAACGCTTCGCCATGAACTTCGACAGCAGGAGCGAGATGAACGAGCCTGAGAAGCCGATGATCGCGGAGTAGATGAGGAGAGCGCGCAGGTCGAGATCCACGCCATTCGCGGCGAGCGTACTCCCCACGCCAAAAATCGAGAAGAGAACCGAGATCACGACCATCACGGCGATATTGGTCATAAGAAAGATTGCGATGCGCATCATGGGGATGGGATTCCTGTCAGGGCTGCGTTCTGGGCTGCTGTCTGTGCTGCATTCGGAGCTGCTCGCCTTTTCCTACGCGAAAGCTTCGTCACGTTCTCCTCGGGGTCAAGTCCGTCCTTCACGGAGAATTAGACGCCGCGGTGGGGAAGGCAGTTCCCCGGAACGAAAATGGAATTTCCTCCCCGCTCCCCGCTCCCCGCTCCCCGCGTGTGGGGCTCGAGTCGCGCGGTGCGGAGAGCTTAAAGGCGCATCGGGACCTTGCCGTAGCCTCGCACATTATTGTTATGCGCCCATTCGAGATTATCCTCGTCGATCGCGTAATTGGGAAAGCGAGACAAGATCTCTTCAAAGGCGACACGGCATTCCTGCCGAGCGAGGGATTTGCCGAGGCAGAAATGGTGTCCTTGTCCGAAATGGACGGTGCGGTCGAGTTGGCGGTGGATATCGAAGCGGTTCGGATCTTCGAATTGTCGCTCGTCTCGGTGGGCGGCACCGGTGAGCAGGAGGACGCGCACATCTTCAGGAATCGTCACGCCATGTCGCGTCCAGCTCTTCGTGGTCCAGCGCCCCTGCACCTGGGACGGCGGGTCGAAGCGCAAGAGTTCCTCGACGGCGCCCGGCATGAGGCTCGGGTCGGCGGAGAGTTCAGCGCGCTGGTCCGGGTTTTGGAAGAGCGTGACGGCGCTATTGCAGATGAGCCGAGCGGTTGTCTCATGTCCTGCGCTTCCGAGCAGGAGGCAGAAGCCGATCAGCTCTTCGAACGAAAGCCGCGTCATTTCGCCGCTGTCCACGTCGCGGAGTTCGGCGCCAAGCAAGGCGCTCATGAGGTCGTTTTGAGGGCGGGCCTGGCGCTCTTTGATGAAGCCAGTGAAATACTGAAAAATCTGGATAGAGGCTTGGCGCGCAATCTCAGGAATTTTGAGCGTGCCCGATTCACGATGCATAAAAGTATTCGTTAGGCGGCGCACTTCATCACGGTCTTCCTGTGGCACGCCGAGCATGGTGCTGATGACATCCATAGGCATCGACGAAGCGAGCTGTTCGAAGAGGTCGATTTGATCGCCCGGTTCCAGGCCCTCAAGGCGCGCGCGCGTGATCTCGCGGACCGTCGGCTCAAGCTCCGCGACGCGCCGCGGCGTGAAGGCTTTGCTGACCAGCTGGCGAACCCGCGTGTGCTTGGGCGGATCCATCGAAATCATCATAGGTAGAGGCATCTCTGTTTTCTCGAGTGTCTGCCCCCAGGCGGAACTGAAGGTGTCGAAATCCGTATGCGCGTCCCACACGTCTTCGAATCGCGAAAGCGCCCAGAAGTTGAATTTTTCGTTGTGGTAGACGGGCGCGTTTTCGCGCAGCCAGGCGTAGGTCTCATTGGGCGCGATCTGCGTTTCCCAGTCGGTCGGATCGTATTCCATGTCGGGCTGCCTGCCTCTTCGTTGCGATTAAGGTGCGATGCCTCAGGTGGGTCGGACGCCCTCGCTCAAATAATTCGTTTCAGAGCGGAGCGAGCCGCCCAATAACCGCATTGGCCGTGCACGCCGCCGCCAGGCGGCGTCGCCGCGGAGCAAATGAAGAGCCGCTCGTTCGGCGTTGAGTAAGGATCGAGTCGAGTGACCGGCGAGTTGAAGAGCTGAAAGGCATCGGCCACGCCGCCTGTAATCGCGCCTCCCTTGTAGTTGGGATTATACTTTTCGAGATCGAGTGTGTTCATGACATGCCGGTCAAGGATCAGGTCGCGGAAGCCGGGCGCGAATCGCTCGATCTGCGCTTCGATCACTTCCGTACGGTCCAGCGTCGAGCCGTGCGGCACGTGACAATAGGCGTACCCCGTATGCTTGCCTTCTGGGGCACGGGTATCGTCGAATTGACTTTGCTGGCAGAGGATCAAATAGGGCTGGTCATGATGCTGGCCCCTGTACATCGCGCGCTCGGATGCGGCGATTTCCGGAAGCGTCCCGCCCACGTGCACGGTCGACGCCTCAAGGCAGCGCGGATCCTTCCAAGGGATCGGCCCATCGAGCGCCCAGTCGAGCTTGAACACACCCGGGCCGTATCGGTAGCGACCGAGGCGCCGCCGGTAGCCTTCGGGCAGCGCGTCTGCTGCGATCTGCGAGAGCTGTTCGGGCGAAGTGTCGAAGAGAATCGCTTTGGCGTTCGGGAGTTCGCCGAGATGCGTGATGCGGCGCCCGGTTTCGATGCGGCCGCCGAGACTTCGGAAATAGGAGGCGAGTGCGCGCGGGATCGCATTCGAACCGCCCTTTGCGACGGGCCAATTCTCTGCGTGACCCGTAATCATGAAGAGCACGCCTAACGCTGCCGTCAGTGGCTGCGTCAGAGGGAGGACCGCGTGTCCCGCGCAACCCGCGAGCAAAGCCCGGGCTGGCTCTTCCCTAAAGAGAATGCGGGCAAGACGATTGGCCGAGAACGCGGCGCGCAGGCCGAACCGGGTCATCTGGATCGGATGCTTCGGGATCCGCAACGGGGCCAAGACATCTGCAAGCAAGGACTCGGCCGATTCAACGAACGGGCCCACGAGACGTTGGTAGTTGGCGGCGTCGCGTCCGAGTCCCTCCATCGTTTTCTCAAGCGATTTATAGAGCATGACCGCCGGACCCTCATCCAAGGGATGAGCGACGGAGGCCGGCGGGCAAATCCATTCCAGACCATGCTCTTCGAGCGGAAGCTGAGTGTAGAAAGGAGAAAGGATACCCATCGGATGCACGGCTGAGCACACATCGTGGATAAACCCGGGGAGGGTGAGTTCGGCGCTGCGCGTACCGCCGCCAATTTCATCGGCGGCTTCGACCACCAACACATCGGCGCCTGAGCGCGCGAGTTCGATCGCTGCCGCTAGACCGTTGGGGCCTGAGCCGATGACGACGGCATCCGGATTTTCCTGAGACATGCTGTTTATGGAGTTCCTTCGAAGAGCAGTAGCGCGTCCTCTAAGTATGGAGGATTGGTGTCCGGCGTGCCGCGAACCCTTTTCGATTTCGAGCGCATTTTGTCCCGCCAAAGAAATCTATTGGCACCGCACAGACGCCTGCGAGACCCTAGACTTCTGCGAGCCATGGGCTGCGAGCCTGTGCCGAGGGGGTCATCCGGCTATGGGCACGATTGCGAAAGAAACGCTTGATCGAGCGGTCACCGGAGTGGGCCTGGTTCCGGGAACATTGCGTGATCAGATTGGAGACGAGATCACGCTGCTCGTTTTTCTGCGGCATTTCGGATGCATCTTCTGTCGAGAGACTGTTGGCGATTTGCGAGAAGCGACGCGAGCCAATCCGGCCTTCCCGCCTGTGCTTTTCTTCTTTCAGGGCAGTTCGACCGAGGGGCGTGCTTTTCTCCGGCGGGATTGGCCGAATGCGCGGGCTGTCTCTGATCCAGAACTCGAGTTCTACAATTTATTCGATGTGCGCCGGGCAAGCTTTCTTGAGGCGCTCGGCCCTTCGGTTCTCGCCTCGCAGCTTCGAGCGCGTTCCAAGGGGCACAGAAACGGACCTCGTTCAGGCGATATCTGGCGCATGCCGGGCCTGTTCGCAGTCAGAGGAGACCAGATTATCTGGTCTCATTATCCGAAGCACGCGGCGGATCATCCCTTGTTCCAAGACATCCCCGAACAGCTGCGCGAAGTCGAAAAACTCTAGGGGGCGCTTAGTTTAGGGCGAACTAGTATTTAGAGGAGGTGCTGTCCACAGGGCAGTACTTCGGCTGTCGACCCGTCAAACGCAGCCGATTCTTCGCGAACCAGAGATACGCGCGGTCGAGTATCCACCGAATCCCCGGCCAATCCGCCGGTGCGACCATCCACCCGAGTCCCACAGCGGCGTACGCGCGAGTGAGCACTTCGACGCCGACCACGACGCGGCCATCCGGCAGAGCGGCATGGAGTTTGGCTTCGACATCCGCGTGCGTCAGCCCGTAGAGTGACGGGTCGAAGTCAGGCGCGGAGATGTCCTCCAGCTCGATCTGACCTCTCCCCTTGTCTAGGCGCATAAGGAGATTGCCTTCGCGGACACAGAGCGGGCATTCTGCGTCGAAGAGCACCCGTAGCTGTATCGGATCCTTGATCACAACATGATGTTGTTTCACGGGAGAAGGTTGGTCTGTCTCGATTTCGGATGCGCTCATTTTACCGACGGATCCTCACTATTCTATGATCAGTATAAGCTGGCGACCAGCGGGGCGATGCTACTCGTGCATCGCTTGCGTGCCCATGCAGCCGATCTCGGCGGCGAGGGTTTGGGCAACCTGATTATGGCGAAGCCGGTCAAGCGCCTTGCGCTCGATTTGTCGCACGCGTTCGCGACTCACACCGAGCCGCTCCCCGATTTGAGCCAGGGTCATCGCAGGCCCTCCCTCAAGGCCATAGCGCGACTCGATTACAATCCGCTCGCGATCATCCAACATCGGGATCACGAGCCGCAGTCCTTCCTGAAGCGCGGCGCGGTCCAGGTCGGCGGTGCAATCGTAATCTTGATCTGCCACCAGCGTATCTTCGACCGTGAGGTCTTCTGAACCGAGCACGGCGTTCTGCGTCGAAATCTCGGGCGAGAAGCTGCGTCGCAATGCATCCATCTCCTCGATGCTCAGGCCGAGCGCCTCCGATACCATGATCGATGTCGGCTCAACTGCGCTCGACGCGCGGAGT
>JBDNFB010000126.1:0-12601 GCA_041690055.1 Myxococcota bacterium | reverse complement strand
TTCCCGCGAGGCATGCCGAAAACGGCGTGCCTTCCCGCAGCCGTCTACATAAACCCGCCCAAAGAAACGATGGCGGAGCAAGGAGGTCTACAGTAAATACCGAAACGAGGTGTCTCAAAGTCGTTGGCAGGTTCCGACCTCTTGCACGCCAACTAGAAGCGGACGGTTACTCCGCCTCCTACAGAGACGTAGTCCAAGTCCTCTACATCGCCGGTCGGTAGGACGTAGCTCAGGCCGAGATTCAAGACAATTTGCGGAGACGCATAGATGTCGAGTCCGCCGCCAAATCGCGCTGCAAAATCGGTCTCTTCGACGGAGAAGCCCAGGTTCAAGGAATCCTGGAGTTCAGCATTGAAGGCTCCGAGACCCACTAGGACAAAGGGTTGAATCCGTCCTGTTGCGAGGAATCCTTTTGCGTTGACGGTCGTCGTCCAGGTCTCGATCGTTGCGATTTCCGTGTTCTGGATCGAGATCTCAAACTCATCGAGCCATTCGAACTGGACTTCGGCGGCGAAATTTGGATGAAATCGATATCCAGCCGTTGCGATCACGCCGACGCTTGGGTCTACATCGATATCGACCGGGAATGCGTCTTCGACTTCATTTTCATACTTAGTCGAGAAGCCTCCACTCACGGCAAAGCCCAAGTGAAAACCGGAGCGAGCAAATTCGGAGTCATCCTCTGCCGCGGCCGTTCCTCAGAGAATTGAGGAGAAAGAGACTATCAGCAGGACTATCAGCAAGGAGATGACAGAAGCGCGCAACGGTAACCTCCATCTGGAGCGAGGACTAGCAGCCTAACGAAATGTTCCTCGCCGGGCCACCAGCTCAAGTAATCAGATCGCCTCCCTGAAACGGGAGCCAGCAGACGTCTGGCGTTGCTAGGTCTCCGCCGCAGACCCGTCGACCGCGGCGCGGCGGTTGAGGGAGCCGATCCACTGATCCGCTTCCCGGACGTGCCGCTTCAAGCCTCGTGGCCGTCGCGGATTCCAAGCGAGGAACAGGCTCCCGTTTCCCATCCCCCGATCCATACTGGTGGGTGAGGCTTTCTGAAGGGCAGGGGGCGGGCGCCAACGTCGCTGAATTCAACGAAAGGACCCTTGTGACTGGCTCTGTGGGGGGCCGTCCAGGCCCTTAGAATAGGCCGAAGGTAGTCCGACGGTCACAGTGCCCCGGCGTTCGTAGACCTCTTCTGGGAGCCCAAGCGCTTCGAACTCATCCTGTAGCCATCCAACTTCGGCACCTAATATGATTCGCCCCTGAGAGAGCTGATCCGCAGTCGCCAACACCTTTGCCGTGAGTAGCGGGTGTCGGTAGGGAATGACGAGCACCGAGACGCCGATCTCCACCCGCCCGGTGGCCGTCGCGCGCGCGGCCATGAGCGTGATCGGTTCGGAAATGTCTTGTTCCCAGGTGTAGAGGAAGAGGCCAGATGCGTTATGTGGGTAGGGTGTCTTTCGGTCGAGGGGCAGGACGACGTGATCCGTCACCCCGACCGAATCGAATCCGAGGCGTTCGGCGTGTCGGGCGAGATCTATGCAGGCGAGGGTGCCACGCCCGGTTTCCGGAAAGCCGCCGAAGTTATTGAGGAAGGACACCGACCTTCATTGAGTGATCTTCGCCACGATCCGTCCCATGACGCGGCGCTCAGCGATATCTCTCATCGCCTCGGGGATTTCGTCGAAGGAGACGACCTTCGATACGGGAGTTCTGTATCGCCCGTCGCGAATGAGTCCAAGAATATAGTCGTGGGCCTCTTGCTCGTTGACTGGCATTTGTGAAGGTGGGTAGCCAGATCCGACGCAGCATCCGATCAGCGTCCAATTCTGGAGATAGAACTCGTTGGGATGAACCGGGATGAGGCCCCCAGCGTGGCCCGCCATGATATGCCGCCCCTCGACGGTGAGAAGGGGCCGTGCTCGCTGGCCTTCCTCGCCTTGTACGAAGTCGACGATCGCATCGATGGCGTTTGGGCCGACCTCTCGTCGGACGGCGTCGACGAAATCCTCCGCTTGGTGGTCAATCACGATTTGTGCTCCGAGCTTGCGGACGAACTCGGCCTTCTCCGGCCCCCCTGCAACGGCGACGACCCGCGCGCCCTCGGCAAGGCAGATCTGAACAGCTGAGGAAGGCACGCCTCCTGCTGCGCCTAGCACGAGAACCGTTTCTCCCTCGCTGATCTTTCCGCGACGGATCACGACATGATGTGCGGTGTGGGATGGAATGATGAAGGCCGCGGCTTCCTCGTCGCTGAAGGATTCAGGCGCTTCATAGAGCATCGGCGGCATGACGACGCATCGCTCGGCGAAACTGCCATAGGGCTGCGGCGTGAACGCAACGACGCGCTTCCCGAGGAGGTGCTGAAGGCCTGGGGTCGCCTCTTCGACGATGCCGACGGCTTCCTGGCCCGAGATATAGGGGCGGAGAATCGGAACCGGGTAGGCTCCGGTTGCCATGGTCACGTCCGGTTTTGCGAGCCCCGCAGCGAGCACGCGCATGAATGCGTATTCGCTGATCGGGGATTCCCCGTTCCGAAGTGGGCGCAGTCCTTCGATGTCGATGGCGTATTGCGACATCGCTTCGTGCGTCGGTTCCGGGAAATCCTCACGGGTGAAGACCTCGTGGGGAAGCCCTTTGTCGCGAACGACCCAAGCCTTCATAAAACGGACCTTTCTCTGTAGCTGCTAGGCGAGTCGAGGGAGCTTTTCGTTGTTGTCCAGCATGATCAGCCGGATCTGATCGTCAGGAAGTCCCTCGCGTTCGGGTAGACGTGTCGCGTGGAGCAATTGGCGGGCTCGTAGAATTGGCGAGAGCCAGCGTTGGCGATTTGGCAGCCCCTGATCGAGGGAGCCGCTGAATTTTTTAGCTCGAGTGAGCCTATTTATAGTCAAGAAAAGGCGGCATCACTCCCGGGGGATGTCGATAGTTATTGTCCTTTGGAAAGGGAGCAATGTCCGCTTCACCCTCGTGTTTGTGGGCATGGGTTTCGAGATAGCTGGTCACAACCGCCTCGCGAGGAGGAAGCTCCTCTTTGATTTCGTAGATACGATGAAATTGGGAATAGCGAATCTTCCACTGCCCATCGACACGCACATAGCGATCGCGATAGAAGGCTGTACCAAACAGGCGCATACCACGACGAAACTCATGTAGGTCGTCGTAGAGATACCAGGTTCCGATGGCCTCATCGTCGCTGATCACGTCGATCTCAGGGTGATGGCCATTGTGGTGGGAAATCATATCGGCGTGAGCCCCCTCCCTAACCATATTCACATAGGCATCGCGGCCCTCATAGGCCATTGAGTAAACGCCGGCCTCAACACTGAGGGTGACATCTTCGTGCAGCACCGATGCCATGCCTTCTAAATCAGCGGTATCAAAAGAGCGCCAATACTTGTACTTGGTTCTTTTCACGGCCTCGATAATCGAGAGTCGATTGAGTTCACCGCGCAGGACTTTAACTTCGTCGCGCAGTTCCTGAATTTCAGACGTTGAAGACATACTTAAACTCCATTTTCGTTTATCAATAGTTACCAAAAAAAGGCCGAACTAGCAGTCCGGCCTTTCGAGAAAGATGATCAATATTGATAACAAAATGGGCGGAATTACCAAACTTACAATAGCCATCACATTGATTAAAATATTCGGGGATAAGAAAAAAAGGCCCGGTCTTAGCCACCACCGATACTCGGCATTGAACTAAAACCCGACGGTGCTTCTCGGCCTCTTCCGGGGGCCATTGTCGCTGAACAGTCCGGGGCGATGCTTCACCTTGCCCTGATCGACTCGTGTGCGTAGCCCGTCAGCAGGATCGAACTCCAACCGCTCCTAAGCTAAGAGACACATCACGGAGTCCGGAGGACACCGAGGAATGTCTCATGACGACATAAAACAAGCAGTCCACTACAGCAGCGGTGCGCGAGATCCGGTGGCTCCAGCCGATAGCCGCAGGCGATCTGCGCACGAACCCCCGCCGTCAGCGCACCGAAAGTGATCCACCCTCACGATCATCGCGCGCTTATCAGGCGCTGGTCTCGCATTCGTTGGATGGCTGGGACTGATCGCGCCTGCGTTTCTTAAATTCCCTCCGGTTCGGTCCGGTGCACCAAACGGAGAAATCCCATATCCGACTTCTCCTCGGAGGCGCAGATGCAAGCCCATGTTGCTCTGGCGCGTAGCTCGCGCATTGCTGGGCTCGCCCCGTAATCGGCGTCGGCCGCAAAGATTGCGGAGGACCGAATCGCGGGGTTCCAGCGGACTCAGTAAAAACGCCGCTTACTGCCTATCCGCCCACCAGTTGATCAGGCCTTGGACGGCCCTGCGACGGATTTCGCGTTTCTCTTGCTGGGCGAGTCGTATCGCGTGGTGGCGGGCGATCAGGGGAGGTGGGGGGGGCTGGCGGTGGGGTTGGGGCGAGCAGTGGCAGTGGCAGTGGCTCGAGAGGCAACATGGCTTCGTCCTCCGATAGGCCGCCTACGGCGGGGGGCTGCTGGGCCCAAGAGAACAGTATACGCCAACCGGAGACTTTCTCACGATGTTCCGATCGGTTGAGACTGTGGGGGGCACCGTAGCTCGCGTTGGCTCACCTCTCAGGACGGGTTCCAGAAGAGACTGCCGAGATACACGGTGTAGGCGATCAGCATCGCGCTTCCGGAGATTCGGCCGAGGACGGCCTCGCGAAGAATGCAGAAGAGGATCATGAGCGTGGCCGCCAGCATGACCCACACGTCGTACGCGAGCAGATTGGAATCGACGGGAATCGGCGTGAGGACGGCGGTTGCGCCGATAATTGCGAGGATATTTAGAACGTTGCTGCCAACGACGTTCCCGAGGGCGACGCCAGCGTTGCGATGAAGCGCGGCGACGACCGTCGTCGAGAGCTCGGGGAGCGAGGTTCCGATCGCAACCATGCTGGCGCCGATGACGGCCTCGCTGACGGAGAGCGAGCGCGCGATATGTGTTGCGCCCCCTACGGTGAGATTGGCACCGAGGGGAAGCATGACCGCGCCGAGCAAGCCAAACATCCCGATCAACCGGCGCGAGCCCGGGATGCCGAGCACAGCAGTGAGCTGCTCGCGAGCCTCGTCGGGATCGACTCCGGGCATCGCGAAATGTCCGTGGACCGACAGCCCGATTCCGACGACTAGCAGCGCGAGTAAGAGCAGTCCATCTCCCCAACTCAACGTCCCAAGCATGAGCAGGGCAATGAAGAGGACGGTGACGCCGAGCATGAAGATGGCCTGGGACCGCACGTTGGCTTCTCGGCAGGAGAGTGGAGCGATCAGCGTCGGCACCCCGATCACCAGGAGGACGTTGGCAATGTTGCTGCCGACCACGTTTCCGAGCGCGATCCCCGGTGCGCCCGACAGCGCCGAATACATTGAAACCATCAGTTCTGGGGCGGACGTTCCGGCGGCGACAATCGTCAGACCGGCGAGGGTGGGTGAGATACCGCTCCGCTTCGAGAGTCCGATCGCGCTTCGGACGAGGAGATCGCCGCCCATCAGCAGGTACACGACGCCCCCGAAGAGCTTGAGGTAGGGGATCATCTCGGTCATCGGGGTGGCTGATGCTCGTCGAAAAGGTCATTAAGCGCTTCCGCCAGGAACCCGATTTCATCGGAGGAATTCGCATCCGCGCGAAGATGCCGCTCGCCCGCGCGAATGCGCCCGACCATGTCCTTGAGGTCGAGGAGGGGGCGACCGAGTCTAAAACCGAGAAACGTTCCGGCCAGGATTCCGACGGCGCCGAGTGCAAGGCCGAGGTCGACCATTTGGCTGCGGAAAAGGTCTAGGCGCCGGGCCTCCTCGGCACTGTCGATCTTGACGACGAGCCCCCAATCGACGTTGGGCAGCGTCCGCGTCGCACACCAGATGTCCGCGCCGCGATAGTCCCGGATGCCCGAGCGAAAGACCTCGTCGTCCCCGTCCAACGCGGCGATCAGATAGGGCGCTTCGTCCAGACCGAGTTCGCGGAGATCCGGATCGTGTCGCAGCGTCGTCAGCACGAGCGCCGGCCCGGAAGGAATGCCGGCCGGACGCATGACGATCAGCGTCTCCCCCGATTCGCCGAGGCCCGCATAGTCATGGGCCACCGTCAGTAGATCCTCCGCCTCGAAGATCGTCTCGACCGCGCCGATCACCTTCTCGCCGCGCTGCATCGCGGCATGGAAGCGCACGAAAACCCGATCGCGACCGAGGATCACTGTCCCACCGTAGTGGACCGCGTCAGGGGACTCGACGGCGATCGACTTGAGCTGGACGTCGACGTTCGTCGAGCCCACGGTCACCAGCGGCTCGCCTTGAACATCAAAGATCGTCACCCTGTCTACATTCTGGATCGAGCCGACGGCGTCGGTCACGATTCGATGCATCTCCGCGCGGATCTTGGGATCGTCTTCGCTTGCGGTGCGGGCCAAGAGTTCCCGGAGTCGCGTACGGCTCCGGATCAGCTCGACCCGGTCGCGCCAGCCTTGGATCACCTTTTCGAGGTCGTGCTGCTTGCTCTCCGCCAAGGCGTCGAGCTGGCGTTCGGAAACCTGCCAAAGCAGCTCCGCGGCAGTTTGATAGGCGAACGTTCCGAGCACCAGCATGCTGATGAGCGACATCGAAACGAGCGCAAGGGCGAGCTTCGTACGAATGTCCATCTGCGGGTGCCCCCCGTTCGCCCGGAAGCGATTAGCGCTACTGCGTCTCATGACATTCTGGAGCGGGGCCCTTGTAATAGCAACGCCCCTGAACTCGCGTTTCCGACGCATACGCCACATCGCGCGGTCCGGTTCTGCCTCATTCGTTCCTCACGAGCCGACCTGCGGGCGACCCAAATGTGCTGCGCGACTTCATCGCCCGACCCAAAGAACATCTGGTTCGTAGTCTGTCCATCGAACGTGGAATGCGGCATGACTCGGAAGCTTTGCTTCCTCCCGTTATGCGCGGTGACGTAAAGCTCGACGAGTCGGCGAAGAGCCGCGAAGCTGTCCAGAGAATGAAGGCAGAGCCACGAGTGCTCCAGAGATCGCCAGAACGCCCCGATCATCGAATTGGAAAAGGAAGGCCGACTGGGGGGAATGCCAGCGTTGGGAGACCGTACGCCGAAGGCCACCTCCCAACAAAGCACCGCAGCGGATTCGGCCTGAGTCCGAGCAGGCGCTTTGCGCGCCTGTCGTCATTCGGCCTGGGGCGGGGTTTGTAAAAGGTGTTGGCTCACGTCGCCGGGCAAGTGTTGGAAGCCGCGACGATGGGCGTAGCGCCAGCACCCATCTTTGCGAACGAAGCGGTCCTCGTAGCGGTTTGCCCAGACCGGCTGCAGCGGGAAATTATCGGTGCACTGGAAGACGGTCATGTAGTAACTCACTACGGCGGTTCCCTCCGATTCGTCAATCTCGACGATGGGATTCGCAACACAGTGCCTCGTGTGGGGAGTGCCGTCGTCGGGATACCGGCGGGTCCAGCGCTCAAAGCTTGCTTGAACCGCCTCACTCCCGACGAGAGGCTCTCCTCCTTCGGTTTCGAAGACGGCATCGGCAAAAAGGGCTCCCACTCCCGCGAAATCCCCAGCGTCGATTCGCGCGGGGTAGGTATATACGAGGTTCATGATTTCGATGTAGCTCTCGGTGATTGCTCCCACTCCAGTTCTCCTCTTCGAATCCGGTTTGAATCGGTTCGTTCTGAATTGTAGTCGATTCGATCCGCTGCAAGTGGGCGATCTCTACTGCCTGGTCACGCTCGCCGCATAACGAAAATAGGAACCAGGCGGGAGCCAAGCGTAGGTTCAGGGAATTCCGCGGCTCGGGAATGGGCGTTCGCAGGAGACGAACTAGGAAGCGACGGACCAGGGCCAAGTTTCGGGAACCCGGTCGGAGCGCCCTTCGGTCTCACGAGGCATAATGAGAATCCGGGTCCGTCGAGAAGTTCGTTACTTCGCAGGAGGGGTGCAATGCCTGCCCCTCGGCTCTCGCCGAGAGGGCCGCCCATGCTGTTTTGCTCCAAGGCGGCTACGCTACGGAGACCCTCTTAGTCGGACTCTTCAGAATTGGGAGTGTCCGTTATTCGGCAGAATAGATGTCCAGTCTTCAAGATCTGATTTCGATCTATGCGGAGTTGTCGTTGCCCCATCGGCGGGTTCTCCGTTCAGTTATTGATGGGCCTGTGGGTGTTCTCCCGGCTGCTGACGCGAGTCAACTGAGTCCGCGGAATGGGGCATAGGACATGGGAAATAGATAGTGCAAAGCATTTCGGACCTCTTCTCGCTCTACGCCGAACTTTCGATCGCGATCGCCGGGTTTAGCGGCATTACCGCCGCATTCGCGGGGCGTGAGCGAATGTTTCGTCCGGTGGAGCGTACGCGCCTGCTTGCGGTTCTCTTCGCCTCCTCCAGTGTTCTCGCGGGATGCCTTGCCTACTTCAGCGCCTCGAGCCTCGGTATGGGCGAATCCGGTTCTACTTCGGTGGGCGCGGGCGTGAGTATCATTCTGACTATTCCGGTGTTGGTATTTCTGGTTCCCTCTGGTTGGAGGCATTTTAAGGATCCAGATTCGACCACCGAAATGTGGGTTCTGTTCTTGGTGACACTGATCTCTCTGATCCTGCTGTCTCTCTACGGAGTCGCCGCCGCTCAACGGGGTGGGGCTTCTCTTCTTGTTACCGGCTTTTCGATTCAGCTGATGTTCGGCCTGTGGATGTTCGTCCGTCTCCTGACTCGCCCCAACTGAGTCTGGGGGTCGGCCGCGGAATGGGCCGAGTAGCCAGGCCGGGGCTTAGTTGTCGGAATGTCGAGTATCGGTGTTGCGGAAAACGGCGCTTGTTTTCCTATTCCCTTCAGTTCGGTCGCCTCCTGCTCTGCGCACTTTTGGTGACTACAGTGGCCGTCGCGCGGACGCCTCGAAGTCGCATGGCCCGAGCCCGCGCGTCAGCTCTGGGTGCTCACGCCTGCCGGTGAATTGCCTATCGACGCGATGTGTCGAGCGCGTGACCGTCACTTTCCTAACCGACGGGAATGATCGCGTGAGTGAAAGAAGAGGGTGACGAATCGGGTCCGTGCTCTCACTGGTTCTTCGAGAACTGACGCTGATTATGCTGCCACTTACTTGCCGCGAACTTGAGTCGGATGCCGAACGCGAGGCCGTTTGCCGGCTTCGTTACTCCGTATACGTCGACGAAATGGGACGTCGCCAACGCCACGCCGATGCTGCGGCGCGACTGATCGCTGAGCCCCTCGATCAGACGGCGATCCATCTCGGAGCTTTCGGTCAAGCGGAGGGCGAGCTTCTCGACGCACTCCGAATTCACGTTACAAAGCGCGAGGGGCTCGTCGACTTTCCCGAGATCTACCGCAGCGTGACGGAGGGCGACTCTGGCCGATTCGCCTTGGTGACGCGTCTCGTGACGCGACCCGGCACGCGTAGCGGGGCCGGAAGCGCAGGTGTTGCCCTGGCGAGGGCCGCCTGTCATCGAGTGCTCTGCGAGAAACTCGAGTTCGCCTATATCGACTGCGACGTTGCGCGGGTGCCGTTCTTTGAATGGTTAGGCTGTGACACTGTGGCTGGGCTTGAACATCCGGAATACGGATCGATAGCCGTGATGCGAATTTGGATGCACGACTTGGCTCGACTTGAGCGATCGAATTCGCCCTTGCTCGAACTTCGAGGAGAAGTTGTTCGCACTCAGGAATCGGCGTAGCCTGAATAGGGTCGCGTCGCTTAGGCGAGCGAATCGTATCTCGTTAGGCCCAGCTTCACGTTATGGTCCGGGTGTGATCCGAACAGGCGCGTGCGTCCAATCCGAAAAGCCCATTCCCTTTCCGGGTTGAGAGGGCTCTGGAGCTGGGAATTGGCTGCCATAGGCGCGGTTGATGATGTGGGGTAGCCATGTGTCATCCCCGGTGGCGACGAAATCAGCCTGCTCGTGGAGCCACTGAAACGCGCGCAGCAACGCCTGGTCGCCCCAGGACCAGGCGTCGTAGCCCGCTCGCTCGAGTAGGACGGCCTGTGAGACTGCACCCTGGAGTGCTTCGTATACGTAGTTCTCCTTGGGCGGCGGCCACTCAAAAGACCCGCCCCGTCGCTGGTCATCCGGAAGGACGCCATCGATCGAATGTCCGTGGTAGCTGGCCCCTTTGGGATTGACGGCATAGCGACGAAAGAAGCCGGCTTGCCAAGACGCGCCGCCGAATTTAGAATGGCGCCAGCCGCTCTTTTCCCCGAGCCAGCCGCGAAAGACGTGAGCGGAACGTTTGAGTTCCGCGCGATCCCGCAAATATAGAGCGATCGCGACCCGAGTCGCGCCAGCGTGCGTTCCCCAGTTATTAGGCCGGTCCTCATGTGTGCTTCGCAACGTGCGATGCTCGAAAGAACTCGCCTGGACCCTACGCAGCCAGGATTCGAACTCGTCGCGCTCGGCGCCGTCCAGTCGGACTAAATCTGCGGCAATGACGTAGGCGATGAGTTCGCGTGATACGGCAAGCGCTGTGGCCCCGCGCTCGGTGCCGCGAATGCGACTGAGGGCCTCGACGACTTCGCGTCTGCGATGAGAATCTCCGGTTCGTGCGAAGACGAGCGCGCGCGCGAGTACCCGGACGTTCGTGGGGTCGTTTTGATCGGCCAGGCGAGGGTGAGCGACCGACTGGTTGGCTGCCTTCATCACGCCTTGCCACGCGGGACCATCGGTCGGCAGGGCTTTGATCTCGGAAGCGCTGATCCAAAGATCTTTCCCGGAAAGTGGAGGCTCCGGATCGGCGAGGGTAGGCGGCGCAAGCAGGACGGCAGTGAGGAGGATGACGGTCGGCCCCAGGAGCCGGATCGACCCAGAACCTCTACGCATTTGAACGCTCAAACGCCTAAGACTCGCGCAAAGAGGGGGAGGCGCAGCAGTTCGGGAAAGGATTCCTTGAGCGCGAGCGATGGCGCGGTCGAACGAAGCAGCGCCAACGAAAGGATGCCGAGCAAGATGAGCTGGACGATGAAGGCGGGCTGCCAGATCCAGCCTATAAGGCTGGCGACGGTCGCTACGACGAGCAACTTCGCCCATACGCTCTTCTGCGAGCTGGGGACGTGTGTCATTCCGGGTGTCCTGAGCAAGACGATCTGGCGTGCAACGGCACCTGCGAGACGGGCTGCGGTCACGGCAATCGCCGCACCGAGTGCGCCGTGACTCGGGCATAACAGGAATGCGAGACTGGCACCGATTGCGATCGTCATTAGATCGGTAATGACGATGGCGCGCGTCCGCTCGAAGACTTGGAGCGTATCTGAGTTGAAGGCCATACAGACTGAAACGTAGTGCCCGATGGCGAGGATCGCGAGCAGGCGCGCGGAATCGGCGTAGGTTTCTCCGAGGAGCGCCGGGACGAATGCCGGCGCGATCGCGAAGGTCAGGCCAAACAGCGGGAAGCTGAGGACAGCCACCCACGCCGCCGAACGCCAGTGATGTTCCGCGAGTGCATCGTCTTCGCCGCGTGCGTGCATCCGCATCGCGTTGGGCATGTAGAGCATCGAGAAGCTCTGCACGACCAAGCCGATTAACGCGGCAGCGGGAACCACAGCTCGCATTGAAGCAACCGCCGATTCCCCATCGGTCATCATCAAAACGACCGTGGTCACGCCGGTCAGTACGATGAACACGAGGTCGGAGCTCATGAGTGGAAAGGAAAAGCGAATAAGCGGACGCCAAGGGATCCGCCAGGTCGAAACGGGGCGGGGTAGGACGCCGTGTGCGTGAAGTTGTCGATGGGCCAGATGGACACAGAGAGCGAGGCCGATGAGTCCTCCAGCAAGGTAGGCATAAGCCAACTGTTCGGGGCCCCCACCTACGAAGAAGACTGCGCCGACGGCAGCCGCTCGGAGCCCTGGGCCGAGGATGTGCTTGCGGAAGAGGATGTCTCGCGGGCGCGAGAAACAGGCCAGCGTCTGAATGCCGATCGTGTCGAGTGCGCCGACCGGGCCGAGGACGGCCAAGATCAGGACGATGCGCGCGCCGTCACCGCTTGGCATTCCGCGGAAGCCCAAGTCTGAGATCGCCCAGAGCGCGCCGAAGCCGAGGGCGCCTATTACGAGGATCGTTCCGCAGACAAGCGCCAAGGTGCCTAAGACTTCCTCGTACTCACGACGTTCAGCGTGATAGGGGACGAAACGATTGGCCCCGCGTCCGAGTCCGAGCTTGACGACGACTTCACCCGCGAGCGCGAGCGCAAGTCCGTAGGCGAACACGCCGAAGTCGTCCTTGCTGAGGAGCCGCACGATCGCGACCTGAACGCCGAAATTCACGAATTTTGACAAGAATCGGCCAACGAGTAAAAGGCTCGATCCGCGGAGTTGGCGCCCCGTCGCTTCGCCTGCGGGGCTGGATGAATTTACGGGGTACTGGCTCATGCCCGCAACTGATCCGCGCGAATCCGTTTAGCGGTTTCGCCGAGCGCGCGAGACAGAAAGGCCGCGAGTGCGGGCGGCGCGGGCTGTGCGCTGACTGCCATACCGAGCCCGATGAGGATCCAGAAATAGCGAATGTAGGCAGCGTGCAGGAAGAGGCTGGTCGTTAAGGAAATAAGGATGGCAAGTTCGATGCCGACGACGAGACCCCACAGCTCGCGATCCAAAGATTCAAATCGG
>JBDNFB010000125.1:0-33745 GCA_041690055.1 Myxococcota bacterium | reverse complement strand
CCAGCTCGGCGCGACTTTCAAGACGGGGTCCCAGACGAGACCCCAAGCGAGACCCCAAGCGAGACCTAAGACAACCGCGCTGTACAAACCCGCCACCACATCATCTGCCATTACACCCAGCCCACTCTCAAAACGACGCTCCGCCCATCGGACCGCCCCCGGCTTCCACACATCAAACAGCCTGAATAAGACGAATCCGGTCACGACCGAAAGAAAAAGGGAAAATAAAGAAATTGGAAGAACCGTCTCGGCGCGATTCCCCGCAAGTGGGCCTGAATCCGAAGCGGCCAAGTCCCAGAAGATCCAACCCAGCGGTGACAACGCGATCAGCTGACCGACGACTTCATCGATCACGATTCGATTATCGTCGTGACTGGCCCACTCGCGCTCGGCTCGACCAGAGGCCCATACGCCGAGTCCAAAGAGAACCCCGATCAGTGCGAGATACAGTCCGGCAAGCACGAATGGATTGCCTGAGCCCATCCAGAGCACGCCCAGAAAAAGGGCAGCGCCTCCCAGCGATCCAAACGTACCGGGCGCGATCGGTGACAACCCGAGACCGCCCGCCACTGCAATCCACTGAGCGAGGCTCATGGATTCTGCGCACGAGTTGCCGGTGGCCTTGCCCGAGATGCTGCCCGTGGTCCTAACCGTGGAGCTGCCGGTGGAGTTGGCCGTGGAGTTGCCTGCGGAGTTGTCGATGGGAAATCCCACCTATGCGGGACCGCAATGCTGAGGTGCGGCTACGTCGTCGCGGGGGGGCGTCGATGAATCGGAAAGTAGCCGCGGCCGACGGAGAGCGTCAATCCAAAAGGCGAAAATATGACGAAATTGGAAGATCCCAAGACTGGGCCAAGGCCGGGCCAAAGCCGGCCCCGCCGGTGCTCACTAGAGACGAGAGCGGCTGAGAGAGGCTTAGGAGGGGGTTCAGAGAACGGCACTCAGCGCCGATGGAGAAGACAGCGATGCGCAGCTCCGACCCAAATTCCACAGAGATTCAGCCCGAATCGGCTCCCCGACCCACCGGATGGGGATCCCGTACGGTCAATGATGTGACGAGCCTTCTTCTTGAGCTGGCCCGTGCGCATCGCGGATTCGACTTCTACGGCGAGACTTCTCCACAGCGAGAGTCTCTTTGCAATCGCGCCTTTCGGGCCCTCAGTTCGGAGATTAACCGAGCTGGCCCCATCGAGTTCCTCATCGAAACACAGGGCCTTCGGCCCGGGGAATTCACGCAATCTATCGAGACGCACGGCGTGCTGGGCGAGTTTGAAGACGCGCTCCGACGCCATGATCTCCTCCGACTCAGTCTTACTGAACCGCTGACATCGACGGCGTTGCATGGGCTGCTTGATCAACTGGTTCGCCCCCCAGAGCGGTTCGGCAGCGGCGCGGACTTCGCACAGACCCTGGCCGCACGCGACACGAGCGGCATCACGCTGAACGACGGTGAATCCGAAATGAAGAGCCCAATCCGGAGTCTCGACGAAACGCCTCTTCGCGCCGCAGCTACTGCGCGTTCCCATTTCGGTGAGGAGGCCCCACTGGATAGTGCACCGAGCGCGGCGCAAAGACTCAATTCCGAGCCCGCCCTCACGTCCGAAGCCGCCGGCGACGCAACGACGATTGCCACTGCAGACTCGACCACCACGCACGGCATCGACACTGACCCGCTCGCGACGCCCTCCCCGGTAGACCGCGGCGAGCGCCTGCGCGCTCGCCTAATAGAGCTTGACCGAACGCATGACGATGCAACTTACAAGCACCGCGCGTTTGAGATCATCGTCTGGGCAGAGGAGCTCTCGAACGAAGGATTTCTCGACGATTGCTACCGCGCCGAGGTGATCCTCGCGGATCATGCCGTCGGGTGCGGTGGACGAGCCGAAGCGCAAGCGCGCGTCGCCGCCTCGAGCTTTACCGCGCTCGCCACAGGACTGCGTCTTGAGGACCTTGTGGAGCGGGCCGCGTGTTCCTATGCGCATCCCGTTCGTCCCGCACAAATGTTGCTCCAGCTCGGCCACGCGGCGGCCCCCGCCATTCTCAACCGTCTGTTTCGCGAAAACGGCGGCCCAGGCGCTCCGGGACTCGAAGCGCTCATGATGACGCTGGGCGAAACAGCCCTTCCACCCATCGTCGAGGCGATTCGCGGACAGGACGATCGGTGCGCGCAAATTGCGATCCGCCTCGCGGGGCAGATCCAGAGTCCGATGGTCTTACCCTCGCTCATCGATGCGCTGCAGTCTCCCTCGTTAGGTCGACGCTTGAACGCGATTCATGCGCTCCGCTTCCTGCCCGGGGAGGCATCAAAGCAGGCTCTCTAAAACGCCCTCCAGAGCGATCTCGAGGAGATCGCCGTCGCCGCAAGTCAGGCCTTCGCAACGAACGACGGGATCGATGCCGTCCCGACGTTGCTCGACGCACTCGACGTGAGTTTGCGCTCTCACCGGACGCAGCTGAGTCGATCTCTCATCGAAGCACTTGGCCGACTCGGAGACGAACGGGCAGTACCGCGGCTTTCTGCGGCACTCGAACGCAAGCCTATATTCGGCGCGCACATTGGCACGCATCGCAGCTTGCCGCAGTCGACGCCCTCGCTGTCCTGCCTACGAAGGAAGCCCGCCGAAGCATAGAACGCGCTGCTCTCTACGGCGCCTCACCGATCCAGCATCGCGCCCGCGCCCGGCTCGCCGCCACGACCTAGCATCTTTCAGCAGCCCGGCCTCGCCCGCGCCGATCGACCTCGCCTTCGTCTCAGTCTTAGCCTCGAGCATCCGCAGATCAGGCGAAAGCGGCTACCCCCGCTTCAGCTCGGCGACGATATCCGCCCATTGCTCCGGGTCGGGCGCGCGGTTATGCGTCAGGCTCACGCCGTCCGCGATGCCGTCGAGACGTGCCCGCAGCTTACCCGCGATTTCGCTGCGCGGACCGACAACCGCGATCTCTTCGAGAATTTCGTCGTCGATCAGATCCGTCATCTCGTCCCAGCGATTCTGTTTCGACATGCGGTTCAGCTCGAGATGCAGATCACCCCAACCATGACACTCGAGCGTGAGGCGATAGGCGGGCGTCGATCCGTAAAAAGCGAGCTGTTTGCGCGCTGCGAGCTTCGAACGTTCGAAATCTTCTTCTCGGTCCGCGGTCACGACGAGCGTCGCAAAGATGCATTGGATGTCTTTGCGTTCGCGTCCTGATTTCGCGAGCCCCTTTGCAAGCGCAGGCATCACGATCTTCTCAAGCGATGTCCGCGTATTGAACGGATGACCGAAAAAACCGTCCGCCACTTCTCCTGCCACTGCGGTCATCAACGGCCCCACCCCGGCCGAGTAAATCGGCGGAGGGCCAAAAGGATTCGGACCGGGGTCGAAGGCAGGAATCATCAGCGTATGCCGATAGAATTCACCCTGAAAATCAAGTTCCGCCACGCCTTCCCAGCGCGCAAAAATCGCCTTGATTGCCAACACGATTTCCCGCATTCGCTTGGCCGGACTGGACCAGGGCATGCTGAATCGATTCTGGATATGCGGCCTGACCTGAGACCCCAAACCGAGAATAAAGCGGCCACCGGAGATCGACTGAAGACCGTAAGCGAGATTCGCGAGGTTCATAGGATTGCGCGCGAAGGCAATAGCGATGGCGGTTCCTAGCTCCAGGCGCTGCGTATTTTCCGACGCCAGGACGAGGGGTAGGAAAGGGTCATGCTTCGCCTCGAAACTGAAGGCGCCGTCGTAGCCAATCTCCTCAAGATGACGAAAGGATTCCCGGGCATCGCGCGGGTCTTCAAGCGGAGCGGTCGTATAGATTTTCATCATCTGAAGATAGTCACGCCTATCTCCCCTCTCCACCTCCCCCCCCACCTCCAGATCCCCCTCCCACTCCCACTGGCATCGACTCGCGAACGAAACCCGAGCATTCTCGCTACACTGCGCAGGTGCGTGTCCTCGGAATCGATCTTGGAAAAAAGCGGGTCGGGCTGGCCGTGTCCGACGAGCAAGCGGAGATCGCGTTCCCGGCCGGTACCCTCGCGAGCCGAGGCAAGCGACGCGATATACAGGCCCTCTGCGCCCTCATCAAAGAGCGCGAGATCGGTCGAGTCGTCGTCGGCCTCCCGCTCCATATGGACGGGCGACGTGGCCCCGAGGCCGAGAAAGCACAGCAATTCGCCAAAGATCTCGCCAAGGCCGCCGGGATTCCGGTCGATTTGCTGGACGAGCGCTGGACCTCCCTCGAGGCGGAGCGCTTGATGCGCGGCACCTCGAAAAAGAAGCGCGCCAGCAAGCGGAATCAGGGCACCGTCGACGAGATGGCGGCGTCGATTATCCTGCGGACCTATCTTGCGCAGCGCGCCGCGAACGAAGCCGCCACCGACAACGCCGCCGACAACACCGCCGACAACACCGCCGACAACGCCACCGACAACGCCGCCAAAAGCGACGACGACGCGGAGATCCCCAGCGAGCCCCCGACGGAATGAGGATACGAGGTTGATGTCCACGCTCATAAAGATCTTTCTTGCGCTGCTGGCGATCGGCCTCCTCGGCGCCGGCGCGCTCGTCTATTGGTTTCAGAGCGAGCTCGAACCCGTCGCCCCGGGCAAAGACGTCGCAACTCAGCCCTTTCGTGTCGAGCCCGGCGCGACGCTCAGACGCGTCGCCGCGGACCTCGAAGCGAAAGGGCTGATCCAGAACGCAAACGTCGCGCGCTGGTTCGCCAAGGCGGAAGAGATCTCCTCCGGTCTCAAGGTCGGCGACTATGAACTCTCCGCCAGCCAATCCACACCGGACATCCTGACCGCACTCGTCGAGGGGCGAGTCAACACCTATCCCGTCGTGATCCCGGAAGGCATCCGGGCCACACAGATCGCCGACCGACTCGAAGCGGCGGGCCTCGCGGACCGCGAAGCCTTCCTCGAAGTGGTTCTCGACCCCGGAGCCCCCGCGCGGTTCGGCGTCCAAGGCCCGAACCTCGAAGGCTACCTCTTCCCCGACACCTACCGCTTTGCGCGCGGCCTTCCTCCGGGCCGAATCGCTGAAACGATGGTCTCGGAGTTCAAGCAGGTCTTTGGAGAGTTGGTGCCCGACCCTGCAAAGCAGGATTTATCAATGCAAGAGATCACAACCCTCGCCTCGATCGTTGAGAAGGAAACCGGCGCGGCCCATGAGCGGCCGCTGATCGCCGCAGTCTTTCTCAACCGGATGCGCCGCCGCATGCGGCTCGAAACCGATCCCACCGTGATCTACGGGATCGAAAACTTCGACGGCAACCTGCGCCGAAAGCACCTGGAAGACGAATCGAATCGGTACAACACGTATCGCATTCGCGGACTGCCCCCGGGCCCCATCGCGAGCCCGGGCAAGGAAGCACTTCGCGCCGTGCTCGATCCTGCCGACTCTCCTTATATCTTCTTCGTTTCGAAGAACGACGGCACGCATATTTTCTCGACGACGTACGCCGAACACGAAGCCAACGTCGATCGGTATCAGCGCCGGCTACGTAAAAAATGACGCTCCTCGCGACACAGCACGCGTTCTATACCATCCGCGTGCCGGAGCAGTTCAATCAAACGCTCGAGACTCAGCGCCAGCTCGCCCAAAACGGCGCGGCTCCTCATGAGCACGCCCGGCTTGAAGAAATGGAAGCCGTGCGCGCGGCGATCGCCGTGACCGTTCGGGCGAAAGATCAAAACTACGAGCATCTCTACGCCATCGAAGGAGGCGAGATGCGTCTCGTAGAAAAGGCCGAGCGGACGCCGTTCATGCGCATCCGTCACTCGCTTGAGGATTTCCCGAACCTGCACCGAGAATGCGGCGACTCTTTGCTCGGCTTCCTGGGCGGCCTTGCAGGCCTGGGCGATGAGATGCGGCTGACAGCATTGCGCGTGCGGAGCCTGCGCGAACTTGCGGGGCGACTCCTCTTCGAGCGCGTAGGGAGCGGCGGGTTCTCGCTCCACGCCTCTTTCGGCACGGCGGTAGTCGAAGCGGCTCAAGGCCCTTCAGGCAAAGAGCCTGAACCGCGTGCGACGATTCGGATCGACGACACGGTCTACGCGCTTTTGCGAAGCGGCGAACTCGATCCACAAGATGCATTCTTGGACGGACGCATCGAAATCGAGGGCGATCTGGAAATGGCGATTGGGTTGGCGCTCGCGGCGGCGTCACCCGACTAACGCGGTCAAAGAAGAGACCAGAAAAACGGGCGATCCTACGACCGACTCCGCGGAAGCCTAATCGCCTGAGCAGTTCCTGCCGTGATTTAGGTCAGAGCCACTTCGCGCAGCAGCGAGATATTGTCGAGTGCCTTGCCGGCACCGTGGACCACCGCCGTAAACGGATCCTCACTGCGCATGATCGGCAGTCGCGTCTCTTGACGGAGAAGATGGTCGAGGTCTCTGAGCATCGACCCACCGCCCACGAGCATGATGCCGCGGTCTACGATATCCGCCGCGAGTTCCGGCGGAGTCTTCTCGAGCGTGAGATGCACCGTCTCAACGATCGCGTGAATCGGCTCAAGCAAGGCTTCGCGAATCTCGTCGCTCGTCGCGACGACGACCTTCGGAATACCCGCAACAAGGTCGCGGCCCTTGATTTCCATCTCGGTCGTCTTGCTATCCGCAGACGCCGTACCGATCGTCATTTTGACGTCCTCGGCCGTGCGCTCACCGATGAGCATATTGAACTTGCGCTTCACGTAGTTGATGACCGCTTCGTCCATCTTGTCGCCGCCTGTGCGGATCGAGCGCGAGGTGACGATGCCGGAGAGCGAGATCACTGCGACGTCCGTCGTGCCGCCACCAATATCCACAACCATGTTGCCCGTCGGCGCAGTCACGTCGAGGCCCGCACCGATCGCGGCCGCCATGGGCTCTTCGATCAGAAAGACTTCACGCGCGCCAGCCGAAAGCGCCGACTCGCGCACGGCGCGCTTCTCGACGCTCGTGATGCAAGGCGGGACGCAGATGACGACGCGCGGTCGGGCGAGCGTGCGGCGGTTATGCGCACGCTGGATGAAGTAGCGAAGCATGGCTTCGGTAATTTCGAAGTCGGCGATAACGCCGTCCTTGATCGGGCGAACCGCGGTGATCGAACCCGGCGTTCGACCTAGCATCTCTTTCGCGGCATGGCCGACGGCGCGCACTCGCTGAGCGCGGCCTCCGTTTTCGGTCTGCACGGCGACAACGCTGGGCTCGGCGCAAACAACGCCCTTCCCCTTCAGGTAGACGAGTGTGTTGGCCGTGCCCAGATCGATCGCGAGATCGTGAGAAAACATTCCGGCGATGGCATCGATGATCATTCGATTCTCCAAGGGGGCTCGCGTGCGGGGGGAGCCGCGACACCTGCCTATACTATTCGGCCAAAATGCGCAGAAGTTGAGGCAAAACAAGGCCGAGGAAGGCGAAAACGACACGGTCGGTCGTGAGGGGGCTCACACTCAACAAAGCACGAGCGAACGCAATGCGGAGCCGTCCCGAACAGGACTAGTCAATCCCGCATCGGGTGATTCAGCCCGAGCGGAGACAACGCAAAATCAGAAGCTCTGGGGTGCCCGCCCGGCTTAGGGCCCGTCGAGTGCCCGTTTCCTGCCTGTCTAGGGCTGTGCGGGCGTGCTTTGGTCACGAGCGACGACGGGCTCGGTCTCGACCAAGCTCTGCAGACTCTGCAGTCGGGCAGAGATGTCCTGCACGCCGCCTCGGATCGCACCAAGATGTGTCATGTGCGCATCGAGCACGGCCTCAGTGCGGCCGAGAGCCGCTTCAAGGCCGATCACTTCGGCTTCCAGCTGACCATTCAGGCGCATCTGATAGCCGACAATCAGCGCAGCGATCACCAGGCCGACCAGTGCGAGCCAGATCGGAACACCGCGGCGCTCGGAAGCCTCGGAAGCAAAAGGCGCAGTCTGCGCAGGAACGTCCGAGTCCGAATGAGCGTCTACGCTCGCGTCTAGAGCCGTGTCTGAGGAGGTATCGGGTTCCCCCACTGGTGACTGTGACTGATCGGAGACGCGCTTCAGGTCGACGCGCTCCGCGGAGGTCTCTGCGATTCCCACCGCTTCCGGTGCTTCGTTCGCCGCTGATTCTCTCACGGAATCCGCGGTCGTCGAGGTCGACAGTGTCGCATCTCCTGAGAGCTCGGAGCGAAGACGAGAAACCATCAAGATTGCCTAAGACTGGATCACGAGCTTCGACAGACTCGTCTTGCGAAGGTTGGTCTTCTGGATCGTTCGCACCAGCTCGGCCACCTTCTCAGTATCCGTTTCGAAGGGATTATTACAGATCACGCGCACGTTCAGCAGATTGCCCAGTCGGATATTGGACCAGTCCAAATCGTACTGAATCGAATTCTCCCGGGCGAGCTTGATGAATTCGCCGCGCATGCGCGCACGCGTATCCTGCGGAGGCGTGGTCTTGGCTGCATCCACCTGCTCATCGGTAAAGAGTCGATCCACCATGCCCTTGCGTTCCAGCAGGTAGTAGAGGCTGCGCTCGCGCCGAATATCGTGGTACTGGAGATCCAGCATCAGCACGCGCGGATCATTCCAAGTCGTCTCGTGTTTGTCGACCCAGCTCTGAATCAGCTTCCGCTTGATCACCCAATCGACCTGGCGGTCGAGCTTGTCCGGATCCGTATCGAGGCAATCCAGCACGTGCTGCCACATGTGCACGGCTTTCTTGTGATCCTCCGTGACCGGATACTGCTCGATGTACTTCTGCGCCATCTCGCAGTACTCGCGCTGAATCTCGATCGGCGAGTACTCTCGACCGTTGTCGAGGCGAATCCGTCGCTTGCAGGTCGCGTCGTACGTGATGTCTTTAATCGCCTTCACGGGATTGCGCAGAGTGAAGTCTTTATTGATGTAATTGTCTTCGATCATCTGCAGCACTATCGAAGCGGTGCCGACCTTGACGAAGTTGGTGTACTCGCTCATGTTCGAGTCGCCGACGATCACGTGCAGGCGTCGATACTTCTCGCGATCCGCATGCGGCTCGTCGCGGGTGTTGATGATCGAGCGATCGTTCGTCGTGGTGCCCGAGATCTTCTGATAGATGTGCTGGGCGCGCTGACTCACGCAGTAGTGGATACCGTCCTGCGTCTGGAACACTTTGCCTGCGCCCGTGAAGATCTGTCGGGTGACGAGGAAGGGAATCAGCTGTTCGGCGAGGTAATAGAAATCGACGTCGCGATCGACAAGGTAGTTCTCGTGGCAGCCATAGCTGTTGCCCACGAAATCCGTGTTGTTCTTGAAGATCGAGAGCTTCCCGGGAATGCGTTCTTCACGGATCTTCTCTTCCGCGTAGATCTGCAGATCCTCAAGAATCCGCTCGCCCGCCTTATCGTAAATAACGAGCTGACCGGGCGCGGCACATTCCGGTGTCGCATACTCGGGATGACATCCCGTGTCCTGATAAAACCGCGCACCGTTCTCAAGAAATACGTTGAGAAAGTGTTCCGTTGTAATCAGTTTCTCGAAAAGAAAGCGAATGGCCTTCTCGACCGGCAAGGTCTTGCGACCTTCGGGAGTAAAGATGATCCCGTACTCGGTCTCGATGCCATAGATGCGCTTCTGCACGGAGCCGCCTGACCGCTTGAGCGATGCTGTTATTGGCTTCTCTGCCCCAACCTCAACCTATGTCGAGGAGGTGAAAAGAAGCCGATTCACAGCAAGAGAGAACGCAGCACGCGCTCCCTACTCGTTCAGCATACCTTTAACTTCATCGGTAGAAAGGCGGCAGAACTTGCGGCCCGTCCGTTCCCGATCCAATAGACAAACTTCGAGGCTATCTGCGTCCAGGACAGAACTGCGTTCTGCTCCAGCGCTGAGCGCCCGTCGTCCCAACTCCGCCGCTTCCCCCGCGGGCATCCCTTCGCGATAGTCCGATCGCAGAACTGATTCAACGTCCTCGACGTTGCCGCCGATGGCGCAGAACCCGGGATGATCACTGATGAAGCCATCGTATTTCACGCGGTAAATCGAGTTGGCCTTATGATCCTCGTATCGATCATCACCGACCTCGACGACCAGGATCTCAAGCTCAAGCGGCTTGAGCTCCCGCGTGAAGACTTCGCCGATGACCTGAGAGAAGGCGTTGGCCAAGGCCTTACCCCCGACATCCTCGCGGCTGTAGGCGTAGCCTTTGGTATCCGCAAAACGGACGCCGACCTTTCGAAGCTGGTCGAATTCGCTGAACTTGCCAACGCCTGCGAACGCGATTCGATCGTAGATCTCACCAATCTTGGAAAGACTGGTCGCGTTCTCGGCCATGAGCAAAATGCCGCCCTGATGTTCGAGTGCCACGATCGACTTGCCGCGCGCAATTCCCTTGCGAGCAAACTCGGCCTTGTCGGCCATAACCTGTTCAGGTGAAACGTAGAAGGGCATCGACATTAGAGGTTCCCTCCGGCGGCACGGGCCGCCAAGATCTCGCGGTAGACCCCGGCGATTTCTTCCTCGCTCGCGTCGCTATGCCCTGATGAAGTGCAGACCTTGATAATCGGGTAGATACCGCGTTCGAGATCGACCCCGCCCGTCGCACGATCTTCGTCGGCCGCCGCGGTCAGCGCCGCGACCGCGGCCTTGATCGCGTCCGTTCGATTCAGATCCGTCGCCCAATCATGCTTCAGGGACTCGCGTGCATAGAGCCCGCCGGATCCCGTCGCGTCGAACTCAGCCTCTTCGTAGCGGCCGCCCGTAATATCGAATTTCCAGAGGCGTCCAGTCTTGCGCCGCGTATCAAAACCAGCGAAAAGCGGAACGACAGCGAGCCCCTGCATTGCAGCCGGCAGGTTCGCGCGAATCATCTGGGAGAGCTTATTGGCCTTACCTTCAAGCTCAAGCCCCTCGCCTTCGATCTTCTCGTAATGCTCGAGTTCAACAGAGAGGACCTTCGCCATCTCGATACACGGACCCGCCGCGCCCGAGATGGCCATCAGGGAATAGGGATCCGTCTCGAACACCTTGACGACGTCGCGCGAGGCCACGGAATGGCCCGCGGTCGCCAGGCGGTCGCCAGCAACGAGCACGCCGTCGCCGAATTTCATCGTCAAGACGGTCGTGCCATGCGGCACCCTATCCGTCGCACTCTTTTCCCATGCCGAAAGGTCCGGCAGGAGATGTCGGTTGTCGGTCTGGAGAAGCTCGAAAAAACTCGAACCTTGATAACTGCCTAGAAGCGGCACGGTTTCCCCCTCAGAAAACGATCAGCGTAAAACGATTTAGAACGCTGAGCCACGGCCCCCTCGACCGACCCATTCCGGTCGAGCAGACTTGGCTTAAACCATCGAGGCGTGCGATTTACTCGCCGCCTCGCTGGACATAATTTTTCACGAACTCTTCGGCATTCTCTTCGAGCACCGAATCAATTTCGTCGAGAAGATTATCCATCTCCTCTTTCAGCTCCTCGCCCTTTTCGACGAGCTTCTGGCCACCTTCACCCGACTCGCCGCCGTCGTCGCCATCATCGCCGCCCTTTTTCTTCTGCTCTTGTTCACTAGCAGCCATATAGAGCGGGATCGGATCGACTTCTTCGTTCTTCTGCTTGCGCTTCAGGGTCTTCAGGAAAACTGCCATCTTTTTGTCCTCCGGACTCACGGTTCGTCTCTACCTGCATCGTTTATCGGCGACTTCGCCCAGAAACGAAAGCAACAAGTAATCGACTTAGGAGTCCATATTCTCAAGAAGCTGCGCGGCGGTCTCCGACCGGTCGAGCAGCTCCTCAACGAATTCACTCGTGCCCTTCAAGGGCTCGGCCATCATCACTCGCTTAATCGATTCGTCTTCCAAGCCGAAGGAAATCGAATCCCAATTCACTCCAAACACTTCCCTCGGGTAGCGTCGCAAACACTCGCCGCGGAAAAACGCCCGCGTATCACGCGGCGGGTTGTAGACCGCGTGCTGAATTTCTTCGTCCGTTACTATGCGCTCGGCCTTGCCCTGTCTTTCGAGCAGGTAGTAGAGACCCTTATCCGGTCGCGAATCGTGGTACTGAAGATCAAGCATCTGAACCTGCGAATCGCTCCACGAGAGATTCTTGCGATCCATATAGCTTTCGATCAGGCGCTTCTTCATCACCCAATCGATGCGCGTGTCGAGTTCCATCGGATCCCGGTTCAGCGCCTCAATAGTCTGCTGCCACTTTTCCATCACGTCTTTCTGGACCGGATCCAGCGTTTGTGAGGAGGTGTAGGCCAGCGCCATCTCAAGAAAATCACCCTGGATCTGCAGCGCCGTCTTCGACGTTCCATCATCCATCGTGAGTTCATGCTTCAGCGTCAGATCATGTGAAACTTCGCGAATCGCGCGGACTGGATCGCGCAGCGACATATTCTTCGTGATCGCACCGTCCTCGATCATCGAGAGGATCAAAGCCGTCACGCCGTTGCGGAGATAGATCGTGTACTCCGACATGTTCGAATCGCCGACGATCACGTGCAGGCGACGGTACTTTTCGCGATCCGCGTGAGGCTCATCGCGGGTATTCACAATCGGCCGCTTCACCATCGTATCGAGCGCGACCTCGGTCTCGAAAAAATCAGCGCGCTGCGAAAGTTGATAGTCGCAGGGGTGATTGCGATTCTCGCTGCCGACCTTGCCGGCACCGCACCAGATTTGGCGCGTTGAGAAGAACGGCAGCAGAGGCTCCACAACCTGCTTGAAAGACGTGCGTCGATCCATCAGGTAGTTCTCGTGACAGCCGTACGAGTTGCCCTTGCGATCCGAATTATTCTTGTAGATCAACATCTGCGCACCGTCGGGCAGCAGCTGATTCGCTTCTCGGCGACTCATCTCGATAACGCGCTCGCCCGCCTTCTCGTGAATCACCAGATCGCGCGCGTTGGTCACTTCCGGACACGCATACTCCGGATGCGCATGATCGACGTAGTAGCGAGCGCCGTTAATAAGGGTCTTGTTCCGCGCGATATTTTCCTGTTGGTTCGGCGTGTACTTTTCGCCTTCCACCTGGAAACCGCGGGCATCCGCGAGCGGATTTTCCTGGTCATAGTCCCAGAGGATAGTGCCGTCCGGGTCTTCGCGATACGCGTTCACGATCAAGACGCAGGACGAAATCGGATCAAAATCAGGGTCATTCTTGACCATGATCCCAAACTCAATCTCTGTCCCCATGATTGTCGGAATCGCCATCTCGACCTCGAACCCCTTGTTGTATCCCTCGCCGACCTAAGTGCCGAACGCCTAACAAAAACTGCCCATTCGGGCAGGCCTTCTATCTCATGAATCAGCCTGCCGAGTCGGCGGGTGGGTGCTCTTTCTTCCCGCCCCCATGCCTGTGTGTTCTCCAGGCGCCGCCAACTCGGCTCGGCTTATTCATTTTGGTCTAATCTTGTCTAATCCGGTTACAGGTACTGACCCTGGCCGCCCGGAACATTCTCAATCGTCTGCTCCTTGCGTTCCATTCCCGTGATCAGCGTGCGCACGTTGATAATGCGCTCACCCTTTCGACCTGAAATCCGTGCCCAATCGTCCGGGTTCGTTGTGTTCGGGAGATCTTCGTTCTCCTTAAACTCCTCACGCACCGACTCGATCAGATCCGCGGCCCGGATACCCGGCTCGCCTCCTTCAAGAATTCGCTTCACCGCCTTGCGCTTGGCGCGCGCCACGATGTTCTCGAGCATCGCGCCCGAGGAGAAGTCCTTGAAGTAGAAGATCTCTCGCTCACCCTTGGCGTAAGTCACCTCGAGGAACTTATTCTCATCGCCCGTCGAGTACATATTGTCTATTACCTCTTCGAGCATCTTCGTACACGCGAGCTGGCGGTCGCCATCGTACTTAGCCACCACCGACTCATGCAGCGGAAGGTCCGGCGTCAGGTACTTGCCCAGAATCGAAAGTGCCGATTCTCGGTCCGGCCGTGAGACCTTCACTTTGAGATCAAGTCGTCCCGGGCGAAGCACCGCAGGATCAATCAGATCCTGTCGATTACTCGCACCAATCACGATCACGTTCTCGAGCGCTTCAACACCGTCGATCTCCGACAAGAACTGAGCAACAACCGTGGCTTCCATATCCGAGGAGATGCCCGAACCGCGCATGCGGAAGAGGGAATCCATCTCATCGAAGAAGACCACAACCGGCACGTCCTGGCTGGCTTTGTCCCGGGCCTTCTTGAAGACCTCGCGAAGCTTGCTCTCGGTCTCACCGACATACTTGTTAAGCAGCTCGGGCCCCTTCACATTCAGGAAGTACGCCGTCGTCGTTTTGCCGGTCGTCTGCTCGATCTTCTTGGCCAGGCTATTCGCCACCGCCTTCGCGATCAGCGTCTTACCGCAGCCAGGCGGTCCGTAGAGCAGGATGCCCTTCGGCGGCCGAAGTTTATGCTGGCGGAAGACCTCGGGATGCAGGTACGGAAGCTCGACCGAATCGCGCAGGATCTGGATCTGATCGCCGAGTCCGCCGATGTCTTCGTAGGTGACGTCCGGAATCTCTTCCAGCATCACTTCTTCAACCGACGACTTCGGCAGCTTCTCGAACGCATACTGCGTTCGCATGTCCACCAGGAGCGGATCACCGACCTTGATGTTCTCGGCGCGAAGCGGCTCGGACAGAGTCACAACGCGCTCGTCATCGGTATGACCGCTGACAATGACGCGACTCTCGGAGATCGAATCGACCACCGTGCAGACTTCGCCGCGCTGGGTGTACTCCGCGCCTTCAATGATGTTGAACGCTTCGTTCAGGACGACGTACTGCCCCTCGTCGAGCTGGAAAGGATCCAGGTTCGGATGCACGTTCACGCGCATCGGCCGACCGTCCATCAAAATCTCAGACGTGCCGTCCTTGTTCGCGCGAATGAAGACCCCGTAGGTATTCGGCGGAGCGCAGAGCTTGTCGACCTCTTCTTTCAAGAGCTCGATCTGCTGCTTCGCTTCTTGGAGCATCCCAACGAGTTTCTCGTTCTGGCGCTCAGAGTCATGATGCTGAGAGCGAGCCTGCTCGTAGCGGCGTCGCAGAGTTTCGGAGTCCGCGAGCATCCGGTCGAGCCGCTGTCGGAACTCATTCGAGTCGCTTCCGAAGTAACGCATCGCGTCCTGAAGCCGTTCCGCATCGCTCGCCGCGCGATCGCTTTCCGAAGCTCGCCCCGGAGCGCGCACACCCTCGAGATCCTGTTCGTCGCCCGGCCGGCCGCCTGAGGGACTGCCCGTAGGGTTAATGCGTCGCATTACATCCCGCACGAAGCCCTTCCGTCCGGGTCCCGATCCATCGGAATCATGTTCGCTCATTGCGCCGTCTCCTCGTTCTCTCGTGCCGCAGGGATGTGCGCCAACGAGTGTTCATCCCAACCCTCTACGCAGGGATAATGCAAAGGCTGTGCCGCCTTTTCGGAATTCACCTTCAGACTCCAATCCTTCCCAACCCGATTATAAGGGCTGAATCCTTCGGAGTACGTGCCCCTGCGAAGTGTGAGAAGCGTGACAGGCCCCAGCAAGTCGGGAGTCGGCTTCACCACGGGTCCAGAATGGTCATCCGGGGGTTCGGACTTCTCTCCGCCCAGAATGTGAAAAGAGCTTGCATACCGGGTAGATGCGGCCGATTGCCGAACCGACTCATGTGGCAAGGAAATCCTCGATGCCTCAAAGCTGGCAGCGAATTCGGAGGCCGAGTCAGAACCCGCCACCTGCTCCATGAGCTCCATGATGAACCAGGGCCTGAGCTCTCGACTGCCTCTGAGGCCCCTCAGGCCGGGTAAAGCCGTCTCCGGGCTCTCGCCGTCCGAGCATCGCCGCCTTGGCCTAGTAAGCGGCTCAGTATGCGGCCTAGTACCCGACCTAGTACCCGACTTAGTACCCGACCGAGTTCCCGGCCCAGGACGCGAACAAGAGGCTCGCGACGTATCGTTCCCAGGGGCGTTCAGCTCCGTGAAGGAGAACACATCTCTCATTGGACTGGACGACGCGCGGATCGTGTACAAAAAATCGCCGAACCTCTCGTAATTGAAGCTCTTTTTGAACAATAAAAGTCTATCCCTTGGCCTCATCATGTCAACCGATCGAATTATGCAGAAAAGTCTATAAACCCCTGTTCTACAATCACTAAAGGCTGCTCAGGCCTGTTCCTATCCGAACAATTCGGCCCGAATCGGTGCAAGAAGGAACAGCCGTTCGCGGCTTTCTATACAAGTCAGTACCCGGATTGATTTCAGCGGTTTCCGGTCGCGTTACTGCCAATCGAGGCTGCAGTAGGAACCATGAGCTGCCGCTTTTCGGACATGATCCGTCAGGATTGCGACGCTTCGCTTTTGCGCAGCGACTGCGCTGAAGGGAATTGCGGGGCGCCCAGCAAGGAGGAAGCCGCCTGCCCAACTTCCCGAACCGAGAGGACCCGTTTCGAGCTTGAACTAACCGGATTGGGGCAGGAAGGATGCAATCCCGCAAGCAAAGTGCGCCCAATTGGGCTCAAGAGCGTGAGAACCAAGGGGCCCCGGGACTCAGTTCAGATTCGCGCCCGACACATCCGTGGCGTAGTCGATCAGCTCTACACTTTCCGGAACTTCCAGCACAAAGGTAGAGGCCGGGGGGCTTTGATTGACCTTGATGTTGCTGAACCGGATCGTCGTCAGGTTGCCAAAGACATCAAGAACGGAGGTCCCCAGGATGTCGCCGGAAATGCGGTCTGCGATCAAGCCCAGTCGCTCATACGTCGCCTCTTCCTTTGGGAGAAGATCGAGGGTCACCTGAGCAGCGCTGCACGATGTCGCTGAGACATCGAAGGTTTCGAGGATTTGCCCATCGCCCAGAAGGAACTGAAGAGCAGCGCCGCTCAAGAAGCCGGCCGTCACTTCGAGCCGCGTGACAGACTTCCCATCCACGTCATAAATCCAAAGAGTCGAGCCATTGCTCACCACAACGCTCTTTTCTGGGGCTATGTAAGACCAATGCATCTTGCCCGGCTTGGCGAAGGTGACCTTCCCCGACTTGGGCTCCGTGTTCATGAGCGGCTCACCACCAAATGTGGCGGATTGGTTTTCTTGCGTGAAATCCGCTCGGATATCGCGAATCCCTTCGTAGCGACTCTGGATCAGCTGAGCCGCGCTCTCGCCGAGACCGGCCTCACAGGCCGACGCGGCTGGATCTGCAGCAAAGCCAGGGCTCGCACTGCCTAGAGCTATAATGCAGCCTAGAGCGGCAAGCGGGCCCGCGATCACGGACCCGGGTGCCAAGCGAGGCTCAAGGTTTCGGACCAAGCGATCACCTCGCCGAATCCCGAATCTCATCGGCCGCATGCAGAACCTCTCCGAGCCTATTCGTCGTCCGCGAGCGGCGACGGCATCAGGACCTCGCGACCTTTGGCCCCAATTTGAGGTCCGATCATGCCGTCCAGTTCCATCTGTTCAATGATGCGAGCGGCGCGGTTGTAACCCACTTTCAGTCGGCGCTGAACGTAGGAAATCGAGGCATTTCGCGTCTCCGCGACAATCGCGACTGCCTGGTCGAACATTTCATCGACGTCTTCGCCGCGGGATTCGACCTTCTCCGCTTCCATGTCGGCCCGCACCAGATCTTCATCGAAGACCGGGCGGCCCTGTTGCTTCAGGAACGCGACAAGATCATGCACCTCAGTCTCGGTCACGAAGGGACCGTGGATACGCTGTATAACCGCGGTGCCCGGCGGCAGAAAGAGCATATCGCCCATGCCGAGGAGATCGTCGGCCCCCTTCTGGTCCAGAATGGTGCGACTGTCTATGCCGGACGAGACCTGGAAAGACACGCGTGCGGGGAAGTTTGCCTTGATCACGCCCGTGAGGACGTCAACGCTCGGGCGCTGTGTCGCGAGCACGAGATGGATACCCGACGCACGCGCCATCTGCGCGAGGCGCTGCAGAGATTCTTCCACTTCCTTTGCCGAAGACATCATCAGGTCTGCGAGTTCGTCGATCACAACCACGATAAAGGGCAGCTCCTGCCACTCGATCTCATCGCCTTCCACCTGACCGGGCTTTGGTTTCAGGTTGAAGAACTCATCTCCCTCCGCGATGCATTTGCGCGCCTTTTCATTGAACTGATCAATGTTGCGCACGCCCGTCGCGCTCATCATCTGGTAGCGCTCTTCCATTTTCCGCACGACGCCTTGCAGCGCCGCCGCAGCGCGCTTCGGACTCGTCACAACGTCCGCGATCAAATGAGGGATGCCGTCGTAGATGGACAGCTCCAGCATCTTGGGGTCGACCAACAACAACTTCAGTTGATCCGGCGTGCAGGCGCATAACAAAGAACAGAGGAACGAGTTCAAGAAGACACTCTTGCCTGTACCCGTCGATCCGGCCACGAGCAGATGCGGCATTTTCGCGAGATCCGAGACAACGGAATTGCCGAAGATGTCCGTCCCCATCGCCACAGGCAATTTTGCTTTTGTCTTACGAAACGAGTCGGACTCCAGGCTTTCGCGGAGGTACACAATTTCGCGCTGCGGGTTCGGCACTTCGATGCCAACAACTGATTTCCCGGGCAGCGGCGCGATGATGCGAATAGAAATCGCGCGCAGGGCCATCGTTAGGTCGTCCGAGAGACCCACGATCTTGTTGACCTTGATGCCGGCTGCAGGCTCGTACTCGTACATCGTAATCACGGGCCCGGGATGCACGCGCACAACGCGCCCCGTCACGCCGAAGTCCGAGAGCTTCTTTTCGAGAATCTTCGAATTCATCAAGAGCGAGTCGCGGTCGTAGCTCTGCGAGCCTTCAGGCGCGGGTGTGAAGAGCGCCAAATCGGGAAGCTGAAAGGGGCCACTCGTCCCCTTATCGTTAAACCGGAAGGTTTCCTGCTCGGGCTTACGCGCCTTCTTCCGCTCTTCATCGTGGTCGACGATGTCAGGCTCTTGGCCGGCGCGAATCTTCCTGGGTGCGGGCTCGGCGGACACTTCGTCGGGTTCGACGAGGACCGCCACTGGCGCTTCCGGCTTTTCTTCGAACTCTTCTTCCTCTTCTTCGAATGCGACTTCGGGCTCGCGAAGCACCTTCACACGCGTTCGGCGCGCGCGCTGCTCACGACGGACCGAGATCGATGTCATCCAAGTGCGCAAAGACGTAAAGCCACCTGCAATCCCAGCGAAGACGGCCTGAACCCCGCGCACCACGAGCTGCAACCCCCAGCCGATTCGTTCGCCTACCCAAGCAGCGACGATCGCTGTCCCGGCCGCCACCCAAGCTGCGCCTCGCCCGACACTCGCGAGCATCGTTCCCGTCGAAACGCCCCCGAGAGAAAGCACACCCACAGAAAGAAAGAGCGATGTCAGAAACAGCGCACCCATGCTCCCAAAGAGCAGCATCAGCACGCGCGCGCCCTCGGCACCAAGCCATCCAGGCTCTATCCAGGGAACCGATTCGGGTGCCACATTAAAGAGCAGCGGCGGCAACATCGCCGCCGTCGGAATCAGGATGGCCACGCCAATCCAAAACCGCGAAAAGAAGTCCGGGAGGCCCAAGCTCATCACCAGCCGACCGCCCACAAACGCGCATCCTGCCACGAGGACCATGGCCCCCGCGCCGACGCCGCGCATGAGAAGCCCGCCGAGCGTAGCCCCGACCGGTCCAGCTCCGTTCGAAACCTCGACCAGCTCGAGGATCGGGTCTTCGGGCGAATAGGTCACAATCGCCAGCATCGAGAGCAGCGAAAGGCCGATCAGAATCAGCCCGACGATCTCCGAACCGGCCGCGATCAGGATCGGCTCCTCGCTCTCAGCCCCTCTTCGAGTACGAGGCGTCCGAGCGGTATTCGACGCCGCCCGCTTGGAGCGTGACTTCGCGGCGGCCTTAGCCATCCAGTTCTCCTCGTCGCGGGCGCGCGCAGGCCCACATCCGAACTTTCCATAAAGGAAATTCAGTTGTCGGAGCCGTTCGAGTCGGCGCAATCACGATGCGATAGTGAGTCTTCATTCCCTCACCCCCCGGAGAGGAGAACCACTGCAGGGTACCGTGCCCCCACGGCCTCGCAAAGGGCCCGCGAAGTCCTCCCTTGACGGCCTTAGGCCACGGCGGGACACTCTGATTTTCTTCGAACCCCCAAATCGTCCCGATGGAGCCCCCCACCATGGCAGGTGTCAACAAAGCCATTCTTGTCGGTAATCTTGGCCGCGACCCCGAACTTCGGCATACGCCGAACGGGCAAGCTGTCGTCAACTTCACGCTCGCGACCAGCGAAACCTGGACGGATAAGAGCGGCGAGAAAGTCGAGCGCACGGAATGGCATCGCATCGTCGTCTGGGGCAAGACGGCTGAAATGTGCAATCAGTATTTGTCCAAGGGCCGAACGGTCTACGTCGAGGGTCGAATTCAGACTCGCGAATGGGAAGATAAAGAAGGCGCTAAGCGGTACACGACCGAGATAAACGCCAATACGGTCAACTTCATCGGCCCGCGCAGCGATGGCGGTGGCGGTGGCGACGGACGAAGCGGCGGCGACTATGGTTCTGCAGCTGGGTCTTCCGGTGCCGCAGGCGGGTCATCAGGCTCGCCCGGTCCGTCGGGCGGCGGAGGCGGTGGAGCGTCCGTCGACATGCCACCGGCAGACGACGATATCCCCTTCTAGGTCACGCCCTTCGATGAGCAGGACGACTGGCTAGAGCGCCCATCACCGACCATCACCGACCAATACCGGCCGATATCGGCCATGAACCGGCCGGAAACCAAGAATAGCCAGAAAGCGCCTAGAGGACTCCAACGGAGACTCTCAGGCGCTTTCTCTTTCTGGGGTGGAGTACAGGTTAGGGTCGGGTTGACCGCAGCCCCGCTAGGCAGGCGCCTCTAATTGATTGCTCAAACCTGTTGAGTCGGACGGGATTGTCGGCGCGAAAGGCCTAGCGTTCTTTTCGGGTATCAGGACGATCGGGATTAAGAAGACTCGGAGCGGAGCGCGCGCACGATCAGATCAATCTTGCCGCGATCTTCCGAGGTCAGCTCATCGAACTCGATGCCCATACCGGGCGGCGAATCTACGCCTCCGCTCGAAACGCGGACAACACGCCCAATCGTTTGCAGTACATCAAAACTGCCGGGTAGATGAAACTGCATAGAGACCTCGGTCCCTGGAGCATGTGGCTTCTCGGTCTCGATAAAGAGTCCGCCCGCGTTGATGTCACGGGTGAATTCCGAGAACATTTCGTCCACCGTGGCGTAGTCGATCCGAACGGTTACGTCGGCTCGGGCCTCACGACGTCGCTCCGCCGAATCCACGCTCCCAGAGACGGTCCGGGAAGCGGATTCGATGCTCTCCGTGTCCAAGCTAATTTTCGCCATGTTCACTACTCCGCGCCTCGGACGCCGATCGCGCCCCGGGGCTCGACTGGTCTCACGTAGGCCTGCGTACTCTTCGTCCGTTCCCGTAGCCCGCCTTTAGGGGGCAATTCTGCGAGACGGGCAAGATTCGGCCGAAAGCCGGTCAGGACGCGTGAAAAGAAGCCGGGGAACCCTCCGGGGACTCATTGAGCACTGCCTCGCCCGCTTCACGAAAGCTGAAATACCCCCCTACCGCGACGATGACGTGATCAACGACCTGAATCCCAAGCAACTCCCCTGCGGCCCTCAGCCTAGATGTGACCGCCCGATCTTCTGCGCTCGGGCGGGGATCGCCACTGGGATGATTGTGCACGAGGAGGAGTGAGCCAGCGGCGCAACGAATCGCCTCGCGAAACACTTCACGCGGATGAACAAGACTTGCCGTGAGCGTCCCGACCGAGACTTCTTCGACCGCGATCAAACGGTGACGACCATCCAACAGAACAACGTGAAAAGATTCTCTGCGCAGGTGTCTAAGCCGGCTCTCAAAATGGGCCTGCACATCACCTGGGCCACGAATTGGCTTCCCCTGCTCAAGCGGTTGGCTCACGACTCTCTGTGCCAATTCAAAGGCCGCGCGAATGCTCGCTGCTTTAGCGGGACCGAGTCCGGGCATGGCTTCGATTGCCGAACCGGACGCGCCCAGCAGCCCATCGAGTCCGGCGAATCGTTCAATCAAATTTCGCGCGAGCGACCATGCATCCTGCTGACGATCTCCCGTCCGGAGAATCAAGGCCAGCAGCTCTGCATCCGCGAGGGCAGCTGGCCCAAGACGTGAAAGACGTTCGCGCGGCCGGTCAGGGGCACGAGCGCCCTGCCCTATCCTTTCACCCACAGACGAAGCTTCGGAAACACCCTGCGCTTGGCAGATTACCTTGGGGGGTGACGCGACAATAGCCGAAGTCAAATGAGTCCCTCCTTAAGAGGACCCCAAGCTATGCGGTTCGTCGCGAACCCGCGACGGGACGCCGCGCGGTCACGGACCGAGACCTGCCGTTCACCGCCTTGATCGCAGTGCGCTCCCCGTGACCGACTCTGCCCTCTCCGTGGAGCGGCGGGACGGCCTCGAACTAATAGGGAACTAACGCTCTCGCTCTGCTGCGAAATCGTCCGCAACCCATGCCGCAGTCTCATCACCCGAAGCGCGAAGCGCCGTGAGCAGGTCTGCGAGTATTCCGCGCTCAGACGCTCGATCCGTCAACCGAGAGACCCAAAGTTCTTGCTCCGCCAGGTTTCGTTCGGCAATAAAAGTGGCGAACCCAACCGGATCTTCCAGTCCACGAGCCAGCCAGAGGTCGCGCACGTCTTCGCCGCCCGAACTCGAATCCGATGCCCCTATCGTTCCCGCGCCGCGCGCGCTCGGCACGAGTCCTTGAGCCATTAGCCCCGATTGAGCCATTAGCCCCGATTGAGCCATTAGCCCGGATTGAGCCATCAGCCCGGAAACAACAGAGCCTGCAACCGGCACCGCGCCGCCTGCCAAGGTGTTTCCGCGGACAGGAAAGAGTGGGCTCGGCGCGAGGACCCGAGCGCCTCCCCCCTGCGACCGCTCAACGAGTGTCGCAATGGGGCGGCCGTCGCGGTCGACCTGAATCCGCGTGCGCACGCGCGTTTCAGAGCGTGTCGCTCCGTTCCGCGCAGAACTCCTTCTCGCTCCCGCTCGCACCCCGGCTTCAGCGCGCACGTTATGCAGTCCCGAATTGATACCCACATCGGAATAGATCCGAGGTGCATAAGAAGCACCCGAGGCCGCAAGGAAATCCTGTGCAGCCGGCGCACCGTAGGACCTCGTCGGCGATAGCTGCGGCCGCGTGGAGCCTGCGACAGAGCGAGGCGAAATCCCATTGATGGCCATCGAGAGCGGGGTCGGCACTGCGGCTGTTGCCGGCAATGGATTCGCTGCCTGATCGAGAGCGATGCCCCCTGAGCCTCCGTTCAGTCCAGCGGAGCCCTTCAAGAGCCCCGAAAGACCTCCCGGCTCCTGTACAACGACAACAACGAATGCGGCGGCCGCCACCGCAGAAGCCGGCAGCACAAAAGCAGGCTCGAAGATGCCGCCGAGTACTCGGCTGATGCGTTCAAAGAAGCCCGGCTCAGTCTCTCCCGCACGAATGCGACGCATCACATTGGCCGCGACCATCGAGGGCTGTTCGGGCTCGGGCAGCATCCGCAGCAGCTGAATGGTCCGCTGTATATCAGCGACTTCCTGCGTGCATTCAGCGCAATTGTCGAGATGAGCATCCACGAGCGCGCGGGCCCCGAGATCGATGTCGCCTTCCAGATAATCGGCGAGATTCTTTTTCACTTCCGAATGATTCAACTTAGATGCCCTCGGCTGTGGAAGAGCCAAGAAGCTCTTTCAACTGTTCGCGCAGCGCCTGGCGAGCGCGATGGATTCGCGATTTCACAGTGCCTTCGGCGATCCCAAGCACCTTGGCGATCTCGCCGTAGGCGAGCCCCTCGATATCGTAGAGAACGACGGGCATACGCAGCGAAGGCGAGAGCGAGTCGAGCGCCGTCCTGACATGTTCGCTGAGTTCGGCACCGAGCGTCGAGTCCTCGGGATTTCGAGGTGAGCTCGGCAGGTCGTCACCGGCTGCCTGACGATGCTTGAGCTTATCGACCCGCGCACGGCTTCGGCCATACGTGCGGCGACGATTGAGCGCTGCATTCGCCGCGACGCGATACACGAAAGTGGAGAATCGGGCTTCCGCTCGGAAGCGATGACCGTACCGATGCAGGCTCAGGAAGGTTTCCTGAGTCAGATCCTCAGCATCTTCCTTGCTGCCCATCATGCGGTAGAGCAGGCGATAAACGCGACGCTCATGGCGTTCGATCAGCTGCTCGAAGGCCTTGTCATCGCCCTTTTGCCAGCGCTGCACCAAATCCTGATCTGGATCTTCGACCACGACACGCTCTGCATTGCGTTCGCGTGTCAGCGGGTTCGTGCCTGACACCATGGCCCCTCGTTCAACGATTTCATAAGTCATAGGCTGCCTCTCCTTCGACTGAACCCGGGAGGGCGCCCCAGGTTCCGTCGAATCAGCAGATCGACCGTCCTCCAAATCGTCTTTGCTTCCGCTCAATTGCGCCTCAAACTGCTTCGTTTTCCCCGAATAGGGGGTCCGATGAAGCGCATTCCGCGTCTCAGAGGCCGAAATCAGCCCCGGAAGCCTACCGCGGAAACAATATCCCCGCGGGTAAACACTCGAAGTCAGGTCGAGACCACATCAAGGACAGGTCAGAGTCACGCATCCGGCTCGAGCTGGACAGGCTCCTCGCCTGCCCGAAGGAATACGCCGCTCTTGCCGCCCTGCTTGGCAACCAGTCGCACCTGATCCACGACCATCTCGCGGTCCACCGCTTTGCACATGTCGTAGACTGTGAGTCCCGCAGCGGAAGCAGCAACGAGCGCCTCCATTTCCACACCGGTCCGCCAATGCGCCTCAACCCGTGTCTCGATCATGAGTGCATCGCCGGACGCCGCCGGTTCCAACTTCACCTCCACCGAATCGATCGGCATGGGATGCGCCAGCGGAATCCATTCGCCCGTCCGCTTCGCCGCTTGAATGCCAGCGATCCGCGCCGTCGCCAGAACGTCGCCCTTGGCTACCCGCCCTTCGACGATGCGGGAAAGCGTCTCCGGCGCCATGCGGACGAGGCCGCGTGCGATACAGATGCGGTGCGTCACCGGCTTCTCACCCACGTTGACCATCCGCGCGCGTCCACGCTCATCGAGATGCGTCAGTCCATCCGCCATCTTGGTTCCTCGCTCCTCCGGGCGTCCGTATCCGGGTCCGTATCTGGCCCCAGGCCCTCGCCCAGATCGGTTTTTACCCCGTCCCGTCGAGCCAATGCAAGATGTCCTGCCAGATCTCTTCACGCTCGGGCTCATTGAAAATCTCGTGCCGGAGTTCCGGATAGAGCTTCAGGGCGCTTCCGCTCGCAATCGCCGGCGCGAGGCCCGCGTGGAATTGCTGGCTCCCGCCCGGCGGTGCGATCGGATCCGCTGCGCCGTGCAGAATCAAGATCGGCCGCTCGACCTCCGCCGGAGCTGCCGCCACGCCGGCCACCATCGCACTCATCCCCGCGGCGAAGCGAGCGGACATTCGGTCCTTTACATATGGGTCGGCTTCGTAGCGACGAATCACCTCGGGATCACGAGATAAGCCGTCGACTTGCAGTCCCGCCGACAGCCCGACGCGGGGCGCGATGACCGAGAGCAACTTCGCAACCAGCAGGCTCAGCGTCTGGCGGATGCCGCCCCCCGACCCCAGGTCGAGCAACGCGCCCGACAAGACAATGCGGTCGACCGCCGGCTTCTTGAATACGGCCGTCCCCGCAACAACAAGGCCACCCAAGCTATGTCCGACAAGGACGATCGGCAGGCCCGGATGTTCCAACTGCACGAGGTCGACGAAGCGCACGACCTCGTCCATTAGGCGATCGAATCGGTCCACGTGACCTCGTGCGCCCTTGGTTCGACCGTGTCCCGCCTGGTCGAAGGCGTGCACCGCGAAGCCTCGCTGCGCGAAATACATCGCCATCTCGTCATAGCGACCGGCATGTTCAGCATACCCATGAATCAAAATCATCACACGAGTCGGCTCGGGCGGCAGCCAGGCATAACAATAGCGTTCACCGAAGGCCGGGCCCGCGTCTGACACAGGCGCATTCGGCCTCGCCAATTCGATCTGCCCTTCGCGACGACGAATCAAATCAAAGGGCTCAGGCACAGATTCGGACAACGGAAGCTCAGACTCGCTCAAGTGCATTCACGATTCGGCCAACGCCTCTTCCCGCATCGCGCGCGGCGATTCGGACGGCGTGGCTTCAGGGATCGCACCTTCAGACGAGCCAGCAGGTCCCGCAGGTCCCGCAGGTCCCGCAGAAGACGAAGGCCTTAAAGAGAGGTCGGCCTCTCGGACTCGGGCCCGCGCCTGCTCCACTTTTTCCAGGTAGGCCACGCCGCGAATATTTCGTCCCCAGAAATAACTGGATATCCCCTTCGCCTCGCCGAGCCTGCGGATATTGTCCGCAAGAATAAAGCAGCCGGCCTCGACATTGCTTTCGATCGTCGACAGATTGCCCGCCAGCGGAAGCTTCTCCGCCATATACGGCATCACCTGCATCAGTCCTATCGCACCCTTGCCGCTCTCGGCCCAAGGTCGAGCATCGCTCTCCACCAGCAACACCGCGGTCACAAGGTAAGGGTCGAGGTCGTACCGACGACTGCTGCGCAGAACCGCTTCCGTCACGCGATTTTGCTCCGCCTTGGAAAGCGAGGACCTCCGATCTTTAAGATGCGCAACAAGAGCAGCGGTCACCGCAGGCCGTGCCGAATCGACTTGCTTCCGGGCCGCCGTCACCGGAGAGGCGCCCGCAAAACGCGCCGGGAGACTGTCGATCACCAGAAGCGCGCCCAACATCACAAGGCCCCACGTCGCAACCCGCCGGCTACTCATCGTGAGCGAAGGTCGCACCGAGGCGGTGCGAGACAGCCCTGCTGCGGTGCCAAACAGCCCTGCAGCTGCGTAAAACAGCCCTGCAGCGGTGCCATAAAGCCCTGCAGCAAGATCTGCTTGATCCATTTCACGTTCAATGCGGCCCACCGGAAACCTCTCCGACCTGCGCCCAGATTGCAACGAGGATCACACCTCGCTCCGGCGCCTGTCTATACCGATCGGCCGAACCCCCGACCCGAGATGCGTCGTTCACGCGCAATCTCGACCTATTGCTTCCCGACTGCCGCCGCTTCACCGGCGCGCGTCGTTCGCGATGCACCCGCATTTTGAGATTTCACCGACCGCAGCCTCCGTAAATAGAGACAAGCGATCTCCCCAAAAACGCATTCACCGAAGGAGCGAGTAACAACTGGGGGCTCGGTCCAAGGTTTCTAAAGGATACCCGCACGTCACCGAGCCGGCCACGCGGGGGTAGAACCCCGTGTGCCATTGATCACCTTCGGGGCTTCGCGTACTGTGCGCCGCAGGAGAGCTGATGTACCCGGAACTTTTTAGAATTCCCTTCATCGATTGGCCCATCAGCAGCTTCGGCGCCGCGATGGCTGTGGCCTTCCTGGTCGGCTACTGGATCGCGATGCCCCGCATGCGCGAGGAAGGCCTCGATCCGGAAGACGGCGCCAACCTGCTGATCTGGATCATGTTTGGCGGCGTGCTCGGTGCCAAGCTCTACTACGCAACGGATTTCTGGATCCGTGGGGAGACCGAGTTCTGGTCGGCGCTCCTCTCACGCGCGGGCATGGTCTTCTACGGTGGATTGATTGGCGGCTTCCTCGGCGGATTTATCGGCTGTCGCCTCTACAAAATCCCGCCCATGCCTTTTGCAAACGCCGCGGCCATCTCACTCGCGGTCGGTCAGGCGATTGGTCGCATTGGCTGCTTTCTTGTGGGCGACGATTACGGGCGCGCGACCGACCTGCCCTGGGGCGTCGCCTTTCCCCAAGGGCTTCCACCGGTCTACTACCCGGTCCATCCGACCATGCTCTACGAGACGGCCTGGCTGAGTCTCGTCGCGATCTTTCTTTGGAACCGGCGCAAGCACAGCCGCTCACTCTTCGGCGAATATCTGATCCTGAACGGCGTGGGCCGAACGGTCATCGAACATTGGCGGCTCAATGCACGTGTTGCCCTCGACCTTTCCGAGGCACAGTGGATCGGGATCGGACTTGTCGTGTTAGGCATCGCCTTGCTCGCCCGCGGTCCGAAGAGAGTTCCGAGCACGGCTTAGGGCTTAGGACAAACGCTAGGCCGCGGCCGTTTCGGTCTCGAGCCGTAGCACGAGTTCCTTTGCCTTTTCGGCGATCGCCTCGCCTTGCGGATCATCTTCCACCAGGCCGCCCAAACGACCAAGAACTGCCCGAGCAAGCTCCGCAAAGGAGGGCTCCACCCTGGGGCCGCCCAGGTCTATCCAGGATTCGAGCGAAGCCACACAGAGTCCGTACTCCTCGTCGAGCACCGCCTGCATGCCTTCCGCGTATCGGAGAAGGGCATCTGAATCGAGCCCCTTTTTCCCGTATTCGCGTTCTGCTTCGCGCAGGGTCTTCGCCGCCTCAATAAAATAGGCACTCTCGAGCAAGGAGCGCGCTGCCACAACGAGACCGCTCGCAGTATCGCCGTGCATCACTTCGAGCAGACCCGCAAAGCCCTCCGGGAAAACAGCATCGACCTGCTTGCGAAAGCTCAAAAGACAGCGCGTCACAGGGCCGACCGATGCGCGTTCGATCAAGAGCTCCCGCACCTGGTCACGCGATTGCGCGAGCAAAATGCGCACCTCTGAAATCACCTCACCTGAGCGCGCTTCGCTGCGCTGGAAGATGCGTTCAAATTCGGCGAAGAGCGCTTCGGACTCCGCATCTGAGACCCGGCGCAGCGACTCCACTCGCGGCGCGTACACCTCTCGCTGATACAAGAGCTCACGCAACTTCATGACTTCGTGGAAGAGTGAACCCACGGCCAGATCGAAAAGAGCTTCACGCCGGACAGAGGCCGTCGAGAACTCATCCGAACGGAAGAGCGTGTGGCTCTTCTCCTTGAGTCGATAAAGAGCCGACCGCTCGTCGTCGCCGGCGAGCACTCGGATCGAATCGAATCGGACGCCGCGTTCCGGATAGTCGGCAAAGACCTCGAAGAGGGCCGTATAGGCGGTGAGGAACTCGCGCAGAAGCTGTACCAAATCCTGCACAGTGCGTGCGGAATCGCGCGGCGAGGTTGATGCAGACACGTCCTGATCCTCTCTCGCGCGGCGTTGCGCATTGTCTCTCGCTGCGGACTCGTGCGGCGGTCGATGGCCCGAACTCGAATGCGTCCGAGTGGGGCCGGTTGGAACTCGAAGGCCCGTCAGATCTCGACTGGGCAGCAGGCTGAAGATAGAAGAGCCACCTGCCCCGGCCAATGGAACCAATCGACTGACATCCCTCCCCTGGTAGGGGATTTCGGAAAGTCCGGAGGAAAGTTGGTCCCGCGGGGCATCCTGCAACCCTTGGATGCTCCTAGGGACCGCGATTCAGTTGTTCCCGCAGTCTTCGTCTTCTAGTTTCCAGGAGCGACAAAAACTGGCAAGTACTGCCCCCAGAAAGGAAAATCACCGATGTCCGAGCCCGAACGCGAGAGCATGGAAGTCGACGTCCTTTATGTTGGAGCAGGGCCCGCAACCCTGGCCTCCGCTTATCACCTGATGAAGCAGGTCGAGGCCCATAATGAGGGCTGCGAGAAGTCGGGCGAAGAGCCGATCGAGCCGCCCACGATTCTCGTGATCGAAAAGGCCGCAGGCATTGGTGACCATCAGCTTTCCGGTGGCGTGATGAACCCCAAGGCCATCGAGGAGCTGATTCCCGACTACAAGGCCCAGGGATTCCCGATCGAGCAGACCTGCACCAGCGACCATTTCTGGATGTTCACGCGCGCGGGTACGATCAAGAGCCCGATCGTCCCGCCGATGTTCCAGAAGAAGGGGTCTCACGTCGTTTCTCTCTCGGACGTCGTGAAATGGCTCGCCGAGAAATGCGAAGAGATCGGCATCGAAATCTACCCGGGCTTCGCCGCCGCTGAACCCTTGATCGAAGGCGACCGCGTCGTCGGTATCCGTACCGGCGACATGGGCATCGACAGAGAGGGTAAGCCCAAGGCCAACTACCAACCGGGTATGGACATCATTGCGGGCGTCACGATCTTCGGTGAAGGCGTCCGCGGCTCCTGCACGAAGCAGCTCGTCGACCGATTTGAGCTGCACGGCAAGAACCCGCAGACGTACGAAACGGGCATCAAGGAGATCTGGAAGGTCAAGCCGGAGAAGCACAAGCCTGGCCGCGTGGTGCACGGTTCGATGTTTCCCGATTTTTTCGGTGAGATTAATGGCATGTGGCTCTACGACATGAAGGACGATTTGATCTCCTTTGGTTTCGTCACGCCGATTTCGTCAGAAGATCCGAACAGCGATCCGCATCGCGCTTCGCAGGAGTTCAAGCGAGATTCACCGTTCATGCGCGATCTCCTCGATGGCGCCGAGCTGATCCGCTACGGCGCGAAATGCGTTCCGGCGGGCGGGCTCTTTGCGCAGCCGAAGCTCTACATGAATGGCGCGATGCTGGTGGGCGATTCCGCCGGCATGCTGAACATTATGAAGCTGGCTGGCATTCACCAGGGGATGAAGTCGGGCATGCTGGCCGCTGAAACCGTCTTGGACGGCCTCAAGGCCAAGGACTTCTCGACGAAGACCCTCGGCGGATACACAGAGCGCTACAAGGCGAGCTGGGCGTACGAAGAGCATTATGCCGGACGGAACTTCACGGGATCCAATGACATCTCGCCGCTCTTCGGCATGCTGGTCAACATCCCCGCGATGATGATCACTGGCGGCCGCGGCATCATCGAGTTCATCAAGACGCATGAATCCCACACGACGATGAAGAAGATCTGGGAGCTCCCAAAGGAGATTCGGAACCCGAAGCCCTTCGAGCCCGACGGTGTGCTGACTTTCTCCAAAGAGCACTCGGTGGGCTACTCGGGAACACAGCATGAATCGGATCAGCAGCCGCATCTGAAGGTCGCTGACACGAACGTGTGTGCGACGAGCTGCCGCACCGACTACGGCAATCCGTGTGAGAAGTTCTGCCCCGCGGCGGTCTACGAAATGATCGACGCCCCCGGCAAGCCGGGCGAGAAGGAACTCTTCATACACCACGAAAACTGCGTGCACTGCAAGACCTGCGATATCGCAGATCCGTACCAGATCATCACGTGGACGACGCCTCAGGGCGGCGAAGGCCCCGACTACACCAATATGTAGTCAGTCAGTCAGGCCCAGGTCTAGTCAAGCATTTGAATCTCACGATCCGTGCAGGCGCTCGCGCCACCGAACGATTGCGTGCCGAAGGGTTCCATCCGGACCTCTTCGGCACGCTCGTTGGGGCCTCCGGCGGCCCCAAATGGCTCGCCCTCCGACATCTCGACGCGGTATTAGTCGATCGCCTGATCCTCCCGCGCAAAACCCCACTCGACACGATAGGCTCCTCGATCGGCTCCTTTCGCCACGCCTGCTTCGCGCAGCGTGATCCCCATGCTGCCCTCGCCCGCTTCGCGGAGGGATACGTTCGCCAGGCCTACATGGGCCAGCCGACGATGGATGCAATCTCTGAGGAGAGCGACCGTATCCTCGCGCATTTCCTGGGCGAGTCCGGCGCGGCTGAGATCGAAGCAAACGCGCTCGTCCGAAACCATATCGTGGCCGCCCAGCTCCATCGCGACCGTGACCGCGACCGCGGCCCTGCATTTCAAGCACAGCTCGGCATGGCCGCCGTTCTCAACGCGTTCTCACGAAAGCTCCTCGGCCGCTCGTTCAAGCGCCTCGTGTTTGGCCCCGGCGCATCGGAAGTGCAGTGGGACGACCTGGAAACGATTCGACATCCGCTGACCCGCGAAAACGTGCAGCACGCCCTCTTGGCAAGTGGCTCAATCCCGCTCTTGATGAAGGGCGTTCGCGGCACGCCGGGTGTCCCAGGCACGCTCTTCGACGGAGGCATCGTCGACTACCATTTCGACTTCTCCTTCCGCCGCCGTGAAGGACTCGTCCTCTTCCCTCATTTTTTCGACCGCATCACGCCAGGCTGGTTCGACAAGCCTTTTTCATGGAGAAAGCCGCGCGCGGAGGATCTCTCGAACGTCGTCATGATCGCGCCCTCAGACACCTTCGTCGCCGCGCTGCCTGGCGGCAAAGTCCCGGACCGCAACGATTTCATCAACCTCGAAACCGACGCGCGCATCGCACAGTGGAATGACGTGATCGAGCGTTGCCGTGCCCTGGCCGACGAGTTCAACGAGTTGATCGAAACGAGGCGTCTCGCGAACGTGGTCGTCCCCTTCTAGCGTCACAGCATCTGCATCCAGAGCCAGAGCCAGAGTCGAAGTCAAAGCCGCGCCCAACTCAGCAGGGCGGCATCCCAAGGCGTGCCAATCACCTCCCGGACCACGTAGTAGAGCCAACGCCGCGATCCGAGCGCCTCCCGATCTGGAGGCATCGAAGGGCAGAACGTTTTCACCCCGCTCAGTCGTAAAAGCAATGCACATCGAAACTGGTGATAGCCACTTGAACACACGCCCACCGGCTCTGCTACGCCCCGCTCCGCAAGAATCTCCGCACAAGCCACCGCCGACGAAAGCGTATCTGTGGCTGTCTCTTCAAGAAGAATCTGCTCCGGCGCAACTCCGAGCGAGAGGAGCTCGTCTCGCATCACCTGCGCTTCGGCAGGCCCGTGCCGACCCACTGCCCCCGTCGGCAGGTAGAACGTCGATGCCGAAACGCCCCCCGCCTGAAACGCGCCCGCAATCCGCCGGCGCAGCGTCCCGCTCGGCGAACCATCCGGCAGTACCGCTGCGCCGAAAATCACGAAATAAGTCGTAGGAGGAGGCATCTCGCTCAACGCGCGACGTACCGAATCGGCATCTGCTTCACGCCGCCCAAAAAACTCGATTGAACTCGCCTCACGGGCCCCGTGAGTTCGACTTCCCCGAGCCGCGGAATCATCTGCTCGAGCGCGACACGGATCTCCAAACGGGCGAGATTTGCGCCGAGACAGAAATGCTCCCCGATCCCAAAGCCGATATGAGGATTAGGCGAGCGGTCCACCCGGAACTCATCCGGCGCCTCGAAGACTTCCGCATCTCGGTTCGCCGATGGATAGAAGAGGCAAAGCGTTTCGCCCGCCTTCACGCGCGCACCGTGCATTTCGAAATCTTCCACCGGCGTGCGACAGAACTGGATGACGGGCGAGGTCCACCGCACGACCTCCTCCGCCGCCTTCGCCGTGAGCCCCGGATTCTGGCGCAACTTGTCCATCTCACCCGGGTTCTCGATGAGAGCCAGCAGTCCACCACTAAGCGCGTTCCGCGTGGTTTCGTTTCCTGCGACGACTAACAGTGAGAAATAGGAAAGCAGCTCGTACGGCGGAATCAGCGCGCCATTCACTTTCGAATTGGCCAAGACACTCACGATATCGTCACGGGGCTCAAGGCGGCGCTCTTCCACCATCGCGGAGAAATACGCGAACATCTCCTCCGTGGTCGTGCGCATCTGCTGACCGGCATCGCCAGCGACCTGATAGTCGGGATCTGCAGTCCCCGCCATCTGATTCGTCCATTCAAAAAGTCGCTTCCAGTCGGCGCGCGGCACGCCAAGCATATCGGCGAGAACCGAAAGCGTGAGCGGCGCCGTAAAGTCCGCAACGAAATCAGCTTCAGTCTTGTCCGCCAACTCATCGAGCAGATCCGATGCGATTCGCTCGACCTCTTCTCGGCGACGCTTGATGGCGCGCGGTGTAAACCAACTACTCGCAACCGAGCGATACTGAGGATGCTCGGGCGGATCCATGTTGATGAGGTGACGCACGCTGCGCCGGAGCTCGCCCGTCGTCGATGGAGGAGGACTATCGGGGATGACCGCGAGCCGAGGCTCGTT
>JBDNFB010000124.1:0-13638 GCA_041690055.1 Myxococcota bacterium | reverse complement strand
GTGATCCCCATCATGACATGGGGCGGGCTGAAGGGCGGTATTTCCGTCGCGCTGGCGCTGTCGTTGCCCGACGACGAATGGAAACCTCTGATCCTTACTGCCACGTATGTTGTGGTGATCTTCTCAATCATTGGGCAGGGGTTGACTGTGACCCGGCTGGCGGAGAGTGTCGGCCGCGCAAAGGCCTAGACCAAGCATTTTGGTCGTCCCCTCTGAGCCATATTCAACATCCTCCTTCTGTGAGTGTAAGAGGATGATGTTGCATCGATCGATTGAATCTACCCGAATGGACCGCCGAGATCGGGGCAACGAGACCACTTCATGAACATCCTCGTGGCGTTAGCCGGCTAGCCCTTCGATGGTCCGCGGCCATCGTCGCTCCACCGGCGTAGGGAGCGGGAAAACAACCATACCCCTCCTAACAGCGCGACGGCAGTCGCTGCCAGGATGGCCACGCTGGCAACCGAAGGGTCTCGCCACGCGGCCTGGGCACGCTCGCCGAATACTGCGATTGCCAACAACGATGGCAGCATGATCAGTGCAGTCGCGTACATGTAGGTAGAAAACTTCACAGGTGATGCACCGAACGCGATGTTGACAAGCCCGAACGGCAGTCCCGGCAACAAGCGCAGCACCAGCGCACCGCGAAGTCCGGAGCGGCCTGCGCGCTCGCTCAGCCCGGCGACGCGTGAACCGAAGCGGCGCTGCAACACATCTTCACCGGTCAAAGCGCCGACGCTGTAAGAGAGTACCGCAGACACCATCGTGCCGATGGCGGCCCAAAGCATTCCTTCACGAAGCCCCAACGCCAATCCGGCAACCACGTGGAGCAGATGAACCGGCGCCATCAACAGTACACCCACGCAGTAAAGCCCGAGCAGCACAGGACCGGCCCATGTCGAGGATCGGATCGTTCCGGCGAGCACATCAGGGTCGGCCATGTTTGCGAGCGGCCCCCAACTCCACATCGCAGCTAAAATCAACAACACCGCGACCGCGCCGAGAACCGGCCACCGACGACGGCGGTCCTCGTTTTGCGGCTCAGTACCGTTATCTTTCCGCTGGGAAGCGTCGCCCCGTTCTTGCGCAGCTGCGAGAAAATCGCTTTGCGTAGTGGTGCGTGCGGGTAGCCAACCCACCAGAGTGACCCACCAACGCGGTGCTTTCGGTTCCAACGGACGCAGGGTCCGCTTGTCTGGATCACAGAGCTTCTCGATCGCCTCGCCCCAGCTCGCACCGTCGCGCTCGGCCTGTGCGACACGCTCGGGGTCGCAAGCGAGGAGTTCAGCAATCAAAGAGTGGCGCAGCGCCGCAATCGATTCTGCCAGCGCCGCATCATCGTGGGCGTTCACGGACAGATCGCATTCGGTGTCCATCCACATCGACTTGCCGTTGAGGTTGGCCGATCCGACGCGAAGGATCTCATCATCGATGATCAAGAGCTTGGTATGAACGTTGATCGATTCGCCCTGAGTGGAGGGAATTCCGGGAGCGTCGGGGTAAAAAGCACGGAACCGACCAAACCGGTCGGCGTCGCGCAAGCGCCTGAGGCGTTCCGGCAAAAGGCTTTCCATCGTTAGGCGCGCAAGCAGTCCGGTGGTGTCGCGCGGCATGATGAGAAGCACTTCAGGGCCATCCTTCTCGCCCAGGCGTCGGCACAGCGCGTCGCAGATGCCGCTATCGGTGAAATACTGCTGCTCGATGAAGATGTGGCGGCGCGCAGCCGCGATTTGGCCGTGGTAGAGCCTCTCGATCTCTCGAACCTCTTCGTGCCCGTTCCACTCCGGCTCTGTGCGGCTTATCGCGACATCGACGTCGCGGGCATCAGGTTCGAGCCCTTGCGGCCACGGATCTGAAGATCCATCGCCGGCATCTGCGGCAGCGGATTCACGCGCTTGCTCGCTTTCACCGTTAGCCCGACTCCATCTTATGCGGCACAACTCACCGAGCGCGGCCGCGGCGTCACTGTCAACCAGCATTTGTACGTCGTGGTAGGGCCGATAGGGGTGCTCGCCGGGCGCAATTCGCCGTTCATCCTCGGTGGCGTGCTCGGCGGTGTCCCAGCGGGCACGGGTCAGATCGATACCGCCGGAGTAGGCAACGCAGTCGTCGACCACGACGATTTTTTGGTGGTGGCTGGAAAGGGTCGGATGATCTGCGTCCAACGTTACGTGAATTCGCGGATGTTCGAGGCGAACCGTCTTGAGAATATCGAGATCTTCGAGCGTATTCGCAAAAATCGGAGCTTTGTCCCAAACAAGAATCCGTATCTCAAGTTCGGGTTGTGCCTCCACGCATCCGAGCAAGAGCTCACCGAGCGTGCATGGATCGACCTTGTCGTCGGGCCGCCCACGGACCAATCGAATCCGACGATCGAAATCCCACCCAAGTATACGCACCGACCGGCGTGCTGCGCGGATGGACCTCGCGAGCTCGTGGTAATAGGCGTCGGCGTTTCGCAGGTACGCAACCCGTGAGGCATGCTCGGCACGCCAACAGTTGACGCCGGGAAGAAAATCGCTGTTGCTTTGGGCCGCGTCCGTATTCGTCATTGTAGCTATGATAATAGAGAACCGGGGCAAGCCCGACGATCGGCTAGCCTTAATCTATGCGGATCCGCGTTGTCACTTGGAACGTCCACTCTTGCGTCGGTACTGACGGTTTGCTGAATCCGTCACGCACCGCCGACGTATTGGAAAGCCTCGACGCCGATCTGATCGGGCTGCAAGAGGTCGATTGGCGCCATCCGCCCACAGACGGCCTCGACCAGCTCGACTACTTTGCCGCGCGGCTGGGGATGCACGCGATCGAGGGCCCTAATCTGCACGATCATGCCGGCCGTTTCGGCAACGCACTCCTGGCTCGCCGCGAGCCGCAGCAGTGTGCACGCGTAGATCTATCGGTACAGGGACGCGAGCCACGCGGTGCAATCGACGCTGTCTTTCAGTTCGATCGTTTTTCTTTGCGTGTACTGGTCACGCACTTCGGCTTGACCAGAACCGAGCGCAGCCACCAGATGGGCGCGCTGCAGAAAGCCATCGAGGCGGGACTGCCAAGCGATGCCGTAGTACTGTTGGGCGACCTCAACGAGTGGCGCCGCGGCGGCCGCGCCATCCCGTTGGTGCCCGACCCCTTCCCCATAATATGCCGTATGCGTACTTTCCCCAGCCGTGTTCCGCTCTTCGCTCTCGACGCGGTCCTGGCGCGGCCTGAGCCGAAACACGTGTACGCTCGCACCGCAGAGTCGCTCATGGCACGCAAAGCCTCCGACCACTTACCGATCGTCGTCGACTTGGAATGGTGACGGTGCCCGGGTTAACCGGGAGGCCCACTACCCGGTCAAGCTGGAAATCGGCTTCCGGCTCGACTGAACGAAGACGCTAGGCCGCGTGGGGTTGTGCGCCGCCGGATTGCCAACGATCGGGCCGACTGACGCTCCATGCATCCTTCAGATGCCGGGGGGATCACCGACCCGTCCAGGAGTTGGCCGGGCTCGAGAAAGTCGTACAGTTTTCACCAGAGGCAGACTTTGTCGCGCCGCGGATGGCGCAATCTGGCGCCAGCAGCGAAGCTCATCGTCGTGGGACCACTCAGCTCCGGCGCGAACTCCAAGCTCGGCTTCAGCGCGACCTGGTCGATGGCCGTGGGAGGCATGGTCGGCGGCGGCATCTTCTCCACGCTTGGCGTCGTGATCGGCATCGCCGGCGAGTGGGCGTGGCTCAGCTTCGTGGTGGCGGGGCTCATCGCGCTGACGGCGGGCTACAGCTACGTGAAGCTGGCCGCGCACTACGGCGAGGGTGGGGGCGCGTTCACGTTCCTGCGCAAGATCGACGCCGACGGGTTCGCGGGGAGCCTGTCGTGGGTGCTCATCGTTGGCTATGTGCTGACGAATGCGGTGTACGCGATCACGTTCGGCGAGTACCTCGGGCACGTCGTCGGGCTCGGCGCGTGGTTCCCGCACGCGGCGGCGGTGGCGATCCTGGCGCTGTTCATCGGCCTCAACCTGCGCGGGGTGGGAGAGGCTGGCGGCGTAGAGGTATTCCTGGTGTGGTTCAAGCTGGCGGTGTTGGTCGGGCTCGCGGGCTGGGGCCTAGCGCACTGGGATCCGTCCATGCTGTCGCGCGGCGTGCCGGCCACGGGCATCGGCGCGCTCGTCGTCGTCGCCGTGCTCGGCCGGCCGCTGCTGCTGCGGCACACCCGGGGCGGCGACCAACGAAGGTGAGCCACGCCCGTCGATGTCACGTGCTGTAGGCTGTAGACCGAAAGCGACTTGGCGTAGGCTCGTCGAGACACGCCGCGACGAAACCCGAGCGCTACAGGGGATGCTCGCTCAGCCACAGGGAGCCGTTGGTCGTCTTGTATCTGAAGAAGGTGTTCTCAACTCGGGCTTGCCGATGAGATCAAGAGCTGTCTTCGCATCGTCAGCACTCCCGTGAGTCAGGGCTTCCGCCAAAATCAATCCAGATCGATCGACCCCGATATGGAGTCCCTTCCAGGCACGCTTGCCACGTCCTCCGTGCCTGGCTCCCGCCCACTCGCCTTCTCCGGCAATCGATAGACCCGTGCTGCCGACGATCAGATGGATGGGCCCACCCTCCAGCCCCGATTCCGGGGGCTCGCCCGCGCCGGGCGCATCAACTCCGGACCGCTACGCTGCGGGCGTGCCTCCGACCAAAGACTCCGGCCCCGATCCGAACCCCGAGCCCGAGCCCGACGCCTCGCCGGCGGTCCGGCTGAGACGCAGCCCGCTCGTCCTGGTGGCAGTCGGTGGAGGTGTGGCCTCTGGCAAGAGCACCGTGGCGGCCCGCCTTGCGCCCCTGCTCGACGCCGTCCATTTCGGATCCGACGAGGTCAGCAACGAGATGCCGCATGGCGAACTCGACGCTTTCTCCCGGAAATATGAGAACGAGATCTACGCCGAAGTCCTGAAACGCGCCGAACGCGGCCTCGCGGAAGGGCACTCGGTGGTCGTGGACGGGTGCTTCTCGCTCGCGCAGGAGCGCCAAGGCGCACGTGCTATAGCGCTCAAGCACGGCGCGCCGTTCCTGTTCGTCGAGTGCCGCGCATCGGAGGCGACCATGCGCGAGCGTCTCGCGGCGCGTGACGCCGAGGTCAGTGAACCCTTCTGGGAGGTCCTGGCGGATGATCTGGCTTGCCGCTCCGAACCCGTGGTGGAGCTTCTGCAGGACGAGTACCGGATCGTGGCCACCGACGAACCCAACGACGAGGTTCTCGAAGACGTCGCGGCCCTGGTGCGGGCGCGCCGCGAGCGGATCGCGCGGCCGGAAGCCGTGACCTTCGACTGCTGGAACACCCTCATCTACGAGAGCAACTGGGAACTCGCTCATGCACTGCGAGTCACCCGGCTGCGCGAAGCCGCGGAGCACGCCGGCCGCTCTTTTTCACAGGAAGAGGCGACGATCGCGTTCGACTCGGCCTGGCAGCGACACATGGAGCTCTGGCGCACGGAAGAGGCGAGTAGTGCGCGCGAGGTCGCCCGGTGGAGCCTTGCGGCGCTCCAAATCGAGGGCGACGAGCAGACGCTCGATTCGCTCGTCTCGCACTTCGAGGAAGCGTCCCACACGGGCGAGGTGTTGGCGCTCGAAGGCGCCCGAGAAACCCTCGAGGCACTGCGGGCCGCCAAGATCCCCTGTGCGCTCGTGTGCGATACCGGCCTGACCCCGGGTCGCGTTGTGCGCAAGCACCTCGACCGCCTCGGACTACTCGAGTGTCTCGCCGTCCAGGCCTTTTCCGACGAGGTCGGCGTCCCCAAACCCGATCCGCAGATGTTCCGCGCCGCGCTCGAACCGCTGGGGGTGAGCCCGGAACGCGCCCTCCACGTCGGCGATTTGCGCCGCACCGACGTGGCGGGCGCCCGCAGCCTCGCCATGCGCTCGGCCCGCATCTGCGCAAACTACGATGACACCTCGCCCCTGCCCGACGCCGACTTCGTCGTGGCATCGCACGCCGATCTGCGTGACTTGCTCGACCTCGACAAGTAGGCGGTGAGCGGCGCGGAGCGCACGAGTTATTCGTCGACGGGGACCGACCGCGGTTTACCCATTCCCAGACCGCGGATCGCGAGATAGAAAACCGGCGTCAGAAAGAGCCCGAAGAAGGTCACACCGATCATGCCGAAGAAGACGGCGGTCCCGAGAGCCTGTCGCATCTCGGCGCCCGCACCGCTAGCCAGCAAGAGCGGCACGACGCCAAGGATGAAGGCGAATGACGTCATCAGGATAGGTCGCAGACGCAAGCGCGCAGCCTCGGCCACCGCCTCGATCGGCGACCGGCCTTCGATTTCCTGTTCCTTCGCGAACTCGACGATCAGAATCGCGTTCTTCGCCGCCAGCGCGACCAGCACGAGAAAGCCCACTTGCGTCAGGATGTTGTTGTCCAGCCCCCGGAGCAAGACGCCACCCAACGCGAAGAGCAGACACAGCGGAACGATCAAGATCACCGCAAGGGGCAAGCCCCAGCTCTCGTAGCGCGCCGCCAACACAAGGAACGCCAGCAGCACGGAGAGCGGTAGGATCAGCAAGGCGGTACTGCCTGATTGCGTCTCCTGGTAGGCGAGCCCCGTCCATTCGTAGCCAAAGCCCGCCGAAGTATGCTCCTCCGTCAGTCGTCCCATCGTCGCGATCGCCTGCCCCGAACTGAATCCGGGCTCGGTGTCGCCGTTGATCGAAACGGAGGGATAGAGGTTGTACCGCGAGACGCGGTCCGGTCCCACGATGCGGGACACATCCATCACGCTGCCGAGCGGCACCATCTCACCGCGCGTATTGCGCGTCTTGAGCCGGGCGATGTCCCGGGGCTCCAGCCGAAAGCGCGCATCGGCTTGAGCACGCACTTGAAAGGTGCGGTCGAAGAGATCGAAGTCATTGACGTAAACCGATCCCAAATAGATCTGCAGCGCGTCGAACACGTTTCCGAGGGGTACGTTCATCATCTTCGCCTTCGTGCGGTTCACATCCAGGAAGAGCTGAGGGGTCGTGGCGCTAAAAGTCGTGTATAAGGCACGCAGTCCCGGCGTCCCGTTGCCCTGCTCGATCAGGCCATCCGCGGCACGCCCGAGCGCTTCGAGCCCTAGACCCCCTCGATCTTGCAGTTCGAGGGTAAAGCCACCGGCACTCCCGATGCCTCGCACTGGTGCAGGAGGAAACACCGAGATCTTCGCCTCGTCGATCGCCCCGAGTTGTTCGCGCAGTCGATCGATGATCAGTGGTGCGCGCAGACCCTGCGGATCACGAATCGCGAAGGGCTCGAAGGTGATGAAGAGGGTCGCCTGATTCGACGCGCCGTTGTTGCCCGGAATACCGACGGCATGTGCGACGCCTGGGACGCCTTGCGCCACTTGCATGGCCCGACGCGTCACCGCGTCCGTGCGCGGCAGCGACGCACTGTCTGGAAGCTGGGCCTGCACGATGGCATAACCCTGATCCTGTGCTGGAATAAAGCCTGTCGGAACCGACTCGAACAGGAAAGCCGTCAGAATCAACAGCGCTACATAAGCGACTAACGCGAGCGTTCGGTGCCCGATGACCTGAGCCAGCGAGCGCTGATAGAGCCCCTTGAACCCGTCGAAGGCCGCGTCGAAGCCGCGAAACAACCAACCTAGCGCCGTCGACCAAAACCGCTGGAACCGACCCGGTACTGCATCCTGGGGCCGCAACAACTGTCCCGACAGCGCAGGGGTCAGCGTCAGCGACACGAAGAGCGAAATCATCGTCGACACCGCAATCGTGATCGCGAACTGACGATAGAACTGGCCCGTGATCCCTCCCACAAACGCCGCTGGAATGAAGACAGCCGCCAACACCAGCGTCGCCGCGATCACGGCGGAGCCGACTTCGTCCATCGCCCTGCGGGCTGCTTGACGCGGTGACAGGCCCTCCCCGATATTTCGATCGACCGCTTCCACCACGATGATCGCATCGTCGACGACAATCCCAATCGCCAGCACGAGCCCGAAGAGCGAAAGGTTGTTCAACGAGAATCCCAGCACCGACATGATTGCGAAGGTGCCTATCAAAGAGATTGGAATCGCGACGAGTGGAACGAGCGAGACCCGCCAGCGTTGCAAGAAGAGCAGCACGACCAGAACGACGAGTCCGATGGCTTCGAAGAGCGCTGTCGTCACGCTGCGAACGGATTCGCGCACGAAGACCGTCGGGTCGTAGGCGACATCGTAAGCAAGCCCTTCCGGAAAATCGCGGCTCAGCTCATCGAGCGTGTTCCGAACTATTTCGGCGGTTTCGAGGGCGTTCGATCCGGGTCGCTGGAAGATCCCCATCCCAACCGCCGGGCGGCCGTCGAGATAGCTGCCGGTTCCGTAGTCCCGCGCGCCCAGTTCAATTCGTGCGACGTCCTTCAGTCGCGTGACGCGTCCATCGCTACCGGTCTTGACGACGATGTCCGCAAACTGCTCGGGTTTGCTGAGCCGGCCGAGTGTCGTGACCACGAGCTGAAAATCGACGTTTGTCGGAGTCGGCGGCTGGCCGATCACGCCCGCCGCCACCTGGACGTTCTGCTCCTGTAACACGGCGACGACATCACCCGCCGTGAGATTGTGTTCGGCGACCACGTCGGGGTCGAGCCAGACGCGCATGCTGTATTCGCGCGCGCCGAAGATGCGAACGTCGCCCACGCCATCGATCCGCGCGAGTACGTCGCGCACGCGTAGAAGCGCGTAGTTGCTGATATAGAGCTGGTCGAAGCGGTCGTCCGGCGACAGCAGGTGCGCGACCATCAGCATGTCGGGGGAACTCTTGCGAGTCGTCACGCCGAGCCGCCGAACCTCTTCTGGAAGTCGCGGCTCCGCGATCGCAACACGGTTCTGGACCAGGACCTGCGCACGATCGAGATCCGTGCCGAGCGCGAATGTAATGGTGATCGTCACCGAGCCGTCATTCGTCGATTCGGACGCCATGTACAGCATGTTTTCGACGCCGTTGACTTCGAGTTCGATCGGCGACGCAACCGTATTTGCGACGACCCGCGCACTCGCGCCCGGGTAGGTCGCCTGAATCACGATCGTCGGCGGCGCGATCTCCGGATACTGGGAGACGGGCAACGTGCCATAGGCCAGGAGCCCCATCACGACGATCAGGAGCGAGAGCACCGTCGCGAAGATCGGTCGATCGATGAAGAAATGAGACAGCCTCATTCGGACTTCACCGGAGCAAGGCGGTCCGCGAACTCGAAATCCTTCGGGTCGGCCTCGATCTTCGATTCTGTCACGTCGACGTGCTGACCCGGTCGTACCTGCTGCACTCCGCTCACGATCACGCGGTCCGAGGCCTCGAGGCCGCTTCGAATGACGCGCAACGCACCGATGCGGGGGCCCGCCTCGATCGGCTTCGTCGCAACCTGGCCGTCTTCATTGACGACAAACACGATCTGCCGCGCAAGATCGGTGGCCAGCGCATGGCCCGGAACCAGGAATCCCTGGTAGCGCCCGCTTCCGGCGATCTGCACTCGGCCGAACATGCCCGGCACGAGCAGATGGTCTGGGTTCGGGAAGACCGCGCGCGCGCGCATCGTTCCCGTGTTGGGGTCGACGCGGTTATCGATGAAATCGAGTTCTCCGGTATGTGGAAAGCCCTCCTCGTCCACCAGCCCGAGCAAAACAGGATGAGCCAGCTCGCGACCGCTCACGCGCTCACCCGTTATCCCCAATCGTATGTACTTCAAAACGTCTCGTTCATCGGCATCGAAATCGCAGTAGATCGGATCCAGACTCACGATCGTGGTGAGCGGCGTCGAGGTCGAACTTCCGACGCTGATCAGATTGCCGACATCGACCGAGCGAGCACCGACGCGCCCGCTGATCGGTGCGGTGATGCGCGTGAATTCGAGGGCGAGCCTGTTCGTCTCAACCTCGGCCTCGGCGGCACGAAGCGTGGCGGAGGCCTCTTGCAGCGTCGCCTCGCGCTCGTCCATCTGTTCGTCCGAAATCACGCGGCGTTTGAGCAACTGATTGGCGCGCTTCGACTCGCTGCGCGCGAGTTCAGTCCGGGCCTGGGCCCGGGAACGTTCGGCACGCGCCGCTGCCAGCGCCGAACGATAGGGACGCGGGTCGATGACGAAGAGCAGTTCCCCTTTTTCGACGAGCTGGCCATCCTCGAAGTGGATCGACTCGAGGTAGCCGTCGACCCGAGGCTTGATACCAACAGATTTCACCGCGCTTAGTCGGCCGAAATACTCGTCCCAGTCCACGACTTCGCGGACGAGCGGTCGTGCCACCTCGACGCTCACAGTAGGCCTGTCCGCCGGTTCTTCGTTCCGACACGCGCCGAACAACAATCCGATCGACGCCAACCCGATTCCGACGCAGCGTCCGGCGCCCCGGCGCGGCACTGAACATTTGGCCGACACCGGGCTTCGCAAACTCAACGTTCATTCTCCTCTAAACGGAAACGGCCCGTGGCGGGACGAGTCCTGGTCCTTTTGCGAGAGAGCGAGCTCGACCGGCTGCCGAGAACCCTGACTCGTCGCGGGCTCTGGATAGACGCCCTGAAGCGCCGCCGATCTCCCCGGAACCATGGAACAAAAGGCTGAATTCAACGTGGAAGCGTCTAAGCCGACATCGTCATCGTTTGACGCCGGGACGCTGAGACGGAACGGCATCGCCGTCCGGGCTCATGCCCTTTAAATACTTGAAGAGGTCGCTGCTTGTGGAAAGGACAAGGGTCGTGTTTTCAGCGATGAGGGACTTGTAGGCCTTCATGGTCCGCGTGAATTCATAGAATTCTACCGATTGGGGACTCTGGTTGTAGGCCTTCGCGTAAATTTCCGCAGCTTTTGCGTCCGCCACGCCACGAATCTCCTCGACCTGCTTATAGGCTTCAGAGCGGATCTTGTTCAGGTCACGCACGCGGTTGCCGCGGATTCTGGCGGCTTCCCCATTACCTTCCGAGAGGAAGCGCTCCGCGATCTGTCGGCGTTCGCTGATCATCCGATCATAAATCTTGGGCCGCACGCTTTCGTTGTAGTTGACCCGCTTGAACCGGATATCGAGCAATTCGATACCAAACACCCGGACCTTCTCGGCTGCCGCAGAGAATATCTCTTGCTCGACCAACTTGCGTCCTTTCTGAATCGGTACCAGCGATCCAATATCCTGCTTGCGTTCCTCTTTTGTCAGGAAGGTATCGCGCAATGGCACCCGGTCCTTGGTGGTGCGGATAATCTCGATCAGCTCATGCTTGGCGACGGCGTTGCGGGTTTCGCTGCCCAGAATATCGTCGAGGCGGGACTGGGCGCTGCGTTCATCGCGTAGCCGCAAGAAGTACTGCAGCGGATCCGTAATTCGCCAGCGCGCGAAGAGATCGACCGAGATGTAGAGCTTGTCCTTGGTCGGCATATCGGACGGATTGCCATCCCACTCGAGGATCCGCCGGTCTATCGGATTGACGTCCTGAATGAAGGGCACCTTGAACTTCAAGCCGGCAGTGGTGACAGGCTCACCAATCGGTTTGCCGAACTGGGTGATAATTGCTTGCTGGACCTCGCTCACCGTATAGATCGAACTCATCGCAACGTACGTTCCGAGACCTAGAACAACCACGATGGCTATCAGCTTGATCCTGTTCATAGTTATTCTCCATTCTGGGCGTTGAGATCCAGAAACGGCAGAATGCTTCGCGTCTGCTCATCAACGATAATCTTAGAGCCTATGCCCGGCATGATGTCCTGCAGGGTCTCTACATAAATTCGGCGGCGCGTGACCTCCGGGGCCTTGCTGTACTCCGCAAGCAGCGCGCTGAATCGAGTGGCATCGCCTTCCGCCTCGTTGATCCTCTTGAGCCGGTAGCCGTCGGCCTCGCGGATGCGCTGATCTTTTTCTCCCCTCGCGAGCGGGATCACCTTGTTGTAGTCACGGCGCGCCTCATTGATCAGCTTCTCTTTCTGCTGCTGGGCCTGGTTTACCTCGTTGAAGGATTCCTGCACCGGCTGAGGGGGATTGATGTTTTTCAACTGCACCTGGTCGATGCTGATCCCCATCGCGTATTTTATTGAGAGCGCTTGCATCTTCGTCAGCGCTTCGGATTCGATCTCCTGCCGGCCGATGGTGATCACCTCGTCAACCGTGCGATCGCCGACAACTTCCCGCATAACGGATTCGGAGACATAGCGAAGGGTTTCGCTCGGCTCTCGAACTTCGAAAAGAAAATTTTGCGTATTTGAGATGCGGTATTGAACGACCCATTCGACCAGCGCGGCATTCAGGTCTCCCGTGACCATCTGCGTTTCCCGGGTTGCATCGCGAGGGGACGGGCTTTGGTAGGGATCGGTGGCGCCTGGGGTCGTGAACCCGAACTCCTGCTTCAGCTGCCGTTTGACGGGCACGATTGTCGTCGAGTCGACCCCGAGTGGCAGCTTGAAATGCAGACCTGGGGGAACCTCTTTGAGATACTTCCCGAACCGCTGCACGACGGCGACGGAATCGCTCGGCACGGTATAAAACGCCGACCAACCGGCCCACGCGATCAGGGCCAAGGCGGCAATGATTGTTATGCTGCGAGGGCCGCCACTCGGCATGATCTGCTTGAGCCGATCCTGCCCCTCTCGAACAAGCGCTTCAAGATCAGCATCGGCGCCGGGCTTGGCGCCGCCGCCCGAGGGACCATTCTGACCGCCATTACCATTCTGAGATGTCATTGGAATGTTCCCTTCTCATAAACGCTTAAGTCCTCGCCAGTGTCTCCATTCGGTTCACCCGGTATTTCCCACGCAGAAGCATTGCAGTCCGATCGCCGTGAGTCGGAACGGCTCCACCTGAACCCGTCTTGCTTCCGGCGGTCGCCGGCACGGCGTTTAGCGTGACCGTGTGACCGATTGGTAGCTATGGCGGGATGAAACGGGCGTGTTGGCCGCAATCCGGGAGCGCCGATCCTGCCCACAGGGCAAATGCCTAATGTCGCGGGCGTCATGCGGGCATCATGACGGGGCCGATCTCGGCATGAGCCGGTCGATGCGACTAAGGATGGCGGCGAAGAGGTTACGAGGGATGGCGACCTCGGCCATCTGAAACGTGACGTACCGGCCATGCCGGACGCTCTTGACCCGCTTCTCGCGCAACGTCGTTTCTTGTCGGATACGCGTGTGGTCATGGCTAGGGAAATTGCAATCTCCGTGCCGACGCGGCTGGAGGCCCCTGCCACGGGGAGAACGTTCGTAAGCGGTCGCGGACCCGCGGCGGATGGTGGATTTCTACAATGTGCACGCGGCGCTGCACGCGGAGGCTTGTCTCCGGAATGTGCTGCGGGCGGTGGGGATAGGCGCGGCGGGCTTCCGTAGTTTGTGGAATCGCCAACTTGGCAAATCGCTTGTTGCAGCTGGGCTTGCTTTCGTCCATCGCCAACAGACCTTTCTCGCCGACAAACACGCCGAAGATGTGCCTACGGTGAGCACTTCTCCGACCGAAGACTCCCGGCCAGCTACGCCCAGCAGCCGGCAAGACCCAGGACTACATCGGTAGGGCTCACATCCGGCCTTCCGGCCGAGGACACCCCGCCACCTCTGCGCACCGACTTTCGAATCCCGCTGCCGCCCGTACCCGCTGCGCGAATGCCAGAGGGAGATTCAGTCAACGACGCCGAGCCGTCCCCCTCTTCTCAACTCGCAGCTTTC
>JBDNFB010000123.1:0-25922 GCA_041690055.1 Myxococcota bacterium | reverse complement strand
TTCTCGGAAAGCAATTACAGCATGAAGGGCGTCTTCGCAGACGTCGCTGAGTACTGCATGGACGATCCAGAGGAGGATCCCACGCCATGAGCCATGAGCATGTCGGTTTACCGCACGCTCGAAAGGCTCGAGCGTGTTCGAAATTTGCGAGGGATCTGGGGTCTATCATGAAGCTGAATCGTTCCCCGAACGGGTCATCCACAAAATTCCGAGAGCAGCGCATCAAGCAGCTGATGCTGAGCCTCTTCGTGCTCATCGTGGCTGCCGGCTGCGGCGACTACGGCGGGTCGAGTACGGATACGTCGATCTTGGCGAATAACATCGGCGGCAATCTGCCGCAGGGCCTTTCTGTCTCAGAGCAGGTCACGAGCTTCGAGGCGACGGTCTATCCGCTGCTCGCAGAGAACTGCGTGGATTGTCATGGCGGCAGCGGCCCCGGTGCTCCGCAGCTCGCACACCCGAGTCCTTCGACTGCATGGGCCGCGGTGGTCGATAACCAGAAAGTCAACTTTTCGAGCCCCTTTTCTTCGCGGCTGGTTCGTCGCCTGGGGTCGGATCTGCATTTTTGCTGGTCCAATTGTCAGGACGATGCGGACGAGATGCTCGCACAGATTCTCGCCTGGGAATCGGCGATCGAGGCATCCGGTGGCACCACCGGCGGCGTCGATGTGGCGGAGCTGATAAGTAATACGCGCACAGTTCTCGATGGTACGGAAGAGGTCGGCGAAGACCGCTACGACACCGGAGTCATCGCGCGATGGGATTTCAAAGAAGTCACGGGCACGACCGCTTTCGATACGAGTGGCGTTGAGCCTCTGATGGATCTCGAACTCGATGGGCCTTCGCTGATGTCCTCTTATGGCATCGATGTGACCGAGGGCCGCGCCCAGGCGAGCGTGGAGTCGAGCCAAAAACTCTACAACCGTATTGCCGCACAGGGCAGTGGCACGCAGGCCTACTCCATGGAGCTTTGGGTCGCGAACTTGAACACGGTTCAGGAAGGTCCGGCGCGAATCGCCTCCTACGGCCGCAACGGCGGTAATCATAACTTCATGCTCGGGCAGTCGCAGTACCAGTACTCGATCCGGAACCGAGCATTCGTGGAAGAGTCGAATAATAACGGTAATCCGCAGATGGATACCTACGACGTCGACCAGGACGCCCAGTCGACGCTTCAGCATGTGATCATCACCTACGATCAGCTGAATGGACGGCGGATCTTTGTGAACGGTCGCTGGACTGAGGATGAGGATTTGGTCGACGCCGGTCGACTGTGGAATTGGGATGTCGGGGCACGGATGGCATTTGGTGCGTCCGCGAGCAATAACTCGAATAACAGCGACAACCAATGGCTCGGGCAGGTTCGCTTTGCGGCGATCTACGACCAGCCGCTTTCCGTGGATGCGGTGCTGCAGAACTTCGAGGCTGGGATTGGCAAGCGCCTCACGCTCGCCTTTGACGTCTCGCAGTGGACGGGCGGCATCTCGACGATCGAATTCGATCTGACGGAACTCGACGGGTATAGCTACCTGCTCTGCTCGCCGACTTTTACGACGGATACCGGCGCTGTCATTCGCGTGCAGAATATGCGGATCCAGCTGAACGGGATCATTCCGGTCTCGGGTCAGGGTTTCACGAATCTGAGCGCGCTTGTCACGAACCCGACGCAGCAACTCTCGGGACAGTGCTCGATTATCGGTGGCCTGGTCGATCCGAATACGGATGAGTTCCAGCTGGTCTTTGAACAGCTGGGCATTTTTCAGGATCCCGTAACGACGCTCGATCCGCCGGAGCAGGGGGAGGAGGTCTTCGGTGAAGTCATGCCGACGCTCGGTATTCGGGACTTCGCCCGCGTGAATGCGACGATGGCGGCGGTGACGGGTGTGGATCCGCAGCTGGCGGCGGTCGACGACACGTACCAGGAACTTACGCAGCAGCTGCCGGCGGAACCGGATATGCGGTCCTTCGTTTCGGCGAACCAGGTCGGTGTAGCCAAGCTCGGTATTGAATACTGCGATGCCCTGGTCGGCGACGAAAATCCGGCGAACCAGACGCTTCGAGATTCGTACTTTGTTGACGCGGCGGCGAGCTTCGCTTGGAACAGTCCGCCGGCGACGGCGTTTGCAACGCCCGCTGACATCGATCTGGTCACGGATCCCTTGCTTGATGACATGGTGGGCGCGGGACTCACGGGCATGGTTGGCGGTTCGCCCGCTCGAGATCAGGTGGAGGCAATGCTCGACAGTCTTCAGATGACGCTCGAGAGTCGATGCGGAAACTTGGATGTCGGAGATGTCGGCGAGCCTGACTGCGACGGCGAATACACCAAGAACATTGTGAAGGGGCTGTGCACGTCGATCGTTGCGAGCGGCATCTTGCACATCCACTAATCCCTCACTGAGCGGACTAGCAGCATCAAGCAGTACCACCCAAGAGATTCTCTTCGATTGAAGAAGAGGAGGCAATAATGACTGAACCAAAAGGCACCGAAGCAGATGGGCCGTTCTTCCACCCGGATCACCGGCGACCGCGAACGCGGCGGGAGTTTCTCGGTCAGGGCTTCCTGACGGGTGCAGCTTATGTTGCCGCACCGTCGATACTTTCGATGCTCGGTGTGAATAAAGCCAACGCGCAGGCAAGCTGCGCACTTTCCGCAGGCGGCGGCTCGGGCAAGGTTCCTTTCATTGGGATCGATCTTGCCGGTGGGGCGAATATCGCGGGTTCGAATGTGATGGTCGGTGGTGCGGGTGGACAGGAAGATCCGCTCGCTGAATCCGGTTATTCGCGACTGGGTTTGCCGCTGGATATGACGCCACTCGATTCAACGTTTGAGGCGTTTAATCGAACGCTGAATCTCGTCTTTCATTCCGACTCGGCCATGCTTGCAGGCATTCTGAGCAAGGCCGATCCAGCGACACTTGCCAAGGTCGACGGGGTGGTCGTGCCTTCTCGTTCCTCGAACGATACGGGGAATAACCCGCTGAATCCGATCTACGGGATTCATCGCGCGGATGCGCAAGGCGCCTTGCTCTCGCTTGTGGGCTCGCAGAGTTCGGAATCGGGCGGAAATAGTCTTTCGCCGATGTCGATGATCGTGCCCGAAGCGCGGCCGACGAAGATTGATCGGCCGAGTGATGCGCGAGGTCTTGTGGATACGGGTCGGCTTACTGACCTCCTGGGTTCGGGCGGCGCGGGCGACGTGGCTGAAACGATTCGGCAGATCTCTTCGCTCAAAGTCGAGCAGATCAATGAGGACGCAGCGGTCAAGGAGCTTGTGAACTGCGCCTACCAGCAGAGTTCCGATCTGATCACGATCTTCGGCGACCCGAGCCAGCTCGATCCCGAAGCGGATCCGATTATTCGGAGCGATAACCCCGTCGACACGCCGATCCTGACGGAGGACGAGCTTAATCAGAGCGAGTTCCGCAAAACGGCGTCGATTATGAAGCTCGTCCTCGAAGGCCATGCCGGCGCCGGTACGATCACCTTCGGTGGCTACGACTATCATAACGGCACGCGCACGCGGGGCGAAATGAAAGACTTCCGTGTCGGTGAATGCATAGGCACGATTCTAGAGTACGCCGAGCGTAACCCGCGCGTCGACAACTTGATGATCTACTTGTTCAGCGACGGTTCCGTCTTTTCGGACGGCCAGGCCGATAATGGCGCGAACGGCAAGGGCGTCTGGCGCGGAGACAACTCGAGTACGGCCTGCGCAGTCATGCTGGTTTATCAGAAGACGGCGAAGCCTACGCTCGTGCCCGCTTACGCGACGAGCCGCCAGGTTGGACTTTTTCGCTCAACCGGCACGGTGGAGACGAATGCGTCGTCCGGTGGTAACTCGGCCTCCAATAATCCAGAGGCGCTCGCTCAGATGGTTGTCCTCAACTACATGGCTCTGCATGGCGAAGAGGGGAACTTCACAACGACTTTCCCAGGGAGTGCAATCGCATCGGATATGTCTAATCTGATTGCATTCAACGCACTGGACTAACGTGCCAAAGATACTGGGATGACTTAGATCGCTTGAGTCTTGAACGGCTTCAGGCGAAGAAAGACGGATGACTCGCGCGCAGCGTGAGGAGGGGAAAATGCAGAATTCATCAGACGGCGGGGCGCCCGCGTGGCTTTTCTCATTCGTGGACTTGGCCTTCTTGATGGTCATCGCCATGACTCAGCTCGCGCCCGATTCCGGTGCGAATATTCCGAATCTTGGCGAGATGATCGTGCCCAAGGTTGGAGCGACGGCGTCGACCGAGATGAACGGCAGCGCCGCCGAAGTCTGGCAGCTGCGCGTGCATCCGCCCGAGGAAGAAGCCGAGAGCCCCTATGAACTTGTGCGCGTCGTCGAAGGCGTCGCCCTGGATAATGGCGATCGGATCATCTCGGACGATCTGAAAAATCAGCTCGCCTCTCTCAAAGAAGGTGCGGGCTTCAAGCCGATCCTCGCCCCGCATGCAGATTCGCGCAGCCAGGACATGCTCGAAGCTGCGGCGATGCTCGAAGACCTCTGGCCCGGGCGACGTCGCGCGGCGGTGAGTCGGGTGTTCGACCGCGGATGAGCAATTGGCGAGTTGAGCGACACTACGGATTCGGCGCAGCGCAGATCGCGATTCGGACGGAACCGCATCGCGCGGGCCGGTCGACTGTGGCCGAGGATTTTGCTGCCTTTGGCGCTGAATTTTTCGACGGCGGTGTGCTGGCGACGGCACGACGCGTCTCAGGTCAAATGCCCGCGCTCTTTCTGGGGCTCTTGTTAGTCGCAGCGGTCGTGACGACTTTGACTGCGGACCATTCGGACGTTTCGCCCGTCGAACTGGTCCTTATGACTACGCTTCCCGAGCCCTTCATCGAAGATCCGCCGATCCCGGTGATTGAAGAAGCCCGAATCGAACCCTCTAAACCCAAGCCGCTCCCGCTGGAGCCGCCGAAACCGAAGGGGGTCGAACCGCCGCCGCCGCCGATGCTCGCAGAGAAGCCGGCTCCGCCGCCGCCGCGTGTGGAACCCAAGCGGCGTCCAAAGCCGATTGCGCCTGTGATTCCGAAGATCGCGCGCGTCGCACCGCCGCCGCCGGCCGTCGCGCCCGAGCGATGGCAGCGTGAAAGACCGCAGCCGATCGACCGACCGCGTGTGAAGATCGACGTCGCGCGCGCGAAGCCCACGCCTGTGGCACGTCCCGAGCTGCCTCGTACGGAGCGGATGGCCCGTGCGTCTACGCCTAGAACGCCGCGCGCCCGCACGACCCCGAATCTGAGCGCCCCCGCCGCGCCCGCGCTCGACTTACCGAATAGTTCAGCGCCGCCGAAGCGTGCTTTCCGCGTCGCCGCCGCACAGCCCAAGGGAGCAAAGCCCCGAGCGCTGCCCGGTATGGCTCCTGCCCCGCGGTTCGCTAATGCACGGGCCCCCGCGCCCAGTCCTCGCCCTTCCCGCGGCCAGGCCCCGCGCCCGACTTCTTCTCGCCCCGCTCTGCCGAAGCCCGCTTTGGCCGCCGCCGCTGTCTCCGTCCCGACTTCGTCCACGGCCCCGCCCGCGCGCGCAGAGCGGGTGGCTCGGGACACACCTCAGGACTTGGCCCGTCGTTCGCCTCGCCCTGCGGCTGGGATGGCGCGCGCGAATGTGGCGCCCTCCGCCTCGCAGATGCCGGCAATGGCATCCCGCGCCAGTCGCGCTGCACCGAATGCCCCGCAGGGCAGCCGTCGTGCTCAGCCCGGCGTGGACGGCGTACCGCTCGGCGATCTGAGTGCCTGCGTGACCGACCGCGAAGAGGATCGGCTCAAGCAGGCGGTCGTCGCTGCCGTAAAGACGCAGAAGGAATGCGTAAGTCGCATGGGGACTTATCGATTCGTCGAGACCAAGAACCTGAACGCGTTTTTGATGTGGATCGATCAGGCCGGAGGCCGCGCAGTGGGCGATCGCTGTGGCGAGCTCCGTTACGCACTTGAGTGTTTGGAAGGCGCCGGCCAACGCGCGGCGCTATGAGGATGGGGAATTTGATGACTGAACAGACTCGACCGAGAGCGGCGCGCGTGGGTTGGTTACAACGCCAAACCGTGACTGCCCTTGCGTTCTTCTTTGCAAGCTTCGCTTTGGTTGTCGCCGGACCGAGCGCCGCAAGCGATGCGGGAGCAAGTTGGGATGACTATCTCGACTTCGCCTACGTGTTCAGCTCGTCGGATGCGGAGGCCCTATCGAGTCGACTCGACCAGTATGCGGGCGAGATTGGACTTCCCCTTGACGCCTACGTGAAGCGAACGCTCGAAGACCGCGAAGCGAAGGGCGGCGAAGAATCCGCACAGACGCGCCGCCGCGGTGTCGCGCAGCTTCTTCAGTACTTAGCGACTCGCGAGCCCGAATATCTCGACAAGAGCGTCGATACGATGGAGTCCTTCGCCGACGTCAATAGCCGTCATGAAGATCGCTACTGGTACCATTATATCCAAGCCCATCGTGCGCTCGAGCGAGGCAGCGACAACGAATTCGTTCGCCACGTACTCGGCCTGTGGATGGACGTCGTCGTGCCGCTTGAGTCGCCCTTTGAAACGCTCCAGGCGCTCTCGCTTTCCCAGTCGGCGAATTCCGGCTTCGTTTCCGCCTTGCCTTACGTGTTCGAAAACGTGGCGCGACTCGTTCTGCTTCGCAGCCAGGAAATGGGCATGAGCTTTGGTCTCGACCCGCTCGCGGCGGTCGTACGACTTCTCGCGGATCAGCGCGTCGGTGCCTTCCCCGACGTGATCCCGGTCGAAGCTTCGGTTCGCGATTATCTTGAGCGCATCATCGCGCGCCTCGAAGGTCCCGAATCCGATGGCGGCGCACTGACCTTTACGCTTGTTCTTTTCGAAGCGACCAAGGCACATGATAAGAGCCGCGGCCTGCTCGCAACCGAGGGACTCTCCGAACCGACTATCGCCTCGATCCGCGCGGCGGGCAGTGCCTACGCGCGGGCCGTCGATCTCGCTGAAACGCCTTCCGGCCAGGCCGCCGTGTATACGCGCGTGCTTCGCCAGATGGGTGAAGTCTTCGCCGCGAAGCAGCGGCTCGGCGTCGATCCCGACGTGGAGATTCCTTTCACGATTGAGGGCGCGCTTCAGGTCTACGGCATTCTCCACGAAGCAAGCGACGGCGAATGGAAGAAGCTCGGTTTCCGCAAGAGTGGCTACGAGTCCTACGTTGAGTCGATGCGCGGACTCTGGGAAGAGGTTCAGGAAGCGACGCTGAATAGCGCCGACTACTACCTGGCACGCGCAGTCGAGGATCCGGCGCGAGGGGCTCAGCTCACGCGCAACGCGGCTCGCCTCTACGCTCGCTACCTCGGACATTTTGAACGCTATGCGACGGCGGATGCAACGGACTTTGTGCCGGACTCTGCCTACTTCGCGGCGTACGAAGCAGCACGTGGTTACGGCGACACGTTCGTTGCATACGGCATCGCGAATCCGGGCCCGGCCGAGATTCAGCTTGCGGTCGAGCGCTACCAGCTTGCGCTGCGCGCATATCCCTTTGATCGCACGCTCTGGCCCTCGCTGACGACGGCGCTCGAGCGACGCGGTAAGGCGAATGACTTTCTGGCGATCGCACGGCCCATTGCCGAAGTGGTTTCGAGTTCGCGGCACGTGGGGTCGTGGGTTGCCCAGGACGGTGTGGGTACGAAGACGATCGCTACCTTCCGCAGCGCACTCGGCGACGAACTTGTGTTGATGTACATGGGCTTCGCGGATGCGACTGGCCTTGCGGAACTCGAGAAGAGCCTTGACGATCTTCGCGCTCGCCGCGGAGATCTCTCGCAGAAGCTGGAATCACTGGCCATGAAGCGCGGGGCGGGCATGAGCGACGCACCGCCTGCGGCGCGTGCAACTGATGACGAAGGGGCGACGCGCTATGGCACGGCGGAGAGTCGGCGGATTGCGCGCGCGCTTGAAGATGGCGGCCGACAGGTTGCGAAGCTCGACAAGCAGATCTCGGCCCGCGCACGAGCGCTCCCGCTCTTCCGTGCGGTTGTCGAGGCGGAAGAACTCGCTCCGGCGCTGCGCAGCCAGCGACAGCATCCGGTGCACACCTTGCTTCGGCGCCTATACCACGAAGGCTAGGCACGTCGGGTAGACAAGAGATTTGGGCACGAGGTTTGTGCAAGAGGGCGCGTCGCCGAATTCGGCACGGGCTGGACTAAAGAGCGGCGCTTCGGTTAGGCGCGTCGCGAGAGAGAACGAACGGCGGCCCTTCGAGGCCGTCGGAGGATGGGACGAAAATGCGAACTCAGAAGAGTCTTATGTGGATCGCACCGCTCTTGTTGGTGGTGCAGCTCTTTGGATGCGCGGCGGGCAGTGACCCGACGTATGCCGAACTCGACGCAGAGACAGCGATGGAAGAGGCGCCGCTCGGCGGCGAAGCGCTTGCACAGCGCCGCATGGACCTCGACCGCGCGTGGCGCGACCTGCAGCATTTCGATACGACGATGCAGAGCCTCGTGGACCGCAAGGACAGCCGCAGTGTGGCGATGCTCGACGGATTCCTCGAGCAGTACATGGGCCAGCATCTCGATCCCATGCTGCGACCGGAATGGCAGAGCTCGCATCCCGAGGTCATGGCGCTCGATGCGACGCTGCGATTTATGAAGGCGCAGATCCTGGCTGACATGCGTTACCCGCGCCGTGTCCAGGAAGCGATCGAAGAGATCGAATATCGCTTCGAAGGTCGCGAGAGCATGTTGATCGAGTATCCGGTCGGCGAGCAGCGACCGCTTGGCGAAGCGCTCGATCTTCTGCGCGACAGCAAGTGGAATAGTTAGAGCCTGTCACGGCTTGATTGAAGGATTCATTGACGCCTTGGCGCGTTGAATTGGGGATTTGGTTTCATGAATAGCGACATGATGACTTGGCTTGTGACGGGCGTGGCTTTGGCCGCCGTCTGTGTGCCGTTCCTTCAAGGGTTTCGGACCGGGCTGGCCGCTTGGTCAGCGACGCGACGCGTGAGCCCAGATGAGCTCCGTCAGGGAAAGTCGGCGCGTACCTCAGGTGGTGAGCCGCTCGCTTTGTTGATGATCCGCGTTCTTCAGAAGTCGCTTCGCGACGGCGAGCGCGACGGCCAGCCTTCTGACTTCGTTTTCGATGCGACGCGCCAGTACGTAGTGAACGAGTACGAGCATAATTACTCGCGGCTGATCACGATGTACGCGAGCCTGCTTCCGCCGATCGGCTTCATTGGCACGACGGGCGGCATGCTGATTCTCTTTCTCTCTATGCATCTTGCGGATGACTCGCTTGAGCTTGGCGCCCTCGCGATCGCGTTGACGTCGAGTGTCTTCGCACTGATCGCGTACGCAGGGCTCGAGGGGCTCAAAATTCGCCTCTACTCGCGGCTGCTCGACTCGGTGCGTGACGTGGAGTCGCTCTACCAGCGCGCTGACGCACGCCGAGAGCAGGCCCAGGCGGGCGGTGTCCCGGCGGCTGCTTCCGCCTAGCGGGTCATACGGTGCGGTGCGGCCCTTCGTGATTTTTCGCGGGTTTTGCCGAGCCAGACACAAGATCGATTCTGAAAGCCCAGGGCATTGCTCTGGGCTTTCGGTATTTTGGGTCGAGGCGAATCTCGGAGACCGGAACCCGCGCAAAGAGTTGCACCGGCGCAAACACCTGCCACACTCCCGTGTTCGGAGGTCTCAGACAGGTTCATGGCGAAACAGGATTTCGATCCCTACTACTCCCATTGGTCGGATATTGCGGCGCGGCGTGTGGTCGCGGCACATCCCGATAAGCGGCCGATCGTCGTGGCGGCGGGCATTACGCCGTCGGGCGTCGTGCACGTGGGCAATTTTCGGGAGGTCATGACCGTCGACTTGATCGCGCGCGCATTACGCGACCAGGACATCGCCGTGCGCTTCATTTATTCCTGGGATGATTTTGACGTGTTCCGGAAGGTGCCCTCGGACGCGCCCGAGCAGGAGATGCTCAAGGAGAATCTGCGCCGGAGTGTGGCGGACGTGCCGGATCCGTTTGCGAAGGACCCCGCGCGATCTGGCGGGACCGATAGCTACGCGAGTCATCACGTTGAAGCGTTTGAGTCGAGCCTTGCGCCACTTGGGATCGAGCCGGAGTTCATTCGGCAGTCCAAGGCGTACCGAGCGGGCCGCTATGCCGAGGGGATTCGCAAGGCCCTCGACAAGAAGGACGTGATTCGGGCGGCGCTCGACGAGTTTCGCAAGGAGCCGCTTGCTGAAGACTGGCTGCCGTTGGCGGGCTTCTGCGGGTCCTGCGGTCGAGACGATGTCGCCTTCACTTGGGACGGAGAGTGGGAAGTCGGGATGGATTGCCGCGACTGTTCCGCGATGACGAAGGTCGACCTTCGCGAAGGCGGGGACGTGAAACTGCCGTGGCGAATCGACTGGCCTATGCGCTGGGCCTTCGAAGGCGTTTGTTTCGAGCCCGGCGGCAAGGACCATAGTTCGGCCGGCGGCAGCTACGACACGGCCAAAACGATCGTCGGACCTGTCTATGACGGTTGGGCACCGGAATACGTCGCTTACGATTTTGTGCGGATTAAGGGCGCGGGGGGCAAGATCTCGAGTAGCTCGGGCGGCGCCGTGACGGTCTCGGATTGTTTGCGCGTGTACGAGCCGGAGATGCTGCGCTGGATCTTTGCGAGCCAAAGGCCCAACTCAGAATTCCAGATCTCTTTTGATCTCGACGTGATCAAGCTCTATGAGGATTACGATCGCGCGATCGAAACGGCTTACTCGCCGGATGACGGTTCAAAGAAAGACAAGAAGCGCCAGATCGTGCGGCGTACGATTGAGCTCTCGAGCGTGGTCCCGCGGAAGATTGAGCCAGGCGATACGCCGACGCGCACGCCGTCGTTTCGACCGCTCTCGATGATCCTGCAGATTTACGATGGGGATATTGAGGGGACGCTTTCGCATTACGAAGCGACGGGCGAGGTGGCGACCGATGCCGAGCGCGAGGCTTTTTGGCTTCGAGCGAGTCGCGTTTGGACTTGGGTCGAGGAGTTCGCGCCGGACGATTTCCGGTACAGGATTCGCGAGACACCGGCAGACGCTGTTCTCGACGGCGAGCCGAAAGAAGTGTTAGGTCGGCTCGTCGACGTCTTGGAAGCAAGCCCGGAAATCACTGAAGCGGAACTGATTCCGCATCTCAAGACGCTCTGTGACGGGACTTCGCTTACGGCGAAGGAGTTCTATCCCTTCGCGTACGATCTTCTGATTTCGCGGTCGAAGGGGCCGAGGCTCACGACGCTGCTCACGACGATGGGTTCATCACGGGCTTTACCCTTGCTCCGCGCCGGCCTCGGCTAGGTCCTTTTTTCCGAGGGCGAACTGGAGTCTTGTTAGGCTGTTTGGACTCTTGCTAGGCGCTTTGGGCACTCGTTGTGTGCCCTGGGCAGCCCCTTTCGCGCTATGGGCAGTTGATGTGCTCGGGGCGGTGTTCACGCGCTCTGGGCGACGTTGTCGAGGATGACGCCGAGCTCGGGGACATTGTCGGCGAGGACGGCTCGGCTGCGGCGAAGGCTGACCTTCACTGCTTCGTTTGATTTGCCGACCTTCTCGGCAATTTCGCGGATCGAATGGCTCCCGCCGTAGCGCAGGTGGAAGATTTCCTGATGCGCGGGGCGGCGTGAGCGTTCGAGGATCGCGTCGCATTTCTCAAGGACCCGGGTCGCTTCGACGCGGCGTTCGATCGACGACTCGACAGGGCTGTCGTCCAGCTCCCGAGCGTGCTTCGGGCCGACCATCCACCTCGAGCAGTGCCGGAAGAATCGCGAGCAGACATTATGCGCGATGCCGAAGGTCCAGGTGAGCAGGCTCGACCGGCCCTCGAAGGAGCCCAGCGATCGGAAGAGCTGGACGAAGGTTTCCTGAGCCAGGTCCTCGGCTTCCACCCGGTCGCTGACGCGCTTGAGGATGAAGGCGTATACCCGCGGGAAGTACGCGTCGTAGATCTCCGCGAAGGCGGCCTGGTCGCCCGCGATCACGCGGTTCACCAGGGCCTGGTCTCGTTCTCGGTCGCTATTGCTCTGTTGGCTGAAATTCTTTCGCATGGGAGCTTCTCCTGCCTCAGTCTGCGCCTGGACTCCGTTTCGAGTCGGGCTTGGTCTGTCAATGTGCTGGCAGAGTGTTCTGGTTCACACAAACGAACTGTGAAGCACTTCACACAAGGTTCTTTTTGGCAGGTGAGGTCCTACAGAGGGCAACGCGAGGGAAACGGGGTGAGAAAAGACGGAATCGGGGCCGGGTGGCCCCGGGACTCAGCCGGGGAGGCCGGTCGTCTCGCCCAAATCAAGCATGAGGTTCAGCGATTGAATTGCTCCACCGCAGGCCCCCTTGCCGAGATTGTCCAGAATCCCGATCAGGAGCAGGTGCCCCGCGGCATTCGACACGACGTGGAGTCGCAGCCTGTTGGTGTCGTTCAGTGCGCGCGGATCGAGCGTGAAATCATCGACCGGACCCCTCTCTGCCACGTCCACAAAGTGCTCGCCTGCGTATCGATCGGCCAGGGTTTGCCAGATCCGCTCGGGCGTTGCCGCCTCGGCGAGGAAGGAGCGATGTATCGGGATCTCGACACGCATTCCGCAGGCGAAGGGCCCAACGGCGGGCACGAATTGCGGCGGCTCTGTGAGTCCGGCGTAGGTCTGCATCTCGGGCAGATGCTTATGGACGACTTCCAGCGCATAGGGCGCCTCAAAAGGCAGGCTCACGCGCCCTTCATCCGGCGATTCCCAGCGTTCGATCAAACCCTTGCCGCCGCCGGAATACCCGGAGAGTCCGTGGATCGTCAAAGGAGCCCCTGAATCCAGGAGCCCGGCGTCGACCAGAGGGCGAACGAGTGGAATGAAGCCGGTGGGGTAGCAGCCAGGATTGGAAACGAGCTGGGCTTTGCGGATCTCGTCGCGGCTATCCGGCGCGAGTTCGGGAAGGCCGTAGACCCAGCCTTCAGCGACGCGGTGGTGGGAGCTGGCGTCGACCACTCGCCCGCCGTTCTCCGCGGCCCATTGTCCAGCGAGTGCGGCCGCATCGTCCGGCAAGCAGAGCACGGTCAGGTCGGCTTCAGCGATTGCCTGCTTGCGGGCGGATTCCGATTTTCGGTCGGCGTCCGCAAGGGTCCAGATCTCCAGGTCATCCCGATCGGCCAGCCATTCGCGTATGCGCAGGCCTGTGGTGCCCGCGTGGCCGTCTATGAAGATCCTCGGTTTCGACATGATGGCGGACGAGGCTAGCAGATCAGATCTGGCCCCGGCTTCCCGCCCGGCCCCGCCGCCGCCGCCGCACGCGTGGGGGCTTATGCGCGGCCGATTCGCGGCCTATGTGCGGTTTGTGTGGGGCCTATATGGGCCCTCTGCGAGAGACGAACTACTGCTTGACGAGGTTTTTGTTCTCGGAGTAGTCGATCGGTACTTCGATCACGTTTACGCCGCCCATCTCCAGGCAGGCCTGAAGCTGAGGCACGAAGTCTTCCGTCTTCTCGATGCGGAAGCCCCGGGCGCCGTAACTCTCGGCGTATTTTACGAAGTCGGGGTTATCGAACTCTAAGCCGAAATCCGAGAAGCCGGAGTCTCCCTGCTTCCAGCGAATCATGCCGTAGGAATCGTCGCGCAAAATCAGCGTCGTGACGTCCCGCTTCATCCGGACCGCTGTCTCCAGTTCCTGGGAATTCATCATGAAGCCGCCATCGCCGCAGATCGCAACAATTTTTCGATCTGGATAAACAAAGGAAGCGCCGATCGCGGACGGCAGCCCCGCGCCCATGGTGGCGAGGGCGTTGTCGAGCAGGATCGTGTTGGGTTGATAGGCGCGGTAATTCCGGGCGAACCAGATCTTGTACATGCCGTTATCGAGGCAGATGATGCCGTCTTCAGGCATCGCCTTGCGCACGTCCGCTACGAGCCTTTGCGGCAAGAGTGGGAACGAGGGGTCGTCGGACTTTTCGGTCGTGTGCTCGTCGACGAGCTCTTTGACGGAATGGAATTTGTCGAAATCCCAATGCTTCGGAACCTTGATCGTTTCGTTGATCTGCCAGATCGCGTTGGCGATATCTCCCACAAGCTGCTGTTGGGGAAAGTAGATCGAATCGACCTCGGCCGACGCGAAGCTGATATGCAGCACCTTGGTTCCGTGGGGAGTCATAAAGAAGGGCGGCTTTTCGATCACGTCATGACCGACATTGATAACCAGGTCGGCCGCAGCAACGGCTTCATGGACCGAGTCGTTATCAGAGAGCGCCGCCGTGCCAAGGTATTTCGGATGGCGCTCGTCGATCACGCCCTTGCCCATCTGCGTGCAGAGGAAGGGGATACCCGTGAGTTCGATAAACTTGCCGAGCATATTGCTCGTGCGTTTTCGATTGGCGCCTGCGCCGACGAGCAGGAGAGGACTCTTCGCAGCCTGGATCATCTCGACCGCGAGCCGAACCGCTTTCTCTTCGGCCGCGGGCCGTCGCGCGGGTTCGGGACTGAAGATATAAGGCTCCGCGACCCTCTCTCCGGCGATGTCTTCAGGCAGTTCGAGATGCACTGCGCCGGGTCGTTCTTCTTCCGCGAGCCGCGTCGCCTCGCGAATCGCCGAGGGGATATTTGCGCCGTGCACGATTTGATGCGCGTATTTCGTGACCGGTCCCATCATCTCGACCACGTCGATGATCTGAAAGCGCGCCTGCTTGCTCTTCTTAATCGGCTTTTGACCCGTGATCATCATCATGGGCATAGCGCCGAGCTGCGCGTACGCAGCGGCAGTCATGAAGTTCGTCGCGCCTGGACCTAACGTCGAGAGGCAAACGCCCATCTTCCCTGTGAGACGGCCAAGAGTCGCGGCCATGAACCCTGCGGCTTGTTCATGTCGCGTGAGCACAAGCTTGATGCTCGAGCCGCGCAGGCTCTCAAGCAGGTCTAGGTTCTCCTCTCCCGGAATCCCGAATATATACTTAACACCCTCGTTTACGAGGGCCTCCACCATCAGGTCGGACGCTTTAACGGGGCCCTTGGCTTTGCTCAACGTGTTCTCCTGCGCGCTATTGACGCTTGTGACGCTTGTGACGCTTGTGACGCTCTTTGTACTTTTGACGCTTTTAGTGAAGCGTCCCTTCGCGTTTGAGCGGCTTCTCGAATTCTTCGAATCGGACAAACATCAGCATATGCCCTCAGGGTACCATAGGCAGTTAATTCTCTCGCTCTTGAAGCGCCCGCGCACGCCGGTCCACAACGGGAATGTCTGGAAGATCCGCCGATTGCGCGACGCCGAGTTCCGCCATCCTGCGGGCCGATACCTGCACGCGCGATTCGAAGGATCCCATCGCCGTGTTATACGCTTCGACGGCGCCGTCGAGCTTCTTGCCCAGCACTTGAAAGCGTTCGTTCAGCGTATGGATCCGGTCAAAGAGTTCGCGCCCCAGCTTTGAAACCACGACCGCGTTCTTGGCCATTTCCTCCTGCTGCCAGCCATACGCGATGGCGCGCAGGAGAGCGATCAAGGTTGTGGGGCCCGCAAGTAAGACCTTGCGGTCGACGCCGCGTTCGATGAGTTCTGGATCTCGCGCCAGAGCCGAGGCGAAGAAGGGTTCCCCGGGCAAGAACAGCACGACGAACTCCGGTGATTGCTCTAGTCGGGACCAGTAGGAGCGTGCGCCCAGATCATCCAAGTGACGGCGCACGTGGCGGGCATGCTCGTTGAGGCAGCGCTCGCGTTCGTCGGGGTCCGTGGCTTCGCTGGCCGCCAGGTAGGCTTGAAGCGGCGCCTTCGCGTCAATTACGACCTGGCGATTGCCTGGGAGCTGGATCACGACATCCGGTCGGGCCGCTCCTGCGCCTCCGCCGTCTTTGTCACCTTCGATGGTGACTTGTTCCTTGAAATCGCAGTGCGCGAGCATTCCGGCCAACTCCACGACCCTGCGCAGCTGAAGCTCGCCCCAGCGTCCCCGCACATTGGGGGTGCTCAGCGCTTGCGTCAGGTTGCGGGTTTGCTTCTCCAGGTCGCGATGGGAGGTGGCGACGAGTTCGAGATGCTTCGTGAGCGATTGGTAATGCCCTTCACGCTCGGTCTCGACCTTCTGAAGTTTCTCGTCCACCTTGGCGAGGGATTCGCGAAGCGGTTTCACGAGTGCGTCCACGGCCGCCTCCCGCTTGGCGAGTTCTTGCACATTGGCGTGCTCAAGCGAGCCGAGCCGCTCACCGGCGAGAGCAAGAAGCCGCTCGCTATTGCGGTCCAGCGCCTCGTTTGAGAGAGCCGCGAAGCGGTCCTGGAGGCGTCGCTGTCCCCGGGCGCCGAAAAGCGATGTAAGGGTCACACCAAGCAAGAGGCCGATCCCCAGGCCGAGAACCATGCCAACCAATCCTGCAGAGACGATTTCGGGCCCCATCCCCGGAGCCAGATCCTGGGTAAAGGCAATCCATTGTTCGGGCAGCTGCATTCCGCGCTCCGCAGGGGGGTGAGGGCGTGCAAGATGCTTCGGCCAGGAGTGTGACGGAAGCGGTCACACGGGGCGACCCTATTCACGCCGGGCTCTGGTCACTCGGGCCCTCGGCCCCTCGGCGGAGCGACCCGCGGGCATTTCGGAGAAGGGTATGGGGGATGATGTCCCGGAAGGGGCTGGGCGAGTCGCCGAGCAGAGGGGCAACCCGCCCGGCAGCGTTCTAGGATCAAAGGCCCTGGTCGAGGCGGCTACCGCCCCCCGGTTCAGAAGCGACAAGACCGGCTAAACCGACTCAACCGAAAAAGCCGAAGGAGAGCCAATGTTTACGATGCGATTCGATATGCGTGCCCCCGAGTTTGGGGCCCCGCGAGCCGACCTTTATCGGGCGGCGATCGAGATGTCGGCTTGGGCCGAAGACAAGGGCTGCGCCGCGGTGCAGGTCTGTGAGCATCATCGTTCGAAGGACGGTTACCTGCCGGCGCCGATGATCCTGGCGAGCGCGATTGCGGCGAAGACGACGACGCTGCCGATGCAGATCGCGGCGTTGATCGTGCCTCTGCATGATCCCGTTGAGTTGGCCGAGCAGATGGTGGTGCTGGATATCATTTCTTCCGGACGTGTCTCTTATGTCGTTGCGATCGGCTACGTGCCGGCGGAATACGCGCTTTTTGGCCGAGAGATGAAGGGGCGCGGCAAGCGGCTCGAAGAGTCTGTTCAGGTGATGCGTCGGCTTTGGGCAGGCGAGGAGTTTGAGTATGAAGGTCGGCCGGTCAAGGTGACGCCGCTTCCGCATACGGAGGGCGGTCCGGTTCTGATGTTAGGTGGCGGTGTGGCGGCGACGGCGCGGCGCGCGGCGCGACTGAATATGGGCATTCTCGCTATGGGAACGGATCCTAACTTGGAAGCGATCTACCACGAAGCCTGCAAGGCGGAGGGCGTAGAACCGGGTGTTTGCATCAACCCTGAGCCTGGAGTGCCGCTTTCGGTGTTCGTGGCGAAGGATCCCGATGCGGCCTGGGCGAAATGGGGACCGCATCTCTTGCATGACGCGCAGGCCTACGCGGAGTGGATGGGTGACGATATCGAGTCCGCGACGAAGAGTATTGCCGGATCTGTCGACGATTTGCGCGCCGAGAATGGGAACTACCGCATTCTGTCGGTCGACGAGGCTGTGGAAGAGGTGAAGACGCGTGGCGTCGTGATGACGCAGCCGCTCTGCGGCGGCATGCCGGTCGAGTACGCCTGGGAATCGCTCGAAACGATCGTGCAGGAAGTGCTTCCGCGCGCCCGCGGCTAGAAGGGCATGGGGATCATGAAAATGTCTCGCGACACAGGCAAAGAACCGTTGGCAAGCAAGCTATCCGGGGCGCTCGCGCGCTGGGGTTCGTTTTTTCTTTTTTCGATTGGCCTAACGCTTTTGGTGGCTGTGCTTGGCGCCCGCGAGGCTCGGGACTCTGCGCCGCGTCCGCTCGGGCAGGGCGTATTCCAGATGGCGAGTGCGGAGACCTCGCAAACGCGCCAGTTCCGGTTCGACTACGAGGTCAAGATCCCCGCCCGCGAAGCGAATTCAGGAACGATGGATCTTTTCTTGCCCTTGGCAGCGGACACGAATGCCCAGCGGATTCTCAATCTCAAGATCGATTCGACGGTGCGCGGCAAGATCGAAAAAGAACCTGCGCACGGCAACGCGTTTTGGCATGCGGAGGTTCCCGCCGATTTCGTCGAGGCCTTTTCTGTAAGAGTCTCCTATGAGGTCGAGCGGCGCGTGCTGCGCGCAGGTGCGGATGTGGGAAGTGCGGTCGATGCGGCTCGTTTTCTGGCCGCCAATGATCGCGTCGTCGTCGGGCATGCCGTGCTCGACCCGATCTTGAAGGAAATTCGAAGCGCGTCGCCCGGAGCCAATCCTTCGCAGCGCGCGCGCGCGATCTTCGATTGGGTCGTCGATAACGTGGAGTACAAGAAGACCGGAACGGGTTGGGGAAACGGCGATACGTTCTGGGCCTGCAGTGAGCGCTACGGCAACTGCACGGATTTTCATTCACTCTTCATCTCGCTTGCGCGCACGGAAGGGATTCCGGCGCGCTTCGAGATGGGATTCCCCGTCCCCACCGATCGCGAGTCGGGTGAGATCGCTGGGTACCATTGCTGGGTCGAATTTTGGTTGCCCGAAGAGGGATGGGTTCCGATCGATGCGTCCGAAGCTTTCAAGCATCCGGAGAAGCGAGAACTCTTCTACGGAATGCATCCGGCGGATCGGCTGCATTTCTCGACGGGGCGCGATCTTCGCCTCGGCAAGAACCATAAGGGGCGGTCGCTCAACTATTTCATTTACCCCTATATCGAGGTCGATGGAAAGCGCAGTCGGCTCAAGGTGGAAACCCGCTTCCGCTACGAGGACCGGCCGCCGGTTTCGAGCCCTCTGGCGAGACTCTGATTTAGGCGCAGGACTTAGCGTTGGTCCGGGAGCTGAACTAATCGCTGACCTGGACGTTGAGCTAAGCGCGGGATTAAGCGGAAAAGGCGACGGCGTTGAAAAGGTAGAGCAGGTACGCGCCGACGAGGATGCCGCCTTGTAATTTCTCGATGCCCTTCGGTCGCGCGACGAGCACGAGGCCCGCCAAGCTGACTGCGATGAGGATTGCACCGTCGTAGAGATTGACGTCGCTCGCGGCGAGGGGCGCGATGCACGCGGTGGCGCCCAACACGCCCAGCAGATTGAACACGCTTGAACCGATGGCATTGCCGACGGCGAGGTCGGCGTGGCCTTTCTTGGCTGCGATCAGCGAGGTGCCGATTTCGGGAACGCTGGTGCCCAGGGCTACGACCGTGAGGCCGATCGAAGCCTCGGTCAGGTGCAGAGGCTCAAGCGCTTTGAGCGATCCTTCCACGAGCCAACGCGCACCGAGTGCCAGGCACGCGATGCCGGCGAAGGCGCGCCATAACGGGCCAAACCAGCCCTCATTTCCTGCTGGGAGTTCGACTTCTTCGAGGGTAGCGTTAGGCTCTTCGGCGGCGCGCCGCAAATTCCAGATCACGTAGGTCGCAAGGCCGGCGACCAGGATGCCGCCTTCGACCCGGGAAATTACGCCGTCGTAAATCATGATCGTGAAGAGCGCCGAGACAGCGATCAGGATCGGGAAATCGATCTGATAGATCTGCCGCGAGGGCTTCAGCGCACGGGTCATCCCGCAGAGTCCGAGCACGAGAAGGATATTGCAGACGTTCGAGCCGACGACGTTGCCGACAGAGACGTCGGTATGGCCTTCAAGCGCGGCACCCAGGCTGACCGAAAGCTCGGGCGCGCTGGTTCCGATCGCGACGACGGTGGCGCCAATTGCGACGGGACTCATGCCAATTCGATCGGCAATAAACGTCGAAGCAGAGACAAGCATGTCTCCGCCTACGTATAAGAGCCCACAGCCAGCAAGAATGGCGAGCAGTGACAAAGAGAGTTCGAGCACGGGTGTTCGGGCACTCCACGTCGGCGTTCGGACCGCAAACTTCAAGCCGCGGCACGATCGCCTGAGGATAAAGGATGCTGACGATAGCTCCGAAAGTGGGAGATTCGAGTCGTCGAGCGAGAACGTCGACGATCTTTAGGCACGTCCATGACTTGGCGGCCCCTTAGCCCCATCCTAATCTTTCGATTGATTCGAAGGGTCAGCGCGGGGACCCCGGGGAAATGAAAGGAATCTGTATGAGACCGATCGTGGTCGAAGTGCGTGGGCAGGTTGTGGCCCCGATCGAGCAGGTTTTCGATGTATTCATGCCTATGGATCTGCGGAAAATTATGGTGGGCTACGGGCCCCTGCCTGCGGTGACCGCGATCGAAGACCAGACGGGCGATTGGAACTCGGTCGGGGAGAGCCGAATCATCCGTCTCGCGGACGGAAACGGCATGCTGGAGGTTCTGACCTCCGTCGAGCGGCCCCGCCGCTTCGCTTATACCGTTGGCGAGCTGACTCATATTCTACGTTTTCTAGTCATGCGGTTTCACGGTGAGTGGATCTTCGAGGCTGTGGTTCCGGCTGCGGCGGCAGCTGCGACTTCGCCCCCGCCTCCATCCCCGCCCCCGCCCCCGCCCCCGCCTCCAGCTCTGGGCCCCGCCGGACCCGCTGTGACTCGGGCGACCTGGCGCTACTTCTTTGAACCGCGCTCGCTTCTGACGAAGCCGATCGCGGCCTTTGTGCTGACACAATTTTGGCGGCCTTGCATGCAACAAGCGCTGGAGCTGGCGACCGCTGAGGTCGAGCTCTAGGGCATTCGAGCGAGAGACGGGGAGGTCTAGATCTATGGCTGAACGATGGCGACGATGTAGCGCCTGCAAGAACGATATTGCGTTAGGCGCGGTCTATTGGGTGTGCAGCGTATCCACCTGCAACCGAACGCGGACGGCGCTTCAGTTTTGTTCCGTCGATTGCTGGGAAGTGCATTTGCCGACCGAGCGACATCGCGAGGCGTGGGCGATCGAGGAACGCGCGCCCAAGGTGCCGGATCCGCCGGCGGGAACACCGCAGCCGCGCAAGAAGAAAGCATCCTCGAGTGCCGGAGCGGGCGGCGAGGTTCTCGTCGTTGCAAGCCGACTCAAGGCCTACATCAAATCCCAGGCGGGCTACAGCACGTCGGATTCGGTTTTGCCCGTGCTGTCTGTCGCGCTCCGCAAGATCTGCGATGAGTCCGTTGAAAATGCGCGTCGCGCGGAACGTCAGACCGTGATGGACCGAGACGTTCCGCGCGAGTAGCGCTGGAGTATTTTTTTGAGCTCTCCTGGGTTCCTTTTGGCTCTCCTGGGTGCTGTTAGGGCACGTTCATGGCGAGCGGAATTCCGTGACTCTCGGCGACGCGTCGGAGCGCGCGCTCGAGCGCTGCGAAGCCCATCTCGATTTCCCGATCCGTAATCGTGAGCGGCGGAAGCATTCGGACTTTCATCGGTGCGTGTCCGGCCGGCTGCAAGAGAACGCCTTCCTCGAGGCTGGTCGAGATGATTTCGCTCGTCAGCTGGGGGTCGCCCTGCCAGGCAACGAAGGCCTGCATGGCGCCCAGGCCAGAGCGCAGTGTGATCACGCCAGGCAATCGAGCGGATAGCCGGTCGAAGGCGCATCCGAGACGTTCTGCGAGGCGCGCAATGCCTCCGTCTGGCCCGAGATAGCCCTCGGTCTCCAGTCTTTCCAGGACGCGCGCTCCGATCGCCATGGAACCCGAGAGCGCGAGCCAAACATGCTCGAGGCGCTGGCCCGCGTGGCGGACGAGCGCTTCCGTTAGGCGCGCGTATTCTGGGCCGGGCAGGACGTGCCCTTGAAAGGCGACATCCGCTGCCGCGGCAATCGCAGCCGTTTCGAGGAGGTCTTGGTCATCGTGTCCGAAGACATAGGGGCCAATGCCCGAGACAAGGTCGAGCACGCGTCGGCCGTCGGCGAGCTGGACGAAAGCGCCTTCGCCCGCGCCGCCTGCGAGGAGTGGAAGGGCGAGCGGCTGGCCGCGCAGCGCGCCGAGCGAGGCGAGCATGTTTTCATAGGACGGCGTCGAAAGGCTGCGGTCGCGGCCGGCTTCCCGGACGGCGGCGACGAGCGCGCGTGCAGCGTCCCGGACCTGGGGAGAGGTGTGCGCGAGGGAAGGCAGAATATCTGAAATGGAATCGGTCGAATCCATCATTGAGTGATCTCCAAGAGAAAGACGGATCGCGCTCCGCGGTCGACCCAAGAGCCGCGAGGCGATGAGTGGAGGGCGCGGAAGGCGAATCCAATGCGGAACCGAACCGAGGCCGGAGGCTTCAGATGGGGTTGAGGACAGGTCGCGTGGACCGGCTATGACATAGGGCGGGGAGCTGGGCTCGGGAGCATCGATTCAGGAAGAACTGAATCGGGATCGCGGATTTGAACTCCCGGCTTCATTCGCTCTCGGAACGTGTGTTCTGTTTCGCCCCTAGAGACGGCGTGCCCCTGGGGGGCTTTGAGCGATTGAGCTAGGCTTCATGCCGGGTCGGGCCCCGAGCCGACAGGCGCAGCGCACGCAGACTATGCAGACTGAGTCGCCGCCGCAGACGGGACAGCGAAGAACAGACGTGCCGGATGACAACACTCGAAAAGGTCGAAAAGAGCGAAGAGGCGCAAAGGCCTCCTCCGAGCCCCGCGATGCGGACGGGGGCGAGGGCGCAGGCGAGGGCGCAGGCGAGGGCGCAGGCAAGGGCGCAGGCAAAGCCGCACGCGAAGCTGAAGGCACGGGCCAAGACGCTTCTCTGGAGATCGGCGAGGGCGTAGATGGGCCGGGCGGGTCCAAAATGACCCGTGAGGAAAGTCCGAAGAAGTCGAATTCCGCCGGCCGCGCAGCCAACGCTGTCCGCAAGCAGGCTGCTCGAGCCAGCGGTCGTGCCTCGGATGCCACCGCGCGAGCACGGGGGATGGCTCGGCGAGCAAGGGACAACTCCGTCGCCCGAGTCCGCGATCTCGGTAACCAGGCTCGAGATCAGCTGACCCCCGCAGCCGCTCTGCCGTATTTGTGCTTCGTCATGAGCCCCAAACGGCCGATAACACCGGTGATCATGTCCGATTCCATCCGAGTCGCCACCTATAACGTTCACCGCTGGCAAGGGGCCAACGGGCGCGCTGCGCCTGACGTTGCGCGCGCGGGATACGTGATTTCGGAACTCGATGCCGACGTGATTGCCCTGCAGGAAGTGCTGCGACCCTTTGAAGGCTTTGAAGGCAACAAGGGCTTCGAAGGCGATCTCGGGCTCGGCGCTGGTCTTGGCGGAGAGGACGGGGAAGACGCGCTCGGTCGTCTCTGCGATGAATTGGATCTGCATCTTGCGTTCGCCGTGACTCGTCAGCATCGCCGAGGGCAGCTCGGCAACGCGATCCTATCACGCTTCCCGATTACCGCGATTTCGGTGATTGATATCTCGCACTCGCGCATCGAACGCCGCGGCGCGCTGGCCGCTTATGTGGGCGAGCCCGATCAAGGGATGGGCGTCGTAGCGACGCATCTCTCGCTCGTCGACCGCACGCGCAATCGGCAGGTGCAGTCGCTGCTCGAGCACCCCACGCTCAACGCGGGGCCCGCAGTTTTGATGGGCGATATGAACGCCTGGCGAAAAACCAAGGGCTCGAGGGCGCTCGAGGATGGCCTCGGTCAGCATCATAATCTTAATTGGCCGGCAAGCTTCCCAGCGGCGCGGCCCATGCTCGCCCTCGATCGTATCTACACGCGCGCAGCGTCCGTGGTTTCAATTCAGGAGCATGATACGCCCGCGGCACGTAAGGCTTCGGACCATCTGCCGGTCGTGGCGGAAGTTGAGATTGAGAAAGTGGAACCGATTTCGTGAACGCCGAATCGATCTACGCCGCGCTGCCGATCCCGGCGCAGAACCTCGCCTGCACCTATGCCGGCTGGCGCCGCGCCCGGTCGCGCTTTACGCCCTATTTCCACCAGACGCTCGATGCCTGGCTGAAAAGCGGTGCGAGCTCAATAAGCGAACTCGAGGCTCTGCAGCAGGCGCGGCTCGTCAAACTTGCGAATCGAGCTCGACGTTATTCGCCGCATTATGCGGCGATGAAACTGCCCGAGTTTTCAGAGAACGCCGACGCGGCAAAGGGAATCGCCGATGTTCTCGCCGCGTTCCCCGTGCTTGAGAAAACGGATTATCGCGACGCGCCGGAATCGCTGATCGCTTCGGATATTCCTCAAGAGAAGCTGATTCGCGGCAAGACCAGTGGGACGACGGGAACAGCGCTTCCCCTCTGGTATACCGCCGAGGCGCTCGCCGAAGAGTACGCCGCGGTTTGGAGATTGCGGCGCAATGCGGATATCGGTCTCTACGATCCGCATTTCTCCTTTGGTGGTCAGCTGCTTGTCCCCATCAAACAGAGTCGGCCGCCGTTTTGGCGGCAGAATGCGTGGACGAAGCAAACGCTCTTCTCGCTCTATCATATGACGGAAGAGAATCTGCCCGCGTATGTCGAGGCGCTTCATTCGCTGCCGGGAGTGTATCTGCAGGGCTATCCGTCCTCGTTCCATTTGTTAGGTCGAGCCATGCTCAAGGCGGGGCGGCCGCTTCCGGCCGGACGCATGAAAGCGGTTCTTCCTTCCTCCGAGTCGCTTCTTGCGTTTCATCGCGAGGTGATCGAAGAGGCTTTTGCGGCGCCGATCCTCGATCGGTACGGCACGAGTGAATTTGCAGTTTCGATGACCGGCTGCACGCTTGGGCGACTTCATGTCGATATGGAATTCGGCATCGTTGAGGTCGAAGTGCAAGAAGAGACCGACGAGTACGTGCGCGGGCCTCTTCTTGTGACCGGGCTTGGGAACGAGGCGACCCCCTTTATTCGGTACCGAGTGGGCGACATCGGCACCCGCCTGAAACGACCTTGCGATTGCGGTCGGCCCGGCGAGGTCTTTCTTGACGTGGACGGTCGCGTTGAAGATTACGTAGTGACACCGGATGGGCGCTGGGTGGGGCGACTCGACCATATTTTCAAGGATCAGCTCGACGTGGCGGAAGCGCAGATTCTGCAGGAGACGGCGGAGTCGATTGATGTGCTGGTCGTGCCGAAGGCATCTTTTGATGGGCGCGCCGAAGCGGGCTTAGTTAAAGAAATACGTTCGCGGCTCGGCGACGAGATCCGCATTGAACTGAGGCGCGTCGACGAGATTCCGCGCGAGAGCAATGGTAAGTTTCGCGCGGTCAAGTCCGCTGTGGGGAGGAATGTTCGATGATTCGCGTGGGTTTGGCCCGTTGTCGGCCAGGGTATGACGGCATCGCCGCACCTTGGGGACCGGGGAAGAGTTATCCCGAGATCGAACGCTTGATGAGCGATCGCGCGGGTGAAGGTCCGTTTAACGAAGTCTACGCCGCGGTTCGCGACGCACTGCATGGCCTTGGTCTGGATGACGCGCGCTACGGCACGCCCGAATGGAATCCAATTGGCGATCTCGTTCCGGCAGGCAAGCGCATCGTGCTGAAGCCGAACCTGATTCGGCACTGGAATCCAGCGGACGACGGTCGCGGCGGTACGGTCCACAGCGTGATTACGCATGGCGCCGTGATTCGCGCAGTCGCCGACTACGCCATGATCGCCGCTGGTCCTGAAGGCAGCGTCGCGATCGCGGAAGCGCCGCAGATGGACTGCGATTTTGATCAGATTAGAAAGATCATCGGCCTCGACGAAATCGTTGCGGTCTACGACGAGGTCATCGGTCGCGAACTTGAAGTGATCGACCTCCGCCGCGAAGCCGTGATCTTCAAGGACGGCATTATCGACGAGCGCAAAACGCTGCCCGGTGATCCTGCGGGCTATCGCGCAGTCGATCTTGGCGACAGGAGCTTCTTTACGGGATCGGGACTCGACCCGAACCGCTTCCGCGGCGCCGATTACGATCCCGGACCGACGGCCGAGCATCATAGTGGCGGGCGCAATGCCTACTTGCTTTCGGAGACGGTGCTGTCCGCGGATCTCGTGATCAATCTGCCGAAATTGAAGACGCATAAGAAGACGGGCGTCACGCTGGCGATCAAGAACATG
>JBDNFB010000122.1:0-53360 GCA_041690055.1 Myxococcota bacterium | reverse complement strand
TTCTCGCCGAGCTCGACGAGGAACTCGGAGGTCGCCGCATCTGTGTCGTCGGCGTCTTCGGTATCATCTGTGTCGAGGGTGTCGTCCATGCCGGCAGTGCCATCGGCATGGAAATCGGCATAAAAATCGACCTCCACGTCGACGCCAACTCCCGCCTCGGCTTCGGCTAGTTCTTCGTCCGAGAAGTCGAAATCGATCTCCTGCTCCTCCGCGACTTCCGAATCGTCTAGCGAGAGCGCATAATCCCCCTGCGAATAAGCCACAGACGAAGCGCCCGGCACGATTTCCTTCGCCAGCTCCTCGTTCAGATCTACCATCAGATCTTCGCTGATATCCGAACCGACGGCGTCCTCTTCACCCGCTTCGCGACCCAGCTCGTCGAGCGCGCAGACCGCATCGAGAATCACGCCTCCGAGTGGCTGCGCGTCGTCACTGAGCGTGAGGTTCGCGTCGACCGTTGCCTCGAATCGAAACTGACCGTCGCCCCATTTGAGCATCGCGATGAGCGCGTCGCGCCCCTCGCTCGCCCCGAGCTGCGCAGCCAGGAAGCGCTCCTCCTGAAATGCGACCCAGCCCTGCTCGCCCTCATGTTCGACAACGAGGGTTCCCTGCGTCGCCGAGGAGCCGAACATCTGCAGCATATTGGCGAGGCCCAGATCGGAGAGAGATCCGCTGATCCCGCCGAGCTGGTTGCTATGTCCCGCGTGGCGCAAAGCATCGATCACCTCGCGGATCTCGGGCTCCCGCGCTTGGTATTCGTTGAATGCGACGGCCGCGGCTGCGATCTCGCCGCGCTTGTTCTTGATCTCACGGACGACGCGTCCGTCGATTTCGACACTCGGGTTGCCGGTAGGATGCCAGAGACAAACGCGGACGACTTCACCTATGGGCAAAGGATGCTCCGCGATGGAGAGCAGAATACCCGACGCACTCAGGTCACGACTCGTCGCCTCAAATGGCGGACTCATCGTCGGCATGATGCGCACAGGCACCCGCACGGCGCCCCGCTTCGCCCCGCGCCGCGCCGGCCCTTCCGTATCCTCGCCCAGCGCTCCAGCGGGCAACTGCCCCAGGAGAGGCTCAAATTCCGCGACTAGCTGGCTGGCCGTCAAGTCGAACTGGATCGCCACCCCGGGCGTCGCGCCACTGGCGGCCATCTCTTTAGGGATGCAGTGCACCACCTCGCCCGTAAGCGCATGCGCAGTCTCGACTGCAGAGACGTAGGTCAGCAGGATCTCAACGCGGACCTGCTGACGATTTTCGAAGGGCTGATCTGTCGCAACGAAGACACCACGATTCGCGATGTTCTTTTCGAACTCTTCGCGAAGCGCTTCCGGCGTATCGAACCGAACTTGCAGCGTTGCAGCAGACAAAATTGAATCAGCCCCCAAAGGCATCCCGTGCCGATGCACGTACGGATGTCTACACGACCCGGCCAGCCCCAGTCGTCTAGGGTGTCCATCGGCCATCCGTGAAAATGGCAAAAGCTAATCCAATCGGAAAAATCCGAATTCGCGTGTGGTTGAATGGGCTGGGGGGGCTACCCAGAGTGCTGCTCGGGCCCTCTGGCTCGGCTCTGCTCGCAGAAAGTGAAGTGCACTTGTAGGCGAAGTGAGGCCCAGCGGAATGCGAGCGGCAAGTCCGCGCGCGGGCGGAGCCCGGCGAGGTCTGACAGGCGTCAGAGCGGGCTAGAACTCGGTGTTCTGCTCTTTCACGGAGCGAAAGAGCGTGAGCTGTGGGACGGCCTGAGCTGGATCAATCTCGATCGGATAATCGTCCGAGAAGCATGCGTCGCAGATGCCGCGCTTCAGTTCATTGGCCGCGGTCATACGCAAGCCCTCAACAGAGAGATACCCGAGCGAGTCCGCGCCGATCAGCTGGCGAATTTCTTCCACCGAGTTGTTGTACGCGATCAGTTCCTCGCGGTTCGGCGTATCGATCCCGTAATGACAGGGGCCGATCGTCGGCGGCGACGAAATCCGGACATGCACTTCCCGCGCGCCCGCGGTTCGAAGCATTCCGACAATTTTGCGCAGAGTCGTCCCGCGCACGATCGAGTCGTCGACCAACACGATCCGCTTGCCTTCGAGGAAGCCGCGGACCGGGTTGTGCTTTACACGCACCTTGAAATCGCGAATCGACTGCGTCGGTTCAATAAAGCTGCGGCTCACGTAATGATTCCGGATCAGCGCGGTCTCGTACGGAATCCCCGCCTCCTCCGCGTACCCGAGCGCCGCCGCGCTCCCAGAGTCGAGCACGGGCACCACCATATCGGCCGCCACGGAATGCTCCCGCGAAAGCACCCGACCGAGTTCCTTGCGATACGCATAGACGTTATGTCCAACGAGATTCGAGTCGGGCCGTGCGAAATAGATATGTTCGAAGATGCAGAAATGTTCTTTGGCGCCCTTAGACAGGGGGCGAATACTCCGCAGCCGGCCGCGCCGAATCACCACGACCTCTCCCGGCTCCACGTCGCGTTCGTAGGTCGCGCCAATCAGATCGAGTGCGCAGGTCTCGCTCGACAAGACGAAGGCGCCATCCTTGCGGCCGATCGAAAGCGGCCGAAAGCCATGTGGATCGCGGGCGGCGATCATGGCGTCATCCGTGAGCAGGATGATGCTGAAGGCGCCCTTCACGCGAGAGATCGCGTCGATGAAGCGGTCTTCCATATGCGGCTCCCGGGAGCGCGCAAGAAGATGAAGTAGGACTTCGCTGTCCGAAGTCGAGCCGAAGATTGCGCCGCGGCCTTCGAGTTCGCGGCGGATCACGCCCGCGTTCACGAGGTTGCCGTTATGGGCGATCGAGACGGGACCGCCGTCAGTGTTCGCACAAATCGGCTGCGCGTTTCGGAGCATGCTCTCGCCGGCGGTCGAGTACCGAACGTGCCCGATCGCGTGGCGACCTTTCAGCCCATCCAGAATCGGCGCGCCGAAGGTGTCGGACACGAGGCCCATAGCACGGTGGGCGATATGTTCTTTGCCATTGGAGGCGACGATGCCGCAGCTCTCCTGGCCGCGATGCTGAAGCGCGTACAGTCCGAGATAGGTGAGATGGGATGCTTCATCGTCGCCGTGCACGCCAAACACGCCGCACTCGTCGTGAAAATGGTCGGCTTTATGGGCGCTTTCGAGCGCCTCGACTTCCTCGGGCGTGAGACGATCCAGGGGGCGATTGGCCGGGGGAAGCATGCTCTCGCTCATCGATTCTCCATCCGAGGTTGAAAGAAGGGAAAAAATGGGGAAGCTCGTCGCAGGAACTCAAAAGCATCGCAACGAAATCCATCGGACGCGGATTTTTGGGTTGCCTGTAGAGTAGACAGGTGCCGGGGCTGGGTCAAACGCAGCTGAATCGACGCGCGACGCTTGCTCTCTCCCTGCACGAAGGCTTAAATGAGCAGGCGTTTAAATGGAGGACGCCCCCTCGTGTCGATCGATCGAAAAGACCTCGAAGCCGCCTGTGCACAGACCCTAGCCGAGACTCATTTCGAAGGCCTCGGCAGGCGCATAGAAGGCAAGGTCCGCGACAGCTACGTGGAGCCGCCGAGCGGCAAGCGAGAGCGCACCCTCGTCGTGAGCGACCGCGTCAGCTGCTTTGACGTCGTCGTCGGCACGATTCCCCTGAAGGGACAGATCCTGAACCAGATGGCGGCCTTCTGGTTCGAGCAGACCCGCGACCTCGTCCCCAACCATTTGCTGAGCGTTCCCGATCCGAGCGTCTCCATCGTCAAGGAATGCAAGACGCTGCCTGTCGAGTTTGTGATGCGCGGCTATCTGACCGGCGCGACTTCAACCTCGATCTGGACTGCCTACGAACGGGGCGAACGCGAATACTGCGGGCATCGCCTGCCTGATGGTCTCCAGCGGCATGAAAAACTCGCCGCGCCGCTCCTCACGCCGACCACAAAAGCCGAGCACGGCGACCACGACGAACTCACCTCCCGCGCAGCGCTGCTTGAGAGCGGCGCAATCAGCGAAGCCCATTACGATGGTGCACACCGGATAACCCAGCGCCTTTTTGCTGAAGGGCAAAGGTTCGCCGAAAAGCAGGGCCTGATCCTCGTCGATACGAAATACGAAATGGGCCTCGATCAAGACGGCGAAATCATCGTCATCGACGAGATCCACACCCCGGATTCCTCGCGCTATTGGCGCAGCGAAACCTACGAAGCCGCCCTCTCCAAGGGCGAGTCCCCCAAGGCGATCGATAAGGAATACGTGCGGCTCTGGCTCGGCGAACAGGGTTACAAGGGCGATGGCCCTCCCCCTGCCCTCCCTGACGACGTCCGCGTCGAAGCGGCCGTCCGCTATATCAGCGCCTTCGAACAGATCGCCGGGCGCCCCTTCGTCCCCAACTTCGAAGACCCCACGGAACGCATCCAGCGCAACCTCGGCCTCCTCTAAGCCAACGCTGCCCCCCTGCGGGGTGAAGGCGCCGGCCGCCCAACTCAATCTAAAGACTTGCACCGCGGCATTTCAGCTCGCGGGTCGTGTCCCTTTCGCCCAACGCAGGTACAGCGCCGGCATCAGAAACAGGTTCAACGCCGTTGAGGTGACGAGTCCCCCCAGAATCACAATCGCCATCGGATGCTCGATCTCATAGCCGGGACGCCCCCCACCGAGCGCAATCGGCATCAGCGCGAGCCCCGTGGTCAGCGCGGTCATCAGAATCGGGGAAAGCCGCTCCTCCGCCGCCTGCACCACAAGGGCCGGCCCAAAAGGGACGCCTTCTTCGCGTTCCAACTGCAAGCAGTGGCTCACAAGCATAAGCGAGTTCCGCGCCGCAATCCCCAGAACGGTCACAAAGCCGACTAACGAACCAAGCGACAGAATACGATCCGTCAGCCCAACCGCAAAGATGCCCCCGACCAACGCGAAGGGAAGCCCCAAAAAGACAAGTGTCGCGAGTCGCACAGAGCCGAAGGCCGCGTGGAGAAGCACGAAAATCGCGCCGAGTGAAACCAATGAAAGCAACGCCAGATTGCGACTCGCCGCCTGCTGCTCGGCATACTCCCCAAGCACTTCGGGATGCACGCCCGTCGGGTAGGAGAGCGCTCGAACGCGCGATTCGATCTCTTGCGCCACATCGCTCAATGCGCGGCCGTCCACATTGCACGTCACATCGATGCGTCGCGATGCCTGATCCCGCTTGATCGTATTCGGAGTGGGCACGATCGTGAGCGTGGCCACCTCGGAAAGAGGCACCGCACCGCCGCCCATCGTATCGACCATGAGATCACCTAAGCGATTAGGATCGTGGCGAATGCTCTCGGTTCCGCGCACGACGACGTCGAAGATCTTCTGTTCCTGGTAGAGCTGCCCGACACGCTGCCCTTGAAGCGCAGTCTGCACCGCTGCCTGAACGCGCGCCGGCGTGACACCATGGATCGCGGCGGCATCCGGACGGAAGTCGATCGCAATCTGAGGAACGAGCGTTTGTTGTTCGACCTTGAGGTGGATGACGCCGGAAACATCCGCAATTTTGTCGTGAACGCGCTCTGCAGTTTGTCTCAGCTCGTCGAGATCGTCGCCGTAGATCCGCACAACGATGGCTGCACTCGTCCCCGTCAGGACCTCCTTCACGCGCTCCCGCAAATACGTGAGCAAGTCGCGATACAGGCCCGGATATCCGTCGACGATCCCCTGAATCGTCGCAACAGTGGCTTCGTAATCGACTGCGGGTTCGAGGCTGATCCATAGTTCGGTAAAATTCGGTCCGACGACTTCGTCAGCAACTTCGGCTCGACCCACGTGAGCGCCAAAATTTCGAACCCCGGGCACAGCGCGCATCTCCTCGCTCGCGCGAATCGTGATGCGATCCATCGCCTCAATCGACGTGCCCGCCTTCTCAACCCAATGCATTAGGAAATCATATTCCTTGAAGTTGGGAAGAAACTCCTGTCCGAGGAAGGGCCAGATGAGCGCTCCTGAAAGCCCTACGATCGCCAGCGCGGCGGTCGCCGGCTTCGCATTGAGCGATCGCTCGAGAATTGCTCGGTAGCGACGTCGGAGAAGATCGACCAGCGGAGACGTCTTATGCCTTTCGGCACTACTGCCGGGCAGGAGCCATAATGAGAGCGCAGGAGTCACCGTCAGCGCAACAAGCAGCGAGGCAAGCATCGCGAGCACATACGACGTCGCGAGCGGTTTAAAGAAGGCCCCGCTGAGACCAGGCATCATGAATACGGGGACCAGCGCAACAACCACGATCAGGCTTGCATATAAGACCGCGCTGCGAACTTCAATTGATGCGTCGAGAACGACCCGATAGGCCGGTCGCGGATGGGCGACCTGCGATTCCAGGCGGAGTCGACGCAAGATATTCTCGACATCGACGATGGCATCATCGACGACCTCACCGAGGGCGATGATCATCCCCGCGAGGACCATCGTATCGATCGCGCCGCCGCGATAGTGAATCACAAGCGCAGCAGAAACGAGACTCAGTGGCATAGCGAGCAAGCTGATCAGCGCCGTTCGCCACTCATACAGGAAGAACGCGAGGACGGCACAGACGAGAACCGCGCCGATCAGCAAAGCGCTACGCAGATTTTCAAGCGACATTTCAATAAAGGTCGCGGGGCGGAAAATCGTCGAATCGATCTCGATGCCGACGAGCGCGGGGCGCATTTGTTCGAGCGCCTGCTCAACGGCATGGGTCACCGCGAGCGTATTGCCACCGGGTTGCTTCTCCACGATCAGGAGGATCCCGGGCACGTCATTGATGATCGCGTCGCCAATCGGCGGCGGATATCCCTCGACGACCTCAGCCACTTGCCCCAGCAAGAGCGGAGAACCGTTTCGCTGCGCGACGACAATTTTGGCCAAATCGTCGGCGGTCTCGACAGGCGCGCGGAAGGTGACGGACAGCCTTTGATTAGGGGTGTCGACGAAGCCGCCGCCGCCAAGAGTGACACCCTCCCGCGCCGCGCGCGTGACCTCGTCGAGCGTTAGGCCATACACGCGCAAACGGTCGGGATCAATTCGGACCTGTACTTGGCGGTCGCGCTGTCCCCAAATCGCGACATTCGCGACGCCAGGAATCGCCATCAACCGGGGTCGAATCTTCCATCGTGCGGCCAGGGTCATGTCCTGTTGGTCGAGTGCCTTTGACCAAAGACCCACCTTCAACACACGGCTCGTCGAGGAAAGTGGGGAAAGAAGCACCGGCGGATTCGCGAGCGACGGCAGATCTCTGGTTGCGAGGGTGACCCGTTCCTGCACGAGCTGGCGCGCCTGCATCAGATCCACGCCGCGCTCAAACAAAATCACCACCGAAGAAAGGCCTAACACGGACTTGGATCGCGTCGCCGTCATCCAGGCAACGCCGTTGACCGCGTTCTCGATAGGCACGGTAATCAGGCTCTCGACATCTTCGGTCGACAAGCCCGGGGCCTCAGTCTGGATCTCGACGAGCGGCGGGGCAAATTCCGGGAACACGTCGAGGGACGCATTCGGCAGCACCTGCTGCCCGGCCAGAAGCAAGAGCAGGGCCAAGGCCACCACAACGCCCCGGAATCGCAGCGCGGAACCGATGATCCAATTCATCGCACGGCTCTCGAGTCGTTATGCGTGGCGTCGCCTGCCGCGATCATTTGCCCGTCCCGAATTCGGTCCCGAAGATCTCGACCGCGCCGTCAGTGACAATCTCGGCGCCTTCGCCGGGGCCCTGCGAGAGCACGGCGAAACCGTCCAGGACGTCGTCCACCGCGACTCTTTTTCGTGCGAAGGTTGCCGGCGCTATGCGTTCATAGACCCATGTGCCTCCATTAACGTCGTAGAGCACGGCGGATTGCGGCACGACGAGCCGCTCTTCCGCATCGCCCAAGAGCAGGCTTGCAATGACGCGTTCTCCCGGCACAAGTCCGGTATTCCCATCAGAAAGGCGCGCCAGGCGATAGAAGAGATCCACGGTTCCGGCGAGCGGATCTGCCGAGGGCGGACCGGAGACGATATCGGCCTGCCATCCGGCGCCGTTCGAGTCTCCGAGCGTACGAATTCGCGCAGGTGCTCCAGCTCGAATCGAGCGAAGTAGACCTGCATAGATCGGAACGCGGACCCAAAGTGCATCGACGCGCACGAGTTCGACTAACGGGGCCCCGCTCGGAACCGATTGGCCGGGCGTCACATCGAGTCGGCGCACGATCGCGGCGGTGGGAGACGTGATTGTGAGCGGGGCAAGTCCGTCGGAACCGTCCCCCTGCCCTGCTTCACCGCGCATGATGCGCAGGCGTTGCCGGGCGGCTTCGAGCGAAACCGCCGCTGAATCGCGCTCGGCTCGGCGGCCCTCGTCTTCTCCTCGGGCCGCCAGGGCGGCCTCGGCCACGCGCAACCGGGCGAGCGCAGAATCCACAATATCCCGAGCGCGCGCGATCTCACTCGCTGACAAGGCCCGAATCCGCAGGAGCGGTTCGCCCGCCGCGACCTTCGTACCCGGCAGGGGAAGCGACTGGCCCGCCACGAGAACAGTTCCCTGTTGAGGCGCAACGACTTGAACGATGCCGCCAGGCGGCGCTTCAACAACGCCCCCGGCAATCTGTGTCCGGTCCATCGAACGAAGCTCGACGCTGACGGTTCGCACTCCGAGGCGCTCCACGGCGCGCTCGGTCAAGCGAACCGTCGCGAGCGCGGTTTCGGGAATCCCATTCTCGACTACGGCCGCGGGGTCACCCTTCTTTGCGGTCTCGCTCGCACCCGTGGAGACGCCGCTATGGGCCATCATCACAAGGGCGGCCGCGATTCCGAGGGCCCCCCGCATCGGATCAGCTCGGAGCATCGACATCCACACGCCTCCCTATTCCCCGCTCGAAGAGCGTGAGTGCGCGTCGCGCTTGCGCTTCGAGATCGACCTCTCGCTCGAGAACCGCAATTTTTCGCAATCGCGCATCCAGTAGATCCGTGATGGCGGCAATACCCCGCTCTACGTTCTCAGCGGCAATCTCGACATCGGCGACCACCGCCGCGATTGCTTGACTTCGCCAGGACGTCAGCGCCTTTGAGGCGAAGACATACTGGTCGAACGCCTCCGCAACCTCATGTGAGACCCGTATGGTCGTGGCCTTGTAGATCCACGCCGCGCGCCCAAGCTCGCTTTCCGCACGCACGATGCCCGCCTGATTTCGATTAAAAATCGGAATCTCGAGAAGAATCCCAGGTCCGATCTCGAATCCGTTTTTCCCCTTCGCGTTGGCGTCGAGAATCGCCGAAACACGGATCATCTGAGCCCGTTCGAATCCCATGCGAGCGCCCGCTTCGACCAGCCCCAACCGGGCCGCGCCGACCGCGGGACGAGAAAGCTCGGCGGAATCGAGCCAGCCCTCCACGGTCGCGATCTCAAACTCCCGTGGTGCCTCGGACACAACTCGCCAGGGTTCCGCATGCGCATCGACGCCAACCGCTCTCAGCAATGCCCGACCCGCCGCCGCCGCACGACGATCCGCCCCGCGCGCCAGCTCCTTGGCTTCGATCAGCGCCGCCTGAGTGCCCGCCACCTCAGCCTGAGAGACCTGTCCTCCCCGCACGCGTTCTCGGTCGATCGCGTTTCGGCGATCCAGGATCTCCACGCGATCCCAGGACAGCCGAGCCTGGTCTTCGAGTTGAGTTGCTGTGATGTGCGCATCCCTAACTTGCTGCGCCCGGTCCAGCCCCAGTTCCACGAGCTCGAGCGCCGTCCTCTCCCACCTTGCCCGCGCCGACTCAAGGCGCTTGGGTCGACTCCAAATGGCGTCGAGCATCCAAGCGATCATGAATTCGAGTTGCTTCACGTCCAGCGGGAAAAACAGCTGCAGCGTCGGATTTTGAAGAAGACCGGCCGCCACCCACTCGGACCGGGCGATCCCCAATTGCGCCAGCTCTTGACGAAACTCCGGTGCATTCCACAAGGCAAGCGCAACGGCTTCGTCCTCTGTGAGGCCGTCTTCGAGATCGACGGACTCGGGCACCTCGAAGGCCGTGCCCTCGGGTCGCTCAAGTTCGGCACTTGTGCGCTCAGAAAGATTCGCGGCCATCTTCGCGTCGAAGTCTGGCGTCGCGCAACCCATTCCCAAGGCCGCGAGCATCGCATAGACGAACACGCCGCCTATGGGCCCCTGGGCGAGCCGCCTGGCAGAGCGGGAACCTGCGATTCCAGTGCTCAGGCAAGGAGGTCCTCTGCGATCTCGATTCAATGCGCTCATCCATGAGCAGCTTCGACCGGTCCAGGGCCGGAAGCAACGCAGAGAGCCAAAGATGAAGGAATCTTCATCTGAATCGAATGTCGGCCGTTTTGCGGCGTCCAAGCGCTAGTCTCCGAACGAGGACCCACTCATGAAAATCCTTGTGCTCGAAGACGACCTGGAGACCGCCGCCGCGCTTCGCGTCGGACTCGTCCGCGACGGCCATGAGGTCGTGTTGGCACCCGACGTGGCTTCGGCAAACGAAGCGATCTACTCCTCTGCATTCGACGCAGCTGTCCTCGATGTCGTCTTGCCGGATGGATCCGGCTACGACGTACTCTCTATGCTGCGAGAAAAACTACCTAGCGCCGTAACGGTCATGCTCACCGCGCGCAGTTCAATCGAGGATCGCGTCAGAGGACTCGATCGCGGAGCCGACGACTATCTCATCAAGCCTTTTGCATTCGCCGAACTTGCAGCCCGTCTTCGCGCACTGCGTCGCCGACCACAAGGTGAAGCCACTAACCATACGATAAGAGAGCTCGAACTCGACACGTCGCGCCATATTGCGGCCGTACGAGGAGAACGACTCGAACTGACCCCGATTGAGTTTGGGCTGCTCTCAATGCTCGTTCGACTGCGGGGAGAAGTCATCACACGCGGAGAACTCCTGCGTGAAGTCTGGGGCTATGACTTCGATCCCACGACCAACGTGGTTGACGTTCACGTCAACCGAGTCCGAAGAAAACTCGAATCTCAGGGAGTCTCGGACTTGATCCGGACCCGTCGAGGAGAGGGGTACTCCGTTGACAAATAGGTTTGTGCGGTCACTGCGGCGAACCGATGGGCGCGCGGCGATTGTGATCGCTACGACGGTCCTCACAGTGAGCGTTCTGCAGAGCTGGTTTTTGTACCGGTATGTGGCAGTCGAAGCGCTCGAACAAGCGGATGCATGGGTCGACCACTCGCTGCATACGATCCATCGAGAAGTTTCAAATCAGATCGATCCGACTGAAGCCCTGGCCGAGTTTGGACGTTCTCTCGACGATGGACAAGCCGCTGCACGCGTGACGACGAGATCCGGGGCCGTCTCCACATGGGGCGCATGGCCGAAACCAGAGCAGACTCAACCGGCGGTCACGGGTGAAGATACCCGATCTCTCTTTGATGCAGACCTGTTGAAGCCGGGGATCTTACTCTACGCCAGCACGTCACTCGCGGACGGGGGTCTGCTCGAGGCCGTCGTCTCTCTCGACCCTTTTGCCGAAGAGGCTTTCGAAGTTCGCGATGCTTTGATGTTTTTCACTGTCCTGCTGAGCGCCTCCGGACTTTTTGCAGCGATCTCCGCAACCTTCTGGGCATTCAAGCCTCTTCGCGATGCGACGGATTCACTCAATCACGTGGGGCCTCACGACCTATCCAACCGATTGGTCGACCGGGGCACACTTGATCCCATCGATCGGCATGCGCGCGAATTGAACCAGAAGCTCGAAGATATCGAAGCTTCGTTCGCCCGCATCCGCGCCTTCGGCAACGAGATCGCGCACGAATTTCGCACTCCCCTGAACCGCATCGCGATGGTGGCCGACGTTGCGTCCGGAGGAACTGAAGAGGAGGCACGCGCCGCCTTATCGTCGATTAGGGCCACTGCAGGCGATCTCTCGCGACTCGTCGATTCACTCTTGATGATCTCAGAAGTCGAGAATCACGGCGCGACAATCGCTCACCAACCCATTGATGTGGCAGAACGTCTTTCAAAAGTCGTTGCGCTCTACGAACCCGCATTCTCAGATCGAGATTCTCCACTTCGGATCGAACTCAGTCCTGCCAACATAACAGGGGTGCCCGAACTCTTTGACCGAGTGATAATCAACCTCCTCGAGAACGTGCTGCAGCACACACCCGCGCGCACAGAGATAGAGGTTGACTGTAGAATAGACTGGGGTCGAGTCTTGATCACGGTTGATGATTCCGGAGACGGCGTGCCGGGAAGTACACCGGACGAGATGAATTCGATCTTCGACCGTTTCGCTCGCGGACCCGGTGAGCACGGACAGGGACATGGACTCGGACTCGCCCTCTCCCGGACGATCGCGCGGTTTCACGGCGGCGACTTGACTGTCGATACTTCCCGTCTCGGAGGCGCGCGCTTTGTCTGGTGGAGTCCACTGCGGAACGATCCACCCTACACGCGATAAGGGTTCCCAGACGCCAGATTCGACGTTTCATCCTTCTGCACAGCGGGTCGGGCGCCGAAACGGGCGGAGCGCGCCCGCAACTCCTTGACACCGCCCGCGGCCGAAGTGTACAGGACCCTTGAAAGCGCTCGCGGCCCGGCGTCGTCTACGACGCTTGAAACCGCCCGTGGCCCAGGCGTCTACGACGCTTGGAAAAACACGTAGCCGAGCATCATGTAGTACATGACCGGCAGGCCGAGCAGCGGCGCATCAATGCGGTCCAGCACGCCGCCCATTCCCGGGAGCAGCGCCCCCGTATCCTTCACGTCCGCATCGCGCTTGAGCAGCGACTCGACCAAGTCACCGATGATCCCAACGGGACACAGCACAAGCGCGAAGGCGAGCGCTGTGCTCCAAGGCAGAGCCGAAGACCAATCGGGCCGCACCGCGTCGCAAAGAAGCTTCGTGAGCAGCCCGAATGTCACGCCCATGATGATGCCGCCAAGGGCGCCTTCGACGCTCTTGTTGGGACTGATCTGGGGGGCAAGTTTCGTTTTGCCCCAGGCGCGGCCCGCGAAATACGCCCCCGCGTCGCAGGCGACGAGCGTGACCAGCGTATAGACCATGAAGAACGCACCCGTCTCGGGCCGAAAGCCAAGAACCGAAAGCATTGCCGGATCGTAATGCCCTGCCGCCGTATCGTAGAACTTGCGGAGCAGAACGGCGTGGCTGAGCAGCCAGCTCACGTAGAACACGCCAAAGAACGTGCCTGAGATACTCGCCATCGCATCCGAGATTTGATTCTTGCGCAACTGCGCCACCATCAAGACGAGCAGAGACGCCGTCATCAAAAGCATGGCGTGATATTCGTTGCCAAAATATGCGACCAGTATGACCGCGGCGCCGAAAGCGAGGCCGACGGACTCGATCGGCTTGGCGCCCTTATCGACGATGAGACCGTAGAATTCTTTTTGGGCGAGCCAGCCGATTCCTATCACGATGCCCAGGTAGATCAGGCCACCCTGCCAAATCGCCCAGAGAACGAAAGGGATCAGGACCGCGGCGGTTCCAAGTCGTGTGATCAGATCGGCGCGGCGGGCGGCCTTCTTGGCTTCCGCTTTTTCTTCGGCGCTGAGTTTCGGAGTGTCGTCTTCGGAAGGGGCCATTGGCTCCGCATTCTGATTAGAGGTATCCGAGGTATTAGGGGGACTAGGGGGACTAGGGGCATTGGCGGTCTGCGCATGCCCAGATGGACCAGCAGCAGAAGCTGTATCGGCGTGGACCTCTGTCGACCCCTCAGTCACGTGAATCTACTCCCCTCGTCGCTGTAGTCGATGCGCGCCGCGTCGGTTGCGATCGATGTTCTCTACTCATCACTCATCTCATCGGCGCGTCCGCCCAGAGGCTGAGCGCGCACTAGCTTCGTCCCGTGTGTCCGAAGCCGCCTTCTCCGCGCTCGGTCTCATCAAGATTTTCCACCTCCACCCATTCGGGTCGCACCACCGGTGCGACAACGAGCTGAGCGATGCGGTCTCCCCGCTCGACCTTGAAGACTTCGTCTCCCGCGTTCATGAGGATCACTTGGATCTCTCCGCGGTAGTCGGCGTCAATCGTGCCGGGCGAGTTAGGGATCAGTATGCCATGCCGGAGGGCCAATCCGCTTCGCGGACGGACCTGGGCCTCGAATCCGTTCGGAATGGCGATGCGCCAGCCCGTCGGAACCAAACAGCGTTCTCCGGGATTAATCAGGATAGGGGTGCGTTCGCTCGTAGCGGCACGCAGATCGAGTCCCGCCGCCCCCGCGGTTGTCGCCTCGGGGAACGGCAGGTCTCGAGCGTGGGGCATCCGGGTGATGGCCACCCGGATGCCCCTAAAACGCCCAGAGTCTTGCTCCGGCGTAGGTCGAGAAGAGCTCGGCTCGTTCAACGAGCCTGGCCTTACTCGTCGTCCTTGGCCGCCTGGTCCGCCAGCGCTTCCTTGCGCGAGAGGCGGATGCGACCGGAGGGATCAATATCGATGCACTTAGCGAGCACCTCATCACCCTCTTCAAGAACGTCCGTGACCTTATCGACACGACCCGCAGCAAGATGGCTGATGTGAATCAGGCCGTCCGTGCCGGGGAAGATCTCAGCGAATGCACCGAAATCGGCGATGCGCTTGACCTTGGCGAGATAGATCCGACCGATCTCCGCTTCCTGCGTGAGCTCGTTGACCATCGCCATCGCCTGCTCGACTGCAGCCCCATTGGGACCGAAGACCGAGACCGAACCGGAATCGTCGACGTCGATCTTGGCGCCGGTCGTTTCCTGAATGGCGCGGATCACCTTGCCGCCTGGGCCAATGATGTCCCGAATTCGGTCGGGCTTGATCTGCAGAGTCTCCATCCGCGGCGCAAAAGCATGCAGCTCTTTACGTGCAGTCAGACCATGCAGTTCGTCCTTCGTATCCTTGTCCATGCAGTCGAGGATATGGAGCCGTCCCTCACGCGCCTGCGCGAGTGCCTTCTCCATGATGTCCCAATCGACTTCCGTGACCTTGATGTCCATCTGGAGGGCCGTGATGCCCGCCTTGGAACCAGCCACCTTGAAGTCCATGTCGCCGAGATGATCTTCATCACCCAGGATGTCCGACAGGATCACCGTGCGCTTGCCGTCCGTGATCAGACCCATCGCGATACCCGCAACCGGCGCCTTCAGAGGCACACCCGCATCGAGCAGCGAAAGCGTCGAGCCACACACCGCCGCCATCGACGAAGAGCCATTCGACTCAAGCGTCTCCGACACCACGCGAAGCGTGTACGGGAAGTCCTCGTGGTCGGGAAGCACGGGCGTAATGGCACGTTCGGCCAACGTTCCGTGACCAACCTCTCGACGTCCAGGTCCACGCAGCGGCCGCGCCTCTCCAACAGAGAAAGGAGGGAAGTTGTAATGGAGCATGAAGTTCTTCTTCCAGCGTCCGCCCATGCCGTCGATCGTCTGCTCATCGAAGCCTGAACCCAACGTCGCTGTCACAACGGCTTGTGTCTCACCGCGTGTAAACAGAGCGACGCCATGCGGTCGTGGGTAAGGTCGAACCTCACACGCGATCGCACGAATCTCGTCGCCCTTTCGGCCGTCGATGCGCTCGCCCGTCGCCATGACGCGCTCTCGCATGAGCTCTCCGCCGAGATCGTGAAGGATGTCCTTCACGTTCCCCTGGAGGCTCTTGAGACCGTTCGAGCGTGCCTCGAAGTCAGCAAGCGTCTTCACGTCCATGCCTTCGTTGCGGTACTCGTTCCAGATCTCCTCGCGGATTTCCTTCTCAACGGCCTTCACCGCGTCCGAGCGCTCCTTCTTGGCCTTGATCAGGAAGGCCTCGGCGAGTCGATCGCCGGCCATATCCTTGATGCGGGCCTCAAGCTTCGAGTTGTCTGCCTTGTCGGGCATAACAAGCTTCGGCTTACCGACCTTGGCCGCGAAGGCCTCGATCGCTTTGATGATCGGCTTGATCTGTTCGTGAGCGTGCTTGAGCGCCGCGAGGATTTCGTCCTCGGGAAGCTGCTTCGCGCCACCCTCGACCATGACGATCGAGCTCTTGTTGCCGGCGACGATCAATTCGAGATCGCTCTCTTCGAGATCTGCGGGAACGGGGTTGATGATGTAATCGCCGTCGACGCGCGCGATCCTCACAGCCGCGATCGGCGTAAGGAAAGGCATATCCGAGATCGCCAGCGCCGCGGAGGCACCCACGAATGCACACATATCCGCAGAGTATTCGGGGTCATGCGAGAGGACCGTGCAGGTCACCTGCGTATCGTCGTTGTAGCCGTCCGCGAAGAGCGGTCGGATCGAGCGATCGATGAAGCGGGACACGAGGACTTCGCGGTCAGCGAGGCGCCCTTCGCGCTTGAAGAAGCCGCCGGGGATCTTGCCCGCCGCCGCAAACTTTTCGACGAAGTCGACAGTGAGCGGGAAGAAGTCGATACCGGGTCGCGGCTTCGAGTGGACTGCGGTCACGAGGACGACGGTGTCGCCAAACGTGACTGTGACCGAACCGGCCGCCTGTTTGGCGATCTTTCCGGTCTCGAGTGTCATCGTTCGTCCGCCGATTTCGACGGAGAATGATGAGGGTTCAAACCAATAAGGCATGTTTTCGTTTACTCCTCACCGACTTTGCCTCTCCTCATCTCTCTCGAGTCAGAGGCTTCAGCCGATGCATGATGGCCTGCTCGTCGCGCGTTCTCCTTGAACGTACGGCGAGACTCTTTTGACGACTTTCGAATTTCGAAAGCCATCAGAATGCGGGATCACCCATGCGCGAATCTTCGAGGGGGGATTCTTCGGTCCGTCTCAGCTCGTCTTGTGCGGCGATCACCTAACCAGCTTCACTAGTTAGGCTGATTCGCCACAAACAAACTTGAGATCCGGCCGAAAAATAAGGTTCGCGAATGGCCGACTCCCGCACTCCTCGGGGCGCCGCTTGCGCAGCACAGGCCAATTATCGTTCACCAGGCTCTATTCAATTTACCGAAGGGTTCTGCGGATCTAAATCCCACAGCCTCTTCGCCTTTGCCCTCGACCGAAATCGAGAAACAAATCCAACAACAAACTCAACAAGAGCGAGCCCAGCTCCAAAACTCGAAACGCCGGCGTGCAAAGCACGTCGGCTCTCAGAAAAGCTCAGCGGCGAAGCCCAAGAGCCTTGATCAGGCCCAGGTATCGTTCGCCGTCTTTCTTACGAAGATAATCGAGAAGGCGTCGTCGCTGGCTCACGATCTTAAGCAGACCGCGGCGCGAATGATGGTCCTTCACGTTCGTCTTGAAGTGTTCCTGGAGACCCGTGATGCGCTCGGTGAGAAGCGAGATCTGGACTTCCGGAGATCCGGTGTCCGCTTCGCCGCGCTTATGGGTTCCAATGATTTCCGATTTCTTTGCTGCAGAGATCAAATCTGATGACTCCTGCTCTCCGGGCTTTTCCCAGCGCCGGGGAACTCTTTGATTTTCATCGTTTTTTTAAGACCGCAAGAGTTTTACAGAGGGTCGCGTCTGTCGCAACGCCTTCTCACGGGTTTTAGTCGCCTCAGTTCCGTTCGGGCCCGATCCAGGTCCCCCTCTAGGTCCCGATCGAGGTCCCGATCGAGGTCCCAATCCCGGTCCCCATTCAAGTCGGCTCCTGCGGCAGAACTCTCAGCGGCCATACCCGGCGATCCGCCCGCAGCTCCGCCACCGCTATGAACTCGTTTGCCTCGTCGAGGATCGAGATCCGGGTGCCCGGCGCACCTCTATGAAGCTCGCCTGAGGGGAGATCCCCTCCATTCCGGACCCGGTCGGCCTGCTCGCCCGAGACCCGGAGAACCGGAAATCCGAGGGCGATTTCGGGCGAAATCAGCATCTCACTGATCTTCCCGAGTTCTGCCGCCTCTGCCAGGGTCTCCGAAGTCTTCGCCTGAGCCAAGACAAAGGGCCCGCTCTGCGTTCGCCGCAGCGGACCCAGATGCGCCCCACATCCCAGTATTTTGCCCAGATCAGCGGCCAGGACCCGGACATAGGTCCCGACGCTGGCCATGACCCGCAGATCGAATTCGGGTGACTCGAATCGCGTCATCTCGAGAGATTTGATCGTGATCCACTTCGGCTCGCGCTCCACCTCCTGGCCCTGCCTAGCCAGCTTATGGAGCGGCACGCCGTCGATCTTGACGGCGCTATACATCGGCGGGATCTGCTGGACATCACCAAGAAAGTCCTTGAGCGCCGCTTCGACCGTCGCCTGATCTGGGAGCTCGCCCTCAAAGCGGCTCAGCACCTCTCCCTCACAATCGAGGGTATCGGTCTCCGAACCAAGGACGACTGTCCCGTCATATCCCTTGGCCCCGCCCTCGATGAAAGGGATCAGCTTCGTGGCTGCCCGGATCGCGAGAGGGAGCACGCCTGTGGCCTGTGGGTCGAGCGTCCCGAGATGCCCTACGCGCCGCGTCCCGAGCCATCGTCGCGCACGGTCCACCACATCATGCGAGGTCATTCCTGGTGGCTTATCCACTACGAGAAAGCCCGAGGGTCCCGGCGGCTCAGGCTTCCGACGCCTTTGATTTCGTTTCGCCATCCTACTCGTCCATCCGATCCGGCTCGCCGCTCGTGACGTCTTCCGCGGAGTCTTCCGCATCCGTCCCAGACGCCTCAGGCGCCTCAGGCGCTTCCGGAGAAATATTCAATTCGCGCAGAAGCTCGAGCGTATGACTGCCCTCCAAAATCGAGTCATCGAAGATGAATCGCAGTTGCGGCGTATGTCGCAGCTTCATTCGCCGGGCGAGCTGCTTGCGCAAGAAGCCTGTCACTGCGCCCATCGCATGGGAGAGCTCGGTCTTCCGCGCCTCGTCCGCATCCTCGCCGAGCGGGCTGTAGAAGATCGTTGCGGCCCCGAGATCCGAGGCCAGCTTCACGCGCGTCACGGTCACGAGCCCGATGCGCGGATCCTGAACATCTTCGCGGAGAAGCTGCGAGAGCTCTGCGCGAATCTGCTCTGCGACGCGGCGTATGCGGACTGAATCGGCCAATGTGTGTGGTTCCTCATTTTCCCGCGCTCGTTCTCCGCGGCTGTTCTATGCGTCGGCTCTTCGCCCGCGCTGTTTCCTACGTTAGGCGTCTGCTCGCCATTCTAGTCGGGCTCGTCGCCGAGCCCGGTCGACCAAGGCAGGTCTTCAGCTTCACCGCCGGGCAACCCACCCTCTTCTCGTATCTGTCCTAGACCATCCGCAAGAGGCAGCTGGATCATCTCGATCTCGCTGCCCACGACCTCCGCCAAATGCATCTGCTCGATGAACGCGACGGCTTTTTCAACGGATTTCCGGGTTGTGTTCTCGTCGCTGCCCGTCATCGACAGGCCGATGACCGCGCGTTGCCAAGTCCCTTGCCCGCCCACTTCTCCGACCGAAATGTTGAAGCGATTTCGCAGCCGGCCCTGAATCGACCGAACCACGCCCCGCTTCGCCTTCAGCGACTGGGAATCGTGAACATGAATCTCAACGACCGCGACACCCACAACCATGAAGTCGCCTCCAGTGTGGCGGGTTTCAGGACCGTCTACCCGGCACAATGATGCATGATCCACTCATGATCCACGCCTAAACGGCCCGGGTCTCCGGACGGAGGCTCGCCGACTGCGATGCCCTCCTCCTTCGCGCCCCGAGGATCTAGAGAACCGCCGGCCGCTCCTCCAGCTCGTAGGCCTCGATGATGTCTCCCACCTTCACATCGTTGTAGGTCGACACCCCGATACCACATTCCATGGCGTTGATGACTTCCTTGACGTCGTCCTTGAACCGGCGCAGCGAACCGACCGTTCCCTGGTAGACCTGGATGCCATCGCGAACCACGCGACAATGCGCGTTACGAATGATCTTGCCTTCGAGGATATAAGAACCTGCGATCGTGCCCACCTTCGGAATCGTGAAGGTTTCGCGAATCTCCGCTCGACCGAGCATCTTCTCGCTCACGATGGGTGGCAGTAGACCGGCCATCGCGTCCTTCACATCATCGAGCATGTTCATGATGATCGAGTAGGTACGAATTTCGATGCCGTCGCTATCGGATTGTCGCCGTGCTGCCGGATCCGGCCGCACATTGAAACCGAGGACGATCGCGCTGCTCGCCGAGGCGAGGTTCACATCGTTCTCGGTAATCGCGCCGACGCTCGAAGAGAGCACTCGGAGCGTGACTTCATCCGTCGAAAGCTTTTCGAGCGAATCACGGGCCGCTTCACACGTCCCCGCCACATCCGCCTTGAGCACGACCGCCAATTCCTTCGGACCTTCGCCCGCGGACTGCGCGTAGAACTCGTCAAGCGAAATACGCGGCTTCTTCGTCTTGACCTGACCGCGCTCCTGATCCTCACGATGATCGATGATCTGCTTCGCAACCCGGTCGTTCTTCACGACATGGAAAGCGCCACCCGCCGTAGGCAGACCCGAAAGGCCCGTGATCTGAACGGGCACCGAGGGCCCCGCTTCCTTCACGTTCTTCCCAAGATCGTTCTGCATCTGTCGCACACGGCCCCATTCGGTGCCGACCACGATCGTATCGCCCTTCTTAAGCGTGCCGTCCTGCACAAGCAGCGTACCGACCGCACCGCGTCCCTTATCAAGACGCGCTTCGAGCACCACACCACTCGCACGGCGCGCCGGATCGGCGCGCAGCTCAAGCAACTCGGCCTGAATCGCCAACATCTCAAGCAAGTTATCGAGGCCGTCGCCGGTCTTCGCCGAGACGTTCACGCAGACCACATCACCACCGAAGTCTTCCGCAACCATATTGTGCTCGGTGAGGCGCTGCTTCGTCTTTTCAGGATCCGCTTCAGGCAGGTCGCATTTATTGATCGCCACCACGATCGGGCAACCTGCGGCCTGAGCATGTTCGATGGCTTCGACCGTCTGCGGCATAACGCCTTCGGTCCCTGCGATCACAAGCACCACGATATCCGTCATCGCAGCGCCACGTGCGCGCATCTGCGTAAACGCGGCATGGCCCGGCGTATCAATGAAGGTGAGATCGTTGCCGCCGCCCTGCACCTGATAGGCGCCGACGTGCTGCGTGATGCCACCCGCTTCGCCCTCGGTGACCTTCGTCTTGCGAAGTGCATCGAGCAGCGAGGTCTTGCCGTGATCGACATGGCCCATCACCGTAATGATCGGCGGACGCGGTACCTCGTTCGATCGATCGATCGTTTCTTCTTCGGCACCCTCGACGCCCGCAAGCGCTTCCGCAGCTTCCGGCGTATCGAGGAATTCTTCTTCTTTGAAGCCCACATCCGTGACTTCGAAATCCATCTCGGCCGCGAGCTTCTTAACCGTTTCGAAATCGACGGTTTGATTGACCGAAACCATCACGCCCATGGCCATCAGCTTGCCCTGAATCACAGGTGCTTTGAGACCGGCCTGCTTCGCGAGTTCACCGATGCTGATATTTCCAGATACTTTCACGTGTCGCTTCGCATTCGCCGCGAGAGCCGGGGACGGCTTCGGTGACAGTTTATCGCGACGACGGGCTCGCGGGTTGATGGCATGGCGCGGCGCGGGCGCCGCAGTTCGACGCGAGCCGGGAGTCCGACTCGTGATCTGCCGAGCGAACTGCTCCTGCTCCTGCAGATTGACAACTTCGCGGACGCGCTTGCGCTGCTTGCCCTTCTTGTCGGCCGGGCTTTGTTCGGCGGGCGCGGGCGCGGGCGCGGGCGCGGGCGTCGCCGGCGTACGCGCACCAGCGGGACCACTCGGCGGCGTGCCAGCCGGGCGCGTGGAGGTGGCCTTGATCGTGGCGGTCTTGGATGTCGTTGCGACAGCGGGCTGATCACCCACGACGGGCGCAGCTTCGGCAGCGACCTGCCCTTCACCTTCGGCGGCACCTTCAGCAGCAGCAGATTCTTCGCCTTCCGCAGCTTCCGCAGCCAGAGGCTCTTCGACTGCAGGCATCTCTTCGGCGACAGGCTCGGGCGCCTCTTCGACGACCTCCGGAATGGGCTCGGGCACCGGCTCCGGCGCCTTCTTCCGGCGTCGGCGCACAACGGTCGTACCGCTCTTGCCCTCAAGTCGGCGCTCGTCGACAGAACGCTTCTCTTTGTCGCCGCCGCCGAATTTATGGCGCAGCGCTTCGACTTCGCCCTCATCGAGGGACGCCATCGCGCTCTTTAATTCGACACCGTGCTGACGCGCCTGTTCGACGAAATCATTCCGGTCTATGCCGAGCTCTTCTGCGAGCTTGTATGCCCTGATCTTTGCCATCTTTTTTTACGCTGCTCCGGCCAGACTCGCGTTGATCCGCTTCCGCCTGGCTCTCTTACTCATCCATTAAGGAGGATTCGCTTTAGTTCATTCGGTTACTCACGAGCTTATTCCTCACGAGCAGTACTCACGTGCTGTGCTCACGCTCCGTACTCACGTTTAGTCGCGTCATTGTTCTACTCGCGTTCCGCAGCAGGCTCCGCCGACGGATCGGGAGTCTCGCCCTCTTCGCCCGAGGCAGCTGCATCATCCGAGGCCTCTTCGACCGGCGCCGCCGCCGCTGCGGCGGCCGCAGCCTGCGCTTCTGCGCGCAACCGCTCTATGTTCTCGGCTTCCTTCACGGCGTTAGCCGCCTCTTCTTCGATCTTCACGCTGACCAACTCTGCGGCCTTCGCTTTAATATTTGCGGCCCCGGCTTCATCGATCCCGGGCAGCTGCGTCAGAAGCTCAGAGGCGCATTCGGACAGATCTTCCAGCGACGTAATCCCCTGCTGAAGCAAGAGCTCCGCTTCAGGTTCGCCGCAGTCTTCGACCACAGACACTGCGCGCGCCAACCATTCTGCGATCTCGCGCATCTTGGTTTCGCTCTTGATGTCAATCTTCCATCCAGTGAGCTGAACAGCGAGGCGCACGTTCTGCCCGCGCCGGCCTATGGCCAGTGAAAGCTGGTCGTCGGGCACGATCACGTCCATCGCCTTCTTCTCTTCGTCGATAATCACCTTCGAAACCTGAGCCGGAGAAAGCGCGCTACAGACATAACGTGCGGGATCCGGGCTCCACGGCACGATGTCGATGCGCTCACCGCGGAGTTCCTGAACAACGGCCTGGACGCGACTGCCCTTCATGCCGACACAAGCGCCGACGGGATCGACATCGCTGTCCCGGGAAACGACCGCAATCTTCGATCGTCCACCGGGCTCGCGCGCGGCCGATTCGATCGACACGATCTTCTCGTACATCTCCGGCACTTCCTGCTCGAAGAGTTTGATCAAGAAATCCATATTCGCGCGGGACAGCACGATCTGCGGCCCCTTGGCGACCTTGCTCACTTCAAGCACGTAGGCGCGGATGCGGTCACCCGGGCGATAGCTTTCGCGCGGGACCTGTTCTTTGGCGGGAATTATGGCCTCAGCTCGCCCGAGGTCAACAATGATCGAGCCCTTCTCGAAGCGGCGTACGATTCCGTTCACGACTTCGCCCTGGCGATCGCGATATTCGTCGAAGGTGTTATCGCGCTCGGCATCCCGAATTCGCTGAATAATCACCTGCTTGGCGGCCTGTGCGAGAATTCGGCCGAAGTCCGTGGTATCGAGCTTCACCCCGATTTCGTCGCCCAGTTCGACGTCCGGATCGTAGTCGCGCTTAGCCTCAGCGATCAGAATCTGCGTATCGCGATCCGTGATCGACTCGACCACTTCGCGAAATTCGAAGAGTTCGACTTCGCCGATTTCGTCGTTGTATTTCGCTTCGATTTCTTTGTCCTGACCGAATCGCTTACGCGCGGCCTGACGCATCGCTTCTTCGAGTGCGCCCGTAATCTCGTCGGAATCGATGCCTTTATCTTTGGCAATCTGATCAATTTCGCGTTTGAGATTTCCCAGCATCACATTCCGCCTGACTGGCTCGAGTCCCGTCGCGTCGACCCCTTTGCGAAGTCCGCGCTCGAAAACTCATAGATCATATTGGCCTTTTCAACTTCTTCGAAGGGGATCAAGGCTTCTTCCCCATCAACTTGCATCTTCAGCACGCCCGACTCGAATGAAACGAGTCGACCGCGAAAACGTTTGCGTCCTTCGATCGGACGACTTGTTTGCAATTTAATTTCGGCACCGACAACGGCCTCGAAATCTTTTTCCCGCCCCAGCACCCGGTCGAGACCAGGCGATGAAACTTCCAATCGATACTGCCCCGGCATCGCGTCCGCGGCGTCCATCAGCGTTTCCACTTCTCGAGAAATCGCCGCGCATTTTTCGATCGGCACTCGGCCGTCTCCGACTTCACTGTCGACCGTCACGCGAAGAAGTCCGGTGCCTCGATTTTTTGCAATCTCGACATCGACGAGCGCACAACCGTGTTCTTCCACGACCGGCTCGATCATCGCGCGAAGCGCTTCCGGAATATCTCGATAGATGTTCTCGCTCCTTTATCTTATTTCAGTCTGCTTGCGTTCCCCGCTCCAACTCCGATCCGATTCCTATCCGGAATCCGATTGGAAACAGTTCGGCAGGGATCGACAAACCCCTGCCGGGAAAACGCATTTTTCGCTCTAACTCATTGTCCAAAAACAAAAAAAGCGGACGAAACGCCCACTTTCCCGGCGGCTTCGAACCGTAGAGCCACAATCTGTCAGGCGGCGCCTGGCTATTGTGTCACGTCGGTCGACCCGAAAAGCTGTACTCCAGAGGATCGAATTCCAATGGAAGCTCGCGCAAATTAAATGAATGCGGGCCCGACCGCAACCAAGAGGCGCGTCAAGCGCAAAATCCCCGCCGGGAAAGGCTCAATAAGGGTTACAGATCAGCCCGTCTCGAGGGCACCGGTGAGGTCAGCAACCCTCGCAAATCCGTGTCGCTCGGCGTATTCGGCGATGCCCCGAGCAATCCGCTCCGCTGCACTCGGATCGAGATAATTGGCTGTTCCGACCTGGATCGCCGAAGCACCGCAGAGTAGGAATTTCACTGCATCCTCTGCGCTGGCGATCCCACCCACTCCGCAGACCGGAATTTTCACGGCCTGAGCCGCCTGCCAGACCATCCGAAGCGCAATCGGCCGGATCGCCGGCCCTGATAACCCGCCGAGAATATTAGACAAAACCGGCCGCCGCGTCTCGACATCGACCTCCATAGCCTGAACCGCGTTGATCAGCGAAATCCCATCCGCGCCTTCGGCCTCGCAAACCCGCGCCATATCCGCGATCCGGGTCACATTCGGCGAGAGCTTCACGAGCAGCGGCTTCTTCGCCACCGCTCGGACCGTCCGCACCAATTCCCCAAGCAGAGCCGGGTCCTGACCAAACTCGATCCCTCCCGCCTTCACATGCGGACAAGAAGCATTGATCTCGATCCCCGAAATCCTCGGATGTTCCGAGACCCGGGCCGCCAACTCGGCGTAAACCGCCGGTTCCGTCCCAAAAGCACTCGCAATCACGACAACACCCTCCGGCAGCGCCGGCAGCTTCTCTTCGAGGAACACCTTCACGCCGACGTTCTCAATACTGATCGCGTTCAGCATCCCCGCCGGCGTCTCACCGATCCGCGGCGGTGGATTCCCGAACCGTGGCTCAAGCGTGAGGCTCTTGGCGACAAAGCCACCAATCTTCTCGAGATCAAGGAAAGGCGCAAACTCTGTCCCGTACCCAAACGTCCCCGACGCCGTCAGAACCGCATTCCGCAGCGGAATCCCCGCCAGCTCCACGCGTTCATCGACCGAAGTGCTCACGGCAGGCCCTCCCAGTCAATCTCCCTCGCTTCAAACACGGGCCCCTCCTTGCACACCAGAGAAAACCCGCCTTCAGCCCGTGGCGCCGCACATCCCAGACAAACGCCAAAGCCGCAAGCCATCGGATTTTCAAGGGAAACCAGACAATCGGAGCCATGCCTCGCGGCCAATTCCGCACAGGCCTTCATCATCGGCGTGGGTCCAACCGCGAATACGGTGGCCCGGCCCTGTGCTGCTTCCAGACGAGCCAAGAGCGGATCCGTAACCCGCCCGGCCAGTCCGACCGAACCGTCCTCGGTCGTGCAGACCAGCTCGACGCCGAGCGCCGAAAAATCGTCCTTCCCGGTCAGATCCAGAGCACTCCGAGCTCCGAGAATCACAACGACCTCCCGATCGGTCTCGCCAAGCGCCTTCGCCAGCTCGAAAAGCGAAGCGATTCCGGTGCCACCGCCAACCAAAATCGCCGGTCCGGACGAAGCATTCGCGCCGGAATCAACGGGAAAGCCTCGCCCGAGCGGTCCGACCATGGAGATCGATTCGCCCGGCTCCGCCTCGGAAAGCAGCGTCGTCCCTCGCCCCACTACGCGGTAGAGCAACTCGATCGAGCGTTCGGACAAACCGGAAGCTGCGCCCTTGACCGGTCCAAGTTCTCGGTAGACCGCCATAGGCCGGGGCAGTAGAGGATCGTGGCGTACGACTTCCGATTCCGCTCCGGCGCCAATCATCAGAAATTGTCCGGGGATCGAGCCTGGCCAATTGGGCACGGCGAGGGTCAGGATGCGTCCGCTCCCCTCGACTCGGTTTTCCAGCACGCGGGCCTGGCTTCGAATCGCAGCATGCGGCGATGGAACGCTCGTCTCCGTTACAGCCACTTTGCCTCTTTCGCCTCTCTCGTCTCTGTTGGCCGGTTTTGGCGGCTTTCCCGGCCTTCCCGGTCTCACCGGCCATACCCGTCTTTTCGGTCTCGGATTGTGCGGCGTTTTTAGGGCGCCCGCCGCGAAAGCAGCAGCGCATCTCCGCCGTCCGGGTAATAGCGTGCCCGCCGCCCGACGACCACGAATCCGAGCTGCTCGTAGAGGGCTCGCGCCGGCGCGTTCGATGCGGCCAGTTCGAGTCGCGCTTCGGCCATCCCTGCCCCCTCCTCCGCCAGCAGCAAATCCCGGAGCAGGCGCGCGGCGGTTCCCGCCCGCCTATGCCCCGGATCGACGCCGACCAGATCGATCTCCAGCAGATCCGCGATCCGTCTGGCCACGACGAAACCGATCGGCCCAGACGCGACCGAGCGGGCCCAGATCGCCCGGGCACCGGCCCCTGCCAGAGCGCCCTCAAGCTGTGAGCGCGTCCAAGGGTCGGCCATCGAGCGCTCCACAAGCGGAAATAGCCCCTCACAATCCCTCGGGGTCAATCGTTGAATCAAACAATCCAATTGGAATCTTCCACCTGCGTCTGCATCGCCCAGCCAACTGATTTCGAAGGCGAATCCGGCATCAAGCAGATCGGGTTGCATGTCGATAGTTCGACGGGGGAATTCGGATTCACCCCAGGAGAGAGACCCTTGACCACAGGTCTAGACGAGCAGCAGCAGATATTCGCAAGCAATCCCGAAGATCGCCGGGCATTTGAGGCACTCGAGGAACATTTCTTCCTCGAAGGCGACTGGAATTCGCTCGCGACCACGTACCGACAACGCATCTCGGCCCCCTCCATCGAAGTGGACGCAACGCAGAAGGCTCCCCTGCTCTTCCGCCTCGGTCAAATCCTTGAGGAGCGGCTGCTCGATCTGACATCCGCAGCAGAGGTTTACTGGACCCTCGCACGACTCGATCCAACGAACCGCCCCGCCCTGCGACAGCTTCGCAGCATCCACGAAAACCGCGAGCAGTGGGAAATGGTCCTCCAGATTGCTGAGCTTGAAGGCGCGACTTCGATGCCAGCCTATGAGCGCGCTGCTTTTGAAACCGAACTCGGCCAGACCTGGCTGAAGCGACTTAAAGATCCGGAAGAAGCACGCCTAGCATTCGAACGCGCTCTTCAGGCGGACCCGGGCTATCCGGGTGCACTCGAAGGCCTCGCCGAACTGCATCAAGAGGCGGGACGCTTCGCGGAAGCGGCTCAGGTCCTCGAACAACTCACGGAACGATTGCGCGGGCCCGAGCGCGCACCGATCTGGTTCACCCTCGGCACGATCCTCGCCGGCCCGCTCGAAGACCCCGCGCATGCACGCACGTGTTTCGCCGCAGCGCTCGATGACGATCCCTTTCTCACCTCTGCCGTCGAGTGGTCGCTCATGCTCGCGACGCAGGAAGAAGATTGGCAAGACGTCGCAGAGCTGCTCGAAAGCCGTTTCGACCTCGCCTCCGGTGCGCGTCATCGCGCGGCCATCGCTGTCGAAGCCAGCCAGATTCATCTGAAGTATCTCGACGCGCCTGCGAGCGCCCGCGCTTGGGTGCTCCGTGCCGAAGAACTTTCCTCGGACCCAATCCCCGTTCTCTACGCCAGTGCCGACGTTGAACGTGCGGACGGCGACGACGCGTCGTTGCTCAAAGTGCTCGAGGCCCTGATGGACGAGATGGGTGACCGCACGCCGCAGTCGATCCGCATCGAAGCCGCCGAAGTACACGCACGCCGCGGCAACCCCGGCGCCGCCCTCGAAATCATGCGCGAGTCCGGCAACGTCAGCGGGACCAGCGATCTCCGCATCCTCAACCTCCAGGCCGAGCTCCTGCGCAGCGAAGGCCGCAAGAGCGAACTCGCCGAAGTCCTCGAAACGATCACGAGCCTCGACGCCGGCTCGGTGCCGAAGCTCCGCGCGACCCAGATCCGCGAACTCGCGACCCTTTACGAACAAGACCTCGGCGACGAAGAAGCCGCAGAAGTGCATTGGCGCCGCGCCTTCGACCTCGATCCGAAAGACGACGACTCGAGGCTCGCTCTCGAACGCATCTACCGCAAACAGGATAATTGGAGCGCGCTCGCCGACACGCTGGACCTCGCGATAGAGGCCCAGGGCGAAGATGCTCCTGCCGAACTCTCCGCGAACCTCGGCCGCGTCGTGCTCTCGCATTTCGAAGAGCCGCGACGGGCGCGTGATCTTTTTGACGAAGCACTCGCCAAGGATCCGAGTTCACGCGTCGCGCTCAGCGGCCTTCGCAGCATCGCCGAAGCGAGCGATGACGCCGAACTCTTGCTCGAGGTCTGCGACAAAGAAGCTGCCCTCTGTGAAGACGGCGACCAGATCGCTGAACTCGCGCGCTGCGCGATTCCAATCCTCAAGGAACGGGGCCGCATCAGCGACGCCCTCGCCTGGGCTGTGCGCTGGGATGAGCAGACAGAAGACACTCTCGATGCCATCGAGCTTCGAGCCGACTTTGAATCGCAGCTCGATCTTATTCAAAACGAGATCGAAACGCGCACCCGCCTCGTAGCGCTTCAGAGCGGTACCGAACGAGCGCCGACCTTTCGTCGCCTGGCCGGACTCTCCCTTGAAGTCGGAGACGATGCCGGCGCGACGCGCTCCCTTGAAAGCGCGCTTGAAGCAGAGCCCGGCGATACCGAGAACCTGCAGTCTTTGGCCGACGCCTATCGGCGACTCGGCCAGACCACGGACCTCACACGCACGCTGCGCGCGCTGGCCGACGCGCTTCCGCAAGATCGAAAGGATCGCCCGCTCGACGAGCTAGCCACTCTACTCGAAGACCCGATCGGCGATATCGATTCCGCAATTGCCGCACGCTGGGAGCTGATCAAACTCCCCGGCGCTCCGGACGATGCGTCGAACAAACTCGAAGCACTGCTTGAGCTATCGGGACGTTATGCGGATCTCTCCGAGCTTTTCGACACGTCCCGCGAGCACCTCGACGAGGGCTCCAGCAAGGCCTTCGATCTCGACCTTCGACGCGGCCGACTTCGGCTCGACTCGCTCGGCGAAGCACAGGAAGCCGCCGCTATCTTCGAGTCGCTGCACGAACGAAACCCGCAGGACGAAGAGGTCCTCGATCTCTTCGAACGCGCCCTTCGTGTGAGCGATAACGCACGTAGACTCTGCGATTTACTTGCCGCGCGCGCCGCAAGCACGCGGGATGACGCGAAAGAAGCGAAGCTTCATTTCGAACGAGCACAGCTCCTCGAAGAATCGCTGAACGAACCCGTTCAGGCTTGCGATATCTATGAATCCATTACGCGCGATTTCCCGAGCAGTGAAGTCGCCGCGACCGCTTCCCAGCGCCTCGAATTCCTCCTCGAATCCAGTGGCGAGTGGACGCGCCTGTGCACGCTCCTGCGCGGTCGCGTAGATGATGTTTCGGACGAAGACCGCCCTGCTCTGCGCGAACGCATCGCCATCTTGTGTCGCGACCGCCTGCACGATTTCGTCGGATGTTCAGAGCAGCTCGAAGAACTCGCCAAAGCCGATGAGGGCGATGCCCAGGTTTGGCAACAGCTTGAGCATATCTATGCTGCCGACCTCGATCGACCGGCCGATTGGCTTCGCGTAGTCGAGGCCGAACTCAAGACCGAACCGGCTCGCGAACGCGAATTCACCTTGCGCACCACGGCCGCACGGCTCTTCCTCGACGAAACCCGACGCCCCGAAGGCCGAAGCGCGAGCGAAGCTCTGGATCATTTCATCCGCGTCCAAGAAATGGACCCGGCGCATGAAGAAGCCACCGAATACCTCGCCGACTATTTCCAAAAGCAAGGACGACCGGAAGAGACCGCCCGCATCCTCGAAGACCGCCTCCAGACCATGGGTGCCAAGGACGGCGACAGCCTCAACATCCTTCGCCTCCGACTGGCCACGCATCTCACGACACAGCTGAACGACGATGAGCGTGCGCGCCCCCTCTTCGAAGCAGCGCGCGCCGAGATGGGCGCGCAGCCTGCGCTCGCCGATCCGCTGATCGAGTTATTTGAGCGCACAGGCGATTTTGACGCCGCGAGTGTGCTCTGTCGCGACTCGCTCGACATGCGCGATCATGCCGAGGAGCAGCAAGCCTGGCGCGTCCGTCTCGCCGAAAACAACCGCAAGGCAGGGCGACTCGATGACGCCGCAACGGCCTACCGCACGGCCCTCTCAAGAGCGCCCGGAGACCGGGAACTCGAAGATGCGCTGTGTGAGATCTACGCCGAGCTTGACGAAATCGATCCCCTAATCGAGTTGCTAGACCAGCGACTCGACACCGCAGGCAAAGACGAGAAGATCTCCCTCCACTTGCGACTTGCGGAAATGCATAACACGGGTCGGAACGACGCACGCCAGGCACTCACGCATCTCGAAGCCCTGCTCAAACTCCAACCGACGCATCGCACCGCCATAGACCAGGCCCTCGATCTCGGCGAGCAGGTCGGCGATGATCAGCGCAATCTCCAGCTCCTTGAACGCGCTCTTGCGCTTCCCTTCGCTTCGAACGAACGTGCGGCGCTGCTCGAACGCCGAGCGCGATTGCTCACCTCGCAAGAATCGGACGGTTCCGAACAAGCCATCACCCATTTCCGGGAGGCGCTCGCGCTCGATCGCCACCGGACTTCCGCGCGGCAGGGATTGCGCACGGAACTCGAGAAACTCTCCCGCTGGCCCACAGTTTTGGATTGCCTCTTTGCCGAAGCGGCACTCGCCGAGGGCGAACGCCGCGTCGAGATCTACGAAGAAGCTGCTGAAATCGCGCGAACGCAGATCGGTCCAGATGCCTGCCTGCCGTGGCTGGCTCGGCTTCGCGAGGAGCGTCCCGAAGACGCGGAAATCGTCGCCCGCCTAGCCGAAGTCCATCGCCGCGCAGGTCGCTTCGAAGCCGCTCTTCGAGCGCTCGATCAGGAACTCGTGCTGCGCGCTGATCTGGGTGCGCAGAGCGCCCTTCACTTGCAGCGCGCCCGCCTCCTCGAACAGGACCTGAACGCGCCGAGCCGCGCCATCGGCGCCTATCATCAGGCGCTCGAGACCAGCACAAGTAAGGGGCCGATTCTCGAAGAGCTCGACCGTCTCTATGATCACGTCGGTCGCCCATTCGACCGCGCGCAGATCATGGAGGCCCGCATCGCGGAGCTTGATGAGACTGCAAGCCTGCCTTTGCGCAAGGAATTGGCCTCTCTCTATCTGGTCGATCTGACCAAACCGCTCGACGCCGTGCCGCATCTTCAGGCGGCCGTCCAGCTAAGTCGACAAGATCCACCGGCGGAGATGCAGTATCTGGGCTCGCTAAATGCGGCACTCCGATCGAGCGGACGCTGGGATGCTTGGGCGGAGATCGCTGAGCGAGAGCTTTCGTTGATCGAGTCCAACGACGAGATCCGCGAGAGTACGCCCGATGAATATGAGCGCTTCCTGCGAGAAGAGTTGGCACGGGTCTATGATGAGGATCTCGCGAATAACGATCGCGCCCTCGCCCAGCTGCGCATCCTCGCAGATCGCGAACGGCGCGGAGACAGCGACATCTCCAATCGGCTGCGCGCGATGCTGCGGCGGCTCGGACGCTACCCGGAACTGGCTTCCCAACTCCAGGCGCTCGTCGAGAGTGGATCAGGGAGTGGTCAAGACTGGCTTGAGCTCGCTCGTCTGCGCGAGGATCGATTGCATGATCTGAAGGGCGCCTTGCAGGCTTACCAGGAAGCGGCAGCGGAATCGGATTGCATGCCCGAAGCGCTGCGCGGCCAGCGCCGCTGCTCGGAGCGAATGCGCGATTGGCCGAGTCTGGCTTCTGCCCTCAAGGCGGAATACGCCCTGGAATCGAAACTCGACCGACGCGAGCGCGGCACGTTGGCCCGCAAGCTCGGAGACGTGTGCTGGCTCCGCCTCGGCGATAGTCAGGGCGCAACCGACGGCTACCAGCTAGCGCTTGACCTCGACGACGAGGATCTCGAGGCGATCTCCGCGATGATCCGCGTCCTTGAATCGTCTGCGCGCGAGTCCGAAACCGTCCCGCTCTATACCAAAGAGCTGGGCCTCCTGAGTGATACCCAGGGCGATCGCCAGCGCCGCACCGAAGTGCTTCGCACGCTTGCGCAAATCCAACGCGATCACTGCAATAACCCCGAGGAAGCGATCGCCGCATTCTGCGCCGCGCGCGAAATCGAGCGGCTGCCCGCAGACGAAGACCTGGCGCTCGCGAAGCTTTATGAAGAGATCGGCGACCAGCGCCTCTACTCCGAGACCTTCGGCAGCTGGTGCGACCGAGCAGATTCTCCCGCTGTGGTCAGCGATCATCTACAGCTCGCCGATCGGCTAATGGATAAGGGCGACACCCAAGCTGCCCTCGCCCGGGCCATGCGTGCAACGGCCCTTGAGCCAGAGCATTCCGGTGCTTGGGCACTCGTGGCTCGCCTTGAAAAACAAACGGGGGCACCGGACCGCGCGACCGATGCCTTCGAACGCGCCGCCGCTCATGCAGAAGCGCGCGAAGCCGCCGGACACCTGGTCGCAGGCGCTGAATGCATCGAGCCCTTCAACATAAATCGCGCGAGTGACCTGCTCGAACGTGCGGTCGAGCTCGACCCGGCCTCGATCCTCGCTCACGCAGCGCTTACGCGCGTGTCCAGCGAACTCGACCGACTCGACGACGCAGAACATAACGCGGAAATAGTTCTCGAACTCTCCGCCAATGCCGCCGCCCATACCGCCGCATATACCACTACTAACGCCACCACCAGCGCAGCCGTAGACACACAGGAAGACGCGCTCGATTCCGAAAAGCGTCTAGAAGTCGCGCTGCTCGGTGGCCGCGCCGCTCGCGCTCTCGGGCATCGCGGATCGAGCCGGCGCCTGTTCTCGGCAGCCCTCGAGGTCCAAGCCGATCAAATCGAGGCGCTCGAAGGTCTCGCGGTCGCGCATTTCGAAGAAGGCGAATACAGCCTGGCCCGACCGCTGCTGGAACGCCGACTTGAACTGCAGGGTGATAATCTTGAAAGAGCGAACCAGCTCTCCATGATCGCACGTGGCCTTGAGGCCGACGGCGAAGCCGAAGCGGCCCAGGCGCGCTACGAACAGTCATTGGAACTCGACGATCATCTCGAAGCATCGCATGAGGGACTCGTCCGTGTGCACGAGCGCGAATCTCGACTGGACGACGCACTCAATGCGCTCGAACGCTGGTCGGCAGCGACCCGCGATAACGAGACACGCGCCGGCTGCGCTCTGCGAGCGGCTGAACATGCGCTGGCCGCACAGGATGAAGATCGGGCTCGGCGGAACCTCGACCGAGCGACTGCCTCGGATCCGAGTCTCGCTCCGGCCTGGGTCATGCTCTGTGAAATCGCATCGCGCACCGAGTCCGAACGTGAGATCCGGCGCCTTTGCCGAGAAGCCCTCGACGCGATCGAGCCCGGCGAATTTTCTTCTCAGATCTCACTTCGCGCGGCACGTCTTGCCGAGATCGCAGGCGAAACGCCCGAAGCCATCCTGCGCTACGCCGAAGCCTGGCGCTGGAATCCTCGCTGTCGCGAAGCCGCACTTTGCGAATCGCGACTTGCCCGCATGAGTGGAGACTGGGACGAAGCGGACAGCATTCTTTCGCGATTCATCGAAAGCCATCCCGGACATGACAGTCCGACTCTGGCCCATGTGCATCTGGAGCGCGGCCGACTGCTTTCGGGACCTCTTGAGCAGTTCAAGCGCGCAATCGTCGAGTACGAACGCGCCCTTGAGCTCCAGCCCAATCTCGGCGTGGCGCGCACGGCGCTGGCCAGCCTGCTTGTCCACGCGCCGGACCGTTGGCAGGAAGCGCTTGACGTACACAAGGATATCCTGGAAACCGCGCCGACGACGACGAATTCGCTCCGAGCCATTGTCCAGATTGCGAGTCATCTCGAGCAGCCGGAGATCGCCGGTGGCGCCCTCGCCGTCTTGCGCGCCCTGGGGCAGGCTTCTCCGGAGGAAGCTTCTCTTGCTGACCCGGTCCTGCGCTTCCCGATTCATCCGGGTCCTCCGATGGCAGAGACGGATTCCGAGCGAATCCGTCGCATCGCGCATCAGCTGAGCGAAGAGCTGGGACAAGTGCTGTCCCAGGTCGAAGTCAAGATGCCCGAATGCGAGAAGCCCGAAGTCACGGAAGCCATGCAACAGATCTTCAGCACCGAAGACGATCTGACTGCACCGCGACTGTCCCAGCTTGACGCGGAAGATCGGCGCGCCCTGTTCAGCTCGATCGGCGCGCTCTTCCTCGACCCCGGCGGCAACGGCGGCCTTTCACGCTACAGCGACGCCCTCGACCAGGAACTCGGTCGATGGACACGGCGCAAGGTCCGGCGCACCGTCGAGGAAACCACGGTCACCGAGATCGAAGCCCTTGATCATGAAGCCTGGGGCGTGGAGCTCCGCACCCTCGCGGCCGCTCTCGTGATTGATCGAAACGGAGGCGATCTGCGCTCGGTGCTGCGCGGCCTGCTCTTGATCGATCAGAGTCAAGCGGGAGAGCCTCATTTCGAGAACGCTGAGCTTGGAACGCTCGCAGCGACCTCTGAAACGGCCCGCCGCCTGCTCGCCCGAATCACCTCCCTCCTCTGCGAGCGACTTAAAAACAGTCGCTCGTCTGTCGCATAACGGAGAATTCACGAATGACACAACGCACCCCGAAGAATACGCGTAAGTACCGCCGCGCGACGGTTCGCCTCCTCGTCGACTATCAGGCGCAGGGCGGAATTCATTGCGACTATGCGACGACACTCGGCGCCGGAGGCATGTTCCTGCAGACTGACCTCGCGATGCGGCGCGGCGACATCGCGAAGGTGCGCTTCCGCATTCCGGAAGGCGACATCCTGCACGAACTAGAAGCACGCGTCACCTGGTATCACGAAGCGCGCAACCTGCCCAACGGCGAAGTCCGCACGCCGGGCGTCGGCCTTCAATTCACCGACCCCAGCGCCTGCGCAGACCTGGCCCGCGAACTGGAAGATTTCGCCGGCTAGGAACGCGCTCTCCAGAGCGCCGGCTGATCCCTGAGCGCGCAAAGTAACTCGTGATGCAGAGCGTGCCCGCCCCGGTCGACCTCGACCTGCCCGTGGATCGTCGCGCCAAAGAGTGCCAGATCCCCAACGAGGTCCAGTACCTTGTGACGAACGAATTCATCGGGCCAGCGAAGCGGCTCGGGATTCAACACGGTCTTCGCGTCGAGAATAATCGTATTCTCCAAGCTACCGCCCTTCCCCAAACCCGCTGCACGGAGCGCCTCCACCTCCTCGAGAAACCCGAACGTTCGGGCTCCTGCGATCTCTCGCTCGAAACTCATTTCGTCCAGTCGAGGCAGAACGAGGCTCTGACGTCCGATGCACGGATGCGGGAAGTCGATGGCATAGACGATTCGCAAACCCGCTTCCGGCCCGGCGGGTGAAATCCGAATCGAGCGCTCGGGCGTGCCGATCTCATGCACGGCCACGATTTCGATTTCGCGCCGAGCACTCCCGAGCAGCATGCATCCCGCCTTGCGAACCCAGTCAACCAGCGGCCGGGCACTGCCGTCTAGAGCGGGAATCTCAGGTCCGGAAACCTCCACCCGCGCATTGTGAATGCCAAGCGCATAGAGCACGGCGAGCAGGTGTTCGACGGTCCCAACGCCCGCCGCTTCGTCATCTTGCGCGAGCGTCATGGCCCGGTTTGTCGACTGGACGGCGTCGGTCGAAGCGAGAATCTCGCTGCGACCGGAATCGGCGCGCAGAAAACGAATTCCCGTATCCGCCTTGGCGGGCCGCAGTGTCATTTCGACCTCGGCCCCGGAATGAAGACCTACGCCGCGATACATGACCGGCTCAGCGATGGTCGTCTGCTGCAAGTCGCCTCCCTCGATTGGTTCTGGAAGACGATAGCGCGACGCGGCGCGGGCGGCCTGAGGGTGGCCTTAGTCGGTTTTGAGTCGGTTTTGAGCCGGTTTTGAGCCGGCTTGATGTCGGTCTTGAGCCGGCCTCAAATCGGCCTGAAGTCCGAGATCAGTCGGAGGTCAGAAGGTCGGCAGGTCGGCAGGTCGGGCTCCTATTGCAGAGTCCCAAGCAGCGACTGGCGAACTTCCACGAGGATTTCGCCCGCGCTCTGAAAGCGGTTCGCCGGATCCTTCTGGAGACATCGTTCGACGATATCCGAGATCGCACCGGGGAGATCCGGGCGGATATCGCGGATGCGCGGCGGCTCCGTATGAACATGGTGATAGGGAATATTTCCCTCCTTGAAGGGAACGGTCCCAGTCGCCATTTCGAAGATCGCGACGCCTAGGGAATAGATGTCCGTGCGATGATCGACGTTCTTTCCGAGTGTTTGTTCGGGGCTCATGTAATAAGGCGTGCCCGCCACAACAGTCGTATGGTTGCGCGCCTCTTCGACGACCTTCGCGAGACCGAAGTCCATCAGCTTGGCCTTCTTGTCGCGCGTCCACATCGCATTGGCCGGTTTGATATCGCGATGCACCACTTTCTTTTCATGGGCGTAGGCAAGTGCCTCGCTCATCTGCATGAGCACGTGGAGAATACCCGTCGGAGAAATCGCACCGCGCCGCCTGAGAATCTCTTTCAGCGTGGTGCCTTCGACGTATTCCATCGCGATATAGAAATGACCGTTTTGCTCGCCCGTATCGTAGACGGTGACGATATTCGGATGGTTCAGTTTGGCGGCCGCCTGTGCTTCGCGCATGAAGTTCTGAATCGCCTGTTCATTCTCCGTCAAAGCTTGCGGGAGGACTTTGAAGGCGACCAAACGATCAAGCACCGTGTCCTGCACCTTGTAGACGATGCCCATGCCGCCCCGCCCGAGCTCACCCACAATGCGGTAGCGATCTGGATCCGCACTCGGAGGCTTGGTCGCGGTCGCGTGCTGCGCGGACGGGTTTCCGACGGGCGCCGCAGTCGCGGTCATGGGTTCGGCTTCTGCGACCTGCACGCGGGCAGCAGCGAGCCGCTCCTCGACGTCACCAAAATTGTAGTCGAAGGCCATGACCTTCTCGAAGATCTCAACCGCTTCGCGAAGCTTTCCATCTTCTTGATAGATCGTCGCGAGCTTGTAGTAGCTATCGACGCTGTCTCGGGTCAGCTCCGTATCGCCGATGGCCTGCTGAAGCTTCGTAATCGCAATTGGGAGCTGTCCACGTGAGGCGAAGATATCGCCAAGGATGGCCGCCGCGCGTCCGAAATCGTCATCCTCCTGCGGAACTTTCTGAAGCGCCGAAATCGCTTCATCGTCCATATCCTGACGATGGTAGGTCTCCCCGGCGCGAAGAAATTCACCCGACTTTTCGAGCAACGCTGCTTCGCGCGGCGCATTGCTCGCGAGCGCGAAACACTCAGCCGCCTCTTCGAATCGCCCTGCTTTTTCAAAAGCATCGCCCGCACTCTCACGGTCACCCGCAAGTGAGTACATCTCCGCCGCCTGGGCGTAGCCATGATGCTCCGAATAACACTCGGCCGCGCGTGCCGGCTGATTCATGCTGCGATAGAGATCGCCCGCTTCCATATAGTCGCCGGCCTCGACAAGAAATTCGGCCGCCTTTTCGAGATCACCCTCATCCCGCCAATGCTGCCCGAGGATTCGGGCCGCATCTAGATCCTGCCCCGTAATGCGCAAGCATTCCGCAGCCCGTTCGACCTCGTTGGCCTGACGAAAATGGATCGCCGCCGCTTCATGGTCCCCAAGCATCACCGCCACTTCGCCGGCCTCAAGCGAACAATCACCGCGCTTCAAGATCGCGTAGGCGCGCTCCGGCTCCTCTGCTTTCAAGAAGAGCTTGCCCGCCTGGCGCACCAGCTTCGACATCTCGGCCGATTTCTTCGGGTCCATCATGGATTTTCCGCCCTCTTCCGAGAACAGCTTCTCCAGACATTCCGCAGCCGAAAGCCAAGCACGGCACTTCACATACATGGCAGCCGCGTGGCGCATAAAGTCCGTGTCGCGGTAGCTTTCCGCCGCTTCACGCCAGCTGCCCGCTTTTTCGAACATCTCTGCGGCGACACTGCGATGGTCCGCCTTCAGGTAGCAATCCGCTGCCTTGGCCCATTCCTCTTGCTGACTATAGATCGAGCCCGCGGATTCGTAGCTCTCCGCTCTCTCGTGGAGTTCGGCGGATTCCATAAAGCGATTCTGGTCATGCCGAATTTCTGCGGCGCGCGTGAACTCGCCCACTTCGATGAATGCATCGGCGGCTTCGTCGAGAAGCTCATGGTCCCAGAGCAGCTCGGCCGCTTCACCCCCTTTGCCTTGCTTCCGGAGCGCCTTGGCCTGCTTCACATACTTCTTCGCAACACGCTTATCCGTCTTGGCTTCAGCCCCATCGGGATCTTGCTCATGCTTGGCTTCGACCTGCAGCGTATCCGACGATTTAAAAAGGCCCACGCAAAAGGCCATCAGCACGAGCCCGAGCGGCAGGAGTGCGAAACGCAGCACCGACTCGGCGACCCACTCTTCGGTGGTCGTCGCGAAGCCGCCCGGAAGGTCGAAGCCCTTTTCCGCAGCGAAATACGGAAAGTCTTGAAGACCGCTTCGAGCCTTATCGGTGAGGGCAGTCTCGCTGCCGTAATGGGCGAGCAAACCGAAGGACCCGAGCCCCATCAACAGGAGCGCAAAGGGCAACGCAAAAACTCTGGCGACGATCTGCACGTGGACTCACCCAACCCTGGTGGAGTCTCTATCTGACCCACCGAAAAAGGCGCCCTTCAACGCGGCCCCTATGGCCCGGCGAAGCGCTCGCCCTGAACTGGGTATCGGCCTGCCAAGCGCCTGATTTGAGTACGGATTCGGGGGATCCGAGCATCTGCCGCTGGCTCGCTTATGCTCCGGCGCGTGATGCTTCGCCGCAGGATCCAAATGCCCTCGACCACCGCGCTTTTGCGCCCGAAAGAACACCCACAGGCGCCCTCGACGCGCCGAGGCTCCGTGCGGGGAGGGACCGGCGCCGTACTGCTCGCCCTCCTGTGCGCGGTGGGCGGCACGATTGGGGGCATGCTGGGCGCGCTTCCGGCTCGCGCGGAAGCCAACGATTCCGATCCCTTCGCAATCCGGTCGCATGCGGTGCGCGGTCTCGTGCTTCAGGTCTGGTCAGTCTCTGCCAGCGCTTGCACAAACGATGCGCAGGATCTGCTTGTTCTGAGCACAGAGGGCGGACCGCCCGATCGTAAAAAATGGCTCACCTTCATGCCCTGCGGCGCAGCACTTCGCCCGGGCTCGCCCGAAATCATCGAGCACCGCATCGCCGACGCCGCCGTCGTCATCGACGTCGCAGCGGTCCCGGGCCGCAAGGGCCCGCAGCTCCTCTCGCTTTCGGCCGAGGGCCTGCGCCTCGAAAATCTTCAGGGCCCTGCCGCGCCCCGCGATTTCGCCGTGCCGGGAGGTCTCCCGCTCCCGCCCCGCCCCTGGGAGATCAGCCGGATCGAAATCGTTGCCGATTGGGATTCCCTCGGCCGCGCCAGCGCGCTCGTGCCTTCGCAAGACGGTGCCTGGCAAATCAATCTCGAGAGCGGCGCGACGAAACGTCTGCCCATGCCGGTCTACGCGAGCTACCGCACCTTCATGCCCTACCTGCCGGCGGCGGTCTGGAAATGGATGATCAGCGAGATCACCTGGCCGACGCTCGCGCGCGCAGACGATAACGGCGACGGTCGCCTCGACCTTTTCGCCCTCTCGCGCTGGGGCATCTGGATCTATCACGCAGGTCCGGAAGGGCTCCCAGCAGCTCCTTCCCGCAAACTCGAACTCTCTCTCTTTAGCGAGGCCGAGGAACGCCGCCGCGAAGCGACGGGCAATAACTATTTCGCGCGCGATCTCGACGGAGACGGCCAGGCCGATCTGCTTCTGAATACGATCGGCGGCGGGATGCTCGATGGTGAATCGCGGACGCAAATTCATCTTGGCGGCCCAGCCGGCGTATCGACGACGGGTCCACCGGCGGTCGATCGCAAAATCGAAGGCGGCTTCGCAGCCTATAATTTCGTCGACCTTACGGGCGACGGCGTGCCCGAAATCGCTGAGAACAGTTTCGAGTTCGGCCTGGTTCAGATCCTGCGCATTCTGACCACGCGCAAGGCGGAAACCACGCTGCGCTTCTTTGCACTCGACGCAGAAAGCGAAGGCGGGCTCCGACTCGTCTTCGAAGACGATTTCTCTTTCGGACTGGATTTCGGCGAGGGCCGGTTCAAAGGACTCGTACCCAGCCTCGGCGATTGGAACGGCGACGGCGTCCTGGACCTGTACGTCACCCGGAGCGACTCCGAAATCGCCTTTCGCATGGGCGCCGACACGCCGGGCAAGCCGGCCTTCGGTGGGCGCATGGGGAGACAACCCGTGCCACTCGAAAAGGGCGAAAGCCGAATTGCCGACCTGAACGGCGACGGGCTCGACGAGATCATCGCCTTCACGGACGTCGACCCCGACGCCGCGCTCATCGTCCTCGAGAATCTCGGACGCTTGCCGGGAACGCGCGCGACCCTCTCGCCCCGCGACTAGAATCGGCGGTGAATCGAGACGGGGCTCAGGACCGATTCAGCCTTGAGGAGGCTGGACGCCGAGATGCACATACGCATGTTCGGTCGCCACCCGGCCGCGCGGGGTTCGAGCCAGAAAACCGCAATGAATCAGGTAGGGTTCGACGACATCTTCAAGCGTTCCCTTGTCCTCACCCACCGCCGCAGCCAGGGTATCGAGGCCCACCGGACCGCCCCCGAACTTCTCGACGAGTGTCACCAAAAACGAACGATCGAGACCATCAAAGCCGGCGTCATCGACATCGAGCCGCTCGAGCGCGAACTCCGCCGTCTCCAACCGAATTCGGTTCGCGTCACCATCTCGCACTGCTGCAAAATCGCGCACGCGTCGGAGCAAGCGGTTCGCAATCCGCGGCGTTCCCCGAGCTCGGCGCGCCATCTCATGCGCAGCCTTCGGTTCAATTTCCACCCCGAGCAATCCCCCCGAACGCAGCACAATCTGTTCGAGATCCGCCACCGGGTAGTACTCGAGCCGCGCCGACCATCCAAAGCGGTCACGCAGGGGCGAAGTAAGCAACCCCGCCCGCGTCGTCGCCCCGACCAGCGTGAAGCGCGGCAGATCCAGCCGCAGCGAGCGCGCCGTGGGCCCCTCCCCGATCAGAATATCGAGCTGAAAATCCTCCATCGCGGGATAGAGAATCTCTTCGATCGCCGGCGAGAGTCGATGGATCTCGTCGATGAAGAGCACATCATTGGCTTCGAGATTCGAGAGCAACGCTGCGAGATCGCCGGGGCGTTCAATCGCGGGACCGCTTGTCGCGCGGAACTGGGCACCGAGTTCGTTGGCCACAATGCGTGCGAGGGACGTTTTGCCGAGACCGGGCGGACCATGAAAGAGCACATGGTCGAGTGGTTCGCCGCGCTGCCGCGCCGCTTGCACAAAGACACTGAGGTTCTCGCGGAGCCGCTCCTGCCCGACCATCTCACCGAGATTCTGGGGCCGAAGCGATTCTTCCGCGCTGTGTTCTTCCGGTATCAGGCTGGCTCCGATTTCACCGCGTTCCAAAACAGGCTCCTCTCTCCGGCGCCAAACGTTTTTGCCCTGGGTGGCAGGCCCATGCGGTCATTCCCGCTCGCGGAAACGCGACCCTGCGAACAACGCTATGCGTGCTCATGGTGCGACCCGGCGCAGCGCAACCCGGATTAATTCTTCGAGACTCGAGCCCTCCGGCGACTCCGCAATCGCGGCGGCGACCTGACGCTCAGCCTGATTTCGCGGATAGCCCAGATTGATGAGCGCCGAGAGCAGCTCTTCGTCCGGCGCCACGGCGCCCATCTCGCGATCTGCGAGCCCCACACCCGAGGCCGACATCCGACTCGCCAGCTTCTCTGCGTTATCGCGCAGCTCCACGGCGATGCGCTCCGCGAGCTTCGGCCCGACGCCCGGCGCCTTCTGTAGGCCCTTGGCATCCGAATCCCGTAGAAGCCCGAGTAAACGATGCGGCTCCATGCCGGAGAGGATCGACTGGGCGAGCTTCGGGCCGACCCTATTTGCCTTCAGCAATAGGTGAAAGAGCTCTTTCTCGAGCGGGCTCGAAAACCCGTAGAGCTGAATGGCCGTTTCGCTCACGGCCGTATGCACGAGCAAAGAAACGGTCTTCCCCAGATCGGGCAGCGTCTCGAAGGTCGAGAGCGGGACGAGCAGCTCGTAGCCCACGCCCTGCACGTCGAGCACGATGCGCGTCGGTGCCTTCTCTCGGAGATTGCCTTCGAGCCAAGCGATCATCGTCTCTTCCCCATCAATACGCCCGTCTCACCACCCATCAAACTATCCATTACAGCACCCGTTACAACACCCGTCACAACACGGATGGCCGGGCTCATTTCATCTTCCCCAAAACGAATTCGGTCATGGCGCGCCGTGAATTTCGCGAAGATGGGCGTCGCCCGCTGCGCACCGGAAGCTCCGCAAGGACGCCCGACTGCGCGTAGGTGAGCGCCATCGCCAAAGCGTCCGCGGCGTCACTCGGCGGCCGCTTCTCCAGCTTGAGCAAGCGCATCACCATCATCTGCATCTGCGCCTTATCCGCGGCGCCGCTTCCCGTTATCGCTTTCTTCACTTCGCGCGCCGCGAGTTCAGACACGTGGAGGCCGCACGCGCCGAGGCTTGCCAAGAGGGCGCCGCGCGCCTGACCGAGCACGAGTGCGGATTGGGGATTCGCAGCGATGAAGACGCGTTCGACGACGGCGACTTCGGCTTCGCTTGCCTGGGCGACTGCGCGTAGTTCTTCGTAGAGAAAGCACAGGCGTTCAGAAAGAGGCGCGCCGCTCGGCGGTCGCAGGACGCCGTGTCGCAGGTGGCGGACCTGGCCACCGCTGCGCTCAATGAGCCCATATCCGGTTGCATTTGAACCGGGATCCACCCCCAGGACCCGCATCAACTCTCCTTCTTTTTCCCAACGGTCTCGCGACCGCACGGCGTCGCCGCGTCTATCTACCCTTCGGTCTCGCGACCGCACGGCGTCGCCGCGTACTCCTTCAACCGTCGGTGTAGCGACCACACAGCGCTGCAGTTTCCTCAACGCACGGCCGCGCTAGACGAACTTTTCTAACTCTTCCTCCGAGATGTCGAAATTCGCGTAAAAATTCTGCACATCGTCAAGATCCTCAAGGGTATCCGCCAAGCGCAACATCTGCTCAGCTTCTTTGCCCTCGAGCTTCACCGTCGTCGTTGGCTCCATTGTGATCTCAGCCGACGTCGGCTCGAATCCTGCGCCCGTCAGCGCCTCCTGCACCGCGTGAAACTCAGTCGGGCCGGTCACGACCTCATAGCTGTTCTCGCCCTCGACCACGTCTTCGGCACCGGCTTCGATCGCCGCTTCCATGATCGCATCGCCGTCGAGGCCTTCGCCCTCAAAGCCGATCATCCCGCGCTTCTCGAACAGAAATGCGACACAGCCCGAGGCCCCGAGGTTTCCGCCATTCTTGGCCAGCGCATGTCGCACATCGCCCACCGTCCGATTCTTATTATCAGAGAGCGTCTCGATCAGGATCGCCGTGCCGCCGGGGCCGTAGCCCTCGTAGACCGCCTCGTCAAAGGCCTCGCCGTCCCCGCCCCCGGCACCCTTCTGGATCGCTCGGGTGATGTTGTCCTTGGGCATATTCGCAGCCTTCGCCTTGTCGACGATCAGGCGCAGACGCGGATTAGAGTCGATATCCCCGCCGCCCATCCGAGCCGCTGTCTGCATCTCCCGGATGATTTTCGTGAAAATTTTGCCCCGCTTGGCATCGAGGGCACCCTTCTTACGCTTGATCGTGGACCATTTTGAATGACCGGACATAGATTCTCCTGCCGCCTCGCCCGTGCAGGGCAATTTCATCGTTCTGACCCCGGCGGAAATAGCACAGGGGCCACTCCCAGAGCCATCCAAGACTCATTGTCGCCATTCAGTCGAGATCCGGACCGGCCGATAGACAGGGGGCAATCCAGGCTTTACCCGGCCCCCGAAGGGTACCGGAATGGGATTACTGAGCGATGAGGGGCATGCCAGGGGAGCCGGGTAGGCAGATCCGGCCCGCTTTCATGAGTGCTGAATTAAAGAGGAGTATCCGGCATGGCGGAAATCGCCGTTGGAATCGATCTGGGCACGAGTAATACCTGCGTCTCGCTTATGCGAGACGGCAAGGTCGAAGTACTCGACAACGCCTATGGCGAGCGCACGTCCGCGAGCGTCGTGCATTTTCATGAGGATGGCAGCGTCGAGGTCGGGAACTCCGCCAAGGCCAAAGTCATTCACGCCCCGGCGCAGACCATCAGCTCCGCCAAGCGCCTGATCGGTCGCTTCTACTTCTCCGAAGAAGTAAAAAAAGCCCAGGCCATCTACGCCTACGAAATCGTCGAAGCGCCCAACCACGGCGTGCGCATCGAGATCCGCGAGGAAGAATTCTCGCTGCCCGAAATTTCCGCCATGGTCCTCCGCGAGATGAAGCAGATCGCCGAGCGACACACGGGCGAATCCGTCACGAAGGCCGTCATCACGGTCCCTGCCTACTTCAACGATAATCAGCGCCAAGCGACCAAGGACGCCGGCCGAATCGCCGGCCTCGAAGTCCTGCGCATCCTGAACGAGCCGACCGCAGCCGCCCTCGCCTACGGCTTCGGCATGGGCCTGAACCAGCGCGTCGCGGTCTACGATCTCGGCGGCGGTACCTTCGATATTTCCGTGCTCGAAATCGGGAAGGATATCTTCGAAGTCCTTGCGACCTGCGGCGATACTTTCCTCGGCGGTGACGATTTCGATGATCGCATCCTCGATCTGCTCGCCGACGATTTCGTCGCGAAGTACGGCATCAATCCCCGCAACGATCCCTACGCGTTCGAAAAGCTGAAGCTCGCGGCGGAGAACGCCAAGAAGGGGCTCTCGGTCGATGAAGAAGTGCTCGTCTCGATCGACGACGTGCTGAAGAACGACAAGGGCGAGGCCATGGGCCTCGAACGCACGATCACCCGCGCCGAATTCGGGCAGCTCGTGCAGGACCTAATCATGCGGACCTTCAAAGTGTGCGACGAGGCTTTGCAGCAGTCGGATCTGACCGTGCGCGATCTCGACGGCGTGATCCTCGTCGGCGGCCCCACCCGACTGTCGATCATCCGTGAAGCCGTTACGGCCTATTTCCAGCAAGAGCCTCGCGCCGATGTCGATCCGGACGAAGTCGTTTCCATGGGCGCAGCGATCCACGCGGCTTCGCTCGTAGGCGAAGCGACCGACTCGATGCTTCTCGATGTGACGCCCCTTGATCTGCGCATTGGCGTGGCGGGCGGCCTCGCCGAGCCGGTCATCGAGCGGAACACACCCGTCCCGATTGAACAGACGCGCACCTTCACGACCTTCCAGGATTTCCAGGAATCTGTGCAGATTCGCGTTTATCAGGGCGATAACCGGCTCGCCGAAGACAATGTGCTTCTCGGTCAGTTTGAGTTCTCCGGCTTCGAGCCGGGCCAACGCGCCGATGTCAGTATCGACGTCACGTTCGAGATCGATGCCGACGGTATCGTGAACGTGACGGCGAGCGACCAGGTGACGGGCGAAGCCGCGTCAACGCAGATCACGCTCTCTTCCGGTCTGGATGATGCGGAGATCCAGAAGCTCATCGAAGATGATATCGCCGACCGAGTCGCGACCGCCGCGACACCGGAAGCCGTCGTCGCCGAGGCGATGCCGGAAGCGGTGAACCCATTGGTTGCTGCACCGCGGGTCACGTCGCTGTTCGGCGATGATGCCGAGGATCTTTCGATGGACGGCCAGCCGGACCTCGATGCGGATCTGGATGCGGACCTCGATGCCGATCTGGAGTTGGACCTCGATGCAGACGCGGATATGGATCTCGACGCCGATCTCAAAATCGGCCTCCAGCCGGCCGCGACTCCGAGGGTCGTCAGCAAGCCTGCCGCTGGATCGAATCTCAATCTCGACACGGATGCCCTTGGAGATCTCGATCTCGACAGCGCCGACCTGGAATCGATGGACGACGAAGAATTGATTCAGCTCACGGACGAAGCGCCGCCCGAGATCACCCAAGAGATCCCGCTCGATTTGCCCATCAAAGACGCTGACCCCGCAATCGGTCTCGATGCCGGCGACGACAACGATTTCTTCGATACCTCAGGTGCCGACCTCTCCGATCCCGAAGAGCCCGTCAATTTAAACGGCAAGGAGTAGTCAGACCCGATGTCGGTTTCCGCAATTGATCCACTCGAGATCACCGCACTCGCCAAGATCATGGACGAGCTGAATTACTATCAACTCCTCAATGTGGCGCCGGAGTCGAGCACGACTGACATCAAACGTGCGTTCCACACGGTCTCCCGGAGTTTTCACCCGGATGCGAATCGGGGCCTCGAAGGGGAACTCCGCTACCAATGCGGGCTGATCTCCAAGCGGGTCACGGAAGCCTATTGCGTCCTACGTGACGCGCGGCGACGAAAGGCCTACGACCACAAGATTTCCGAGGGAGACAATCTCCGAATTCAGCTCGCCGAGGCGCGCCAGGCACATGATATTCAGCGCAAGGCGGAGCTCTGCGGCGCGACGCCCCAGGGCCGCCAATTCCACGGACGCGCCGAGACCGACCTCAAAGCCGGCAATCTCGCAGGGGCGATTCAGAACATTAAGATGGCCCTGACCTTCGAAGGCTCGAACACCGGCTTCAAGGCCATGCTCGCCGAGCTCCATGAGCGCAAGAAGGCCCTCTCCTAGAGGGAACCCGCAGGCTCTCGCCTCCTTCTTTTCCGCTCGTCCGACCCCGTTCTGACCTGCAAGAAACCCGCAAGAAGGCACACGCCTGCTAAAATGGTGCGATGCCCAATTCGATCTGCGAGAGTCAACAGCTCTCGATTCTCTGCCTAGCTCTGGCCCTGGTTTTTTCGAGCGCCTGCGCCGACGACGATTCCGCTTCATCGAGCAGCGCCGGTTCTTCAGCCTCTTCCTCAGCCTCTTCTGGAACCGCCTCTGCGGCGGCCTCGAAAGCCGCTGCCGCCCACGCGCACGACGCGACAGGCTCGGGCACAGCGCTTGCTTCGAACACCAGCGCGAAAAAGGGCTCGCGCAAACCGCCCGCCGAGAAAGCCACGCGCAATCCGAACGAGCGTCCCATCCCGGCGTTCGAAGGGACCACCCTCGCCGGCACGCGGCTCGCTGTCCGCGACATCCTTGGCCAGCGGATCCTCTTCTACTTCTTCAACCCCGAGCTCGATCAGGCGACGCCGGTCAGCAAGGCGGTCGGCACCATCGCCGCGGAAGCCGCTGCGAATAATTTTCAGGTCGTGGGGATCGGCGTGGGATCCGATTCGTCGACCCTGACGCGCTTCAGTAAGAAGCTCGATTTGCAATTCCCGATCATCGATGATTCATCGGGTTCGATCACGCGCACCTTCCGCCTCCGCTCGCCGATGGCCGCGATCTCTGTGGATGCGGATGGCTACATGACGTTTGGCCTCGCCAGCTTCCCGACCGACGGCGATATCGAAGGCGCCGTGGAGAAGGATCTTCGCGAACGGATGCGTCTTTCTTCGTCTGACACAGCTGCCAACGGCGCGCTCTTCGCCTACCCAGACGCGCCCGAGCTCGGGGTGCTCGCCATGTCCACCGGCGAGCAGCTGAAGATCGCAGACCTTCGCGGTCGCGCGGCGATCGTGATCTTCTTTCTCCACACCTGCCCGCATTGCCACAAGGCGCTCGAGTCGATCAAGAAAACGCTCGAAGGCATGAAGGGAGAGAAGCCGCGGCTCGTGGCAGTCTCACTCCAGAATCAGCCCTCAGCCATTCGCAAAGCGATGAAGGATCTGGGACTCGACTTTTTCGATCCCTACTTGGATCCGGGCGACAAAGCGACCGATCGCTGGGGCATCACCGGCGGTGTGCCCGTCGTGACGGTCCTCGATGCCGAAGGCCGTATCCGGCACCGCAGCAGCGGATGGGACGAGAAGCGCGACGGCGCCATCCTGCGCATGAAGATCGCTCAGGCGGCGGGAACGACCATCCCAATGATCCTCGACCCGAAGGGCTACAGCGGCTCCGAGGTCTGCGGTACCTGCCACGAGACCGAATATGCCACTTGGCAATACACCTCTCACGCTTCGGCCTACGACACCCTCGTGACCCACGGCGCGGATCGCCGGACAGACTGTGTCGGATGTCATGTCGTCGGCTTCGAAGAAACGGGCGGATTCAATTTCCGCCGCCAGCCCGCGCATCTCGAAGACGTCGGCTGCGAATCCTGTCACGGACGCGGCGGGCCACATCTCTCGCCTAACTTTGTTCCGGCAAAGAGCGATCCGGCAGACAGCAGCGGCCAGGGGAAAGATTACGAACAAGTTTGCGCGACCTGCCATAACTCCACGCATTCGCTCGGCTTCGAATACGCCACCTTCCACGAACGCGTCTCGCACAAGGGCATTGCCGCCCTCTCGAACGCGGAACGCGCGGAACTGATGGAGGGCGGCCCCGCCCGCGACCTCTTGCCGAGCCAGGCAGACTACGTCGGCTCCGATGCCTGCCAGTCCTGTCACGAAGCAGAATTCAAGGTCTGGGAAGAGAGCCCGCATGGGCACGCCGTGGAAACGCTCGCCAAGGAAGCCAAGGCCGGCGAAGCCGAATGCTTGCAATGTCACACGACGGCGTATGGCAAGACCGGAGGCTTCCCGGAAGGCGCTGCCTTCGGAGATCAACCGGATCTGGCGCGGGTGGGATGCGAATCCTGCCACGGCGCCGGCGGCGACCATATCGGCAAAAACGCCAAGCGCGTGGGGACGATCATTTCCCTCGGCGATAAATGCGATTCTTGCGTGATCCTCAAGATCTGCGGCAGCTGTCATGATGATGCCAACGACCCGGGCTTCCAGTTCAAGGTCGAGGAACGCATCGAGGCCCAGCGTCACGGCACGACCGAAAGCGCGATCACTCGCGGCGAAGCGGATTCGGCATCTCTCCACGTCCCGAGCATTGCGCATCCCGCCTCCGATCAAGCACTGCTCCGGCATGCCTTCGAGCATCTGAACGAAGATGCGAGCTAACGAGCAATGAACCCGGACGAAGGCGTGGATGCGCCAGCCGAAGAGATGGACCCGCAGGTGGAAGCGCGCGCGCTGATCGCGTCGGCTCGTGCGCTGCTCCAGGAGTTCTCGGAGGAAGATGTGCAGCGCTTCGAGCGCTTGCCCGACGCGCCGGCGACTACGCAAACGGCGGCCTCGGCGCCTTCGAGCCCCACGGCCACAGCCACGCCTGCGCCCGCTTCGCCCCGCACACAAAGCACGACCGAATCCAAGCCCGCACAACCCGCTCGGCCGCGTCCGGCCGTCGCCGCACGCGTGCCCGACATCGCCACGCCCGATGGCGAGGGGCTGCCTTGGGCGGGACGAGTTCCGAGCCTTGATGAAGTGCGCAGCCATCTCGGCGATTGCCAACGCTGTGGCCTCTGCGCAGGACGCCAGCAGATTGTGTTCGGCGAGGGCAACCCGAACGCGGATATCCTCTTCGTCGGCGAAGGTCCGGGAGAGCAAGAGGACCGACAGGGTCGCCCCTTCGTCGGACGTGCAGGCGAACTCCTCACGCAAATGATCGAGAAAGGCATCGGCATCTCGCGTAGCGACGTCTACATCTGCAATATCGTAAAATGCCGGCCGCCGCAGAATCGCAATCCGTTACCGCCCGAAGTCGCGGCATGTCGGCCCTTCCTCGACGGCCAAATTGAAGCCGTCGCACCGAAGGTCATCGTCACCCTCGGTAAACCCGCCGCCACCTTGCTGCTCGGTCGCGAAGTCGCGATCACGCGAGAGCGTGGCCTCTGGCAGAGCTACCGCGATATCCCGCTGATGCCGACGCTGCATCCGGCGTATGTCTTGCGTCAGTACACGCCTGAGAATCGGCGCGATGTTTGGCAGGACCTGAAAGCCGCGCTCGAACGAAGTCGGCTGTGACCGATTCCCCGCGCCATGCCGCGCACCATTCCGCGCACCATTCCGCGCACTACGCCGCGCACTATGCCTGCGGCATCGTGCTGCATCCTGCGGGTCATACACGCTCCCCCGCCATGCATACCGCGGCCTACCGCGCGCTCGGGATCGATGCGCATTACACGGCCCATGACGTCACGCCCGAGGACCTTCCGGAAGCGATGCGCCGCTTCCGCGCCGAGGGGGTGCGGCAGCTTGCGGTTTCGATTCCGCACAAAGAGGCCATGCTCGAGCATGTCGACGAGGTCGAAGCGGTCGGCCACGCGATCGGCGCGATCAATACGGTCACGCTCCTAAGCGACCCAAAAGGCGACCGACTCGTCGGCACGAACACGGACTGGATCGGTGCCCTCCGCGCGCTCGAGCGTGAGACGCCCGTGAAGGGGCAGCGCGCCGTTGTGCTCGGCGCCGGCGGCACCGCCCGCGCCCTCGTCTACGCCCTGCGACAGCGGGACTGCGAGGTTTTCGTCCTGAACCGAACCCGCGAGCGCGCAGAAAAGCTCGTTCGCGAACTCGGCGCGCACGCAGCGGGCGCGCTCGGCGATCTCGAGTCGCTCCGCCCTTCCCTGCTGATCAATACGACGAGTGTCGGGCTGAACGAAGCCGTCTCGCCCGTCGCCGCGGAAGCGATGGCCGAAGGGATGGTCGTGCTTGACGCCGTGTACGCGCCGGAACGCACACAGCTCCTCGCCGATGCGGAGGAGCGCGGCGCACGCCCCGTCGGCGGGAAGTGGATGTTGATCTATCAAGCCATCGAGCAGCTGCGTCTCTGGACGGCCACCCTGCCCGAGCCTCCCAGCGATGCGGAGATCGACGGCATCGTCCCGATCATGGAAGCGGCCTTCGACGAGGCCGGCCGGGAGTAGCACCGTCTCCTAGTCGCCAACGGCGTCGCCCTCGTTTGGTCCCTCGTTTTAGCCGTAGCCCGAAAAAGAAACGGCCCGCTTCCGAAGAAGTGGGCCGTTTTCATTTTCGCTAGAAGGCCGGTCTCTCGAAGAGAGCCGCCCTCAAAAAAGCAGGACGCTTACGCGAAATCCCACTTCTGCTTATTTTCTGCGATCTGATCCGTGGTCGGAACTTCCGCGTCATCGCGCTCGGGCACGATGAAATCGTCGCGCTCTTCGACGATCTTCGCGTTCTCCGCGATATCCGCTTCAAAGACTGTCGGGACCTGTTCGTCCTCGAAAATCGCTTCCCAGGGGCATTCCGGCTCACATACGCCGCAGTTAATGCACTCTTCCGGGTCGATATAGAGCTGGTTCTCGTAGCCAGGTGCATCCGTCTTGTCTTTGTGCTGAACGATGCAATCGACCGGACAGACTTCGACGCACGCCATATCCACACAGTCTCGACACATTCGGGTGATCACCCAGGCCATTCAAAAACCCTCCTTACTCTCTTTTTTGGTCGGTCATCATGCTCCGCAGCCCCCGCCTCGGTACGCATGAGGAACGCATGATTCTTACTCGTTGTCTGGTTGCGTTTACTTAAGCTTCGTTTCTTTGTAGATCACGTGCTTTCGCACGACGGGATCGTACTTCTTGAACTCAAGCTTGTTCGGCGTGTTGGTCCGGTTCTTCGACGTGGTGTAGAAGTGCCCGGTTCCCGCCGTCGACTCAAGCTTGATCTGCTCGCGCTTACTCTTCGCCATGGCTTTGTTCTCTTTCCTGCAATTTTCTGCAGTCTTGCTTTTGAACTCATCCGGAGACCCGTGGATCGGATCCCGCGGCTGGGTTCGCCCCGCTTGAGGCAAAGCTCTAACTCTAACTGTGGGGTTCGCGGGCTTGATCTCGCGGTGATGGCCTAGAGGATAATCGAAGAGGTCCTTTATCTAAAGGTCCTCTTCAAAATCCAGAGAGGTTATCGAGCGAGAGCGAAGCGAGTCAGGATGAGTCGGGGTGGATCGCTCAACCCCGAGAATCCTGTTAGGCCCCCGCGGCCTCGGGGACAAGATCCCCACCCCGAGCGAAGACGCGTACACGCTTGCCGTCTCGTTCTTCGACTCGAACGCGAGAGGGCTTATTGTCACTCGGATGGACGAGCATCACGTTCGATGCATCGACAAAACCTTCAGTTTCCACAATGCCACCTTCGCGAGCGCCGCTGCGCCCCGGGCGGAGATGTCGTTTTTGGAGTCGAACGCCTTCGACGCGCACTCGGCTCTTTGCGGTATCGACCGCGATCACTCGGCCCTGAACGGCCTTCGCTGATCCGGCACCACTGATGACCTGTACGAGGTCGCCTTTTTTAATCTTCTGCATGTTGACCTGCCTCCGGCTTGGGCCGGTGTTTGAAGGGCCTATGTATCCGCCAAACAAGCGCTTTCGTCAAGGTCCCAGGGGGAAAAAGGGTTTTCCCTACGAGCGAATCTGACGGGTCTAGCCAAGCCGATTTGCGGTCGGGCGCAGCGCGGCGCCTAGGGTACTCTCGCGCCGCTGAAATGGAGGCAATTGATGCGGAAATTTGCGATTGGTGCAGTCGTTTTGATCATGGCCGGAATCACGTCGTGTACCCTGCTGCTGCCGGAGAAATTCGCGGTCAACGGTCCGATCCTAAGCACCCTGTTCGGGACCGGAATCGATGCCCCGGCCGACAGCGTGGTCGAGACCCGGTTCCAGCTGCCCGAGGGCTTCCAGATCGAGCTCTTCGCCGAGGGCATCCCCAAGGGCCGCTTCATGCAATTCAGCCCGGGTGGCGATCTTCTGATCAGCCAGCCCCGGACGGGCCAAATTCTGCACATTCTGCGTGATCGGGATGGAGATGGCCGCTCTGATGGCCAGCGCGTCTTCCTCGCCGGCCTCGATCAGCCCCACGGCCTCGACTTCCATCAAGGCCATGTCTATATAGGCGAAGGCGGCGCCATCGTCCGTGTGCCGTTCTCCGAATCCGGCCCGGATACCCTCGCCACGACCGGCGACCCCATTCGCATCGTCGAGGGCATCCCTTCCGGCGGCAACCATT
>JBDNFB010000121.1:0-30278 GCA_041690055.1 Myxococcota bacterium | reverse complement strand
CTGGACGGTCTGGCGGAATTTCATGAAGGATCGATCGGAGAATGCGAAGCGGGGGACACCGGCGATGGCGTTGGGGCTGGTGAAGAGGTCGATGAACGTCGAGCAGATTCTGGGGAAAAGACTTTTCCCGGAGCGTTTTGAACTCTCGAAATGGCTCTTGGATTGCTATTTCGGCCGGATCCCGACGCGAGCAATCGAGCGGTGCTCGCCGCATCGCGCGAGGTATGCGGTGTAAGAGAGAATCCGTAGTAAAGACGCGGGCTTCGGGCTTCGCTTGGCGGGATTAGGCGCAATTAACTGTCCACGTCTCAACCTGTGAAGGGCCGCCAACAACAAAAGGGTCGCCAACAAAAAAAGGGGCGATCGCTAGATCGCCCCTTCCTTGTTCTCAGTCTTGTTTTCGGCTTCATCCGCTCTGACGAACGCGAATGCATCCCATCCGTCTCTGGCGCGAACAAGCGTGCGCGCCGGAGTGGCGATGGGGACTCGCTAGGCCTGGCGTCGCGCCCAGGCCAACGCCAGAATTCCTGCCAGTCCAGCCGCGAGGCCGCCGGCCTGCGCCGGTTCGGGGACGACCATTGCAATGTCGAGGACCTGGACCCGATTGAACAGCGAGCCCGACGCGCCGGACAGCGAAACGCCTCCGCCGATCAGGACGATGTTTCGGATTTCTCCGCTCGGCGTGACGGTATCGTTACCGGTCGAGGCAAAGAAGAAGAAGGGCGTCGCGCCTCCGAGCGGCGGATAAACGTCGGAGCCCGTAACCGCGCCGGTCGTCATCTTGAAGCCCCAGCCGCGATCCGGCGGATCGTCCGTGCCCGTCGCCGGGAACGGCCCTGCGGTGACGGATGCGGCTTTACCACTCGGCGTGAGCATCACGCTGTACTGCGGACCCTTGACGTTCCCGTTGGTGTTGAAGCCGAAGTTTTCCTGGCCAGGCGTCCAGATGTCGACAGCCGAGTTAGGCTGCTTCGAGGCGCGCTGCATGCCTGTCGTGTTGCCGAGGGGCAGGAAGGGCGGCTTGCCGAACCACACGTTCGAGTTGGTGATATTGCGCGCGAGGCGCAGCGTGCCACCAAAAGCGACGCCGAGCGGCGTCCCGCCGCCGTCCCGGCGCTGGTCGATTCCGATGCGGACAGTGTAATTCCCTGTGCCCGGGGCCGTGAAGGCCGTACAAGCCAGGTTGCCGTTCAGAGGATCCGGATCCGCCTGGGGCGGACAGAAGTTGATCGGTCCAGCAGCCGCGGCGCCCGCTCCCGGCTCAAGCCGCTCGCTGAAGGGTTGCGTGGTCGCATAATCGAACGAGTTCTGCACGACGAAGGCGAAGGTGGGGAAGGCCCGCTCCTGATGCCCCGCGATTTCAATTGCGCCCATCGGAACCGTGAACGGATTGCCGACGCTCGTTGCGTTCGTGGCCGTCCCATCGGCTTCACCGATTGCCGAAACCTGAATCGGACCTCGCTCGAAGGGGCTCGACCCCGTGGAGGGGTTTAACACGCCTCCCGTTCCGGAGATGTACCGCGGCGCGGCGTTCGTCACGCTCGCCGTCAACAGCACTGCGGACGATAACCCGACCACAGTGCTCAAAATTCCAACTCTCATCGGTCCAAACAGCATTGTCTCACTCCTCAGTTCCAAAAGTTTTCAGAGATACTCTGTCTCGTCGAGTGTCCCGAACATGCACGTACGCTTCGGACATCACTCGCTTGAACTGCCTAACCTGAACCCCAGCTTGTATTGATTTCACCCTGCGGTTCGGAATCGTAATTCTCTCATAGATGAGTGGATTCGCGGTTAGTATTTTAGAGAAATTCCCTTGGATAACCCGGGGGAATTTTACGCTCGGATCCCGTTCCAGCTTCGCAGCCGGTCAGGAGGCCGAAGGCTGCGCCTCCTGGGGCTCGGGAACCTTGGCTCGACGCGCCTTGAGCTGCATCTGGATCTGCTTACGTGCCTTGTCGGCGAGTTCCGTTTCGCCGCGTTGCTGATGGATTTCGACCAGCAACGTCCAGGCGGGGGACCCGCCTCCAAGGCGCACCGCCCGCTGAGTCAGGTCTAGGGCGTGATTGGATGGCTGGCCTGCCAGTTCGATCCGAGCGAGCTGCAGTTGGGGTTCGATCAGCCACGGGAACTCGCGCGCAACGGCGAGCCAGCGCGCCTTCGACGCAGGTGCTGGCGATATGGCCTCGCCGGGTTGCGGGGTGGCTTGCGAGGGGGCGAGCTTCGCCACCAAACGTGCGGCGCGGATCTGCACTTCGGGCTCGCTGGGGTTGGCGGCGGCGGCGCGGTCGAAATAGGCGAGGGCATCGTCTTCCCGGCCCCCAGCGGCGGCGACTCGGCCGAGCGATTCGAGCGCGTGCGCTTCGTTCCCGTCGAGTCCGATCGCCCGTTCGTATTCGGCCTGCCCGTCAGCAGGGTCACCGGAGAGCAGCTCGAGCTCGAGACCGGCCACGGCGTGGAACGCGGCATCTTCGGGATGGGCGTCGAGGGCTGCCTTGACAGCGATCCTCGCAGCGGCCGGGTCCCCGGCCGCGATCATCTGACGCACGGCCGAGCGTAAGGCATCGGCATTCCACGATTGGGTCAAGTCGAGGGAGAGCAGGCGAAGGCGCTCGAATGCTGCCTCGGGACCGCTGATCTCGGCTACGCCGTCCAGGTAGAGCTCGATCGCCGCGGGCCAATGGGCCGTCTCCGAAACCTGCTTCAGCTGGTTACTCAGCGAGCCGCCGCCGCGGACGAGCGCCATGCGCACCATGAACAGATTCCCGTCGCGGTCACCCGGCTGCGCCAGTACGTGGTGATGGCAGACAACCCAGGCGCTCTGCCGATCCCCGAGTGCCCAGAGGAGCCGTGCGAGACGCAGGCCGGCATCGGTCGCAGCGGCATCGGACCGAACCGATTGGCGGTATTCCTCGACGGCCCGCTCGAAAAGGCCTTGCTGCTCAGCGGCCCGTGCAGCGAAATACCGCGCCCCCGCATTGTTGGGCCAGAGCGGCAAAACTTTGTCCAGGAGTTCGAGCGCCTTCTGCGCGTCGCCTTGATTGAGACGCACACGACTCTCGATCAGATTGCGATAGTGCTCGGCCTTCAGGTGTTTCGCCGCCTCGAGGGCCTCGTCGTTTCGTTCCGCTCCGGCCAGCAGGTCGGCATAGGTCAGCCAACCGCGTTCGGAGACCTCCGGTGACAACTGGATGGCCTGGCCGTACGCGTCCGCGGCTGCTGCGACATCGCCGGTCTCGGCGAAATGCTGGGAGAGCGCGACCCAGGTGCTTTCCGCCATTCGCGGCGTGTCCATCTCGAGGGCCTCTCGAAGGAGGCTCTCGGCTTCTTCCGCCCGACCCATCCCGGTCAGCCGAGCCGCCAGCAAAGTGCGGTATCGAAGCGAAGTCGGCGCGCGCTCGAGCGCGTTCCTAATCACGTCGGTCGCCCGCTGGTATTCGCCCTTACGATCGTAGATATCGATTGCGGTATTGATCACGGTGCCGTCGGCCGGATGGGTTTCGAGACATTCCAAAAGCTCCTCGTCCGACTTCGCGGTCTCTCCCTTCTCGCGATTGAAGACGACGCGCAGCGCACAGACGGGGCCGAGGACTCGCTTCTCCGCGGTGGACGCGTTCCGGTAGATGTCCTCAAGTTCGGTAATGGCCTCGGTCGCCTCGTCGATCTGATCCGTCATGATGAGGGCGCGCGCGCGGCTGGTCTTGAACCGGGTTGCTTCCGGGGCGAGATCGATGGCGTGCTCCAGGTCCTCGAGCGCGAGGTGGGGATGCGTCATCTGTCCCAGGTAGGCTTCGGCACGAAAATCGAGCGCATCGAGATTGTCGGGCTCCGCTTCGAGAACGCGGCCGGCTGCCTCGATCGCGTTCACCCAATTGTGAGAAATCAGCGACGAGCGGGCCAGTTCGAGCGAGGCCCGCGCCTCCCACTCGGGATCTTCCTGCGCCTTGCGCAAGGACCAGATGGACACGCCGGGGAGTCCTGTTCGAGCGAGGGCCATCCCGTAGCGGTAGTGGATCTCGGCCGAATGCTCGGTCGAGGTCAGCAAGCCTCGCAAGGGCTCGAGGGATTCCTCGAGCCGACCGGCCGCTTGCAATTGGCGCGCGTCTTCGAGCCCATCGGGGTCCGAGCACCCGAGTCCACCCCAACCGAGCACGATCATGAGCACGGCCGCCGCCGACGCAACGGTCAGCGGGGGACAACCAAATCTTGGCATGCGGTCACCTTTCTCCTAATTCTCGAAAGTTGTACGGGCGGCCTCGACCTGCCTGCTAGCTGCGTCCGACACATCCACTCCACACGGGGACTCGTGCTTAGGCTCGATGCGCCTTGCAGTCCTTGGAGTGTCCCGTAGAAACGGGATAGTGTTAGAAAATGTTGAAAGAAGCACTCCGTTCGCGAATTTTTCTGGGCTTGGTCGTAGCCGCCTTTCTGGCTTATGCCGGCTTCACACTCCTCGAGATCCGGAAATCGGATCCCCGTGAGGTGGGCAGTGTCGATGACCTGCTCGCCCTGCGGGACCGAACCGATGTCAATGTGCTCTTCGTTCTCGTCGACACGCTACGCGCCCATCGCATGGGTGCCTACGGTTATGAGCGCGAGACGAGTCCAATGTTCGATTACATGGCGAATTCCGGCGTCTTGTTTGGCCGCCACCTGTCGCAGTCGTCATGGACGAAGTGCTCGATGGCCTCGCTCTGGACCGGGCTTTATCCCGTCCGGACGGGCGTGCTCCGATCGCAACACGCGATCCCGGAGGAAGCCACGATGCCCGCCGAGGTGTTTCGGGAGGCGGGATTTCGCACCGCAGGCATTTGGCGCAATGGCTGGTTGGCCCCCAATTTCGGCTTCGGCCAGGGCTTCGAGGTCTACGATCGTCCGCAGCCCCGGCGGCGCGACGAACGCGTTCGCCAGGAGAACCCGAATATCACTCTCGAGGGGACGGATGACGATGTCGTCGATTCTGCGGTGGAGTTCCTGCGCGTGCATGGGGACGAGCGATGGTTCATGTATCTGCACTTGATGGATGTCCATCAATATCTCTACGACGCGGATACGGCGGTCTTTGGAAGCAGCTATTCCGACGTGTACGACAATTCGATTCTGCATACCGACAATGTCGTCGGCCGAATGCTGGCGCACCTTGCCGACACCGGTCAGCTCGACAAGACTGTGATCGTGTGGACCTCTGACCATGGCGAAGCGTTCTACGAGCGCGGTTTCGAGGGGCACGCACGGAGTGTCTACCGTGAGACGACGGAAGTGCCCTTTGCGATCAGCTTCCCCTTCAAGCTCGATCCCGGCATCGTCATCAACACGCGCACCGCGGGCGTCGATGTCTGGCCGACGGTCCTCGACCTGCTCGGACTACCGCCGCTTCCAGACACCGATGGTCGCTCGAGGCTCCCGGAGATCGTCGCGGCGGCCACGGGCGAGCCGGCCCCCGATCCAGTTCCGTTATACACGCATATCGAGCAGGGCTGGGGTCAGCCGGTCGATGCGAAAACACCGATCGTTTCCGTCGTCGACGAGACTCACCGGTTCATCACCACGCGACCTCCAACGGGAGCGCGGACCGAAGAGCTCTTCGATTCGAGTGACGAACCGGCGGAACTGAAAAATGTCCTCGACGTGCAGGAGGACGTCGCAGAGAACATGCGGTCGATGATCGACGGGTACTTCGAGAGCCGTCCGCCGCCCTGGGGCGTGAGTACGCCGGAGATCGAGCTCGACCAGATGGAACTCAATCAGCTACGTGCCCTCGGCTATGCGATTCCGTAAGACCTGAGACGTGGACCACTAATTGGGCCTAAAAGAGTTCGAATCCGTGCCTAATGTGCCACAAACGCTCCGCTTTCTCTCTAAACCGCGTACTTCACATCGTGGGAGACGCAGCGCTCGATCGCTCGCGTCGGGATCCGCCCAAAGAAGCAATCCGTCAGCCATTCCGAGAGGTCCATCCGCATCACGAAGAGCCTTTCGCTCAGGATCTGCTCGATCCTCATTTTGCTTTTCACTAATCCCAAAGCCATCGCCGGGGTCCCCCGCTTCGCATTCTCCGAGCGATCCTTCATGAAGTTCCGCCACACCGTCCAGATTGCAGCGCGGTACAAAAGCGACTGCCTCCGCTTCGAAAACGCGATCGTCTCTCGCTTGTGATTTGCGCTGCAGTGCCGAAGCAGCATGTCCGACAAATTCACTGGAAAGAGCGGATTCCGAGTCGTCCGCGCCTTCTTCGACGAGGTCTGCTCGTGCCGAAAAGTTCGGTCCCGAAGTCGCTTGATCGACCGTCGATAGCTTTGGTGCTCATCGGTTCGAAGCACGACGTCCCCGCCTGGAGGAATAATACGGCGCAGCAGTTTCTCGACCTGCTGCTCCGTCGCCTTAGGGTCGGGCCTCCCAAACTTCTCCTCCAGCGCGACGCGTTTCTCTTTCTGTTTCGCGCGCATAGAGCCGCTGCGCCGCAGCTCCGCATCATTGAAGCCGTACACAAACAAGGACTGGCCCACGACCAGATTCAGATCCATGGGCCAGTACTGGCTGTGCTCGAAAGTGCGGAAGCCGTCAAGCACCAGCGTCTCCCGCGGACACCCAGCCGGCCTCATATTCTCTTGGAACAAGAGACAGTGCCTCCCCAACCGATCACTCAAACCCCGAATAGTTGAATGCGAGACGCCGAACTCGCGAGCGATCTGGCGGAACCCGGAGCAGGACACGAGGCGATGAAACGTCGGTCCGAGGAGCTCCGCTCTCCGCAGCCAGTAGTCGACCGCGAACGTTTGTGAACTGAAAGAGCGTCCGCACTGAGAACAGCGGTACCGCTGAATCTTCTTGGGCACTCGGTCTCGAAAGAAGAATCCCTTCTTCACGTATCGCCAAGTAAGCGGATTCTTTCGGGATTCACAGCGGGCGTTGGGACAGAACGGAGGGCGGCGAGAACGAAGAGGAGTGGACATCCCCAATGCCATCGCAGGGTTCGTGCCAGGCCCATTCTACTGTCCACGTCTTACATTTTGATGGAGATGCTCAGTCCGTAGGTTCGCTGGAGTCCGAGGAGGTTGCCGATCAGGCGCACGCCCTGACTCGCGTCGAACGCAGTCGTCTTGTACAGCTCGTTGGAGAGGTTGCGGACCCATCCCGCGATCTCCAGGTTGCCGCCCGGTGCGCGATAGGTGAGACGTACGTTGTGCAGGGCCACGGCTTTCTGGCCGATCGTGTAGTCCGGGAAGAGGTTGCCGTCAGTGCCGCCGGGCGCGCCCCTGCCCTCGGTTTGGTCGAAGAATATGTCGTCCGTCCAGCTGAGGTCGTAGCGAGGGGTGAGTTCCCCGAAACTACCCATTTCCCAGGTGTACTCGGCGCTCATGCTGACCTTGAAGCGCGGCGTATTGGGGAGTCGGTTGCCGTTGAAGTCGAGCGGGAATTGGATGATGTCGGCCGGAAGATTGGGTGCGGAGCGGATCTGTCGTCTCGAGATCCGGGTGAAGTCGAGAAACTTGCCCTCGAGCCATCCGAAGCGAACGTCGAAAATCAGACGCTCGATTGGCTCGAACCGGGTTTCGAGTTCAGCGCCGTAGAGTTGCGCGTCGTCGGCGTTGATGACGATCCGTTGTGGGGGAGTGCCGATCAGGTTCGAGAAGGTGAAAACCTGATAGTCCTGATAGTTGTAGAAGAAGAGGGCTCCCTGGATGTGCAGACGGTCGTCGAACCAGTCCCCGTTGAAACCCCATTCGAAGGAGTCGATCTTTTCGGGCTTCGCTAGATCCAGCGCGCCCGCCAGGGTCAGGCCGTCGCGGACGTTGACCTGCGGGCCTTTCCAGCCATGCGTATATTTCATCGACACGCTGACGTCTTCGTTCAGGAAGTACCGAAGCTTCACGAGGCCGGTCGGGTGGTCGAATTCCTGGGTATCCTGGCAGTTCTGCTGGCCGGGCGGGCCGCCTTTGTGGCTGGTGCAGACCCCTCTGTTCTCCACGAGAACATCGGCGTCGATCGATTTCTGTTCGTAGTTATACCGGGCGCCCGCTTCGAGTTCGAGATCGTCGAGGAACTCCCAGGTGAACTCACCGTAGACAGCGAAGCTCTGGGTCGTTTGTTCAAAGTCCTGGTCGACGTTGAAGATATTCACATCGACGCCCTTCAGCGTCTCTTGCTTGAAGTCGAGCTCCTCGAAGAGCACATAGCCACCGAGTCTCCAGGTCACCGGAGTCGATTCGAGCTCGCCTTCCGCCTTGATTTCCTGTGTGACTTGCCAGGCCTTGTCCTCGGTGTCGAACTCGAAGAGGAGATTAGGACCGTAGTCCGCGTCGGTGAGCCGCTCTCGCTCATAGAATTCGTAGCCCGTAATGGAGGTGAGCGTGACCGGATCGATCGTCCAGTCACCCCGCAGTGAGCCGCCCCAGGTCGATTGGCGCTCGAAACCATCTCGGTTGTAGTCGCCATCGTAAGGGGCCGAATCGAGTGGCCGGCTGGCGAGACGATTGCTGATGATGGAATCGACCTTCGGGCGGCTATCGCATCCCGCCCGGTCGGGGAACCGGATGCATTGTGAGGGGGGCGGCGAGGGCGGGAACCGCGCGGCGATTCTGGCTCGCTCGGCGGCGACCTCTGCCGGGATATAGCCCCCGCGGTCAGCGCCCCCGAGTACGCCGCCCTCGGCGGCACCGAAGGCCTGTCCCACCGTGGCAAGCTGATCCGTGCGGGCGAAGTGGACGCCCAGGAGCCAGTTCATGTCGAGGTCGGAGAAGACGCTCGGATCAAAACGCAGGAAGTTGCGCACCGCCCAGTTATTGAGATTGTTGAGGTTCTTGGAAAGGTCTGCTGGAATCGTTTGTGTCGGGTCGCTGCCACAGGCCGTCGGGTTCAGGCGCTCGGCCGCAGAGAGGCTTGCACAACGATTATTCATGACGCCGTCGCGGTTTGCGTATTTGAAAGACATTCGTGTCGCGAGAATGTCTTCGAAAATTGGAACTTCGAGGAAACCCTCGATGTCCGTGGAGTTGAAGTTTCCGTAGTCGACCCGCAACTTGGCCCCGAAAGTACCGGTGGGCTTATTCGAGTAGATCTTGATGGCACCGGCGCTGGCGTTGCGTCCAGAGCCCGAACCGATCGGCCCTTTCAAGACCTGCACTTCGGAGACGTCGAAAAGTTGTCCGAGTTGAATGGCCGGCAGATTGAGCGGCGAATCGTCTTGATACACGGCGACCGCACCCGAACCGTTGGCGGTGAAATCGTTCAGGCCGATTCCGCGGATGAAGAGCGTCGCAGAGGTCGCACCGGCCGTCTTGATTTCTAGGTTAGGCGTGAACTGAGCGAGTCCGCCGACGTCCTTGATGCCGAGGGCGTCGATCTGGTTAGCGTCGAAGGCGGTGACGGACGTGCCCGTTGAAGACAGCAGTCCTTCCATGGCGCTTCCGGTGACCATCATTTCTTCGACGCCAGCCCATGGGTCGTCTGCGCTTTGATCAACCGTTCCCGATCCGTTCGATTGGGCATGGGCAATCTGCGGCGAACCGAGCGCAGTCGCGAGCAGAACGCAAGCCACCACCGTCACAACGTACCCAATCGCGGAGCGGCCCCGCTGCAGGCCGCGAAAAATCCCACGATCACTACGAATCATCTGTGTACGCTACCAGTTTCTCCGAACCACGACACTGATTCCGGCTACTCTTGAGGGCCATACGTCCAGATTTGTGGACGAACTGGCTGTGGATGTGGAATCGTGCGCACGGCGTGATTTCGAGGTGGTTTCAGGCCATCGGATGGATTCACGAATTTTCGGAGCACGACGACATTGAGAAGAGTACAGAAGAGAGGCGCAGGACTGTTGGCGTTTGGCCTGATTGCCCTTGTCCTGGTAGCTGAAGAAGGTCGGGCATCGGATGCGGGTGCGCGACCCGACGCGAACGCGACGGTGAATCCGACGGACTTGCGGTGGTTGCCGGGCCTTTCGTTCGGGACCGGAATCCTCGTTCATGAGCGCGACGCGGACAGTCAGAGCCTTGAGCGCGGGTTTGAAGAAGGCGATTCGAAGGCTTTGTTCGCGCTATTCGGGGCCAGCGCCGAAGTCTCGACACCTCGAATTTCGTTCCTTCCGACTCGGCCGAGATTCTTCGCGCGCGTTGATGTTTCGTATTCCGTCGACAATGATGAACCGGTTCTAAATGAGGGCGACCCGGGCAATCCGATTCGCAATCCGGAGAATGATGTGGCCGCCGGCAATCCGGTCACGGGGGTGATCGATGTGGGGACGTCGCTGCGCGTGAAATCCGAACCGGTGATCCTGAGCGGCGGACTCGGGCTGGCGTTTTCGCGTGAGGTCGCTGGGCGAACTGTGAGGTTGCGGCCTTCTCTTGAGTGGATGTACCAGCGCGATGAGATCGCCATCGCCTTTGGTGCTGCAGAAACCGAGGGCAGCGACCCTGACCGATGTGCGCCCTGCCGAACTGTGTCGGCCCAAGGGCAAACGACGAAGAGCTATCACAGTCTGGGGCCGGGCGTCGAAGTGGACGTGGATGCTACGCGCGTCGGCGATTTCCAGGTCAGCATGTTCGCTCGGTTCGCCGCGCTGCGCATCCTTGGCGATCGTGAGGTCAACCTGCGCGCGACCGGTAGTTGGTTCACCCGCCAGGACCAGGTCGTCAACGGCCAGAACATCATCCTCTCGATCGACCCCGCCGTGGGGCGCGAGGACTCGGTAGTTCGCGCGCGCTTTCGGCGCGACCCCTGGAGTTATGCGGCGACGGCCGGCATCAGGATCGTATGGAGTCCGGAATAGGCGAGGCATTGCCGCCAGCCCCTCGCGCCGCGGATGCTCGGGCGAAGTGGACGCCACCGGAGTTCTGCGCGACGGCCGCCGCGTTGGCCCTGGTCTCGTACTTCCTCTTTCTCGTCGGTCGACCGCTCTTCACGGACGATATGTGGTGGCATCTCGCACTCGGGAGATCCTTCGCGACCTCGGGCCCGTGGCTAAACGCGGATCCCCTCTTGCACACGAGTACTTCGCCGCCGGTTCCGGCGGCGTGGTTGAGCGATGTGTTTCTATATATGGCATCGCTGCCGATTGGTCTCGTGGGCCTGCGTGTTCTGCACGTTCTGATCGTTATCGGGATCCTCGCCGCCGTATTCGTTGCTCTTCGCCGCGCCAGCGATTCCCGCAGCATCGCGAGTGTAGGCTTGGGGATCTTCGTGATCCTGTCGGCCTACCGACTGACGCAGCTGCGCCCTGAACTGGCCACCATCGCGGCGTCGCTCGCGCTGACTCTACTCTTGCTGCAGCGCCGGGAAGTCCCCTCTTGGAGGCGTGTTGCGGGAGTTGCCGTCTTGTGTGGATTCTGGGCGAACGCGCATCCCGGTTTTCCGCTCGGGCCGATTCTGATCGCGGCGGCATCGGCCGGACTCTTCGCGGAACTCGGCTTGCCGGGGATTGCCGTCGACGCCGATCAGTCCGCGCGCGCGATCCGGCTCGCGATCTGCAGCATGCTGAGCGCAGGCGCAACTCTTTTGAATCCGCTTGGTGTCGGCGCACACCTACTCTATTTCGACGCCGGCGGGGTGCGCCCGCCATGACGCTGGTCGTGGATGAGTGGTTACCGCTCGATCTGTTTGCCTTTCCTGCGGCGAACCTCCCACCGAGTCCTATCGCTTGGCTCAGCTACTGGGTTCTGCTGGTCCTCACGCTCGCGCTGATAGTGCATCGATTTCGCGTCGCGCGCGGTGCCACGCGTGCCTCATTGTTAGTCAATCGGGGTGGGGCGCAGCCGGGTACGCCGGACGCGGCTCTTTTCCCACTCGCGATGCTAGGTCTTGTTGCGCCGTTATTTGCCGTCCGGTTCCTCTGGTTGGGGTTTTTCCCGCTCCTGTTGCTGTCGAGTGCGATGAGGGGAACGATCGGTTTTCGGGATCTCATGCGGTGGGCTCCGGCGGCTGTTGCGTGCGTATTATTGCCCGGGTTCTTCTGGCTCGGAGACGGCCCGATGCTTTCGAAAGGGGTGTCGCTTGCAGGCTATCGCGATGCCTACGATCCCGGGAAATATCACGGGCACGCGGTCGAGTTCCTTCGCGACGCCGGCCTCGAGGGAAAGCTCTACAACAGCTATTTCATGGGCGGATTCCTCGGCTATGCCCTGGCTCCAAAGCTTCGCTCCTTCGTCGATGGTTCGCTCCACGTCTCACCGCATGTGATGGAGGATTATCTGGCGCTCCAGCTGAACGCGGATGGGTCGGAGCGCTTCGATGCGACGGACGTGCTGGATCGTTATGCCGTTGACGTCTATTTTGGAATCGGATTTCCCACACCGCCGCTCGCGCACCGGCCCTGGCGGCATACCGCGCTTCATCTCGCCGATGACCCCGACTGGATACGGGTCTTTCGGAGCATGCAGAGCGCCGTCTATCTGCGCCGGAATGACCGGAACCAGGAGAACTTAAAGCGCGTCGAGCGGTACTACGCGGACGCAGGGTTGCCTTTCGATCCGGAGCGCGGCCTGGAGGTCGGGCGGGTCGTCGACGAGGCACCCGAATGGGCAATGCGCCACGGACTCGTGCCGCGTGATTTCGGTCGGCTTCGGGCCGCGTCGCGCGCGGGGGCTGCACGGAATTCCGTGGAGGGCAGACTCTCGATCGCATTCCTGGCACTCGGGCTGGACGATCGCGCTCTTGATCTCGACCGTCGGATCATTCAATCGATTCCCACGCTCGTCGTGTCGAGGCGTCGCCGAATCGGTGCGTTATTGCGCCTCGGTCGCAATCCCGAGGCGGCCGAGGAGGCCGAGGAGTTGGCGGCCCTGAGTCCGCGGGACGCACTCTCGCGGGCGCTGATCGAACGGGCGCGGCTAGGCGGCGGTTTCGTAGACGCCTGGGTCAGCTCGTCGCGTTCGCGCCTGCCCGTCTTGTCCAGGGGCGAGGCGGCCCGGCTGCGGTCCTCGCGGCAACGGCCGCCGTCGATCGAGAACCCGTCGCAGCGAGGGGCGCCGGGCCGGTAGGACTCAGCTGCGTCGACCGCACGTTGTCGAGTCGGTCGGATTCAATACGAAGACCGGAATCACGCGTTCGGCCCGGTTCGCAGTTTCGTCGAAATCGGACTGATGCAATGTGCAGAACTTCCAGGCCCGTTTCCCTTCCTCGCCGCGCACCTCTCGAGGGATAAACAAAATAAGCCCCGTTTTCCGCACCGCCGACACTAGACGTTCTGACAACTAAGCCCCTGGAAGGGGCTACCGGGCTGCTTCCTGGGCCACGCGACGGCGCACAGTCGCAATCACGTCGGTCAACGTCCCTAGTCGATCGACGATTCAGGCTTGATAGCATCTGCTCGAATCCCTCCGATGCGGTCCGCATGCGAGACTCACACAAAGAGAGACTCGCGGCGAATAGCAAGGGCAGCGCTCAGATCTGCAACAGCTCCGCGATCTCCCCTCCGAAAAACCGAGTGCGCCTATCCTCGGTCACTCCCTGGAGTTGCGCCTCACAGATCGCCACGGCGCCGTCGCATCCTTCTGGGTGGGGTACGTCGCTCGAGAAGACGAGGAGCTCATCGGGCACTTCGTCGAACGTTGGGCGGAGTGGGTCCGAGGAAACGAGGGGCGTGACCCGAAGCGAGAATCTGGCGAGGGATCTCGCGCGACTTGCTGAGTTCTGCGAGGCGGAAGGGCGCGACCCGAGGGAACTCGAGATCACGATCATGGCGGGTGTCGACGAAGAATCCCCGAACGACGCCGTGACGAGCCTCTTCGAGGCAGGCGCGGATCGAGTCCTGCTCGCGGTGGGCACCGTCACTACGGCGCGAACGGTTCAGGAGGCGGAGAGGCAGACTCATCCTCTCGCACCCGATCGATTCAAAGCGACCCTCGAATCAATCGCGACACGCTTCCTTTAGTTAGTAGCCGCCCCGTCGGCGAGGCGTGGTGCATGAATCGCGTTCCGCTTTCAACCGTTTCATTCGAGTCTTAAAAGGCGGCTCGTGAAGTTGACAGGATTGGTCACCATCAGAGAGTTCGCCGACTCATTGCCAGAGTTGAAGGTGCCACCAATGATTCGGCGACTTCCCGTGCCGGATCCTAAATCGATCCACTTGTTCATTGGCGAAGCCGGCCGCGTTGCTGAAGTCCAAGATGGCACAGCGATGATCAAGTATACGCTACGCTCGCGAATCACACGATCCTATTGATTCGGACATCACTCCCGGCTGCCCCCCGCCGCGCGCCCCATTATTCGGCGATTCGGCGCTTCACGAGGAACACACGTCATGGTTGGATTCGAGGTCAAACCGCTCGAGAGCATTGGCGCAGAGATTGTCGGACTTGATCCGAACGCGCTGACCCAAGAGGTCCAGCGCGATCTCTACGCAACCTGGATGGAATATGGCGTTCTACTCTTTCGCGAGGGCGCGACGGATGCGGAGACGCACCTGAAGCTGGCGAAGGTCTTCGGTGACCTCGAAGTCCATCCCGTTAAATCACTCCTCGTCGAAGGACAAGAGGAGTTGATTTGGCTGGGCGGCCAAGGCAAGAATTCGGGCGGCGCTCGCGTGATCGACGGCGACGTTCGGCTGGGCCAGACCTATTGGCATCAGGACACCGCCTACACGCCGAATATCTGCAAAGGTTCGATGCTGCGAATGGTGACGACGTCAAAGCGCGCGGGCAACACGCTCTGGGCCGACACGTCCAAGGCCTACGACGCTCTGCCCAAAGAATTGGCCGAGCGAATAGCAAAGCTCGAGACGCTTCAGCAGTACACGGATCTCGCCCGCACAACATGGGGAATGCCCGGTCACGAGGTTCGGCAAGCCACCCCAGAAGAAGGCCCGGCGAGTCAGGTCGAAGTCCCGGACTTTCCGCTCGTCGCTCACCCTATGGTGGTCACCCATCCCGAGAATGGTCGCAAAGCACTTCTGTTGAGCCCGCTCGGCTATCTGACCATCCTCGGTCTACCTGAAGATGAAGCCGACGAGATTTTCGAAGCCGTCGTTGCGCATACTGTAAAGCCCGAGTTTTATTACGAGCATTGGTGGACGGAGAATGATCTCGTGTTGTGGGACAACCGTCGAAGCCTTCACTACGCGATGGGATTCCCGGTCGATGACAATCGAATCATTCAGCGGGCCACGCTTTCAGGCCCCCTGCCGACCGGTCGCGTCTATGACCGACACGATGAAGAGGCGACCTCCGGGCACGCCTGAATCTGCGCTGAATCTCCTCAGGTGCTTTTGAAGGGTCGACTCGGGCCTAAGGCTCGAGTGTCGGCACCGTCCAGCCCCGAATCGACCGCGTGCGCCTCCCCGGGCGCTGCTTGCCTCCTTGTTCTTTGATTCGTTCGAAGTGAATCTGTGGCGCCATGTCGGTTGCCTCGGAAACCTTGGATCCGCCCTCGGGTCCCCAGCCCTTGTCATAGGGCGAGAGCATGTGCTCGTGGATGCAGTGGTTCTTGAAAAATTTCCAGCGCCCGTTTTCACGCCGGTATTCGTAGTCGAGGGTGGCGATGCTCCATGCGGGTTTTTGGGTGTCGGGGTCGATGAGTAGAGTCAGCAGGAACCAGCGGCCGTAGGCATCGTCGCCGTTCACTTCGACCGTCGGATTTGTGAGCATGTCGAAGGCCCAGCCGCCGGCACCTTCGAAGCCCGGCATGAACTCGCGGTAGAACTGTTTGATGTCTTCTTTGCTGCGCAGCTCCCCGAGAATGCCGTGGTCGTAGCTGGCCTCTTCAGCAAAGCAGGCGATGGCGTCCTCCCAGCGCGCGTCGTGCATGGCTTGCATGTATTCGCGCGTGAGGCGGTGAATTTCTTCACGGTCTTCTAGGAGTTGTACACGGCCGCGTAGGTCGGCGACTTCGGCGGCTAGAGATTCGAGTGTGACTTCGCTCATGGTGGATCCTCCGTTGCTGAGTCTAACAGGCTGTGGAACGTGCCCAGCCAGACTAGCGGGACGCCCTCCTCACTATGCCCCCGGATTGAGGTTCTCATGGTGCACCTTCGATCTCTTAGCTCTCTCACTCTACTGCCTGTCTGTCTTCTCACCGCGACGACCGCGTTAGCCGTCGACGGCGTGCTCGAACTCAATCAAACCTGCGCGATCAGCAAGGGGTGTACCCGAGGAGACGATCCCGGCTTCCCTATTTCAATCGACGGTGGGGATGGACGAAGCTACCGCCTGACCAGTGACCTCCTCATCGGCGATGCGAACACCTGAGGGATCGAGATTGACGGGAACGCCGACGGAATCTCTGTCGACCTCAACGGATTTTTCATTCGAGGGGTCACGAGCTGTACCGGGAGTGGGCAAGCCATCTCTTGCTCGCCGATAGGAGCTGGGCGCGGCATTCGCTCGAACGCAGGTTTCGGCATCCGCTTCAATTCCAACAGATCCGGCTACTCGGGCAATACGATCGGCTCCAATGGCGCGGGGACCGTCTCCCTGGGACGCGATACCGGCGCGAATGTGTGCGGCACCTCCACAATCTGCCCCTAAGCGGATTCAGCCTCAATGCTTCCCCGCCGCCACTTCGTCTGCGGCGGTAGAGACGTTTTCCGCGTCGCCGCCAACTGCCTAGACCCCGCCGGGCCTTAATACCTATTTGAACACTGCGCGGTCTATATGCGGTAGAGTCGCGCGTCGTTTCGTCGGCACGAATGGGAGACAAGATGCTCGATCGAGGAGTTCTTCTGGCAGGGGTGGGGATGTCAATTCCCGAGACGGTCGCCGAGGCGCAGCGCGCGGAGGCCGCAGGATTCGACTCGGTCTACTGTGTCGAGGCCTATCGGAACGGCTTGACCATGGCCGCGGCGATTGCCGCTGGAACAGAACGGGTTCGCATCGGCCCCTATGTGCTGAACGCCTTTGCCCGCACGCCCTTCGCCACGGGGCTCGCCGCGATCGATCTCGATGACCTCTCGGGTGGACGACTCATGCTCGGCATAGGCAGTGGCAACCGCTATCTCACCGAGCGATGGCTCGGCCTCAGCCACGAAAAACCGCTCGCAAAGATGCGGGACTCGGTCGAGATCGTTCGTCGCATGCTGCGTGCATCACCGGGCGATTCCGTCGTCTACGAGGGGGCAACGCACTCGATCGATTGGTCACCGTCGTCGGCCCCCTTCCGTCCGTCGGTGCCCGTCGTGATGGCCGGAATTTTTCCCAAGATGCGCGCGCTCGCGGGGGAGATCGCGGACGGCTTGGCGATCGGGGCAGTGACTTCCGCAGCCTACGTGCGCGAGGTGATTCGACCGGCTGTGTTTGAGTCGCTCGAGCGCTCCGGGCGTGATCCAGAAAAGTTTCGCTTCCTGATCACCGGGATGTCCGCCGTCGATACGGATCGGGAGCGAGCCCGCTCGGCACTGCGCGCCGTGATCAGCGGGATCTTCGTCGCCCACCCACATCCCTACTATGAGTTCATGCTCCGGGAGCAGGGCTTTGGCAAGCAGCTCGACCGATGCCTCGCAGAGGTGGCGGCGGGGCGAATCGAGGCCGCGGCAGAAACGATCGACGATGAAATGATCGACCAGCTCGCGATCGGCGGAACGCCCAAAGACTGTGCGCAACAGACCGCCGCCTACGACGGCCTCGTCGACGAAATGATCTACACCGATGTGAGTGGGCTGATCGTTCATCCCGACCGAGAGCCCCTCGACGCGTTCGACATTCCGCGGGAATGATCGTACGGCCGACATCAGCGAAGCCTTCTGCGAGTCGTCCGCACGCTAGTCCTAAAAACTAGCGCCAAAACTCGTGTCGTCTTCCAATTATAGACGCCCAGCGATGACTTCTACTAGCTGATATCAAACGGCAATTGTTGGTGCGCCGGGAGGGATTCGAACCCCCATTCCCTTCGCATCTCAATGGACTGCAGGCAGTCCAATGACACGCTCATACGATCTACTCGCTCATCGCTCGCAGATCGCCCTCAGGTTCGAAGAATCACCCGACCGTGAGGAAAATCAATGACTTACGTTGTGGGCGCGGCACAGAGCGGCACACGGCGGCACGGAGAGGTCGGAAATCCGGCCCTGGCGGCCCTACGCATCCTCAGCTGAGCACCTGAAACGGATTTTCGCGAGCCGTCGAAATACATTGCCGGGAAAGACGAGGAGCCGAGAAACAGCGGCTAGGGTGGTCTCGAAACGGTGGATACTCGATCCGGCGACTACGACTGCCGCCTGTCTCCCGCGCTAGTTCCTCAGATCAGTTGTCCGGGGCCGAACCCAGATCGCAGAAGTGATCGCTCGCTCCTGGATCGTAGTTGGTTTCGGTGCGTCGACGACCTAGTGCCCAGATGACAAGATCTTGGGGTCTGCGCGTAGCTGGCGCCTCGGCCCCCCACATGAAGGGGAGCCCGTTTCGATCGGCCAATGAACCGGTCTCGTTCGCGACCTTCGGGTCGAGGGGTTCGCCCCCGCCAAGAGCCTCGACATGCCAGGCATGTCGACAGCGCCACTCGAGTATGGCCGCGCGCAGGGAGGCCTGAGCGATCGACCCGGCCACCACCATCACGCCGTGGTTCGCGAGCAAAATGCCCACTTTGCATCGCCGATGCAATCCGAAGCGGACTGACCGCGGTGATCGTCGTCGACCGTCCCCTGGTACTCGTCATAGAGCCGGATGTCTCCGTCGACCATGGCCGAAGTCTGGTCGTAGGCCGGCGGGACCCGCCGAGCGCTTGCCCAGACCGACCCGAATCGAGGGTGGTTGTGGAGGACGACGCGGACGTCGTCCTTGCGCGCGGCGTGAATGTTCACGTGGACGTTCACCGCGGGGCGAGAGCTCCGGCAGCAGGGGGTGTGTTCGCTCGACCGGGGCGAGTCGACGCATCAATTCGGAAGTGTCATTGATCAGCGTTCTCCTACGTGCCGGCCGGCGCCTCTAGCTGGCGCCCCAGCGTCACGTTTCCTTCGATCGTCGTTCGGTTGATCACGCGCTTCGTGCCGGGTCGGGTGCCTGTCGTGCAGTGCATCGCGCGCCAGTTGTCCCAGAGGATCATGTCGCCGGGTTCCCAAGTGTGGAAGTAGTGGAACTCGGGCCGTCGCGTGTGCGCGACCAGCTGCCGCAGCAGATCGTCCGCCTCATCAGCGCTCATCCCGGCTTTCTCGGGATCGATGACGCGGTCAAGGAATTGCTCGACCACTTCGAGGACCTTCCTGCCCGAGATGGGGTGCTCAACCACTGCGGGATAGATTGAGTCCGGGAAGTCCGGGAAGCCGACGTCGGACGGCTTCTTCGGACTGTGGGGTCCCGGCTCGTAACCCGCGAGATCGACGAAGCGCATCTTCGTCCGCTGCATCTCGAACCGGTAGGCAACTTCGAGGCCGGCGATCTTTTGCTGGGTCTCCTCGTCGAGGGCGTCGTAGGCAAGAGCCAGGTCGCCGAAGCCCGTCAGACCGCCTTCGCCCGCGATCTGGACAGCGCGGAGCAGGGCCCCGTGATTCGGCCGTGCCGTGTAGTGCAGGTCCATATGCCAGTCGAGTCGTCCGACGATGGGTTGATCGTCGTAGAAGGCGGTATTGGCCGCGTCCTTCTCGCCGCCGTTTTCGAGCACGAAGAGTTCGGGATGTTCGTCCGAGCGCGTCACCGCGAGCGGATGTTTCTCAAGCGGACCGAATATCCGGCTGAACGCAATCTGTCGTGCTGGGTCGATGTCCTGTCCGCGGAACAAGAGAATCGCGTGGTCATACCAGAGCGCTCTGAGCTCGGCCTTCGCTTCTTCTGTAGTGGGCTGGCGGATGTCGAACCCGAGGATCTCTACGCCAACGTTCTTAAGTGGTCTCACTTCGAGAGGCATCGTTTCGGAGTACTCACCTTGTTAATTGGTGAACAATATGTACAATAATGAAATGGCTCAAGCAAGACCTGCTCCCCAATCAGAGATGGTGCGTGCCCGCAGAGTCGAGGCTGCGGAGGACCGCCTAAACCGCCTAAACCGCCCAAGGGGGCCAGGACGGCCTCGAAACGCCGAGCGGCACGCCGCAATCCTTCGGGCAACGAGGGAACTCGTCATGGAGGCTGGCTACAGCGGTGTGACCCTCGACGCTGTCGCCAAGCGGTCGGGGGCGTCACGTACAACGCTCTACCAGTGGTGGGGGAGCCGCGCTCCGCTGGTCGAGGAAGCCATCTTGTCCGACTACGGCGAGTGGCCCGTTCCCGACACAGGGTGCTTCGAGGACGACCTCTCCGAACTCCTCGAGGAGATCGTGAACGAGATGACTCGGCCTCACGTTGCCCGCGCCTTACCGGCTCTGACGGCCGAGGTTCAGGCCAATCCGGATATCAAGGCGGGGCTTCGAGCGCGCTATGGCGATCCGATGACGATCCGCTGGCGCGAGGTGTTCGGAAATGCGATGGCGCGCGGCGAGCTGCCTGCGGACTCGAATGCGGAGGCCGCTCTGCAGCTCACCATCGGCGCGGTCTTGACGATGACGCAGTCGAAGATTCTGCCGCGAAAGAAGTTGAAGCCGTACCTGCTGTCCGTCCTCGCGCACGGACTTGCTTTGTAGCGCGGCGCGGTCGACGGACGGGACTCTCGCCTTTCGCCTACGCCAAGTTACGCCAAGTATTGAGGAGCCAGAATGGCTTACGAAACGCTCGAAGACATCGAAAATTGTATGAATAATGGTTGGACGGACGGGCTGCCCGTCATTCCGCCCTACGGAAGCGTCGTGGGCGCAATGCTCGATGCGATGGGTTGGAAGGCAGACGACGTCATCGGCGAGTTCCCGGAGCACAACGTCGTCGTGCGGGCAGAGCAGGCGGCAGCGACTGCCGTGATGGCCGGTTGTGCAACGGAGTACGGATCGCTCTTGCGAAGCCTGTCGGAAGCGTTGCTCGACCCGAAGCTGAATATCTGCGGGGCCGAGGTGACGACCGGCGGGGCAGCGTTGCTCGTCATCGTGAGCGGACCCGTGGTCTCGCAGATCGGCTTCGCGCACGAAGAGAACGCGCTGGGGGCCAACTGCCGGCCGAACGCGACTGTTGGCCGCTTCGCCCAGATGATGCGCCTCTTTTGTGGTCGCGCGGGCGGAGTCCTCCAGACCCATGGCACGATCGGCCATCCAGGTCGCATCAGCTTCTGTGTGGCCGAACATCCCGAGACGGAGTGGGGCGCCTATCACACCCAGTTCGGAATCCCGGAAGAGGCTTCAGCCGTCTCCGTCATGTCGACCGAGGGACCGAACTCCTGCAATAACCACTACGGCGATACAGCTGCGCACATTCTTGACACGATTGGCGATTGCATGTGCCACTCCGGTCAGACCGCCTGGTACTACCGGTCTGGCGGGTTCGTCGTCGTGCTTCCGCCCGACCATATGGCACTCGTGAGCAAGGAATTCCGTCGAGACGAAGCGCGGGCGTACATCTATGAGCACGCGAGACGTCAGACGGACGATCTCGCTCGGATGGGCCGGATCGCGAAAGAGCCGATCGCGTTCGCCGAGGTCGTGCCAGGGGAAATGCGCTCTCCTCTGAAAAGCCCCGATCAATTGACATTCATCGAGTGCGGTGCGGCGGGCGGGCGTTTTTCGGCCGTCATCCCTCGCTGGGTGGGAAGCACTCACATCGTGACCCGTAAAATCGAACAACAGTCTTAGCCGTATCCTGCAGAAGCAACGAAGGAGAACGCGACATGAGTGAATCCACCAATGAAAAGAACGAAGGCGGCTCGGTGAACGTTCCCGCCCGGCAATTGGTTAGCTGCGGCGAAGTGAACTGCGAGATCCTGGTCGACCCCATTCCGCGACCCACCCCTGTCCCCGTTGAGGTCGTCCTTAAACCCAAGGAGCGACGCGTACGGTTCGTCGACCACAGCAAGCCGAACTCGCTCACGATTCTTCGCATGGCGCAACAGACCCTTCGCGACCGAGGGATCGAGGTCGAGGAAGAAATCCTCAACAAAGGGGATGCGAGTCAGCGGATGCCCGGTGAATTACTCGGCCTGCTCTCCCGCGAGAAGGGACTGGTTCTCTGCGGAGTATCTGATTGAGGCAGCTGTTCGTCGGGCAGTTCGCTCGACTCAATCGCACTGCAGCGTGCCGGCGTCGCCGGATTCGCAATTCTGACCCTGCCGTTCGGAAATCAGATCGACCGCGCCATGACCTATCAGCCCTCTGACCGGCCGTTGCCTGCGATTATCGTCGGCCACCCGACTCAGATGGTCGAAACCGAGGTGCTGGAGAAGCGAGCGGAACAGATCGCAGACGCTGCCGAGCGCCTGCTGAACGATGAAATGCCGGAGGTTCCTAAATCATGAGTAATGCCATGAGTGATTCACTTTCGATTCTAGGAACGGGGGTCTATCTCCCCCCGGCCCGTCCTGTGCAAGAAGTCGTCACAGAAGCCGGTGGAGACGGCAGCATTTTTAAGGGTTGGGAGAATGTGTGCCACGCCCTCGACGAAGACCATCCCAGCTCGATGGGTGCTGATGCGCTTGCGCGGGCCCTCGACGATTCGGGTGTGAACGCGGCGGATCTGAAGCTCGTCATTTTCGCCGGGATGTCGCGTGACTATCTTCCCTCCTATTCGGTCGCGACCGAAGTCATGAAAACCTGCAAGATCCCTGGGAGCTGCGTGGGGATCGACCTCACTAACGGCTGCCTCGGCGCGCTCTCCGCGCTTGATATGGCGCATGGCTGGCTCGCCGTCCGCGGCGGTGGACTCGCCGCCGTCGTCACCGCGGAGCGGTGGTCATACACGATCGACCACTCATCCTCAGCGAGTTATGGCCTGTGGGCACACGCGGACGGGGCGGCGGCGACTGTCGTAGGAATGCGCACAAAGCACGTGTCGAAAGCGGAGTTCGCTGGCGCAGAGACCGTCAGCCAAAGCGACTTGAATGGCAGCATCATCATCAAGTACGGGGGGACTCAGAACCCCGTGGCGCCAGAGGGAGTCAACCCCGCCGAGCGAGAGATCCTCAGCTTGGAGGGGGTCGATCGACGCGAGCGGTATGCACAGGGCTACTTGGGCAGTTTTCAAGCAATGGAAAAGCGTTTTGGAACGCGGCCTAACAAAGTGATTTGCAACCAGACGGCGGTCTTTTTTCTAGACCTGATCGCTTCTGTGATCGAAATTCCGATAGAGAACTTTCTGATCACCGGGCACGAAACTGGGCATGTCGGTTCTGCGGACATCCTGATTGGCCTTGACCGGTTGCTTACGTCTGGAGACTTGACCGAGCCCTACTTGATGGCCGGTAGCACCCCCTACGCATTCGCCGCTGGACTGTTGATGCCGGCGTAGCGCGCGAGGGCTCGCGTGCTTCATGCCGATAACTTCCCCACGCCGAGGAGTACCGCGACGCGTCCGAGCACGCGTGGCAGCAGCTGGCCCAGTGGAGCAAGCCGTCCCAGGTCGTGTTCAGCGATCAGGACGTTATGACGCAGCGTTCGCCGGGACCCTTCGCTCGCGAACGCCCGAGGCCCGATCAGGGGCAACTTCTACCCGGCGCGCAGAAGTTGTCAAACTGTGACGGTTGTGGGATACAAAATCACCCCGCGGTGGCTGATCGATGCAACCATGCTTAGGCCGCCGACTCCAAATTCTCTCGAATGATCCTGGGATGTCGAGCCGCGATCCGGAGCAATGCGATCGCCGGGCCGTCGGGTCTGCGCCGGTCCTGTTCCCAGTTGCGAAGCGTGTGAACACTGATTCCAAGCGCCTCAGCGAATTCGATCTGTGTAAGGCCCACGAAATTGCGAAGACTCACCACGTCGTCTCCGCTTTCGAACAGACCCTTCATGAGTCGCTTCCGAGTTCGGGCGGGGATCGCTTGCCTCATCTGCTCATCAGTGAGTTCTGGGATTTCGTCAGTCATCGGTTCCGCTCCATGTGAGTCCGGTAAAGCCCCTGTTCTTGTCTCGTTGCCAGGCGTGCGCCGATGATCCTAATCGTGTCGTTCTCGAGTTCCGTGTAGATGACAAGGATCAAGCCGCGCGAGATCGGACCAATCGCCACGAATCGATCTTCGAAGTCGGAGTGTTCGCGGTCGAAAATTTCGAAGAAGTCAACGCCAGACTCAAAGAGCTGCCGCGCCTCTTCGAAGGAAATCTGATGCTTCCTTTGGTTGGCGACGTTCTTGGCTTCGTCCCATTCGATCAGCACTCCCGGAGTGTAAGCCGATGGCGGACTAAGTCAAGGGCTTACATCTATGGTCGTAGGGAATTCGAACTCCGGTTTCCGCACTACCGATACTGGGCCTTCTGATAATCAAGCCCGGCGGGGCTTTGTGGACCCTTCGGGGGGCGACGGTCCCGGCGGCCCCAAAGGCAAATCGAGCGACGACTAAAGTTTGGGAGAGGAGGCGGCTGATGCCGGACCCGGTACCACGAACCCGTCGCGCCGACTTGCCAGCTCTTTGCTTCGCGGAGAGGGGCGCCGTCCTCGTCGAACCCCCAAGGAATGGCAGCTGCTTCGCCAACATGAGATGATCTACACGAAGGCGTCTGCTCTCAGCAGCCTAAGGAGACTATCGGTGACGGCTGCTCATGTGCTCGGGTTGTGCGTTTACCCTCGGACCTTCTGGCGACTGAGCCGTTGGCTTGCCGAGCGGCTCCAACCTTCCGCGTCTCGGCGCACACACTTTGCCCTGCACGCATTGATCTTCGCATTTCTCGGCATGCCACTCACCTGCGTCGTCAGCGCGGAACTCATTGTACGTGGGAATACCTTGTTGATGGGGAGCCACTCGGATGCTCGATTGCGCTCCGACTTCGACACCGGCTTCAAGGGACCGCTCCAACTTCCCGGCGCGACCAGATCGGAGAGTGGTACACCTCCATCTATTCTCGAGGAGGCGCGCGCCGATGACGTCCACGCCTGGCTCGTGCGGCGTCATGCACCTGTCCTGGTCCAACGCGTTGGCGATCACCCGCGCTGGGACATTCCCGTTCACATCGACTTCGACGGCAATGACGACCCACGCGATAACGTGCGGAGCGCTAAGCACATGAAGGAGCTCCGCCCCGGAATCTACGGCGAGGTCACAGCCGAGACCGAAAACGAGTACTACCTGAGCTATTCGATTTACCATATTCGTGACTACGACCATCCGGTGCGCGTACTCGCAAGCGCGAAGGCCGAACACGACAACGACAACGAAGGCGTGATGATGCGGGTCACGAAGCCCGAGCTGCAGGTCTCAGAGGTGATGACCTGGTACCACAATCGCTTCTTCCACTGCGCCCTCAACCCCGACTCCCACGGCAGTGAGCGTGTGATGGCCCGGACCCACTTCGAGAACCAAAGCCATCCTATTCTCTTCGTCCAGGCGATGGGGCATGGCGTGCGCTGTGCTCAATCCGTTGACCTCCAAAAAAAAGACGGCTTGAAGATCTTCCGCTACCGCGGAGAAGCCGAGCCAACTTCACCACGCCTCGACACAAGTAACGAATTCAACCTCCGCTACGATATCGCTTCCCTCGACTCTTGGTACGACCAGGCGACGGGGCCTTTTGATGAAAACAACATGTTCGAGGGACTCATTCGAATCGGAACCCTCGCCTCCGGTCGCCCGCTTGAAGTCGGTCGCTATATCGCGGGAAACTACTCGGGGAAGGACGGATGGGCCCGCCCCAAGCCGATGTGGTCCTGGGACGACGCCTGGGATGAGATCCCGATTTTCGTTGTGCACTTTTTTCCGAGCCACGCTTTCCGCAGCCACTTAGGTGTCGCCACCTCTAGCCAATACGTCGAGCACCGCGCGGCCGAACGAAGTTTCGGCCTATCGCCCGGGGAACTCTGGAAAGCCTTGGACCTTCCGACTGAAGCGCGCGACACAAAGACGAAGTGGGAGAATCGCAACTTTCACCAAGTGGTTCATCAGGTGCAGCGCAAGCATGTCTATGAAGCTGCCAAGACCCTTTTTAAGCGATATGCCGACTACCTCTTTCAGGCACTTGGCTGAGCGCCGTGTCTACGAATCGGGGCAACTCGAAGAGGCGACCTATGGTGCCTATCTCACCTGGTTTTCATCCATAGTCGCGACACCCGGAGGAACGGTGTGGTGGGAGACACCAGGCCGACCCATCTTTGTGCCCTCGATGGTCTCGGTTGTCGACGCCCGACTCGCTCAGGGTGGACTGCATGACCTTCGACAAATGCCCCTCTCGCGACTGCATGAGGAACATACCGTCGACTAAGGTCCCGAGACTTCATCGTGGTGGTCGCGGGGCAGAGCGTCCAGACGATTCAGTGAGAATGGTCTTGGCAGTAGACTTCTTCGTAGCGCTGGAGTGCGAAGGCCGCTTCGGTCCGATTCGTGACATCAAGCGACTCGAAGAGGCCGGCCATATGGGATTTCACCGTATGGCTTGAGATCCCGAGGATCTCTCCGACCTCGCGGTTAGTGAGGCCGCGAGCGATCAGCTGGAGGACCTGGAAGCGGCGAGGCGTAAGCGCGCCCACCATCTCGGCCACGGGGTCATCCGCGCCGCTCTCCCCTTCGATATCCCGGTCCACCTTGGCGCCCGCCGCAAACCCTGCAACAAAGTAGTTCCAGGCGAGATCCATCAGGGCTCGGGGCGCCAATTCGAGGCTCGCCTCGTTGCGCGCCATCAGCTGTTCAAGGTCCGCTCGGGCCCCCTGCTCGAAGGCCCGCCGGTCGATCAGGGGACGGCGCGCGTGAGGCAGCGCGCCGCGAAGGCTTTCGGGTGGGGCATCGGGCGGGACGCAGCTCATAGATGGTCTCTCCTCTTCCGGGGATCCTCTAGGCCATCAAGAGGCCTTTCGGGCTCGGAATCCCGCAAGATGAGACGAAATGCGTTGCATAGACAGTGCGTAATGACTCGAAAGACGAACCCCCTTCTTGGCGGATGCGGCAGCTTCGCGCGGCTCCCCCCTGAGGTGGCGCCGGCGGGGCGGGGCCAAGGGGAGCGCCGAGCGAGTCTCGACGAGCCTGACTAACGCTCGCGGCGAGCGATCTGCTTGAGGCGCGTGATCGCTTCGATCGCCTCGTCACATTCGCGTTCGATCGCATCCATCTCGTCGTTCGAGATGACCTGATCCTCCATTGCCGAGAGCACCGCATTGACCGCTTCGCCCGCCTCGATCATCGCCAATGAGGCCTGATACGCCAGAGTTCGAGGGTTTCCCGCGGAGTCCGGCTCGGTCGTCTCCTCGGGCACGAGCCGGTATCCGAGGCGATCCGCGAGGAGATGCAGCGGCGCGAGGGCATCGTGTGGCTTGCGATGATCAAGCGCAACACGCATCAAAATCTCGAGCCGCTCACCGGGCGAACGTTTATCGCTATCGCTGCGCCCCCATTGCTGCACGGTTCGCGCTGAGAGTCCAAGCGCGCCGCCGATGGCCGGCGCGCATCCCCAAGTCGCACGCTGGAAAGCAGCCGACCAGTCCTGACGTTCGTCTGATTTGCTCATAGTCTCGAACTCTATACCTCTCGGTTCGCAATTGTCATCGACGCGCACCGGGATTAGTCCGTTTGGGCGATTACGCCAAGACGCAACGCCGCCGATCGTATGAATCACCAACCAAGGAGATCCATCCGATGACTACCCAGACCCAGACCCAGATCGAACGAACGAAGAGTCCCGCATCCCGCAGACGCCTCTTAGGCACACTGCTGACCCTCGCCGCGACGGTCCTCGCCTTCGCGGGCTGTACCGGCGTCGAGCGGTCGCCGCGGATCGAAGCACCACCCGCCCTCGCCTCGGGCAGCGAGGCGGCAAACCAGCACGCCACCCTCGAGGCCGCAGCCCGTGCCGCTCTCGCCGAAGCGTGGAGCGACACAGCTTTGCGCAACCGCGACCTCCTGCGCGTCGGAGCGATCTTGCAGACCGAGGACGAGTTCATATGGCTCGAACCGCAATCCTCACAGCGAGGGCCCGGTACCGTCGTCCGCCTCGGCCTCCACGCCAACCACGCCGCCACGTATATCGTTCATCCCCGCACGGGATCCGCAGCCGTCAACCGCGCTAACGAACACATCACGAACTACGAGAAGCGATTGGTGGACCGCATCGATCCGCTCCACCGTCCGGTCTTCATCTTGACGCCCTCGGGCCGCCTGCTCGCCTACTCCCATGGGAGGCCCGTCGTGGAGGTAGCCTCGATGCGCGCTCTCAAAACGTCGATGCCCTGGCTCTTCGGAGCAGAACTCGAAGGTCAAGTTCATGGCCGCCTCGTCTCGCGTATCGCCGTCGCCAACCCGCACGAAGCTCAAGCCAAGTGACCGAGTTGAGCACAGCGAAAAAATCACTCGCCCTCTGCCCTGTCACCTTGTGCGCAGGGCAGGGGCAATTCCGTGGACGAGAGCTGAACGACTCGATCCGTGAAGACCTTCCTCCACCTCGCCGAACGCGGCCTCCCCGAGACGGTGCGGCGCGTTTGCGCACAGTTCTGAAGGGCGAGTGTGCAGAGAAGTGGCAAGCGAAACGTTCCAAAGAAGCAGAATGAAGATCGCCCCATCCCGATCCGAGGCTTGCTGTACAGCCGCCGCTTTCGGAGGCAACTAGCGCCTCGGTCGAGGACGTACGCTTTCATCGACCACAAGAACGCTGTGACCAAACTGTGACCGTTTCGTGCCCACGGCAATCGATCGGATGAATCACGTCGGAGGCGGAATTCTCTAGGGTCTCCGGCGTGTTAGGCCAATGCTTCCACGCCATAACTCACGCTAGACGGAAAACCGACCTGCCGAAGGGGAATCAACGCCCACGTAAGCACTTGATTTTAATGGTGCGCCGGGAGGGATTCGAACCCCCATCCCCTTCGCATCTCGATGGACTGCACGCAGTCCATCGACACGCTCATACGATCTACTCGCTCATCGCTCGCAGATCGCCCTCAGGTTCGCAGCCTGCTACGGGGTTGAATGAAAACAGGGACCTAGACGATCCCGAGCGGGAATAGGGCGAAATAGGCGGGAACACGGGGGGCGAAATGGTCACAGTCAGACGAGGGTTCTGGTCGCTTGAGCATCAGGGGGAGTCACGTTAAGTCTCCCCGCCGAAGAGTCCGTAGCTGTGAACGATGACGAAGAGAACGGGATGCGGATAGGCAAAATTGGCCCCGCCTTTCGCACCACCGATGCTAGGCGTTCTTGCAACCAGGCTGCCGCCGGGGCTCGTTGAGCTCGACCCGGGGATACCAGATTCGAACTGGCGTTCCCTTCGAGGTCTGCGACCTCTCATACTCGTCGCTCGCAAATCGCTCGTACTCACAGCCTGTCGGCTACTCCCAGGCTACGCCTGGACTCGCTGTTCGCTCTTCGCTCACAGCTCCCCCCGCTTCCGTTGGCAACGTGTTTCGAACCTTGAGTTCATTGATGTTTACGAGGTGTATCGTGCGTAGAGGTGGGTGACGAACACTCCACGCGAGTCGTTGCCATGGGTCGGAGTTACGCCAGCCAGCCATCAGCCCGCATGGGATGAAACGGCCACTAGCGTGCTGCCGCGGGTTGCCGCACGCGCTGACGCCTCCTTGGCACTATCGGGAGACGAATCACAACGGAACATCGTGATGGGGTTCACGGCGTTTTTCGTCGCGGCGACCCTCTTTGCGTTTCTTGCGATGGCCATTGTCCTCGCGCGCTGACAGCGTCGATCGCCGGTGCGGTTCAGCTGCTCATCGCCGCCGACCGCATGTGTCTAAGCACCGCGATGGATTCGGCGACCGCCACCCCCGCGCGTCCCGCGCCGACGACCGCGGGAACCTGTAAACCTAACCGCGCTGCCAGCGAACTCAAGCTGCCGCTCTTGCCTTTGTGGTGGCTGCAGTAGGCGCTCTTCAGATGCATGATCTGCGAAGGCGTCGCGATGGCCCGCTCCAGCAATGTCAACGCCCCCTCGTTCCAGCTGACGATGATGTCGTCCTTGCGGGTGTACTCCAACCAGGCATCCTTCAACTGTTGTTGCGAGCCAGATTGTTCTAGTTGCTCTCCATCCAGCCCCATGTCCCGGCGATGACAGTCATTGGGAAATCGATCGACGGGCGGACAGCTGAACTCTTCGAAGTTGTCGTCGTTCGCTGCTGACAACAACCCTCGCGACGCCACCCACTGCAGAGCGAAGAACGGGGAAGACGGATCATCACCGCGCGGAGCCGATTCGCCCGAAACCACCACCACGCGTTCAGGCTCATCGATGATGGCTTGGGGAATGCCGCATCGGGTTTTGGGTGACTTTCGCGTGCGGTGGCCTGCGGATTGTTGCTGAATGATCGCTAACTGTTCGTCGATCATTGTTTCAAATGAGCGCAACAAACCATCCAAGTTCGCGGTATCTGGTTCCAACACCGACAGTGCCTGCACGATGGCTTCGATGGTGGACAGACAGTGAACCGCAGGTT
>JBDNFB010000120.1:0-26339 GCA_041690055.1 Myxococcota bacterium | reverse complement strand
GAACCCGTTCGCCCTGTTCGCTGGCTTTCGAAAGCGCATGCGTGCCCTGCTCGCCAAGCCCCTCGTCGCGTGAAGCAAGCTCGAGGTAGGCGAGCAGCGCGCCCATGGGATTGCCCACCTCGTGGGCAACGCCTGCAGCCAGACTCCCGACCATCGCTAACCGCTCAGCCTTGTCGAGGCCTTCGCGGGCCTGCATTAGGCTCGCGTTGCTCTGCCGGAGGTCGCGTACCGCTTTCTCGAGCGCCCCCGTCCGCGTCGCGAGCGCGGCCTGCATCTCATTGAACGCAGTCCCCAAGGCTTCGATCTCGCCTACACCCTCAACCGGCACCGATGCCGGCAGTTCCGATTCGCCCATCTCGCGCACGGCTTCAGCCAGACGGTGCAAGGGGCCCACTACACGCCGCCTCAATAGACTCACGCCGCATAAGCCAAAGATCATGATATTGACCGCAAAGACGATGAGGAGAATCGCGCCGGATACCGGCGCATCGATGCGCCCTACAATCACCGAGCGGCCGTCCTTCGAGAGCGAAGCGAAGCGGACGGGCTGCCAGGGAGCGCCAGATTGAATCATGGGCTCGCCTGTGGATCGCGATTCCTTGGCGAGCTCCACGCTCTCGGCATCCATCTCGTCGGCCGTCACGTTCAGACCAACGACATGGTCCTCGCCGGTATACCGCCACCAAAGTCCCGATTCAGGGACCTTGAAGTCGAGGCCTGGAGCCCGTACTTCAGACACGAAACCGCGGCCGAGTAAGCCGTGTAGAGTCTGCAGCCGTGCGTGATTGAATTCGAGGAAGACCCCGGCGAGCAGACCCGTTCCCGTCACCATCACGAGTGCGAGGGAAAGCAGGATCTCCGCTTGGACGCCTTGGCGCGTCATCATCTCAAAGCGCTCGCTTCGAGTCCTCGATTCCGAGTTTTTCCAACCGGTAGCGGAAAGAGCGGAATGAGATCCCGAGCAGGCGCGCTGCGCGCTTTTTTACGCCGTCGGAGAGAGAGAGAGCTTCGCTTAACAGCGAACTCTCGTAGTCGGCCACGAGTTTCTCGAGGTCAACGCCGTCGCTTGTAATCCTCGGCTGATCGGCAGCGACAGGCACGTCGCTGACCGTAGACGGAAGAAGATCCCTGCCCAAAACAGGTCCACGAGCCAATGCGACCGCGCGTTCGATCAGATTCTCAAGCTCGCGCACATTGCCGGGAAAGGCGTAGTTTGAGAGGATCTCGCAGGTTTCGGCATCCATGCCTTCGATCTCTTTCCCGGTTTCGTCGGCAAAGCGCTTCACGAAATGCTGAATCAGGACCGGTACGTCTTCCTGGCGATCACGCAGCGGCGGAAGCGTCAACTGAATCACGTTGAGTCGGTAGTAGACATCTTCTCGAAATCGCCCGGCGGCCACTTCATCTTCCAGCCGCCGGTTCGTGGCCGATAGAATTCGCACATCCACCTTGCGGTCGACGATATCTCCCACGCGACGAATGCTTTTTTCCTGCAGGGCCCGGAGAAGCTTGACTTGCAAAGGATGCGAGAGTTCACCGATCTCATCGAGAAACAGCGTGCCGCCTGAAGCCGCTTCAAAGAGCCCATCTTTATTCTGGACGGCCCCCGTGAACGAGCCTTTGACGTGGCCAAAGAGCTCGCTCTCGAGCAGGTTCTCAGGAATCGCGCCGCAGTTGATCGCGATGAAGGGCTGGTCTCGACGACCGCTCTGCTCATGAATCGCGCGCGCGATGAGTTCCTTACCTGTGCCGCTCTCTCCCGAGATCAGGATGTTTGTCTTGGTTTCCGCGACTTGCGCGACAAGGTCAAACACTTCCTGCATAGCGCGGCTATGGCCGATGATGTTTCGGTGGCGCGACTGGCTTCGGAGTTCTTTTCGAAGGCGCTGGTTCTCGATCGAGAGCACCTTCTTCTCAAGCGCTTTCTCGATGACGAGCCGCAGCTCATCGACCTTGAAGGGCTTGGTCAAATAATCGTAGGCGCCCTCTTTCATCGCTGCGATCGCGCTGTCTGTGGTACCGAATGCAGTCACGACAATGGCAATCGTCTCGGGCGAGACTTCGCGGGCAGCAAGAATCAGATCTAGCCCCGTTTTTTCGGGCATCTGCATATCGGTGATGAAGAGGTCGATCTCGTCCGACTCAAGATGCAGAAGCGCGGTATCGACATCGCCCGCAGTGACGACGTCATAGCCTTCGCGTCGCAAGAAGATCTCGAGGAACTCCTGCATGCTGCGTTCGTCATCGACGACGAGTATGCGTGCCCTGCCTTCGCTCATCATGCAGCCACCTGTGCGCAGGGCAAGGTCACGCGGAAACAGGTGCCCTGTCCCGGCCGACTCATCGCTTTGATTGCGCCACCATGTTGTTCCACGATTCGCTGCACCGTCGCGAGCCCGAGCCCGGTTCCGTCCCGCTTCGTCGTAAAGAAGGGTTCGAAGATCATCTCTTGATCGTCGGTGGAGATCCCGGGACCCGTATCCTCGATTTCAAGTAGAGCGAAACCGTCCCGTTGCGGGATTTCTGCCACTCCGGCTTCTTCTCCATTACGGCCCGCGAGGGCATGCTCTTGAGTCCGATCCCCAGGGATCTTGCTTACCCGTGCGAAAAGTTGGCCCCTGCCCTCCATCGCCTCGGAAGCGTTGTTCAGCAGATTCCATACGACGGCCTTAATTTGTGAGGCATCCGCCATCACCTCCACATCCGGAGCAATCTCAAGGGAAATCTCGATGTCCGTTTCCGACTGCAAAGACTGCATCTCCACGATTTCCTGCACGAGGAGGCCCAGGTCGACGGGCTCGGGCTTGAGTGGGGCCGGACGGGAATAACGAAGGAAATCGCTGATCAGGAGATTGAGGCGGTCCACCTCGCGGACGACGATGCCCATGAGCTTGGCCCGTTCCGGATCGTTGGACTCTTCTCCCTCTCCTCCTCTCTCCGCCTCGCTTTGTAGGACCTGCACCGAACCCGAGATCGATGCCAAAGGATTCCGGATCTCGTGGGCCATGCGTGCGGCCATCTCACCGACGGCAGCAAGCCGTTCGGATTGACGCAGGTCCTGTTCCATGGAGACCACAGTGGTCACGTCTTGAAAGATCACGACATGCCCCAAGCTACGACCCGTCTCATCTCGCAGACGAGAACTCGCGAGGCCCAGATAGAGTTCGGCGCCGGACGCGTTTCGGTAGATGATGCGGTCGCGTCCTGCGGCGGCGGGCGCGTCCTGCGTGGTCTCGCCAAGCGTCGATCCCACACGAGAGCCCGGTATCACCGTTTCAAAATGTCGCCCCACCGCATCCCGCGAAGCGATGCCGGTAATTCGTTCCGCTTCTGGGTTAAAAGACGTCACGGCAAACGACTCGTCCAGCGTGACCAGTCCGCTCCCGATACTTTCCACTGTGCGCAGATGCAGATCGCGCAAGCGCCGAAGATCATGGGTGCGCCGGTCAAGCGCGGCGCCCGTTCGACGTAACTCTGCCGAAAGCGTATTTGCCAGCATGCCCAGCATCAGCAGCGCAGAAGCGTGGAAGCCCCAATATGCGCCCAGAACGAGCAGAGGTAGGCCCGAGTTCGGTGGGCCTGCGGCGGGCAGAAAGCCGAGTTCTGAGCCGAAGAGCACGAAGCCGTAGCCGAGCGCCGCAAGGCCCGTACTGAAACCCACGCCGACTCGGTCAAGGAATAGCGCTCCGTACAAGACAACGAGCGCGTAGAGAAACGTAAAGACCGAATCTCCGCCGCCGGAGAAATACACCAGCGACGTCACGAGTCCGATGTCGACGCTCACCTGAAGAGTTGCGAAGCGCGCGGGGTCACGGACGCCCGCGACCATGCGTGCTGAAACGATGGTCGCCAAAAAGGCGGCGGCCACTGTCCAGTACACGCCGCGAATACCAGACTCGGCATGCGGTGCTGCAGTCTGGTCGAGCGCGACGGCGAGCGCGAGGCCGAGGCCACCGAGGAGGAGACGTCCTCCCAGGAGCCAGCCGAGCCCTTGGCGCGCGCCCTCGTCGACGAGTTCTTCGCCGTGAGGGGCCACGTCGTCCCTCAGTTGATCGTGTCCGCGATCGTGAAGATCGGCAGGTACATGGCGATCAGAATCGTACCGATCGAGCCACCCATGAAGACCATCATGATCGGCTCAAGCATGGCGGTTAGACCGGCCACGGCAGTATCGACTTCGTCGTCATAGAAATCCGCGATCTTTGTGAGCATGACTTCCATCGAGCCCGTCTCTTCACCGACGGCCATCATCTGGACCATCATACCGGGAAAGATCTTCGAACCCTGAAGTGGTTCCGTAATCGTCTTGCCCTCAGAGATCGACTTTCGGGTCGCCTGAAGCTCGGCTTCGATGACCTTGTTACCCGCGGTCTTCGCAACGATGTCGAGACCGTCCAGAATCGGAACACCACTCGAAATCATTGTGCCAAGCGTGCGTGTGAAGCGCGCGACGGCGACTTTTTTGATGATATTGCCGAAGATCGGAAGGCTCAGGGCGAGCGAGTCCGTTTGGAAATGAAAGGACTTGCTGCGTGCGCGCGCCTGCTGAAATGCCATCACAAACAGGGTGATCGCTATGAGCATGTACACCAAGTATTTCTGGAGCCAGTTACTGACCTCGATGACCATGGCTGTTGGGGCAGGCAACGTTCCGCCGAAGTCCGCGAACATCTGCTCGAAGACCGGGATGACCTTGACCAGAAGGAGCACGATACATGCGAGCGCAATAATGGAGACTGTGGCCGGGTAGACCATCGCGCCCTTGAGCTGCTTGCGGAGCTTTTCTTGCTTCTCGAGCTGAACCGCGAGACGGTTGAGGATCGTATCCAAGATGCCGCCAACCTCACCCGCCGCGACGAGGTTCACGAAGAGATCATCAAAAATCTTGGGATGCTTCGCGAGCGCGTCGGCGAAGGTCGAGCCGGATTCAACATCCGTTTTCACCGCACGCAGCGCCGTTTTGAAGGTCGGGTTTTCTTGCTGATCCGCCAGAATCTGCAGACACTGCACAAGCGGAAGACCCGCATCGACCATCACTGCAAACTGGCGCGTGAATATGACGAGATCCTTGATGGTCACGCCCGGCGCGAGGAACGGGAAAATCTCACCCAGATCCTTCGGCTTCACCTTCACCTTGCCCGGCGCGAGCCCCATGTTTTTGAGATGCATCGCGACGGCTTCGGGATTGCCGGCTTCGAGTTCGCCCGATTTTTTGTCGCCCGAACGCGTCTGCGCATTCCAAAGATAGATGGCCATGTTTCAGTCTCCTAAGACGCCAGGCTGACACGCAGCACGACGACCAATGATCAATTTCTAACCGCGATTCGGTCGACGGTCGCCTGGCAAAGCGTTCGCTTCCGGGCCTCTTGCGATCAGCGCATTCAGTTCATCCACGTCGGGGCTGCGGCCCTTAGCCACTTCCGCATCGACGAGTCGCTTCGAGACCAGCGATGCCAGACTCTGATTCATCGTCTGCATGCCGGATTTGCCCTGACCTGTCTGCATCGATGAGTAGATCTGATGGATTTTGTCATCGCGCATCAGCGCTCGAATTGCGGCATTGGGCACCATCACCTCTAGCGAAAGCGCCCGCCCTGGACCGTTCGCCCGCGGTAAAAGCGTTTGGGAAATCACGGCTTCGAGTACGAACGAGAGCTGCTGCCGAATCTGCGATTGCTGATAGGGCGGGAAGACGTCCACGATTCGGTTGATCGACTGCACCGCGGAGTTGGTATGCAGGGTGGCGAAAGCGAGATGGCCCGTTTCCGCGACCGTGAGCGCCGCCTCAATCGTTTCCAGATCACGCAGCTCGCCGATCAGCACGATGTCCGGATCCTGACGCAGGATGTATTTGAGCGCGTCCTTGAACGAGCTGGTATCCGCGCCGATCTCACGCTGATTCACTATGCAGGACTTATGCGGATGGAGGTATTCGATCGGATCCTCGATCGTCACGATATGTTCGTTGCGGTTCTGATTGATGTGATCGATTATGCTCGCGAGCGTCGTCGACTTGCCCGATCCTGTCGGACCCGTCACCAGAATGAGACCCCGTGGCTTCTGCGCCAGCTCTGAGATGATCGGCGGAAGCGCGAGATCCTCGAAGCTCAGAATCTTGAAGGGGATGGCTCTAAAGGCGCCCGCGACATTGCCGCGCTGCACGAAAACGTTCCCGCGGAACCGCGAGAGTTTTTGGACGCTGAAAGATAGATCGAGTTCGTTCGTCTCTTCGAAGCGATGTTTCTGTGCGTCCGTGAGGACGGAATAACAAAGCTGCTTCGTTTCTTGCGGAGAAAGTGGCGGCATCTTCAGGGGATGGAGCTTGCCATCGATGCGAAGCTGAGGCGGCGAGCCCGTCGTGATGTGAAGATCGCTACCGCCCTTCTCAATCATCGCTTTCAAAAGTTGGTGCATATTCGCCAAGACGATCTCTCCCTATTGCGAATCCGAGGTGGACACGCGGAACACCTCTGAAATCGTCGTGACACCCTCAAGCATCTTGTTCAGCGCGCTGCGACGGAGCGTGACCATGCCTCCGCGAATCGCCTCTCGTTTGATCTCGGCGCCGGACGCACCGTTCAGCACGAATTCCTTCAGCTGATCGGTCATGACCATGACCTCGTAGATAGCGACCCGGCCCTTGAAGCCCGTATCCGAGCAAGAACCACAGCCTTGGCCCTTCTTTGCGTGGTAGGACTTCACTTCCTCTTCGGAGAGCCCGGCATCGGCCACCTGTTCCATATCGATCTCGGCATCGTCGGCTACGCACTCGGCGCAGATTCGGCGAGCAAGACGCTGGGCCACGATGCAGTTGACCGCGGACGCGACGAGGAAGGGTTCGATACCCATGTTGAGGAGACGATTGATCGTCGACGGCGCATCATTCGTATGCAGTGTCGAGAGGACCATATGGCCCGTGAGCGCCGCCTTGACTGAAATCTCAGCAGTTTCGAAGTCACGAATCTCGCCAACCATGATGATGTCGGGATCCTGACGAAGGAAGGAACGCAGTGCGGCGGCGAAGTTCAGACCGATGTCTTCATGCATCTGCACCTGGTTGATGCCGCCGAGGTTGAATTCGACGGGGTCTTCCGCGGTCGAGAGGTTCTCGCTCGTCTGGTTGAGCTCCGAGAGCGCCGAGTACAGCGTTGTCGTCTTACCCGAACCCGTCGGACCGGTCACAAGCACCATCCCAAAGGGCTGATGGATGCACTCCTGAAAATCGTCCAGCTGCGGCTTTTCGAAGCCCAGCTTGGTCATGTCGAGCTGCAAGTTGCTCTTATCGAGAAGTCGAAGAACGATCTTCTCACCAAAGAGCGTCGGCAGAACCGAGACACGAAAGTCCATCTCGCGTCCCTTGCCCATCTTCAGCTTAATACGGCCATCCTGGGGCAAGCGACGTTCCGCAATATCGAGCTCGGACATAATCTTGACGCGCGAGGTCAAGGCGTTCTTGAGCTTGAGCGGCGGCTTCATCACCTCATAGAGCACACCATCGATGCGGTACCGCACACGGAATGATTTCTCGTAGGGCTCGATATGAATATCCGAGGCATTCTTCTTGATCGCGTCGGTCAGAATCAGGTTGACGAGTTTGACGACCGGGGCGTCTTCAGCTTCGCGAGCGAGCGAGCCGCTGTCCTCTTCCTCCTCACCGGAAACAAAATCGATGCCCTCATCATCGAAGCCTGCCATCACATCGTCGAGGAGATCTTCTTCGGGCGCGGCGTAGTAGGTCTCGATCGCGGCACGGATCGCGTCTTCGGACGCGACGACCGGCTGGATATTGTATCCGGTCAGGAACTTAATATCGTCGAGTGCGAAGATGTTGGACGGATCCGAAGTCGCCAGGATCAGCGTAGAGCCCGCGCGGTTCACCGGCACAACGTTATGTTTGTTCGCCACGTCTTCTGGAATCAACGCGAGGACTTCAGGTTCAATCGAAAAGTCTTCGAGGTTGATCGAGGGAACACCATACTGCTTCGCAACGAACTCAGTGAGTTCGCTTTCGTCCATGAAGCCTAGTGCCGTAATCTGCGCGCCAAGCCGTTTGCCCTGAGACGCGGCTTCTTCGCGCGCCTTGAGCAGCTGCTCTGACGAGAGCAAATTCTCTTTGACTAGCAGCTCACCAATGCGCTCGTTCAACGGAACCCCTCCCCCGAACCCGCTCTAGAAGGCCGCAACATTGCGACTTTCTAGGCTTTCGGGTCTCTTCTCACTCGTCCTGGAGATCGCAAAACGAAAGCAATCTCGCTGATTTATCGGCGAGGCTGGGGGCCAGCTTTACCTTTCGTCGACGAGGCGGTGGGGTTGGGACCCGGCTGACACGTCCGTGGTGTATTAAACACGGAAAGCCGGCGGGAGCTACGACGCACTCGCTTGCTCGTGACCGTAGGTATTGGTGGGCACTCGGAGGGGCAAGGGGATCGCGTAGGCGACTGCTTCAGTTACGAATCAGCGCGGCGAGCTTGGGCCCGCCAGAACGACTTCCAGGCTTTCGCCTGAAGACGCTTCGGAGCCCTGAGCGTGAGAGCTCACAGAGTGCCAGAGGAGCGCTAGAGGAGCGCTAGAGGAGCCCAAAAGAGCCGCTAGAGCCCGAGCTTCTCACGCGCGGCCGTGACGTCCCGCGTGATTTGCTCGCGGAGCGCGGCGACATCAGGAAAACGCTGCTCCCCGCGCAGCCGGCCCTCGAAAGTGAGATCGACTTCGATGCCGTACAGGTCGCCACTCCAATCGATGACATGGGCTTCTGCGACCAGATCCCGTCCGTCCCGAAAAGTGGGCCGATAGCCGACATTCGTCACGACTGGATAGGTTTTTCGCCCAGGGAGCGGCCCGTCCCCTGCCTTTTTCTCTGAATCTGAGCCTGAAAGACGGGTGAGATGACCGTAATAGACACCGGGCGCAGGCAGAATCTCGGTTTCCGGGGCCAGATTCGCGGTGGGGAAGCCAATGGTTCGTCCCCGCTTGTCTCCCTCCGTCACTTCACCCCGGGCGTAGAAAGGCCGCCCAAGCAGAATCGCGGCCTCTTCCACCTCGCCCTCGGCCAGAAGCTCCCGGATGCGAGTGGAGTTTACGTCCCGTCCCTCGACCGACACTTCGGGCACGACGGTCACGGAAAAGCCCAGATGTGGCCCTCGCTCGGTCAAAAGGCGCATCGAGCCCTCGCGATCGCGGCCAAAATGAAAGTCGTATCCGACATAGACCTCGACGGGTCGAATACACTCATAAATATGATGCTGGATGAACTGTTCCGAGGTCACTTTTGCAAAGTCGAGGTCGAAAGGCTCAGCGACAATGACATCGACGCCAAGCGCCTCGAGGGTCTCGGCCTTCTGTTCGAATGTCTCAAGCAGACGAAGGGACTCCTCCGATTGCAAAACACGGCGCGGATGCGGCTCGAAGGTATAAAGAATCGACTCCCCCTCAAGGGCTTTCGCCCGGGAGATCACGAGGTCAAGAATCGCCTGATGACCGCGATGGACACCGTCGAAATTGCCGATCGTGATGACGGGCCGCCGGAACGTGCGCCCGAAATCAGAAATGCCTCGAAAGATTTCCAACCGTTTCCCTCATCGCTAGGCTGCTGCCTGTGCGCATCCTGACGCGCTACTACATTTCGAGGTTTGTGGGTCTCTTCGCGATGACCCTTGTCGCCGCCATTTTGATTCTGGCGACAATTGAGCTCGTCCTTAATCTGGACGACCTCTCTACATTCGGTTCTGGACAGTCTACATTCGGTTCTGGACAGTCTTCGTTTGGTTCTGGACAGTCTTCGTTTGGTTCTGGACAGTCTTCGTTTGGTTCTGGGCAATCTGCAGTTGCCGCCGAGCAGTCTGCCCTGGGATCCGATCCGACTTCTTCCGGCGTCGCTCAGACTGAAGAGAATGGGTCCGTTCTGATCGGCGCTTTTCGATATCTGGCGATTCGGATCACCGCCGGTTATCTGACGGAGCTGCTTCCCATCGTCAGCTTTTTAGCCATGTTCCTCACCTTTGCCTGGGCGGGGCGCGCTCTGGAACTCGTGGTGCTTCAGGCCGGTGGGATCCGGTTGCCTCGAGTTCTCGCGCCCGTTCTCGGCGTCGCCCTGATCCTATCGCTTGCTGCGGCCCTTGCCCACGAAACAATCGTGCTCCGCGCCCGCCAGGCCTGGATACAGGAGACGCAACAGAGCCAAGATCCGATGAACTTGGATCAGCGAGGAGACCGCCGCGCCTTTTGGCATCGTAAGGGCCGCACCATCGCCAATATCGCCTATGCCGAACCGGAATCTCGCACTCTCCACGGCGTGGAGATCTTCGAGCGCGGGCCGGCTGGCCGCATCGTGCGGGTGATTCGGGCGGAGCGCGTCCGGATCGCGGAAGACGGGGCTTGGATCCTCGCCGACGCGGCGATCTGGCGCTTTGACCCCGAGCAGGACAGCGCCCAGCCTCAATACGCGTTCAGGTCCGAGATGACCCTCGATCTCAATACGCTCGATGGAGATGCTCTGCTCGGCGCGGAACCCGGCAGCCTCTCGCTATCGGCCCTCTCGGCGTATTTGGCGTCTCACAGTGACCAGAAAACCTCGCGGCTCCGACAGGTCGCGGTGCGCTACCACGAAAGGCTAAGCAGCCCGTGGCTCGTCCTCGCCTTCGCGTTCCTCGCGCTGCCCTTCGCCCTTGCGGTCGATCGCTCGGGCCGATTCGCCGGTCCTGCTGCCGCCGCCCTGGCCACGCTCGGTGCATTCTTCCTCGTTCGAAGCGCCGGAATCACGCTGGCTCAGGAGGGCCTGATCCCCCCGGCCTTTGCTGCCTGGCTTCCCCTCGGCTTGATCGTTGCAGGAACCCTGCTGGCCCTGCGGCGATCGCTGGCCCGTTAGGCCGAGCTATCCCCGGTGGTTTCCGGTGGTTTCCGTGGTTTCCGTGGTTTCCGTGGTTTTAGAAGCGTCAGCGACCGGGAGCTACTCCAGAGGAAGGGTCTAGGTAGCGGAAGAACTCGTGATCCGGCGGAAGCACCATCGTCGTATTCTCGCCGATCGTCTTGCGATAGGCCTCGAGGGTCCGCGTGAACGCATAGAACTCCGCGTCGACCTGATAGGCCTCTGCATAGATTCGGGCAGCCTCGGCATCTCCCTCACCGCGGAGCACCTGGGCGTCCGCGTTCGCCTGAGCCAAGAGCTCGCGTGCATCGCGATCTGCTTGCGCCCGAAGTTCTCGGGCTTCACGTTCACCAATCGCACGCTTCTCACGGGAGATGGCGCGTCGCTGCTCCCGCATCTGTTCGAAGGTCGCTTGCTCGGTCGGCAGAGGGAGCTCTGTCCGGTTGATCCGGACGTCGATGATCGAGACGCCATTCGACGCGAGCTCTTGCGTCGCGATTTCGTCGAGCGTCTCAAGCACTTCTGCGCGCGCGAGGAGCTCCGCCATAGTTAGGCCGCCGACGGAATCCCCCACGAGGGAGCCGATCGTGCGCTGAATTCGTTCTTTCGCTTCATTCATGCCGCCGGGAAAGCTCCGCCGGAATTCGAGCGGGGACCTGATCTGCCAGAGTACGAAATAGTCGACGATCAGTCGTTCATTCCCGACGATTTCAATCTCGGTCGCCGCCGCGTTCAGGTACTGAATCTTCTTGTCGAAAACTTCAACCACATCAAGGAGAGGCAAGCGGATGAATGGCCACTCCGTATCGCCCATCCGACCCACGCCCGCCTCGGTCAGCTCAGCAACGGGCTTGCCCAGTCTCAGCACCAGGCGGTATTCGTCGGCACGGTTGATGACCAGCGGCCCTTTATCATATTGCGCTGCCCAGAGAAGCCCGACCGCCAAGGCGCCAAGCACGATCATGCCAAATAGAATCCGTATCACTGAGCCGCTCCCTGAGCCGCTGCGCGACTGCCTGAATTCCCGAGTGGGAACATAGGCAGCATATTCACCGTGTTAGGCTCCACAATCACCTTCTCCACATCAGGCAGAATCGCCTCCATGGTCTCGAGATAGAGCCGCCGACGCGTGACTTCGGGCGCCGCCTTATATTCCGTAACGAGGGCCGTGAACCGAGTCGCCTCACCTTGGGCTTCGATCGTCTTTGACCGCTTATACGCCTCGGCCTGCTGAAGCAGTTCGGCGACTTCGGATCGCGCGCGCTCCATGATCTCTCGCGCATCACCCGTCGCAACTAGGGAAGACCGCTTTCCGTCCTGTCCCGCGCTGACGACATCCGCGAAAGCTTCGCGGACCGCTTCGGGGGCCTGCGGCTTTTCGAGGTTGATCCGTTCGACTGAGAACGCCGAATCGTGCCCGGTCATCTTTGAATAGGAAGCGAGCATGGCGGTCAGCTGGTCTTCAGCTTCTTGAGCCACCTCTTGCCGATCCTGCGACAGCACAGCGTCGATTGTTCGACTGCCGATAACGCTGCGCATCGCCGCTTCCGTGGCGTCGTGCAAAATTGCATCGGGATTGGCCATCGAAAAGGCGAATGAGAACGGATCGGCCACCTTATACTGCAGCTCGTAGGCGACGTTCACAATATTGCTGTCGACTGTCTGGATCGCGTCGCGCTTGATCTGCTCTGCGATCTCGACCTCTTCGGCATCTCCTGGCTTGCCCTGCGTCGTACGCGTGGGCTGCGCGCCAAACGATTCCGTCCGACTGCGGCTCGTGTTCACAACTCGATGGGATTCGAGCGGCGGCGGCCAATGCACCCACGGCCCCTCGATGCTGCGCACTCGATCGAAAGCGCCGAGACGCAGGATCACGGCAGATTCGCCCGGAGCCAATTCATAAACGCCCTGCCAGGCCCAGCCCAAGAGAACGGCTAACGAGACCAGCAAAACTGTGGTGTTCATAATTGTGCGCGTGACGCCGCGGCCTGCTTTTTCCGAGGCGTCGATTTCCTTTTCCGGTGCCAATTATGAGTCCCCAGCGGCGGGCTGCTCCGATGCGGGAGGGCCTCCCGATTCAGATTGATTGTCTCTCCGATTCGTCGCGGCCTCTCTCACTTGCTCCTTGCTCTTGAGCATTTGATCATAGAACGGAGCGATCAGGTCGACAGGAATCGGGAAGAGCGTTGTAGAATTATTCCCGCCACCGGCGATCTCCGCCAGAGTTTGCAGGTAGCGCAACTGCAAGCCTGCGGGTTCGCTCGAAAGCGTCCGGGCCGCATCCGCGAGTCGCTGCGAGGCCTGGAGCTCACCTTCGGCCAGCGTGATCTTGGCGCGCTTGTCTCGCTCGGCCTCGGCCTGCTTAGCCATCACGCGCTGCATATCACTGGGAAGATCGATCTGCTTCAGTTCAACGGCGCGGACCTTCACGCCCCACGGCTCCGTCTGCTGATCGATAATTTCTTGAAGCTTCTGATTGATCTGCTCACGGTCGGCGAGCAAATTATCGAGCTCAGCCTGGCCACACACGGAGCGAAGCGTCGTTTGAGCGAGCTGCGAGGTTCCGTACAAGTAGTTTTCGACCTCGATGATCGCCTTCTCGGGATGCACGACGCGGAAATACAGCACCGCGTTCACCTTCACCGAGACGTTATCAAGGGTGATGACTTCCTGAGCCGGCACGTCCATCACGATCTCTCGGAGGCCGACTTGCACCATCTTATCCACACCGGGAATGATCCAGTTCAACCCCGCCCCGCGTGTGCCCTGATATCGGCCAAACCGAAATACGACGCCGCGGTCGTATTCCTTCAGAATTCGCACACCGGCGAAGCCGATGACAGCCAGAATGAACAGGAAAATCAGTGTTGCGGTCAAGTTATTTACCCCTCCGAAGCGTTAAGTCACGCAGCCGCGCTAAGCGCGTTTTGCTCGCCGCACATGCAGCACAAGTCCTTCGACGGACACAATCTCGACGGCTTCGCCCGCCGGTATCGCTTCCTCCGCCTTGCTGTTCCAATACTCGCCACGAATCGAGACCTTGCCGCGCCCAAAATTGCCCGGCTCGATTGCGGTCTCGACCTTCCCCACCTGACCGATCATGCCTTCCACGCCGGCGGTTTGCTCCGACATGAATGATCGACCTAAAGTGTAGACGATGAAGGCGCCCAACACCGTGATCGCGGCGGCAATTGGGACGAGAACTTCCCAGAAAGATACGGTCAAATCAGAGACCTCCGGCCGATCGAAGACCATTGTTCCGCCCACCAGAAACGAAATGATCCCGGCGACGAAAAGTGCACCAAAGGAGACGATAAAGAGCTCCGCCACAAGCAGTCCGAGCCCGAGCAGCACAAGCATCATGCCGACCCAGGAAAATGGCAGGATCTGCATCGAAAATGCCAGCAGAACCAAAGCCACGAGCCCCACTGAACCCGGCAGAATCATCCCTGGGTTCTGGACCTCCATGTAGATCCCGGCCGCCGCGAGCACCAGAAAGATGATCGCCATATTGGGATCGGTCAGGAAATCGAAGATGGCCTGAAGCAGCGTCTTTTCGACCACAACAAACTCGCTCCCGGCGAGGTTCAGCGTGAAAGCCTCCCCCTCCACCGAGGTTTCTTGGCCGTCGATCGCAGCAATCAGCTCGGAACGACCCTCGGCGATCAAATCGATCACACCCAGTTCGAGCGCTTCCTCTGCGGTCACCGCGACGGAATTAAGCACCGCCTCTCGCGCCCACTCCACGTTGCGGTTCCTCTGCTGCGCGATCGACTCTACATAGGCAGCGAGGTAATTCTCCATTTTCTGGGCCACGACGTCCTGGGCTGCTCGCTGAGCCGCTTGCTCGTCCTTGTCACCCGGCGCACTGCTCGGAGTACTGCCGCCGCCCCCGCCGAATGCGCTCACGGGATGAGCCGCACCGATACTGGTGCCCGGCATCATCGCCGCCACGTTGCTTGCCAAGGTGATAAAGGTGCCGGCGGAGGTCGCTGTTGCACCCCGCGGCGTCACGAAGACAATCGTCGGAACGCTCGAATTGAGCATCGCCTGAATAATGTCCTGGGTCGAAGAAACGAGGCCTCCGGGCGTATCCAATTCAATCAAGACGGCTGCGGCGTTGGCTTTCTCCGCCTGGCCAATCGCGCCGATCAGATAGTCTGCGCTGGCAGGGTTGATCGAACCATCAATCGTGACGACGAAGATTTGCCCCGGGTTCGCAGCCTGTGCTGTGCCCCAAGGTAAAAAGGCGAGGCCGATAACCAGGGCGATCAAAAGCGAGGGCACGAAGCGCCGCCGCATTGGCCCATCCGAAGAAGTCCGGAAGCCGAGCGGGTTGAAATCAGTCATCGTCCCTCACGCAGTTTTTCGATGCGGTCAAAGAGTTGTGCAGCCACGCCCGATTTAGGCAGCAGCGGTAATTCTTCGACTGGCTGGTCCGGCCACACGAAGAGCACGGCGTTCTCGTCTCCTTCGAAGCCTGCATCCGCGCGCGAGATATCGTTGGCCACAATCAAGTCGCAGCCTTTACGAGCGAGTTTGCGTTGGGCGGCCGCGACGACGTCGTGGCTTTCCGCTGCGAAACCGACGATCGTTCTGTCTCCCTTGCGCTCGCTGATTTCCTTCAGGATATCGGGATTCTGCACGAGCGTGATCGTCATGCCCTCGCCTTCCGCGAGCTGCTCCTTCTTGATCTTGCGCTCAGCGTTATGCCCCTCCGGCATCTCCGGCCGAAAATCCGCTACGGCCGCCGCTTTGATCACGATCGACGCCGTGTCGAATTCCGCCAGGACCGCATCCCGCATTCCAAGCGCGGTCCGCGCATCGATGCGCCGAACACCAAAGGGTGTTGGGAGACTCGTGACGCCCGCAATCAGGACGACTTCGGCGCCGCGCCTCGCCGCTTCCGCCGCGATCGCAAACCCCATCTTTCCCGATGAACGATTGGTCAAGGACCTGACCGCGTCGATCGGCTCCGCCGTCCCGCCTGCGGTCACGACGACGCGTTCGCCTGTCAAGGTTTTCGGCCCCAACGCGGCATCCGCTGCCGCAGCGATCACGACGGGATCACTCATGCGACCCAGGCCTTCCCACCCGCAAGCCAGCTCTCCGGCGTCCGGACCCACAAAAAGAATCCCGCGTTCCTGGAGCGTCTCGAGATTCGCCTGAGTCGCCGCATGACTCCACATATTCACATTCATCGCCGGAGCGACCAGAACCGGCGCCTTGGTTGCTAAAAGCACGGCCGTTACCAGATCGTCCGCCAGACCATGGGTCATCTTTGCCAGCAGATTCGCCGTGGCAGGCGCCACCAGCACGAGCTCCGCCCAGTCGGCTAGACCGATATGATCAATCTCGCCCTCTTCGCCTGCGTCAAAGAGATCGCGACGAACCGTCTCCCCTGACACCGCCTGAAGCGCGAGCGGCGACACGAAGCGCGTTGCCTCGGGCGTCAGCGCGCAGCGCACCTCATGGCCTGCGCGGCGCAGAGTGCGCACAAGTTCGGGTGTTTTGTAAGCCGCGATCCCCCCAGAGATCGCAAGCAAGATACGTCGCGGATCCATACCGGTTCGTCCTCCGAAGGTTCACCCGCTCTCATTCCGCGAATGACCCTAGTTTACCTTCTAGGAGATACAGCGGCCAATGAGCGCGAGAATGAAGCAAATCGGCGCGTTTTCGCCCCGCCCCGCCCAGTCTGGGTCCTGTCCGGATCTGGCTCGGATCTACCCCTTAGCAGGCTCTGCAATGGACTCCAGCAGCGCAAGCCCTAGTGCGAGCCGCTCTGTGAGCCCCTCACGATCCGCCGCCTCGGCGTAGACACGCACCATCGGCTCGGTCCCCGATCGTCGAAAAAACAGGAATCCGCCGTCTGCGAGCACAAGGCGTAGGCCACGCTGCGTGCTGACGGACACTACCTCAGTCCCGCCCACGGCGGCCGGTGGATCGGCAGCCAGGCGCTCAAGCGCGAGGCTCTTCGCTGGAGACCCAGGCGTCGCCGCGCGACCGCAGGCAGAGACACCGAACTGCGCTTCGAGGCGCGCTAGATGAGCCTCGATGCTCCTCCCGGTCGAGGCCACAAGATCCACCAGGAGAATACCGGCGAGAAGCCCATCCTTGTCGAGCCCCATCTCCGCCAGGGCAAAGCCGCCGCTTTCTTCGCCCGCGGCATCGACGCTCCCAGCCGCCATCGCAGCGGAGAGATATTTGAAACCCACCGGATAGCGATCCACGCGCAGGCCGTGATACGCGGCGACCTGGCTGACGAGAGAGCCGGTGCCCTCCGTGACGGCGACACCCTTCCTAATCCGGCCGCTCGCAGCAAGATGGTCGACGAGCAAAGCGATCGTCTGGGTCTCCGTCAGCACACGGCCCGTACCATCCACCACGCCGAGCCGATCGCCATCCCCATCCGTTGCGAGCCCGATGATGGGCCCCGAATGGCTCGCAGATAATCGCGCCACGTGTTCACGCAGCGCCGTCAAGCGCTCCGCCTGTGGATCCGGCCGACCGCCCCCAAAATAAGGATCCGCTTCGGCGCGAAGAGATGTCACGCCCGCACCGGCTGCGGCCAAGGCGCTGTCCAGAATGCCGCCCCCCGCACCATGCATCGCGTCATAGACGACCTGGATGCCCGATCGGCGAATCACGTCCCGGCTCAGAATCGAGGCCAGCGCCGACTGGTAATCCGCTGTGAAGTCGACGCGCAGTACCGGCGCGGACTGCGGAATCCTCCGGTCTTCGCCGCGGCGTTTCGAGGTCGCCGACTCTATGCGCGCCGCTTCTGCGTCGGTTACCGCTGCACCGCTTGGCCCAAACACCTTCAGTCCATGATCCGGCGCTGGGTTATGGCTCGCTGTCAGGACAAGCCCGGCAGCGGCCGTCTGCCTGTGCAGGGCATGCGTGAGCGCCGGCGTCGGTGTCAAACGACTGGCGAGTACGGGCGTGAGACCTTCTTCGACCAGAACATGGGCCGTCCGCTCGGCCATCAACCGACTCGCAAAACGCCCATCCCAGCCGATCAGAACCCGATCGCCCTGCTCTTCTTCGCGGATCCAGTCTGCGATGCCGCGAATCAGTCGGCGCAAACGCGGGAAGGTGATTTCTTCTCCGAGTGTGCCTCGCCATCCGCTCGTGCCAAAACGGATTTCATCCGCCGGGTCGAGTCGCCGGTCCAGCAGTCGGGCTGCATTGCGCGTGCCTGCCTCGCCTCGACCCAAAGCCGTCATCCGGCGTTGCCGAGCTTTCGCTTGAGTTCGGACGCCACGATGGCGGGCACGAATTCATCAATGCTCGCTCCGAAGCGAACGAGTTCCTTGAGGCGTGAGGAACTGACGTACAAGTATTCCTGGCTGGTCATGAAGAATACAATCTCAACCGAGGGCGCGAGATGTTTGTTCATCAACGCCATTTCGAACTCGTACTCAAAATCCGACATAGCGCGGAGACCCCGAATGATGCCGCTCGCCCCGATCTGTTCGGCGTGATGCACGACCAGACCATCAAAAACTTGAACCGACACATCGTCCATGTCGGCTGTGACCGCTTCCAGGATATTCATTCGCTCTTCGGCGGTGAAGGTCGCAGATTTGGACACGTTCTTGGCAACCGCGAGAATGACCTCATCGAAAATCGCTCGACTTCGGTAGATCAGGTCGAGATGGCCGTTCGTAATCGGGTCGAAACTGGCTGGGAACAGCGCAACTTTCCGCTTTCCCACTGGCTGTGCATTCCCGTCCGACATCGATCTCTTACTCCTGTTCTTGTTCTCGTTCGGAGCGCGCCGAAACGAGCCAAGTCAAAAGGGTGTCTCCATAACGCCGCTCATCCACGATTCGCATCCCGGGCAGCGGGCGCACAGGATGGCGTGTCGGCCCCTCGACGACCACTCTTGCGTCCTTAGAAAGTATTCCGGAAGCGAAAAGCGCTTCGAGAAAGGACTCGCGGTCCGCATCCGCATAAGGAGGATCAAGAAAAGCCAGATCAAAAGGCGGCTCGTCGAGTGCGGCCAATCGTGCGACCCCCTTCTCAGCATCAACGACATGAAGCTGGAATCGCGGATCCTGGTCGAGCGAGAGCTTTTTGAGCCTTTGCTTCAAGGCCCGCGCCACGCTCCGCGAACGTTCGATATAGACGACGCGTTCGGCCCCTCGGGAATAAGCTTCCAAGCCCAGCGCGCCTGTTCCCGCGAAGAGGTCCAGCACCCGCAGTCCCTCAACCGACCCCAAAGCCGAAAAAAGCGACTCGCGGACGCGGTCGGTGGTCGGGCGCACGCCTCTGGGTACAGAACCGAGGTCCCGACCTCGGAGCGTTCCGCTGATAATTCGCAAGAGCATCCTCGACTCGCCGTTGCCCGTGCGCAAGCGCGGACGGACCGGTGCACAGTCTCGCATCTTCGAGAAGCTTGGCCAGCCAATTCATCGTGCGCTTACGCGCTCAACCGACGATCGCAACACCCGATCGACAGACCCGGGATCCGACGGAGACTCCCATTCCTTCCCAAAACCCGGACTCCCCGTGCGGTGGAAATCGGGTCCGTTTTAGGGTTGCTGGTACTGGGATCGCTGTATAGAATCCGCGCGCTCGCGAGCCCGAGCATACTCCCGCAACTCTATATTGTGTCACTTTGAGATTCGTTCATTTCCTCTTGAGCCTTGCCTCTTGAATGCAAACGCGCTTGCGATCTGCGACCGCCTTTCGTCACGAAGCGCGCTAGCGGAACTGAAATAATCGTTTCTCTCAGAACGACACGCAAACACTATGCCGGCACTTAGCCGACACTAGGCCAACACTGAGCCGACGCTGATATCGCCGAAGCCGACAAAGGAATTCATACATGGCAACTGCCGCCATCAAGCGAATCAAGAAGCAACTCCCCGAGCGCCTGGCCGAAGTCCGCGGTGAACGTTCTCAGCGGCAATTCGCTCGGGACCTCGGCGTGTTCCAGCAGAACGTGAACCGATATGAAAACGGCACGACGCCGCACACGGATTTTTTGATCACGCTCTCGACTAAAGAGAACGTGTCGCTCGATTGGCTGCTGCTCGGCAAAGGCCGCATGCGCCGAAGTCGCTAGCGCGTTGCACTCGGACGCACGCTCGTCCTCTCTGCTTTGATCCGCTTTGATCCGCTTTGATCCGCTTCGGCGTGCTTCGATCTTCTCAGATCTCGCCCCATCTAAATATAGCCTTCACGGGGGACTCGTTCTTGGCAACAAGATGAGTCCCCCGTTTATTTTTAGCATTGTGCCAAGCGCAGAAGGCAACGCATCTGCCTATTCGCTGCGTCGGGCCCGCGCTCCGTCGAAATCGTGTTGGTGGGCAATTCGCTTCCACAGGCAGAATCCCCACCGCTCTCAGCCTTGCGCAGAGACGCGCTGATCCTTCCGTCCCACCATGTGAAATCGAATTGCGAGTCGCCGCAGGCACGCCTCTTGCTCTCCCTTAGGTCCTAGCCGGTTAACGGACTGCATAACGCAGCCCCATATCCGTCCAGACCAAGGGAGCCCGGATTCGCATGCTGCGACTCTTCGCCATCACAACGATCGTACTGACCTGCGCAGACCACTGGACGACCTATGTCTGTCTCCAGGCGCCGGTCGACGGCTGGCACGTCACGGAAGCGAACCCAATCGCGGACTGGTTGTTCGCCTGGGCTGGCCTTGGCGGTGGGCTTTTGATCGATTCGGCCATCACCCTCGGTGCTGTCGCATTCCTGGCGACGACCGGGATGATCGATCGCCAGTGGAAAACGGCTCTCCTTGCTCTCATCACTCTCGCGACCGGATACGCGGTCGTGAACAACGTCGGTGCAATTACCCGAATGGGTCTTTCGCCGTGGACCGGGGGCGCCTGATTATGGACCGTGCTCGACTTTCGATTCTGGCCGTATGCGCCTTGCTGACGACGACGCTCAACCCCTTCGGTGAGCAACCAACTTCCGTCTCCGCTGCCAATACATTGGCGTATGACGCATCCCTTCCCGTGGTCTCCGCGGCGCCGCCCGTGGACGCGAAAAATGCGCAGATCGATACGATTGCGTCGCATGCGGATCATTCTCTGATTGGCAAAATGGCATCGGCGCTCGCCCATACTGAGGCTGAGGCCGCGGCGAAGCGCGACGCGGAAGAAGTCGCCGTGATTTTGCGGCGACTCTCGATCCGTCATACGGCGCTTCCGGAACGCGAACGCATCGCTCTTGCGCATGCCATCGTGCGCGAAGCACGCGCACATAATCTCGAGCCGTCCCTCGTTGTGAGTGTCATCGAAGTTGAAAGCGCGGGCTATCACCTCGCCGTCTCGCATGTCGGCGCAATGGGTCTTATGCAGCTCCTCCCCTCCACCGGCGAGGAGCTGGCCGGGAAGCACGGCATCGAATGGTATGGTCCCGACACGCTCTTCGACCCCGAAGTGAACGTCAAGCTGGGCACGGCCTATCTTCGACAGCTGACGGACCAGTTCGGCAGCGTCAGCACCGCCCTTGCGGCGTATAACTGGGGCCCGGGCCGCATCGGTCGCCGCATCAAGCGCGGTGCCACGGTTCCCTCCCTCTATATCGAACAGGTCCGCGCCGCGCAGAGCCGAAATACGACGCTCGCGTCTATCCGCTCCTAACGGCTCTGGCCGCCTCGCGGCTATTAAGCCACCACGCAAGCACGACCACCCCGGCGTCTTCGCATCTTCTAAACGTTGCGACTAAGGAAGCGGCCCCTCTGCCGATGCCGTCGACGCTGCGACTGGCTCCGCGAAGACGAGTTGGGCATCGATAAGCGCAGCGGCGATTTCATCCACTGCATCCGTCGCGGCACCGCTCGATCCCGCATGACCGTTGACGAGGATCGAAAAGATCAGCGTCTCGCCGTCGCCCCGCTCTGCAAAGCCCGAGAGAGCCGTGACCGCCGCATCCGAGAGCAGCCCGGTCTTCGCACGGATTCGCCCCTGCTTTCCCCCCAGCCTTCTTTCAAGCGTGCCGTCCCTTTGCGCGATCGGGAAAGCCGCCATGAACTCGGGACCGAAGGCAAAAGACGATTGCCCCGCCGACAACGCGTGAACAAGCAGCCGCGGCGTCACGCGATTCTGGAGCGAGAGCCCCGAACCATCCACAAGATTCGCCTTCGCAAGATCGACTCGCATGCGCCCAAGCCCTTCGCGCACGGCGCGGATACCCGCCGGCCATTCGCCTTGGCGTGCGGGTTCGCCTTCCAGTGACGCTCCCGCCCAGGCACCCAAATTCTTGACGAAGGTCTCCGCAATCGAATTATTGCTGTATTTCATGCAAAGCTGAACGGCCTCGGCCACGGTCCGGCCGGGCCGATCGAGGATCATTGTCCAGTCGGCGCCCAAACGCGGAGCACGCCGCACGGCACCGTCGATGAAAATTCCGTTCGCGCCAAGCTGATAGGCGAGCAGAGATCCGGCGTAGAGCCCTGGATCAAGCACACTCCGCGGAAACCGATCGACGCCGTCGCCCTGCCGAGCCACGCCCTTCACCTGCACTATCTCCTCAGGCGGCCCCTCGGTCTGTCGCCCACGATCCCTTCCAACTGAAAGCTTCGGGGGCGTGCCTCGTGCTGCAGTGCGCGCTCGGTTTCGCACGCGCAGATAATCGACCGGTGGATCGACATCGACGAGGACCGAAGATCCCACATCCTTCTGTGGCCAGATGGAAACGAAGAACGTCCCGTAATTGGCAGTCAGCGCTCCGACCGCCGCGTGATAGGCGCGCGACGAAGGGCGCCCCCAGCTGGGATGCCAACCCGGACCATCGAAATGCGTATCGTCCACGCGAACGTCGCCGCGGACACCGCGTAGTCCCTCGCGCCGCAGGTCTGCTGCTAGGCGCCACCAATCTTCCGAGTTCATCGCCGGGTCGCCGCCCCCCTCGACAATGAGCTCTTCGACGATCCCTTCCACGCTCAGGGGGGCCGGTGCCCAGATTCGCGTCGAGAATCGATGCGTGGGACCAAACCGCTCCAGGGTGGCAAGCGCTGTCAGGATTTTCTGGTTGGAAGCCGGTATCAGGAGCGCGTCCGCACCGCGGCTATAGACCACCTGCCCGTCGCGAGCGCGCTCGACATGGATACCGACGCTGGCGGTCTTGAGCACCTTGCGAGAGAGCACCCGCTGGATCCGCTTGTCCAGATCCGCGGCGGCGTTCGCGGCGGCAGGCGCGGCAACGCAAAAGGTTGGCATGAGCAAGCTCGCAGGGCCGATCAGCAAGACCGACAGCGCGAACGCGACAATGATCCGCTGCGTTATCCCACGCGTCCGCGAACTTAGACACGTCCGCGACCCTAATGGAGTCCGCGACCACAATAGAGTCCACGACGTTAATGGAGTCCACGACATCAAACGTCGCGGGTTTCGCACAAGAAGATCCATTTGACGATCCGGTTCAAGGGTTTCTGCGGGGGGGGCGAAATCACGAAAAGCACATTCCTTGTGTCGGAGAGACGGCGTTCGCGCTTGACGCCGCGGAGCTTATCGGGGAGCCTGAGCAGGAGCAATCTTCGAGCGTCATGGCGATGCACAGAAGCTTTTCCGGGTCGGGGGGTCCGATGCTCAACGCTATCTGGCTCATCTTGGCCACGGGTGCCTTGCTCGTTGCGGCCGCATCTGGTCCTGACGTGCTCAAGGCTGTGGTCGATTCGATTTTTTCGAGCGCGAAATCGGCAGTCCAACTCGTCATCGGACTCGTCGGCGTCATGGTCTTTTTCCTTGGTCTGATGCGCATCGCCTTCGATGCCGGGCTTCGCGATCTCGTCGCAAGGTGGTTGACCCCGATCACACGCCGGCTGTTCCCCGAGATTCCGTCCGACCATCCTGCTATGAGCGCGATGATCATGAATATGGCGTCGAATATCCTGGGCATGGGCAACGCAGCTACGCCGTTCGGCCTGAAGGCCATGAATGAACTCGCCAAGCTGAACCGCCATTCAGGCTCCGCATCGAATGCGATGGTGCTCTTTCTCGCCATCAATAGTTCCGCGATCACGCTGCTTCCCCCGCTTGGCACAATTGGCATTCGCGCCGCCGCGGGATCCGATGATCCATGGGCGATCTGGATGCCGACGCTCTTTGCAACGATCTGCTCGACGACCGCCGCGGTCTCCGTCTATTTTGCGTTAGGCCGGTTCCCTTTCTTTGCGCATCGGCCGAATCTCGTCGGTTCAATTGATCCAGTTCAGGCCGGCTCCGCGGCGACTGCGAGCGATGGAGCCGACGAACGAGACGGAGATCGAGACAGAGATGAAGCCAGTCCCGCAGCTGAGACCGCTGCGCCGGAACTTCCGCCTGAATCGTCTGGAGCGGCCAACGGGCGCAAGGCGCTCGTACTCTTCGCAGCTCTCTTCTTTCTCTTTCATGCGGGCGCCACCTTTGCGGACGCCTACGGAGCAAACGGCTTTGCCGTGGCGCTGCGCGAACTTCTGCAGCGCTGGACCCTACCGGCGCTTTTGATGGCGGTTCTGCTTTACGGCCTCGCAAAGCGCGTGCGCGTGTACGACTCGATGGTCGCGGGCGGGCGCGAGGCCCTGGGCGTTGCGACGCAGATCGTGCCCTACCTCGTCGTGATTCTCGTGGCGGTGGCGATGTTCCGTGCTTCAGGCGCGCTCGATGCGGTGATTGGCTTGATCGATCCCTTTACGAGCCAAATCGGCGTTCCTGCCGAAGTCCTCCCCATGGCCTTGATTCGTCCCCTCTCCGGCAGCGGCGCTCTGGGCATCATGGGGGAGATTATTGATTTCCACGGACCGGATTCCTTCATAGGCCTACTGACGAGCACGCTCATGGGATCAACCGAGACGACCTTCTATGTTTTGGCGATCTACTTCGGCGCAGCCGGTGTCGTGGATGGGCGGCACGCACTCTTCGCCTGCCTCGCCGGAGACACAGCGGGCTTCTTTGGCGCGGTGGCCGCATGCCATTTCTTTTTCACCTGAGCGGAGACCTCGTGAGGAGCAGCCCCAATGCTTTCTGAGCGCGACCTCCAGAGGATTCGAGCGCTCTGCGACTCGGCGCTCTCGCGTTCGCCCTGGGAGATCCATTCCGTCGAGGCGGGCATGGGCGCACGGCGCTTTTATCGCTTGGCCTTCGAGGGCAATGATCCCGCGACGATGATCGCGCGCGTCGAAGACACGGCATCGGATTCGAACGCCAATGCGGAGTCGGAGCCGTCGGACCTAGCCCGCGCCGCGCATCCAATCGCAAAGGCCATGCCGCCGGCTTTGCTACCCGAGCCCTCCCTCGAGCCGATCCGTAGTTTTCTAGAAAGCGGTGGTCTCCCCGTCCCGAAGAGTTTTGCGCGGGACCCAGAGGCTGGCGTTGAGCTTCTAGAGGACGTCGGCAAGCGCACACTCAAGGCCGCGCGCGGACCCGCGCAGGCCCGACTCTATGCACGAGCCTGCCAGTTCGTACCGAACCTCCAAATGCTCGATGCCTCGCCCGACGAGATCCCGGCTTTCGGGCGCATCTACGACCAGTCGCTCCTCGAGAGCAAGTTCTGGAAGTTCGAGCATTGGACGATTCCTGGACTCCTCGGCCGAGAGGCCAACGCCGCAGAGCGCGAAGCGATAGCCGAGTTGATCGAAAAGCTGGGCAGCGATTTCGAGAATGCGCCCCGGCGTCTCGCCCATCGAGACTACAAGGCCGAAAACCTGCACTGGACTCCGGGACCGCAGAGTCCGGGCGCTTTGTCTAAAACCACGGACACCGCGGAGGCGGTCGCTGACGCCGATGGCCGTCTCGTGATGATCGACGTGCAGGGCGCCTTCATGGCTCCGCCTGAATATGATCTCGTCTGCCTTCTATACGATCTGCAGGTTCGTTTGGAGGAGGATCTGATCAAGTCTCTGTTTGAGCAGGTCCGCCCGATTCTGCCAGACGCCCCGAACCGGGAGGAGGCTTTTCGGAGATTTGACCTCTTGGCCATTGCTCGGCTTTGCAAAGACGTGTCCCATGTGGTCGAAGCCGGACTCGTGCGCGGGGATCGGCGCCGATGGAATGAGATTCCCCACGGTCTTGCTCTGTTGGCCCTCGCAGCGGGGCGACAAGAACACACCTTTCCGTGTCTGCGGGCACTGACTTCTGTGATCCCGGCACTTACCACAGCGGCGCGTTCGTCCGATAGTGCCTAAGCAGAGCCAGATCGGCTCTAGGAGCGTGAAAAGTCCAATGGGCGTAATTCGATGAACGCGATGATCCTCGCCGCCGGTCTCGGAACCCGTCTGCGACCGCTCTCTGCTCTGCGCGCAAAGCCGGCTTTGCCCGTGCGCGGACGTCCGGTGATCTCGCTTCTGCTTGAGTTCCTCGCGCGCCAGGGCATCACACGGGTGATGGTCAACCTTCATTACCTTCCCGAAACGGTTCGACGGGCCGTCGAATCAGACCGCCCAAGCGGGATCGAGATTCTGTGGTCGGAGGAAGCGGAGCCGCTCGGTACCGGGGGGGGGATTCGGCGCGCGGCGGATTTCCTTCGAGAAACT
>JBDNFB010000119.1:0-11199 GCA_041690055.1 Myxococcota bacterium | reverse complement strand
CATGTCTCCCGAAGATGCCATCCGACTGGGTCTGGCCGAAGGGGGACGCGCTCGCGTCTCGACGCGTGTGGGGTCGGTGGAAGTCGCGGTTTCGATCTCAGACCGCATGCAGTCCGGACATATCTCGCTGCCCAACGGCACGGGGCTCTCACATCCGGAAGCGGGTCAGATCGGCGGCGTGGCCCCCAACGAGCTGACGTCCACGGAAGACTGCGATCCGATCGCAGGCACGCCCTGGCATAAGACTACTGCGGCGCAGGTCGAAGCTGTCTAACCTTTTCCCGGATCATCGCGACGCGCGAAGTGGCCCCGACTTGGTGTCGGGCCGCCGGCGTCGCGTGTGCAACCGGGAGAAGAAGAACAATGGCCGTACCCACACGTGAAGCGCTGGCAACCTGGGCGAAGGGCTATGTCGAGCTCTGGAACAAGGGCGACAAAGAAGCCTGGGTCGCGAACTGGAAGACCGTCGCGCCGGGCGAGGTCAAAATGCTTGACCCCGTCGGCACGCCGCCCAAATCCGATTTTGATGGCTGCTGCGCCAATCCGTTTGAGCTGTTCCAGCCCTCCACCGAGTTCATCGTCGATCCATCGACAATGTTCATCTGCGGCAATGAAGTCGCCTGGGTGATGGAGAATGTATTCACCAAGGACGGTCAGAAGCAGCACATGAAGAGCATCGAGGTTTACCGCTTCGACGAAGACGGCAACGTCGAGATTCGGACGCATTACGATGTGCCCGATGCGGCGGATCCGGTTTCCGGAGGTCTGTTCTCGGAATATCTACCTGAGGACAGTTAAGCCCGGCCGGTTCCTCCTAACGCCTTCATCTAGAAGGCGTTAGGGCATCCGGGCATCCGGGCATTAGGGCATCTCCATTTCGAAGACGGGTTCTTCCGAAGCCGCCTCGACGATGCGAAAGAGCGTCGTCGGGACGCCGTCGCGCTCGCCGATATCGACGACGATGAAGCCCTCCGCCGCATGAGCAAAGAAGGTCTCGGGCAGGTGCGTCACGGTAGAAACACGCTCACGCGCGCCCGCACCGCTCACGACGTAGAGACCTGCCACATCTCCAGCTTCGAGAAGCTGGAGGTTATGGTCATGGCCCGCGGCGTAGACCTCCGGCGGATTTCGACGGAAGACTTCCTGTGTCTTTGTGATCCAGTCCGCGTAGCCCTCCTCGTAGGTGTTCATCAGCCCGCCCATCATCCAGCCCAGCGGCGTCACGATCATGTCGGCGATGAGGCCGTAGCTGAGGCCGCCGTGCGGTCCGCCCGTGAGCATGGGATAGTGGGAGGCGACGATGACGAAATCGTCGCGGTAATGGGCGAGGAGGGCATCAAGTCGCTCAAGAACGATCGCTTCGGGATCTTCCTCAGCAGCGTGGCAAGACTCACGAATGCGCGCATTGATCCAAGGCGTGGGGTCGATCGCGATAAACACGACGGCGCCCTGATCGCCTTCCGCCTCGCGCAGAATACGATGAGTCGGGCCCATGCAGCCGTCCTTGGGAATGAACTCGGCGTTGCCCGCGGCCCAAGCGTCGACGTAGCCCTGCTGGTTCGCTATCGCCTTGGCGTTGTAGTTCTTGGGAAGCAAGCCCCAGTCATGGTTGCCAGGAATGACGATCTTTTCGACCCCTGTGGCGGCGAGCTGCTGTGCGAGAATTTTTTCGCCGTGGTCGCGGTCTTCGTCGGTCATGCCTTCGTTGTAAATATTGTCGCCGAGGAAGATCACGCTGCTTGAAGGGACCGCGGTCGCCCAGGCGTCGAGGGACGCGAGGGTCGGATCGTCTTCGAGGTAATACCCCGCGTCGCCGATCAGAACGAGGCGATGCCGCACGTTCAGATCTGCTCCCGTCTTTGCGGCGATGCCGGCGGCGCGAGCGGGAGCCGCGATCGCCTGCGGGCCGATATACGCGGGCCCCTCGGCGGAATGGATCGGTCCTGAGAGCCGGTGACTACAGCCGGCCAGGGCGAGCACTATAAAAAGAGCCAGCGAGAGAGGGGATGCTAAAGCGGGGCGCATCATCAAAAACCTTTCGGGTCGAGCTTGAAAGAGGAAGGGTGGGGCGCCACCCCGAGAAGAGGCTCCCAGCGGAATGGTCGGCAGACTCATAAATCGATTGGATCGCTCCGCGCTAGGCCTCGACTTGCTTTTCCTCAGCCAACGCGCGGCCCGCGATAAACGCGAAGGTGAGCGCCGGGCCGATCGTCCCGCCACCGCCGCCATAGCTTGAACCGGGGCTGCCTATGCCCGCGTTATTGCCCGAGGCATAAAGCCCGGGGATCACGTTACCGAAGGGATCGAGTACCTGGGCCTTCGCGTTGACGCGGGCGCCACCGCAGGTCCCGAGATCGGCGGGCGCAATCTCCGTGCCGTAGAAGGGCGCTTCTTCGAGCGCGCCCAGCGTGATGCGCTTGTCGGGTTGGCCGTAGCGGTCGTAACTGCTCTCGCCGCGGTGAAAATCGGGATCGCGGAGATCGTCAGCATAGGCATTGAACCGAGAGACGGTCCGCGTGAGACCCTTCGCGTCGATGCCGAGCTTTTCGGCGAGCTCGCTCACGCTCTTCGCTTCGATCATCCATTCCGGCAATTCGCCGTCCGCTTTCACGCCTGCGATGGTGCCGCTTTGTCGTGCCTTCGAGTCGAAGAGGATAAACGCGGGTAGGTTCCGGTAGCCGAGATCGCCCCAGTTTTCCCAGGTGTGGTAGCTGCGCCAGGTCGAGTCGTAATCCGCCGCCTCGTTTTGGAAACGCTCGCCACGCTGGTTCACGATAATCGAGCCCGCTGAGCGTTTTTCGATCTCGGCGTTCAGAGTGGCCCCCATCTTATGCTCAACGACGGCTTCGGCTTCGGCCTTGTAGACCGAGATGCCCCAGATTTCGTTCATGTTGCGCAGGTCTGCCCCCGCTGACATCGCCATGCGAATGCCGTCTCCCGTATTCCCGTTTGCACCAAGGCTGTACTGCGTGGGGCCGCGCAAAAAATGGCGCTTCATCTCAAGATCCCAGTCGAAGCCCCCCGCGGCGAGATGGACTCCCCGCCGAGCACGCACGCGAAAGGGCGCTCCCTCGCGTGTCGCCTCCACGCCAATCACTTCCCGGACACCATCTTCGCGATCCTGGAAAATGAGTCGCTGGACTGGCGTCTCCGTCAAGATCTCTCCACCGGCGGCTTCGAATCCCGTCTGCAGACCTGCAATCAGCTCCGGGCCGTAGAGACCCTGACGATCGGTGACGGGCTCAATGCTTCGCCCACGCTTGACTGCGCCGGGCCATTCCGGATGATAGTCAGCATTCTCGCCCATGATGACAGAAACGCGCCACGAAAGTGGCGAGTTGCTTTCGATGAAATCGAGCATCTGCGGGCCGGCAATCAGAAAGGCCTCAATGAGCTCGGGGTCGGCCTGGGACTGAGCGAGATGAGTCAGGTACTGACGAGCGGCGTCGCGCGAGTCTTCGATGCCCTCGCGCTTCATAACATTGTTATTCGGGACCCAGGCGACGCCACCGGAATGCCCCGTACTGCCCCCGACGACGCCTCGCTTTTCCAGCGCGAGCACAGAGGCGCCGCCGTTCGCGGCAGCGATCCCCCCTGCGAGTCCCGTCCCCGTGCCCACCAGCACAACGTCGACCTCGCGGTCCCAGGCGATGCCCTCTTTCTTTTCCTCCTGCGCGCAGCCGAGCATGCCGGTCGCGCCCAGAGCGACGCCCGTCGCCGCCGTCCCGAGAAAACCGCGGCGGCTCAGATTGCTTGGTCCGTCGACGTGTTCCTCGCCCGAATAGGGCTGCGTGTCGGCAGGATTTTTCTTGGGCATGTCATGGCTCCTTGACCGAGCGCACGACGGAGGACCCTTCGCGCACGTTCAATCGGAGCAAAAACATAGACGAATTAGCGGCGCCTGGGGACGCTCAATGCATCGCCGCGAGGCCCTGATGGGCGAGCCCAACAAACTCCCGAACGCGGGGGATATCAGCCAATACGTCCGGTACGACGACATAGAGCCGGACGCATCCCACGATTTCATCGGTCAGCACGGTCATGAGTCCCGGTTCGATGTATTCAGGCAGGACCGGAACGAAGGCCAGGCATTCGCCCGCTGCGGCCAGCTTGACCAGAGAGGCGGCGTCATCGCTCAGGAAATGCCCGCGAACTGCAATTTCACCCCCCGAACGCAGCATCCGAGACTCGGGCAGCGTGAGCGCAGGGCGCCAGACACCCAGCCTATGCCGATCGAGATCGCTGATCGACTGGGGCAATGATTGTTCCGAGCGGTAGGCTTCGCTGGCCAAGAGCTGCATGGGATAGCAGCCCACCTCGAAGCCGTGGCAGTCAATTGGAATCTGCTCATCGAAGGTCCAGGCCACCTCGGCTCGATTAGGCAGGAGAGAGCAGGGCTCCTCGGCGAAAAAGAGCTCCATGCCGACGGCGGGAAACGCCTTCTGCATCTGCGCTCGAATCAATTCCCACGCGGAGGGCGGCGGCCCGATCGGCAGAGCACATTTGATCGCACCCTGCGGTTCAACACCGACTTCATGCACGTGCGTGATGAGTAGATCGGCCTCTTCAAGCAGGTGACGGCCACGGCGCTTCAGAACCCGACCGGCCGGCGTCAGAACGAGGCCAGCAGCTTCTCGACGGAGCAGAGCCGTTCCAGCGGCATGCTCAAGTTGCTCAAGTTTCCGCCGCACGCGAGAGCGGGACGTAGCGAGCTGATTCGCGGCACCTAGGAAGGTGCCTTCGTCGGCCAGTGCCAGGAAAATTCGGAGCTGCTCGAAATCCATCGTGCGATGCCTCGCTTCCGGATGCACCTTTAAGCATAGCGTCACATGTGCGTCTTGACCTGATTCGCCGCGCATGGCGAGAGATTGCCTCCGGGGTAGGCTCTAAGGCTCCGAGACCGAATAGACAAGGAGAATGCAATGTCGCCCGACGGCGATTCCAAAGACAAATGCGGAGACAACTGGAGCCGAGAGATCGGACACCGCACTGTGACAGAGGCCTCGGTCGCCACCTTCGGCTGCCTCACAGGCGACTACGCCCAAATGCATTTCGACCTCGGCTTCAGCCCGTCTGTGGGTATGGGCGACCCCGTCGCTCATGGATTACTGAGCGCAGCGTGGTCTCTCGGGGCACTCTCGCTCTATGCCCCCGACCGGCTCGGCCTCGGCAATCCCAACGCGCTCATCACGGGCTACCGCATCCGCTTTGGCCGGCCCGTCCCGCAAGGCGATCGTTTTGCACTTCGAAGCCGCCCCGCGACGAGTCCCGCCGTCGAAGGACTCCCGACCCGACTCACGCCCGGACAAAGTATCAACACCGAATTCGAAACCTTGAACACGGCGGACGAGGTCACGTGCAGCGGCGCAATCAGCGTAAGCGTAAAGCCCGAGACCGCGACCTGGCACGATTTGCTGACTGCGAACGCCCCGGAGCCACTCGAGGTCGAAGACTGGGATCCGTCCTCGGTCACGAAGCCACTTTCTGCGGATCAAATTGTGGAACGCGGTCCTCGCGGCGAGAGCCTGGGACGCACCGTGACCGAAGCCGACCTCGTCAACTACACCCAGTTCACGGGCGAGTTGAATCCGCTCTACACGAACGCGGTCTTCACCTCAGACACCGAGTTTGGTGCACGTATAGCTCCGCCGATGTGGACCTTCTGTTCGGCTTTCGGAGACTACCTGCGCGACTTGCTTTCGATCCCGATGCCTTCGAGTGGCTTCGCGGGCCATCTCGGCGATGAGTGGCGCTTCCTTGCCCCCGTTCATATCGGCGACACCCTCCGCACGCGCCATAAACCCGTCGCCTTCCAGGCCTCCCGGAGTCGCCCCGACATGGGCATCGTTCGATTTGGACTCCAGATCCTGAACCAGCGCGACGAGATCGTGCAGGACGGGCAGGTGGCCATGATGATGCCCCTGCGCGAGCATTAAAACGGGCTCCCAAGCGGTCCCAAAGACGCCCCTCAATGAGCGCCCCGCCGCCTCCGATTTAGATATGATCTCAAGCCACTCTTCCGTGAGTGGCTCAGTCGTGATTCGCTCATTCGTGGGCTATAGGAGGGACGATGCGTCTCAAGGGAAAACGCGTGCTTGTGCTCGGCGCTTCATCCGGGCTCGGGAAAACAACGTCGATCGCTGCGGCAAAAGAAGGCGCGCAGGTTTGCTTGGCCGCCCGCCGCACGGAACGAATCGAAGCGAACGCGGCCGAGATCCGCGGCGACGCCTCAATCGGTGGCGACGCCTTCGCGATCGCCTGCGACGTGCAGGACGAAGCCTCCTGTCAGGCGCTGATCGAACAAGCCGTCGCGCGTATGGGTGGCCTCGACGCGCTCGTCTACGCTCCCGGCATCGCCACCTTCGGCCCGATAGAAGAGATCAGCAGCCAGTCCTGGCATGATGTCTTCGGTACCAACGTGATCGGCCTAAGCCTGATCCTTAATGCCGCGATCGGCGCGCTCACGGAAGCCCGCGGCAAGGTCGTCGTGTATTCCTCGATCGTGATCGACGACTCTCCGCCACGCCCGCAGCAAGCGACTTATGTTGTGAGCAAGGCAGCGCTTGAGCGGCTGATCGAAGCCTGGCAAGGAGAGCATCGCGCCGTCGGCTTCACCTCCATCGCCAACGGCGACACGCTCACCGAATTTGGCTTTGATCAGGACGCGCAAAAACTTGGCCCCATCGTCAAGAGATGGGTCGATCTCGAATATATGTACGGCCGTATGATGGCGGCCGAGTCCGTCGCGGAACAAGCGATCAACGCGATCTGCTCCCGCGAAACTATCCGACGCATCGCCATCACGCCGTCGTATCCCGAAGCGGTCGGAGAGGGCGCCTTCGACGCGTCCAAAGCGGTCGAACATGTCCGCGGCGCCGACAAGGCGAGTGGCACGCCCGAAAGCAAAAAGGAATAGAGACCCGAATGAAACGCATCGAATACGCGGGCAGTGTCCATGACGAAGAAGAAGTCGAAGCCGTCCTTTCCGTTCTGCGCGGCGGAGCCACCGCCCTCCGGCTGGGCAAGCACACGCGCGAGATGGAGCGGCTCGTCGCTGAGCAATTCGGGAAGGGCCACGGAGTCATGGTCAACTCCGGTTCCTCCGCGCTCTACCTCGCCGTCGAACTCCTCGACCTTGAGCCGGGCGACGAGATCCTCACGCCGGCCCTGACCTTCTCGACGGATATTGCCTCAATCCTCCGCGCCGGCCTCGTCCCGCTCCTCGTCGACGTCACCGAAGACACCTATCAAGTCGACGTCGATCGTATCGAAGCCGCGATTGGACCGCGTACGAAGGCCGTTCTGATCCCCAACCTCATCGGTAACTGCCCGAACTGGGACGATATCCGCGCCATCGCCGACCGTCATAACCTCCAGGTCATCGAAGACTCCTGCGATTGCCTCGGCGCGACCCTCGACGGCACGCCCACCGGCACCCGCTCCGACATCACCGTCACCAGCTTCGCACTCTCGCATATCATCACCGCCGCCGGCACGGGCGGCATGGTCTGCCTCGACGATGAAGTCATGAAAGACCGCGCACTCACACTGCGACGCTGGGGCCGCCGCAGCGAGCCGAAATTCTTCGGCTCCCAGAAGGGCACACGGACCTTCTTTAGTGACCTCGACGGCATGGAATACGACGATCTCTTCATCTTCGACGAAGTCGGCTGGAACTTCGAGCCCAGCGAACTCTCCGCGGCCTTTGGTGTGGTCCAAATGAAGAAGCTCCCCCAGAACCTCGCACGCAGACAGCGCAACTTCGAACTCCTCGCGGAGTCCATGAAGTCACGCCCCGAAGCCTTCCGGCTACCGCGCCTCACACCGGGCATCGAGACCGGCTGGCATATGTTTCCCTTCCTGATTCGCCCCGAGTCCGGCATCTCCCGCGGCGAATTCCAAAAGCACATGGAAAAGAACGGCATCGATACCCGTATGGTCTGGAGCGGCAACGTCGCGCGCCAGCCGGCGTTCAAGGACAAGCCACATCGCATCGCGCCGGGCGGGCTCGGGAATTGTGATCGCGTGATGGAGAGCGGGTTGATCTTGCCCTGCAACCATGGGATCGATGATGAAGGAATGAACTATATCGCGGAGACGATCGACCATTTCTTCGGCTAGAGATCAAGCGGCCTATGCGGGTCGACCCGTCTTCCAGGTTTCGACCGGTCCGCAGGTAGGGCGCGGCCGCCGCATATGCGATGCTCTGCTAAAAAGGTTGCCGGACCAGCTCCTAGGGAGGGCCATGCTCGAACTCAGTCATGTCACCAAGCGCTACGCCGGCGCCGCCGCGCTGGAAAACTGCGATCTGATCATGGCGCCGGGTGAGACGACCGTTCTGATCGGCCCATCGGGTTGTGGCAAGTCCACGGTCCTGCGTCTGATCATCGGCCTCCAACTGCCCGATGAGGGCAGCATCCGATTCGCCGGCCAGCCCCTCGAGCCAGCCGAGCTCCCCGTTCTTCGCCAGCGCATGGGCTACGTCCTCCAAGACGGTGGACTCTTCCCGCATCTGTCGGCGCGGGACAATGTCACGCTTATGGCGCACCACCTGGACTGGCCCGCACAGCGCATCGCCTCTCGCGTAGAGGAGCTGGCCGAGCTGACACATTTCCCCGTCGATGGGTTGGATCGCTTTCCGATTCAGCTCTCCGGGGGGCAGCAGCAGCGCGTGAGCCTGATGCGTGCCTTGATGCTCGACCCCGAGGTCCTGCTGCTCGATGAGCCGCTTGGGGCGCTCGACCCGATGATCCGCTTCGAACTTCAAAACGACCTGCGCGAAATCTTCTCGCGACTTAATAAAACGGTCGTGATGGTCACGCACGACCTGGCCGAGGCGGCATTCTTCGGGGATACGATTGTGCTGCTGCGAGACGGTCGAATCGTGCAGAAGGGGACGCTGCAACAGATGCTACACGCGCCCGCCGACGAGTTCGTGACACGCTTCATCCACGCTCAGCGCGCGCCTCTCGAAGCCATGGGGCAACAGCCGTGAGCGGGAAAAGAGCCGTGAGCCGGAGAAGAGGCCTGAGCGAACAAAGAGCAGTGAACCAGCGCCTAGCGCTCCTACTTACTGCCGTCGTTTTACTGGCGGCCGACTTTTCATTGGCTGGAGGCTCCCCATTGGCTGAAGGCTCTTCATTGGCTGGAGGCTCTTCATTGGCTGCGGACTCCTCAGTGGCGGCCGGCGACTCGCGTCCGGACCAGCGTGCCCTCGTGGTCGGCTCGAAGAACTTCACCGAGGGCGTCGTGCTCGGCGAGCTCGCTCGCGCCCTCGCGTCGACGGAGACCCTTGCCGAGCATCGTCAGGCCCTCGGCGGGACGCGCCTCGTCTTCAATGCTCTGGTGTCGGGCGAGATCGACGTCTACGCCGAGTACACCGGAACGCTCACCCACGAGATCCTCGCGCAGCAGCGGCCGGAGTCGCGGGAGGAGATCCGCAATATTCTCGCCGATTCGGGCCTGCGCATGAGCGAGTCATTGGGCTTTCGCGACAATTTCGCGCTCGGGATGCCCAAGGATCTGGCAGAGCGCCTCGGCATTCGTCGCGTGTCTGACCTACGCACTCATCCCGAGCTGGTTGTTCGCTTCGGCACCGAGTTCATGGAGCGCGGCGACGGCTGGCCCGGCCTCCGACAGCATTACGGATTGCCCCAGCAGGACGTGCTCGGCGTCGAACACGACCTCGCGTACCGCGGCATGGCGGCCGGAGACGTCGACCTCACCGACCTCTACACGACCGACGCCGAGATCGCCTACTACGATCTGTTCACGCTCGAGGATGACCTTGGCTACTTCCCGCCCTACGAGGCGCTACTGCTCTACCGCACCGAGCTCGCGAAGACGCATCCGGCCGCGCTGCAAGCCATGCTGCGCTTAGAAGGTGCAATCGACGAGGGCGAGATGATCGCGATGAACGCGCGCGTCAAGCTCGAGGGCGTGCAGGAGAACGTGGTCGCGGCCGACTTCCTGCGCGCGGAGCTCGCGGTCGACGTCGACGCGAAAGCGACACGGCGCATCGACCGCTTTCTCCGCAACACCGGCCAGCATCTCGCATTGGTGGCAAGCTCGCTTTCCGCCGCCATCCTGATCGCCGTGCCGCTCGGCATCGCGGCCGCGCGACGTCCGCGTCTCGCCCAGGTGATCCTCGGTGTGGTCGGGGTCGCGCAGACGATTCCGGCGCTCGCTCTGCTGGTCTTCATGATCCCGCTCTTCGGCATCGGCGCCGGCCCGGCTGTGGTCGCGCTCTTCCTCTACAGCCTGCTTCCCATCGTTCGCAATACGCACACGGGCCTGACCGGAATTCCACTCCCCTTGCGCGAATCCGCCGAGGCACTCGGCCTGCCGAGCGGCGCTCGTCTGCGCTTGATTGAAGCTCCCCTGGCCGCGCCATCGATCCTGGCCGGGATCAAGACGGCGGCGGTCATCAACGTCGGTGCCGCCACGCTCGGCGCGCTGATCGGGGCAGGAGGCTACGGTCAGCCGATCCTCACGGGCATTCGGCTCGATGACACCGGCCTGATCCTCGAGGGCGCCGTGCCGGCTGCCGTGCTCGCAATCGGCGTGCAGTGGTTGTTCGAATGGGCCGAGCGGGCCGTGATTCCAGCCGGCATTCGGACTCATGAGCGAGCCTGAGGGCGGAGAAACGGGCCCGCGCCTATTTCAAGGGGCTACACTGAGTAAGCGAGCTTCGCAATTTCGCTCCCATTCCCGCACGATACTTATGTCTTCTATGTCTTCGCTGAGTCCAATTCGGATTCTCCGGCTTGGTGGAAACAACCAGGCCAAAGGGGTTTCCGTGACGATTTCACCCTCTCTTTATCCTCCCTTATCCTCGGACGAACGCGCCCCGCAGAAGGACTTGCTGGGGCGGATCGAAACAGCGCTCAGGGTATCGAGCGATCTCGTTCCGCTGACCGACGCGCGTTACCTGGAAACGCACGGCATCTTTGAGGGACGCTCGGATCAGCAGCGGCTCATCCTTGAGTGGTTCGGCGACCAGATCGCACCGACCCTCCCGCTAGAAGGTGCGTCCCGTGTCCTGAGCGTCGGCTGTGGCAGCGGCATTCTAGATGTCCAGATCGCGACGCGGCTGGTAGAGCAGACCAATGACCTGCACTACGTCGGCGTAGACCCGAACGAAATCGAGTGCGAGACCTTCCGGGATTGTCCCAATCCCAGTTGATCTTCTAGGCAAAT
>JBDNFB010000118.1:0-4572 GCA_041690055.1 Myxococcota bacterium | reverse complement strand
CGATCTGGGGCTCACGCGCGACTCGCTCACGGTGCGCGGGCGCAATCGTGGGGTTGCGCCGATCTCCTTGCGGGTCGACGGTCAAGTTTGTGAGTTCGCGGGTGGCACGACCCAAGTGTTTCAGCTGAATGAGGAGACAGGGAAATGTTGAAGGCCGAGGTCTTGAGCAAGATGGACGCCGACTGGCGCGCGGCATTGGCGATCGGTATCACCCCGCCGCTCACGAAGGTTGGCCAATGAAAGACCGTTCCGTTCAGTACAACAAGGGCAGCCTCAGCCTACTCGGCACGATCGCGATGGGCACCGGCGTGATGATCGGGGCCGGCATCTTCGCGCTGACAGGGCAAGTCGCCGAGCTCGCTGGAGAGCTGTTTCCGCTTGCATTCGTCGTCGCGGCGATCATTAGCGGGTTCAGTGCATACAGCTATATCAAGGTTGCCAGCGCCTACCCGTCCGCGGGCGGCATCGCCATGATCCTCAAGAAGGCCTACGGCGAGACCACGGTGACCGGGGCGGCCGCGCTGCTCATGACGCTCTCGATGATCATCAACGAGAGCTTGGTGGCACGAACCTTCGGCGCCTACACACTGCAGCTCTTCCCATCTGACCCGGCGGAGGTTTGGGTCCCGGTCCTCGCCGTCGGACTCATCGTGCTGGCGTTCATTGTGACCATCGCCGGCAACCAAGTCATCGGTACTGTGTCGAACGTCAGCGCGGTCCTCAAGATCGGTGGGTTGCTCGTGTTCGCAGCGATCGCGATGGCCGCATCCGGCATCAGTCTGACGACCAGCGTCGTTCCAACCAGCGGTGTCCCGTCGCTCGCAAGCTTTGTCGGTGGCGTCGCTCTGGCCATCCTCGCATTCAAAGGGTTCACAACCATTACCAATGCGGGCGACGAGGTCGCAGAGCCGGCGAAGAACGTGGGCCGCGCCATCATCATCTCCTTGGTGATCTGTCTCGTTGTGTACCTCGCCGTCTGTCTTGCTGTGGCATCGAGCCTGACGCTCGACGAGCTCATTGCCGCAAAAGACTACGCACTCGCGGAGGCTGCCCGGCCGGCCATGGGTGCGTACGGGATGTGGTTCACCGTAGGCATTGCCATCATCGCCACGGCGTCCGGCTTGCTGGCAAGCGTCTTCGCAGTCTCACGCATGCTCGCGATGCTCACCGAGATGAAGCTGATCCCGCATAGTCACTTCGGGATGCCTGGCAACATCCAGCAGCACACCCTGGTCTACACCGTGGTCATCGCCGCTGTCCTCGCGGCTTTGTTCGACTTGTCTCGCATCGCTTCGTTGGGCGCGATCTTCTATTTGCTGATGGACATAACCATTCACTGGGGCGTTTTGCGGCACCTGCACGAAGACGTGGGCGCCAACCGGGCGGTTCTCGGCATGGCGATCGCCCTCGATATCATTGCCCTGGGAGCGTTCCTGTTCGTCAAGGGCTCCTCCGATCCGCTGATCGTCGTGGTCAGCCTCGTGTCGATCGCCGTGGTCGTTGCGTTCGAGCGGTTCTACCTACAAAGACTTCGGACGACGGGCGCGCAGGAATGACGCGGGCCACCCATGGGTCTGTTCGCTTGAACGAGACTTCGTTGGGCTTGCCAGTCCCAATATGGGACGGGTGGTTCGCGCGCGCAGCGGGGCCTATGGGCTACGCGTCGCGATGAGTCGACTTGGATTTTGCGACCGGCACCGATCGACGGGGCCTGGGGAAGTCGCTTTCGGGAGTGGGCTAAAGCCACGCTCGGACACGCCTCGGCAGGGATCACGATTCGCACGTAATCGCACCTGATGCCTTCGACCGACAACGAAATGGATTTTCTCCCGAGTCCCGACCCCGACCAAACCGGACGAACCGGCCTGCCTAACGAATAACGCCTCCGTCGCAGGTGGGCGGAGGCGTTCATCTTTACAAATGTAGCACGAGATCCGATTCAAAATGGATACTTGCCTAACGTCTATTACTCGCTGATCGCTCGCCCCCCTTCCGTTGGCAACGTGTTGAGTTCACCTAATTCATTGACGTTCACGAGGTTTATCGTGCGTAAAGATGCGTAACGATCACCTAGACCAACCCTAGGTCAACCTTAGGCCAACTCGAATTTCCGAACGTTCGTGTCCTGCGAATCCGGAGGTATACGGCCGTGTCCGATACCCGGAATTTGAATCGGCGTTATGCGTACCACTGCAAAATCCTATCCTGTCAAGTAGCCCTAGGACGAGACACACCAGCCCCGCCCCGGGCGCTTCCGGGGACGCTTGGTCGAACACGAAGACCTGGTAAAGACCTCGGTTGCGGCCGAGAACGGAATGGAGCTAGACCCGATCGGCTTCATGCGAATCAGCTATATCTAGATCGACTTTGCGAACACCTAACGCGCCGACTTCGTGCGGGCCGGCACTGTCGGCGCATCGGGTCTCCGACAGCAAGCCGTGATCAGCATCGCGGCTCAAGCCAAAAACTCTGCGATCATGCTCGACGCCTCTTAGTCGACAAACACGACTCCGCCGGATCTTCGAACTCACTCAGCACTGAAGCGACCCACGCGGACGGCGGGACACCGATCACGCGTCGATCGACCCGGGCAGGCCAACTGCGTCCGAATGCCTCACCCGTGGTATCCAGACCACAGCAGGAGGCCAAATCGGCCTTCAACTCTGAGCGGCAAAATGACGATAGGACTGTCAGGCATTCGACACCTACGCTCGAGGAGAGACATTCCATGCATCAAGACCATTTCGCTCGAATTCCCAGGCTCTTCGTCCTCTCGAGCCTGGTTCTTATCTTCGGCTCGACCAGCTCCGCGCTCGCCGACACGAACAGTTCCGGCCCCTCGATGGCGACCTCGGGAAGCTTGGACGATCACGAGGCCGAATCGGTGGATCTGGGTTCGTTCGGAGCGGAGAGCGGAGAGATGGTCCCGGCGGAACCCGAAGACCCTGACACCATCACGGTCGAAGCGGAACAGGCCGATATCGTCGAATCGAGCTTGCCGGCGGCTCACGTCGTCGAGTCGATCGCGATCGGTGATCTGGGCACCTCAAAGCCCGATGTCGGATTCGAGGTGATCGACGATGGTCGTCTGGCACGCGGCGACGAGAAGGACCTGACCGCGGAGCAACTTCTCGCGCGGCGACAACTCGAACATGCGCAGGCCAACGCGACCGCTGCGCGGACTCGCTACGGCGACATGATGCGAGATGACTATCCCCGCGGTGCGGCGCGCGAGCGGATCGTGCACAAGCGGGATGCGACGATGGAGGCCTTAGGTCGAGCCCGGAGCGCGTTCGGCCGGGCGATGGGGAACTGAGCCCTAGCGCGAATTATCCCACTGCCTTCCGGGAACGCCGCCGCTATGCTTTTGCGATGCGCCGCTAAGAGACGTTCTGACAAGTAGGCCCCGACAAGGGCTACTTGGCCCCCTTCCCGGGCACCTGTCACGATCGTCGGGCCACGACAAAGGCAGCCAGGAAGACCGCGAGCGGCAGAAGCGGTCGGGCTTGAGCCGTCCAGTGCGGCGGAAGCCTGTTCGCTGAACGACACCGCGTTCACAATCTCGGTTGGCATCCATGGGCTTTGATGGATTGGTCCACCGGGCTACGAATGATACAAAGCGCTCAAACCAGGCAGGGGCTTCATGTCACTTCTTCAAATTGCATCGCTTCTGATTGTACTGGCCGGGGCCTTCGGGACCATAAACTATCTTTTCCTACGTCTCCCATCAGCGATCGGCATACTTGTCGTGGCGCTTTTTGCGTCTTTCGTGGTGATTGCCACGGACGCTCTGTTCCCTGCGCTGACAGTCGAGGAACAGATCCGCGCGCAGGTGCTGGAACTGGAATTTTCCGAGGCGCTTTTGGAGGGCATGTTAGGCCTTCTGCTGTTTGCTGGTGCGTTGCATGTCAAGCTTTCGGATCTGCGCAGGGCCTGGCTGGTGATCTTATTGATGGCGACGATCGGCGTTGGCATTTCGACTGTCATCGTCGGCTTCGGCTTCAGTTGGATCACCGGCATGCCCCTCATGATCGCACTCGTCTTTGGCGCGCTGATTTCACCCACTGACCCGGTGGCGGTGCTTGGCGTACTGCGCGAAGCGGATCTGCCGAAATCTCTGGAGACCAAGATTGCCGGGGAAAGCCTCTTCAACGATGGCGTCGGCTACGTGGTCTTTCTCGTGCTCGTTGGGCTCGCCTTCCCCTCCGACGTCCATCGCGGCGCGGGCCTCGCCGACGCCGTGCTGCTGTTCATGCAAGAGGTGCTGGGTGGGGCGATCATGGGCCTAATTCTTGGCTGGCTGACCTTTCGGGTCATGCGCCTGATCGACGATTATTCGCTGGAGGTTCTGATCACCCTTGGCCTTGCCTTCGGTGGCTACGAACTGGCCGTGTGGCTCCATGTCTCAGCGCCCATCATGGCCGTCTGTGCAGGACTTTTGATCGGCGATATCGGCGCCAAACACGGCATGTCCGAGGAAACCCGCCAATACGTTGAAGGCTTCTGGAAGCTGGTGGATGAAATCCTGAATGCAGTGCTATTTCTGATGATCGGGTTTGAGGTCTTCGCCGT
>JBDNFB010000117.1:0-59741 GCA_041690055.1 Myxococcota bacterium | reverse complement strand
ACTCCGAGCCATAGTCGGTCCGGTGCTCTCCGAGCATCCGAACCGCTCGTTCCCGAACCTCTTGTGAAAATCTGTTTCTTCGTGCCATTGCTCCATCCTCTCAAGAAATGGAGCCTCCGGCAATCCCGGGGCGGTTCACGACATTCAATACGGAGCGTCGAACTAAACGGATACAACCCGCAGGAAGAATTCCACTGGATCATCCCTCCCGAAGACCGTGCTGTTTTCTGCGGATGCGTTCCCAGGCTTCCTCGATCAGGAGACCTTAGAGCGTACCCAGACTTCCTCCCCGCCCTGAACCGCCTCCAGCGACAGGGGCCAGCCCGCCGCACGAAAACCGGAGCGCAAGGCCTGGGCGGATTTTCCGACAATCTGAGCCTGCGCATCCCCGAGCCGAGGCCGTAGAGCCACCACATCCGGATTGGCCCCACCACGCCGATCGCCCGCCACCTGCCAGCGCAGGGTCAGCACGCCCTCATGCACCGCCTCGCACGCGCCCACCCCTTCGCCCACCAAAACCAAAGCCAAAGGCGCTGCTGGCGCCGCCGGACGCGTGATCGAACAATAGACCTCGCAGCCATCCGGGACCGTCGCGAGTACAAACCGGATCAGCGCGCGCAGCGCCTTCTCGCGCTCCTCCCCCTCGGTCGGTTTACCCAGCGCCCCATGACCGCCGCCGCGGGACCCGGAGGCGAGAAAAACCAGGTCGGGATCAAAATCGGTGTGAAAGGCAATGCGCCGCTCCCGAGTCTCGGACGCGTGTTCTTCGATCAGGGCACGAATCTTCTGCGCAAAGGATGGATCATCGGCTGTCGCTGACATCAATCACCTGAGCTCGCCCGCTGAAGCGCTGCGTTCGCCGCATCCCGTGCCACCAGCCGGGTCATGAAAAGCGAAAGAATCGTAACCGCGACGCCCATCCCCGCCAGCGCCAACCGCTCTCCGAACGCATCGGCCAGCATCCCAAGCGGCAGCGCCGTCAGCATAAAGCCTGCAAAGGCAAGCAGAGTCAGCGACATCACGCGCCCCATGAATTCCGGCTCCGTTCGCCGCGCAATCACGGCGCCGTTCAGCGCATGAAACCCGCCGCTCGAAGCCCCGACCAACACGATGGCCCCGAGTCCTGAGAGAAGACCCGGCGTACCCGCAAGAAGGATCAGCGCAATCCCGAACGCGGTCGCCATCCAGCTGTAGATCCGAGTCGCCTTCTCCGAATCCGCATAACGTGCCACCGTGACGCTCGCCGCGAATGCCCCGATCGCGGAGAAAAAGGCGAATCGCGTGACTTCCTCGGCGGGCCGGCCGAGCTGGTTTTCAAGCAGCCCCGGAATCAGCGTCACGTGCGGAAAACCTATGAGCATGACGCTGACAAAGAAGATCAGGAGATTGCGCAGCTCGGGGTGCCGCCAGGCATAGGTCAAACCGCCCATCAGATCCTGCAAGACGTGCGTGTCCGCCACGTTCGCACGCACCACGGAGCGCGGCAAAAACAGAAGCAGCACCGCAGACCCGAAATATAATACGCTCATCGTCGTGTAGGCCGCAGCGGCCCCCAAGCCCTCCCACGCCAAGAGGACGCCGGCAACGAAAGGTCCAAGCACGCGCGACATCGTGTTCGCGACATTCGTGAGGGCCATCGCGCTGCCCACCCATTTCGGCGTCACGAGGTCCGCGGCCAGTGCCTGACGGGCGGGGCCCAGAAAGCCGAAGGCACAGCCGATCAGAAAAGAGCTGATCACGAGATGAACAAGAACGAGCTGCCCGGAAGCGTAGAGGTAGGCAAGCGCTGCGAAGCAGGCCGAGGAAACCAGCTGTCCAGCTGCGATCACGCGCCGCTTCGGAAGACGATCCGCGAGCGCGCCGCCGAGTGGGCCACAAAGAGTCATGCCCAGGCCTTGGCCGAAAACCGCGCTCCCGACGGCGGTATTCGTGCCAGTCAGTTCGAAGGCCACAACTGCCTGGACCACAGTCGCCGTAAAGAACGCCGTAAAAGAGAGCAGCGTTCCGGTGAGCAGGATCCGGAACGGGCGGACCGCGAGGGAACCAAAAGATCCGGCATCAGGCTCAGGCATCGGCCGAGCGTATCACGCCACGCTAAGCCGCGTGGACGACGTTCCCCGCAGCGGGCGAGAGAGAACGCGCTGCGAGCCGGTGCTCCTGAAATCGGAGCCCGTGACTCTCAAGCGATCGCAGGACCTCCGAAATCGGAGCGGGATTGGTCAACATCCAGACACCGGTTTCAATTCGCACATCGTCGGGATTCTCCTGGTCCAGCAGGCCACTCAGAATCGTGATCGGCAGCTCCGGCTCGATCGCCCACGAGCAAGAATCTCATCGCCCGCGCCCCTCGCTCAGCACCCGATCTCGCACCGATTCCCTCCGAAATCATCCGGACGAATCAAGTCACCTCAGGGCCAGAGGACAATCGAAAAGAATCTCCAGCGGAACACGGGAGGAAAGAGGGAATGCGGTGTAGGCACTCCGCTGGCCCGCCCCGCCCTGACTGGCGCAGGAGCCGGTTCGAACGGCTCGTTGACACCCCAGGGCCGCCTCGTTACTTTGCGCGCCGGTCCTGTGGTGGGCGTAGCTCAGATGGTTAGAGCGCCGGATTGTGATTCCGGAGGTCGCGGGTTCGATCCCCGTCGTCCACCCCAAGTCGGCCCCGCGAGCCAGCTCCGCGTTCTGGCCGACCCAGAGCCCACCGATACCCGAACTAGACCCGAACTAGACCCGAACTAGATTCAGGACCAGACCTAAACTAGGCGACCGCCGGAGCGCCCTCGGATCGGAAGACCGGGTAATCGCCGACGGGCTCGATGCGCAGGATGGCGCGCGCCTCGTCGAGCGGAAGAGGCAGAAGCGCCTCCCAGTCCGCGCCCGGCAGCCAGGCTGCCTTCTTGGATCTTTGGAGGCCGTCCCGGACCACGGGCCGCTGTTCGGGAAACACACGCCCGGCCTTCAAATAGGCCACTGCGACGATGAATCCGATTCCGCGATTGCGGGTCTGGCCATACGTAAAGGCGAGAAGGCCCCCTTCTCCGACCAGATCTCGGCCATAGCCGGTCAGTACGTGCCAGAGGTCGTGGCTATCGCGAAGGCGCTTGCCGAAGAGTTCGCGATCTGGACAGGCCGGACCTTCTGCCGCCGGAACTGCCTCGGATGCGTCGACGAGACCCGCTGGCGAGATTTCCTCCCGCGCCGTGAACTCGGCATAGGTCCGTCCGAAAGAGCCTGCGGGCATCGCCAGCAAGGCTTCGCGGTCGCTGAGCGTACGGACAAGAGAGCGCTTCTCGGCAAGAATCTTCGGACCATTCTCCGAGGCAAGGAACCGCTGGAATGCGCGCTCTCCTGATTTGCCCGAAAGCGCGCGGATGACCTTGAACACCTGGGCCGTATCGTCCGGGTTGGCAATCAGCGCTCGAATCCCTTGCCAGGCTTCGCGAAGTCGAATCGGATTCTTCGGGGGCTTCATCAACGCGTCTCCTCCGCTTGGCTCATCACTTCAACAAGCCGCCGGAGCATAGAGCATGCGGGGCGAATCGGGCGAAACAGCGACCTGTGCGTGGAGGGGGCGCGCGAGTGATGTCCCGAAACGGACGGATTGGGGAGTGCTTTTCAGGAGAAGTCCGGGGGGCCCTTCGGGCTTAGACCCGATACATCGGCGCGGCGATCCGGCCGATAGTGAAGACGATGGATTTTCAATGGACAGGACTCTTGCCCTTGGGCCTCAGCTTCGCCGGCGCGCTCGGCGTGGCGCTCTTTATAGCTGGGGGCATGCGTTTCCGGCGCTGGGCCGTCGAGGACCGTCCCGGGATCCCCCGCTATTCGGAGACCGGCGAGACGGTCTTTCTATGGACCCTCTACAGCGGCTTGATCGCGCTGGTCATCGTGCTCGTGAAGCAGACGCTGCGACATCTCTGAGCCGGCCTTGTAGCAGAGCTGTACCAGAGGGGGATCAGTGCCCGCCGATCGGATCCTTCCAGAGGAAGCGAGCGGGACGCGCGACGAGTTCTTCGAAGGGCTTCCCGATTTCGTGCGGTCGCGTAATCAGAACGAACGGAGTGGCCGCCAGGAAGAGCCCGGTCCCTAAAACTAGCCCCACGAAACCAGCAGGGCGGAGAAACAGAGCGTCCACCGCGGCGGGCGCGTGCGCCGCATCAGCCTCGAAATGGTGATCTGCCATCGCAGAGGTCGAGAATGCGGAAGAGATAAGTAGCGCGGCCGCAGTCATGGCCACAATTCGTCGAAGTCGGTTGGGCAATTTCATCCCTCCAAATGCTAGTCTTGCGCTAAATCAGCGCAACACCGCCTAATTGTAGCGTTACCCCCACTCTTACAGTTGAGAAATAGTGGGGAAAATAATCCCCGCCCCCCGAGCAGTCCCTGAATCCCCAGGAGGATCTCTGCACCATGGCGAATTGGTTGGCTTTTACGCGCGCACATTGCGCCATCTATCGCGGGACCCGCGGTGTGATCGGCGGAAGCTTGCTGGGTATCCAAATGCTTCTTTTGACGACGAAGGGGCGGAAAACGGGGATCTCGCGGACCCTGCCCCTTGCCTACGTCGAATATAAAGACGCCTTCATCGTCGTCGCTTCGAATGGCGGGGCAGACCACCCGCCAGCATGGTGGTTCAATCTGCAGTCGGCAGAACGCGCGCAGGTCCAAATCGGCGCCGAGACCTTCGAAGTCAAATGGTCAGCCGTCGCTCAGGACGACCGGATGGAATACTGGCGCAAAATCCAAGCCGCGGTGCCCGCCTACCGCGCCTACCGAACGCAAGCGGATCGCGAGATTCCGCTCATCCGGCTCGATCGCTGGGTGGGAGGATGGGAGACGTACCCGCTCGCTTCGAATGCCGAGCCCGCGCACGCCTAACATCTCAGGCAGTGCACTCTCACACCAGGCGGCGTACACTAGGCTCACCCTAGCCTAATGCTAGGCGCGAATTAGGCGCAGCTCAGAAGGAGTCCTTGCTGGAGCTTCATGCGGCGCAAAACGGGCGCCAGTCGAAGAGCGATGCCTTCGCAGTGGAATGCGTTGGTCGACCATCATTCCGAAACAGCGCAAATTGAAGTGATCGCAGCTGCAAAGGGCTGCCCAGACATGCGCTTCACGGCCAACGCCGGACTTGTTGCAGATGAGCAGGTCATTCCCGCGCGCTTCCGCATGCCAGAGCGCCGCCTACATTACTACCCGCCTGCGTTCGATGATCGTTCTCGGCGTGTCATCGAAGAACGTGTCCCAAAGGAACGTCGCATAGCGGTCAGCGAACAGGACGCGCTCGGCTTCGCCTGCAACGTGATGCGCATCGAGGATCGACTCTTCCTCAACCAGGCGAGCCCCGACCTTTGTCGCGCACTCTCGGATTGGGGTTACGAAACGCTCGTTTGCCCCGTGAGCGAATGCCTGAAAGCGGGCGGAGTCGTAAAATGTCTTTCGCTGATTCTGGATCAGCCGAGTTATTCAAGACTCCCAGTCTCACGCTCTTCAATCGCCAGCGCGGATATCGAAGTCAAGGGCCACCTACTCGACGCCGGCGAGCTCAATCAAACACTCGACACGATCACCGAAGCAGGAGGCAGCTTCCGCTTGGCTCACCTCTCACTCGGCGAACGCAAAGACCAAGAATCGAGAGCGGGACTCCGCATCATCGCCCCCACCCAAACGGAGCTCGAGTTCATCCTCGAACGACTCAGTCACGAACACCTCCCGTAAAAGAGGCGTTCGAGCGGGACCTTCTAAGCGCCGAAGCGCTCGCCGAGATATTCCATGATGTCTGCGGATTCGGGTATGTACTGAACGCCGCCGGATTTATTCTCAATCCGCAAGACGGGGACGGTTCCTCGCCCGAGTGCGCTGACGATCTCGTCGTGATACGAACCGTCGGACAGCGTATTGCGGAGCGGAATCTCCAGCCCGAGCGCGCCGATCATGCCCAGGACCCGGCGGCAATAGGGACAACTCGGAAAGCCGTACAGCGACAATCCCGCGGTCACAGCCACGTCGTTTTCCTTCTCGTGCGCCATCGCGTCCTCTGCCCTCTCCGCTGCTAGCGGCTTCCCGCGGCTTCTCGCCGTCTCTCACAGTTTGTCGACCGGTCGTTTCGGCTCCACCCATCGAAAGACTGGAGTTTAGTTCTCAATCGTCTGCCGGGCTGCTTTGACTTTAGCGCCACTGACGCCTCCTCGGTGAGAAGGCCCGTTCCCGAGCGTCGCCCCAGGCAGTCCCACACTTTCGCCGCCGTCCCTTTTGGTTCAACGACCGCCGTAATCCCGACCGAATCGGAACAATCGCCTCGCCCAGAAGCCAGACGCGCGCCGCCTCCCCTGACTTCAATCCCGCGGAACCCTTTGTTCCCAAAGCACTTTTCCGCCGAGAACTACCCCGCACGAATGCCTGTGCCGCGCTGGCACGCTTCCTGCTTTATGGCCTCTCACGCACACCGCGAACGTCTCAGGGGGACGCATGGAAGACCGGATGAACGAAACGGCCCATTGGCTCGATACACAGATCGAGGCCGGCATGGAGGTCAAGCTTGAAATCGGATCTCTGATCGCTGCGGCGTCTGATTGGACCGAGGACGAGGTTGAACTCGACGATTGGGTCTGCGGCCTCGTGGAAACCGGCCAGTTCCAGCTGGAGATCGGGTAAGACCGGCACGCCCTGCTCCAGACCTCCTCTAGACCTCCTCTAGACCTCCTCTAGGCCGCCTCTAGACCTCGGCCGCCCGTACCGCGTTCCGCGCCCGGCGAGGCGCCCGCACTAAATTCCAGCTCGTTCTCCCCTCGCGAAATTGATGCATCTGGGGCTTCCTGATAGCCTTGCGACCTCTTCGCCCCAGAACCTCATTCCGAATCGCATCGCGACGGATCAAGCGAGACGCATCCACCATGGCACGACTGAACGATAACTACCTGAAGCTGGCCGCGGGCTACCTCTTTCCCGAAATTTCGCGACGCATGAACGTCTTCACCGAGGCCCATCCTAATGCGGACGTGATCAAGCTCGGCATCGGTGATGTCGTGCTTCCGCTCGCGCCTTCCGTCCGCCAGGCCATGCACGCCGCGATTGATGAGATGGCAACCGCCGACGGCTTCCGCGGCTACGGCCCCTCCGAGGGCTACGATTTCCTCCGCAACGCCATCGCAAAGCACGACTTCGCCTCCCGCGGCGTGAAGATCGATCCGAGCGAGATCTTCGTTTCCGACGGCTCGAAATGCGATAGCGCGAATATCCAGGAGATCTTCGCGGACGATGCCACCCTCGCCGTGTCCGACCCGGTTTACCCGGTCTACGTCGACACCAACGTGATGGCAGGCCGCACGGGCCAAGCCGACCAGGCCGGACGTTATTCGGGCATCGAATACCTACCCTGTACCGAAGAGAGCGGCTTCATGCCTTCGCTTCCGGAACGCCCTGTCGACCTCGTCTATCTCTGCTCGCCTAACAACCCGACCGGCACCGTAGCTCCGAAAGAAGAGCTTAAAAAATGGGTCGACTGGGCGCGTGCGAACGACGCAATCATCCTCTTCGATGCCGCCTACGAGCGCTTTATCAGCGAGGACCTGCCCCACTCAATCTACGAGATCGAAGGCGCGCGAGAATGTGCCATCGAGTTCCGCAGCTTCTCGAAGACCGCGGGCTTCACGGGCATACGCTGCGCCTACATCGTGATTCCCGACGAGCTCAAGGGCAAAGGCTCGGACGGCCAGTTCGTTCCCGTCTCTCAGCTTTGGAGCCGCCGTACGAACACGAAGTTCAATGGCACGGCCTACCCCGTCCAGCGCGGTGCCGAGGCGATCTATTCCGAAGAAGGCCGCAAGGAAGTCCAGGCCAATATCGACTACTACATGACGAACGCAGGGCTGATCCTCGACGGCCTGAGCAAGGCGGGCTTCACGACCTTCGGCGGCGTCAATGCGCCCTACGTCTGGATGAAGACCCCGAACGGCCTCGACTCCTGGCAATTCTTCGACGAGTTGCTCGAGAAATGCAATGTCGTCGGCACCCCGGGCTCGGGCTTCGGCAGCTGCGGCGAGGGCTATTTCCGGCTCTCCGCTTTCGGCATGCGGGACAAGGTCGAAGAAGCGATCACGCGCATCACTAAATCCTTCGGATAGTTCGACTAGTCCGGACTCCCCGGACAAGAGCGCGTCAGCGTTCGCGGTACCAGTCGCGGTAAATCTCGCGGAAGCCGAGACGATCATAGAGTCGTCTGGCCGACGTGTTTTCCGCTTCAACACTGAGCATCGCGGACGCAGCGCCCTGCTCCGAGGCCGACGCTAGCAGACCGCGCAGGACGCGATCCGCATAGCGTCGGCCACGGGCGGCGGGATTCGTCGCCACTTGATGAAATGAAGTGATGCCTTCGCATCTCACGGCGAGTGCCACCGACTGGATCACACCGTCGACGGTCCATGATCCATAGGCACACCCAAGCTGCGTTGCGCGAAGACGTTCAAGGATTGCCTCGTAGTCCGAACGCAATTCGGCGGGGACCCTCGAAAAGACACAGGAGGCATCGAGCCATGCGTGGCTCGGACGCGCCGCGGAGTATTTGAAATGCCCGCCGCCGTCGCCCGGCCGCTTCGGCCGAGACTCCGGCAGCTCCGCTAGATCAGGCAAGACGATCACGACGGTTTCGCTATGCCGTCCGTACCCCCACGCCTGCAGAAACGCGTCTAGCTCGTCCGGCTCCGCAGCCGCGGTCATCTTGAAGACGGCCGACGCGCCGCGAGAAGCGTATTGCGCTTCGACCTCCGCGACGCGCGCGGCCAAAGGGAGCGCCGGGACTGCCGGGACCGCGGGCGCCGCGCACGGACTCACGCAATTTGCACGGCGCGTATAGGCGCCGCTGAGGCCGAGGAGCCAGCCATCAAGCGCAATCGCTTCGAGCGCAGGCCAACTCGCGCAGGCCACACGTTCTAGGCGGCGGATCTCTTCGCGCGTTGTTCCAGAAAATGATGCGCTCGCATCGCGACTCAACCCAGACCGAGTCGCTTGGCGATGATCACTTTCATAATTTCGTTACTGCCGGCGTAAATCGACTGCACTGCCGCGTCCGCGTAGTCGCGCGAGATCGGATACTCGTCCATGAAGCCGTAGCCACCAAAGAGCTGCAGACATTCGGCCGCGACTTTCTTTTGCAGGTCGCTCGTCCAGTACTTAGCCATGCTCACTTCCGAAACGATCTCCTCGCCGGCGACATGAGCAACAAGCAGCTTGTCGACAAAGCTCTGACCAATCTCAATCTCGGTCGCGATCTCGGCGAGCTTGAACTGCGTATTCTGGAACGCACCGATCGGCTTACCGAAGGCCGTGCGTTCTTTCACATAGTCGAGCGTGTCTTCGAAAGAGCGGTGGCAGGAGGCCATCGAGCCTATGCCGATCACGAGGCGTTCTTGCTGAAGTTTTGCCATCAGCATCTTGAAGCCATGCCCTTCCTTGCCGAGCAAATTCCTAACAGGCACCCGGCAATCGGAGAAGGACAGCTCGCTCGTATCCTGACCCTTCAGACCAAGTTTTTTGAGGTTGCGGCCTTTCTCAAAGCCAGGCGTGCCGGCTTCGACCAGGATCAGGCTCATGCCGTCATGCGGCGGGCTCGCGTTCGGCTCGGTCTTCGCCACCACGATCACGAGATCCGCATTCTGACCGCAAGAGATGAAGGTCTTCGATCCGTTCAGCACGTACTCATCGCCGTCGCGAATGGCCTTGGTCGATATCGCGGCAAGGTCAGAACCGGTGCTCGGCTCAGTCATAGCGATCGCGAGAAGGCAATCGCCCGCGATCGCGGGCACGAGCCAGCGCTGCTTCTGGTCCTCAGTCGCGTAGGTCGTCAGATAGGGCATGCAAATATCGGCATGCAGCGACGACTGCATCGCGTGGGCGCGAAGATCCGCGAGTTCTTCGATGATGATGGCATCAAAGAGGAAATCGACGCCACCGCCGCCGTACTCCTCGGGCTGATTGGCTCCAAGGAATCCCGCTTCTCCCATCTTCTTCCAAACCGCGCGATCAGAAACGCCCGATTCATTCCAGGCCTCAAGATGCGGCGCGATTTCGGCCTCGGCGAAGCGGCGAAACTCCGCACGAAAATGTTCATGTTCATCGCTAAAGATCGTGCGTCTCATCGTCCCTGCTCTCCTTGCTGACCGGCATGCCCAGCTTGCTTCGAATCGCGTCGGCCACCCGCTTAATTTCAGACTCAAGCGGGCCGGCGAAGCCTTCGAGATCTCCCGCCCGAATCGGTGCGCGTAAAAGACGCGCATGACCCGCCCGAACGAGTCGTCCTCGCAGTGCCTCCGCATCTTTCCTCGGACGCACCCAGCCCTGCGCAATAAGGCGGGCGCAAATCAACTCGAGCCCCTCCTGCGGACGCGTCGTGCCGCGATCATTCTCAGGCCGCGCCTCCGCACGCGCCACGATCGCTTCCATCAATCCGTCACGCACACGCTCAGCGAGGCTCGGGATCACCCGTAGATGCGGCGAAAGGAAAACTGGCCGCCCCGTCATGCAAATTTCGGCAAGGGTCGTTTCGCCCAAACCCGCCATCACGAATACGTCCGCTGCCTCTAGCACCGCAGGCCAGGCTCGCTCTTCGGCACGCTGGTCCGCCGTCTCATGATAAACGAAAGCCGCTCGTCCGACGCCGCGAAGACAGCCTTCGAAGACAGCGCGATTCGTATGCCGACTCGCGGAGACAATCACGGCTCCACCCAAGCCTTCCGCACTATCCGCAACCAACCGGCCCAGGGACTCCGCTGCAGCACCGTCGAGGCCTAGGCGCTGTGTACCGCTGCCTAACAAGAGCGCAATCCGGGGGCCCTTGATCTTGGCAAGACGCGAATGCCATCGCCCCGCACTCGCTCCCGCTTCGGGATTCGCAGGAACAAGCGGACGATCAACCTCGACGCGGTTCGGGTGCGGGAAGAGCGTTGCGGAACGCGCCGTCACGGCGAGATCCACTTCGGATGCGGGTGTCGCTGTTTTACTGCCGAGCGCGACCACTTGCGTTCGCCCCCGTGCCTGCTCGCGAATCCATCGCGCCACCGGCGCGGTCGCCCGCCCTGCCACGATCAGAAGATCCGGCCACGGCGCCCGAAGCGTCTCCATCGCGCGGGTCCCCTTCTGCAGCGTGCGCAGGTGCGCCCCGCGACTCAAAAAGGGGAGCGCAGCCAGTGCCCCAAGCGGCGGGCGAATCGTTTCACTCGGCCATCCCAACTCATTCGCCAAGGCCGTCACTTGGCGATCATTGCCCGGCGCACCGTCTGAAAGGGTCCACACCCGCGGCGGCGTCGGATCGGGTCGAGGGCCGCCCTGGCGCGCAAGCATGCGCTCCGAATCAAAGCTTCGCCCCCGCGTCGTAACGAGTTCCCAGCTCACATCCGGATGGCGAAGGGCCGCTGCCTCAAAATGCGAACGCCACCAATCGGGCGTATGCACCGTCCCCTGCGGAGGGAGCAGGAATCGCCGTCTCGGCGTCGACTCGGGACAACGCACGGCGACTGCGACGAACTTTCGCGCGCGCGCGAACAGCGACTCGACGATCCATGGAATATCCCACGTCGGCAAATCTTCGAGTCCATCGACACACAGAACCGCGTCAAAGAACTCGTCCGAGTCGCTTCCAGACGATTCTCCGGCAGAGAGCTTTCCCAGCCACTCGAGCAAACCCACGCGCCGTTCCGAGTCCAACCCGAAACGTCCAGGCCGCTGTTCGTCGTCGCCCCGCACGTCGGGCGCAAGCTCAACTAACGTGCGCGACTTAGTGCGCCGAGTCAGGGTATCAACCGCGTCCGCCACCGATTCCGAGACACCGATACCACTTCCCATTTCGCTGATCGGCAAATTCCGGAGGGTTTCGAGGCGACGCTGAAACCCAAGGCTCGGCGCGTCCTGCGTGAAGAACTCAAAGCCCTCCGCGATCGCCTTCCGCTCGAGGTCATGCCAAATCTGAGTATAAGAGCCGCGCTGATACACGAAGCGCTCCGGAAAGGGGCGCCAGGGCTGCGTGTGCAGCGTTGTGTAATGCAGAAGATGGCTCTGCCCGGGCACAAACTCTTCGTCGCGCGCATTCCAGCCGGGAGCGAGATCGCCGCGCAGACCGGTCGCCTTCGAAGCCTTCTTTAGCAGTGAGCGCTTCCAACCATTCTGTGACTCTTCGAGCGTCCACACCGGCGCCATCTTTTCGCAGTCGATCAACATCACCGAAGATTCGGTATCGGAAATTGAAAGATGCGCCGCATCGCCCAGCGCATGATCGAAGAGTACGCCAGGATCCGTCAGATAGATCTGGTCCTCATCGTTGTAGATTGCGCGACCGCGGTTGCCGCATAACGCGGGAATCGCAAAGCGATAATTCGTAAAGCCCGTCGTCCATGCGCGGCGATCAAAGCCGGACAGCTCGCTCATCACGTGGATCCGCACTTCGCGTCCCGGATCTCTCGCCTGCTCAATCGAATAAGCGAAAACGCGATTGGCCCGGTACTGCGCCGGCTCCGTGCCAAGAAAAATTTCGACCGGTGGGCGATCGGAGACAATGGCCCCAGGCCGCGGCGGAAGGACGACGCATTCCATCCCAGCCAAGATGTCTTCAGCAGGAGGATTCGAGCTGGATTTCGCTTCGGTCATGAGCTCCGCCAAGGTTGAGGGCTGAGGAGGACAGAGGGGATGGTGGCCCGTCGACTCCCCGTCTCCCGCGGGACACTCAGACGCTCGGCCGACCGACACTCCCAACCGCCCGGCGTGAGAGAGTTCGGGAACGCGAGAGTCTACAACACCCCGTACTGCGCCGTTCGGGCGCGCGGCGGCACAAGAGCCTTTCCAGAAGTGTTCTTTTCACCACAACTTGGTGCAGCAATCGGCCTTCAGCGACCGTGAGGCGCGACCGGGTCCTCGACTCCTGGCTGGATCTAGGCATACTTACGGCCGCGTGTCGGATCGTAGATCGACCGTCGTCGGGGGGCGCATGAAGAATCACGGAAGAGGTTCCATCAGGAACCCCTCCATGGTCGACTCACACGTACCCTCAACAAACGGCGGAACTGTCTGTGACCTGACTCGCAAATGGAGTCGGCTCAGCGGGGCGTGCCGTCCTGGTTCATTCCTTTGCTGTTCAAGGGGACGAAACGGAACGGTGTCCTGCACGAACGGCTCGCATCGGGGGACTCCCAGCGTTAATCAAGACGCTTCGGGAATAAGAAGAGAGGACGCGAATGCGGATTGGCAAAATTCCGGTCGGCGACGGAGCACCGCTCGTACTGATCTGTGGTCTCAACGTGATCGAGAACGAAGCAGATACGGTCGAGGTCGCGCGAACCATTCAGCAGCTCGCGGAGAAGCATGACTTCCCGCTCGTCTTCAAGGCGTCCTTCGATAAGGCGAATCGGTCTCGGCACGATTCGTTTCGGGGTCCGGGCATCGACGAAGGCCTGCGCGCTCTGGCCGCTGTCAAGACGGAGACCGGTCTTCCGATCCTGACGGATGTCCACGACGCATCCCAGCCCAAGCTGGTCGCGCAGGTCGTGGATATCATTCAGGTGCCGGCGTTTCTGATGCGCCAGACGGATCTGATCGCTGCGTGCGCTGCCGCGGGTATTGCCGTAAACCTTAAGAAGGGCCAGTTCATTGCGCCCAACGATATGCGCCACGCCGTCGACAAGCTGAAGCATTACGGCTGCGACGATATCTTGGTGACGGATCGTGGGACGTGCTTCGGGTACAATAATCTCGTGACGGACATGCAGGGTCTCTTGCAGATGCGTGAGTTCGCGCCCGTCTGCTTCGATGCGACCCATGCGGTCCAGTACCCCGGTGCCAATGGCGGCTCTTCGGGGGGGGATAGTCGGTTCGTGGCTCCGCTCGCGCGTGCGGCCACCGCCGCCGGAATTGATGCGCTCTTCATCGAAACGCATCCCGATCTCGAAGCGGCGCCCTGCGACGGCCCAAGCCAGATCAGCTTCGAGGAGCTGGATCAGCTGCTCCGCGAGGTCCGGGCAATCGACTCGGCGGTTCGCGAAGCGCAGTCGGGTCAATAAATCGGCGCAATCGATGGGGGCACCAAGCCGGGGGGCACTCGGTCGGGGCCACTAGCCGCTTCGCTCGAAACGGGGTTCGACATTTCCCATCAAGCTTCACCGAGTCGCGCCGCATCTTCGCGGCGCGACTCGCCCGTTCAGGGCCCAGATCCCGACGCGGGCGAACGCGGACTCGGGCCGCGGAGCGCAGTTGTGCTCGCGGGACGACGCAGCTCGGATGATCCCCTCGCGGAAGCGGCCGGAGCGCCGCATCGCGCGCTGCTCGAGATCGAAGGCGAGCCCATGCTCACGCGGGTCGTCCGCCGACTCCTCGCCTGGCCCTCTATCGAACGCGTCCTGATCAACATCGATGCGCCCGAACTCCTCCACGACGATTCCACGTTCGAGAAATGGATCACGAGCGGGCAGATAGAAATCGTGCGCAGCACGGACTCCCCGAGTCAAAGCGTGCTGGAAAGCCTCGAACAGGCAGGGCTCGCAGACGGCCCCGTCCTCGTCACCACGGCCGACCACGCGCTTCTCGACGATGCCATGCTCTCTTCGTTTTTCGAAGCGAGCGAACAATCGGATGAAGACCTTTGTCTCGCGCTGGTTCCGCGCCGCGTGATTCAGGCGCGTTTCCCCGAAACCAAACGGACCTACCTGCGCTTCAAAGATGAGGCGTATTCCGGCGCCAACCTCTTCCTCTTCCGAACGCCGCGGGCGCGAGACGCCGCCCTCTTCTGGCGCCGCGTCGAGAGTCAGCGCAAACAGCCCTGGCGCATCGCCCGCGCCTTCGGCCTAACCAACCTTGCGCTTTTCCTCACTCGCCGCCTTGACCTAGCGGGCGCATTCGAACGCGTCTCGCGCGTCATCGGCATCCGCGTGCGGGCCATCGAGCTCTCTCAAGCCGAGGCGGCCGTCGATGTCGATAAACTCGACGATCTCCTGCTCGTGCGCAAAATCCTCGAGGATCGGAAGCGGGTTCGAGCGGACTAGAGCACCGCTCCCTCAACCGGCCCGAACGCCTTGCTTTCGGCGTTGTACGCGCGGGCGTCAGCCGAGACCGCATACCCTCCCGCTTCCGGGCGAACGGTATACACGTGATACTGCGCCCGCTTTGAGGGCTGACTTCCAACTTCCGAAGAGGAAGGCACGCCCACAACGGGGATGGGGGCCGATGGCCCATCGACCCAGTTCACGAGCCGCCGATGTTTATGGCCATGAAGCACGAGTTCCGCACCCGCGCGCGCAAGGACTTCGCGAAGCGCCTCGCCATCCCAAAGCGCACGGCGCTCGGGTTCACCGTGCATCGCCACCGGATGATGAATCATCACCACCCGACATAGCCCTCTCGACTTGAGCAGAGTGAGGACCCCTTCTAGACGCTCAAGCTGCGTGGGGCCAAGCATGCCCCCCGCGCGAAACACCGAAGTCGGAATCGCCGAACACAAACCGATTGTGGCCAGTCGACCGTGCACACGAAGCGTCGGAAATTCTTCGTAGCTCGGTGCCTCTCCTTCTTTAGGGAGGGGAGCCAGCAGGGACGCGATCTCCGGGTCCGCATAGGCTTCCGAGTCGCCTCGCAGATAGGCCGCCCAATGATCCCAACCGTCCTTCGCAGGCACAGGGACATAACAATCATGATTGCCGGGGATGAGGAAGACCTCGTCGGGGGATCCAAGATCGCGCAGCTGCTCCGCTGCACGGCGAAATTCCGAAGGCAGGGAAATATGCGTGAGATCGCCGGTGACGAGAATCCGATCGACGTCGAGCGACCGCACATCGCGCTGCGCGGCTTCCAGAATCGCGGCCTGATGGTAATGCCGGCGCTTCAACTTCCAGGAAACCCATCCCGAAATGCGCTTGCCGCGAATAAGCTTGGGACTCACGCCGGACAGCGTTGTCGCGTGCCAGTCGGAAAGATGGGCAAAGCGAATCTCAGCGCTCAAATGCATTTCCTCAAGACGGATCATGCCGTCTTCCCTCTGCGTCCATCCCGTTCACGCGGCCTGCGTTCGGGACTCGGAGGGGTTTAGCTTCAATCCATCAGAATCGAAACCGCTCGCGATGCGTCCCGCCCTGACAGAGTCCCCGACCCCCCTTATTCGGCCTCGCCCCAGCCCGGAACCTTTTCCGATTTCGTCGCCCTCACTCTCTGGCCCAGCCTGCATAGAGACCCTGATTTTAGGACTCCAAGTCCGGATTCGGTCCGCATTCAGCGATTCCGCGGCCAACCGATTGAATTTCCTTGCGGCCTATCATTGAACACTCAATCAACATCCCCGCAAGGCAGAAAGGGACCGAGAAGACTCGCTCGTGCGAGCAGGCTCAGCCTCATCGCTCCGCCCCGCGTGCAATTCCTCACGGGTCCCCTCGAGGGGCATATCCACCTCACTTTTGGGGACGGTCGCAGCGCCCCGAACACAGCCGATTTCTCAGCCCGATCCGCGGTTTATCCGAAGAAAAACCAAACTCCAAGAGGTCTGGGCGGAGACCGCGATTGGGGGTAGCATTCCGCCGTTGTCGGAACCCCCGTCCCTCCCCAAGACCGACGACTTAGATTCAGAGTTGACGACTTAGATTCAGAGTTGAAGACTCAGATTCAGAGTTGAAGACTCAGACCGAGAGAAGTGAGCAAGAGAAAAGGTCAGGATCCAATCGACCTTGGATCGAACTCGCAAACTCGAAACCGGGAGACACGAAAGTAGGCCTGCGGAACGCAGTGTGACGGGTGTGGCATCCATCACATTTCAGATTCCGACAATTCACCGTTACATCGGATGTGCTCTGGATATACCGGAGGAACGCCGGGAACGGGATGGCAAGTCCAAGTCGACATCAAGACTTCATGAAGTCGACACCTTTCTAGTCAAGAACCTGGTCTCGAGAGAGACGGAGCAATCTTTGCGAATCGGCGTCGTGAACAATCTAAGGGCCGGCAAGAGCCAAGAACAGGTAAGCCGCATGCTCGGCTTCCTGCGCAGCCATCCCGACGTGCTGCACGTCGAGACGGAGAGTGCGGGCGTGATGCCCGAAGCGCTGGCTGAACTGGCCCGCCAGGAAGTCGATCTCCTCGTCGTGAACGGCGGAGACGGCACGCTCCAGTACGTCCTGACGGAACTGCTGGGCGGCGGTGTCTTCGGGGATAATGTCCCGCTCCTCGCCCCGCTCCGCGCGGGCCGCACGAATATGAGCGCGATGGATATCAACGCGCATAAGGACCCGCTCCACGGTCTGTCCGACCTGATCTCTTCTGCTGAAGATGGCCGCATCGCCGAGCGTGTCGAACCGCGCCGCGTGCTCCGCGTCTCCTACGGCTTCGGAGCTCATAGAGAAGCGCAGTACGGCATGTTCTTCGGCGCCGGAATCATCAAGCGCGCCATCGAACTCAACCACCGCCTCTTCGACAAAGAAGGCCAGCGCAGCATCGTTGAAGGCGTACCCGGAGCCACCCTTGTCACGGCAGGCCTGCTCGGCCGCATGATCACAGGCGACCACACTGGTATCCTCACGCCGGACAAGGTGCAGATTCTTCTCGACGGCGAAGAGGTCGGCCACGGCGAGTTCCATCTCGTGATGGCCTCCACGCTCTCCCGCCTCTTTTCTCGAATGCGTCCGTTCTGGGGTCAGGGCCCGGGTGGTGTGCGATTCACTTCGATCGCTGCACCGTCTGAACGCATCGGACGCGCCATGGTCGGCATGGTCCGGGGCAAGCCCGCGGATTGGGTCACGCCCGAAACGGGCTACACGAGCCGCAATGTGGATCACGCAGAACTCAGCATGAGCTGCGGCTTTACGGTCGACGGCGAGCTGTGGCAGCCCGATCCCGATCGCAGCATCGCGCTGTCTGCCGAACGGGTCGTTCATTTCGTTCGGGCGTGAACGCAAAAACCTCTTCTTCACTGCCAAGCTCCCCAGGCGGATCCAAGGCCGAAGACGAACTGCGCGAGCGGATCGCCGTCGAACTCGCAGTGCCCGTGCGCGAGAGCGTTAAGTGGCTCGCGAGTGAAGTCGCCGCGCTGCACGGGGACGCCGTGCTCGGCGTTCTCTTCTATGGATCGTGCCTTCGCAAAAAAACCGACGAAGGCGTGCTCGATTTCTGGATCATCGTCGACGATTACCGAAGCGCATACAAGAAACCCCTGCTCGCCCTTGTGAATCCGGTCGCGCCCCCCAATGTCTTCTTCGTCGAACGCGAATACCCCGCTCCCCCTGGCAGCCAGGGAACAAACGAAAAGAGCAGCGCGCTCCGCACCAAATACGGTGTCATCGATCGCGAAGACTTCGCCAAGGGCAATTCGCTTCGCTCTCGGCATCCGTATATCTGGGCCCGCTTCGCACAACCCGCCCGCCTCGTTCTCTGCCGCGATCAAGAAGCGCGCTCCTACTTCGCGGAAACAATCGCAGGCGCGGTCATCACCCTTGTCGGTTGTCTCCTCTGCCAACTACCACAGCGCGATGGCCTCTTTCGCTTCTCGCTGAAGGCCTTCTGGTACGAAGCCTTTCGCCGTACCTACGACACTGAACGGCGCCCCGAGGCCGCGGAATCGATTCTAAATCTCTACCACGAAGACGAAGCGCGCTACGACGCCGTCGCGACATGCGCGATCAAGATCCTTGCTGAGCAAGGTCATTTCGCCTCCGCCACGGAGCATCCCCACGCGTTCGCCGTCGAAATCCCCAACCATCGCGCGCAGAAACGACGCTGGACGAGGATGCGTTCCTACGCGCGTGCCCTTGGCCTGATCCGGCTTCTCAAGACCGCCTTCACCTTCGGCGATTGGGTACCCTACGTGCTCTGGAAGCTTGAACGACACACGGGCCGAAAGATCGAATTAACAGAACGCCAGCGCAAACATCCGTTCATCTTCGCTTGGCCCGTGATCATCCCACTCCTGCGCAAGCGCAACCTGCGTTAAAAGGAATCCCCGAATGAATCTCGACCCCGAAGACTGGCAGCAGATTCTGGACGTCACGATCAGCCTTTAGCTCCTCTCTCAGCTCCCTTTTGGCTCCTTCTAGCCTCCCTCTCATCTCTCACTACCCCCCTTCTAGCTTCCTTACTAGCCGCATCTGCGCCTCTCGGAGATTCGACGTGCCCGATCGCAAGACTGTTCTGATTACGGGAGCCTCTTCTGGACTCGGCGCATCGATGGCCGAGAAGATGCTCGGCCTCGGCTGGCGCGTCTTTGGCACGAGTCGCCGAACTCCGACGAGCAACTCCGAGCGGAGTGGAATCGAGTGGGTGTCCATGGACGTCTGCGAAGACGATTCCGTGACCGCGGCGCTCGAGAGAGTCTTCACAGAAACGCCGCATCTCGACGGCCTCGTCTGCAACGCCGGTTGGGGCATCTACGGCGCCGTCGAGGAAACTTCCCTCGAGCGGGCCCGGGCGCAGATGGAGACCAACTTCTTCGGCGTATTGCGCGTCCTCACGCCGGTGCTCGCTCGAATGCGAGCGCGCAACCAAGGCCGCATCCTTCTTGTGGGTTCGCTCTCCGGCCGAGCCCCGATTCCCTTCCAAGGCCATTACTCCGCGAGCAAGGCCGCGATCGAAGCCCTCGCCTTCTCCCTCGCCAACGAGATTCATCCCTTCGACGTGAGCGTCAGCCTGATCGAGCCCGGCGATATCAACACCGCTTTCAACGACGTGATGGATTGGGGCGACGCCACCGACGAATCGCCTTATGCCGAGCGGGCGAAGCAATGCGAGGCTTCGATTCGCGAGTCGCTGCCCAAGTCTCCGGGCCCCGAAATCGTGGCCGATGCCGTCGCCCATGCGCTGACTTCCTCGAAGCCCAGGCTTCGCTATGCCGTGGGCCGCGAAGCGACGATGGTCGGGCTCGGAAAGCGACTCCTGACAGATCGCCTAACGCTCAAGACGATTCGCGATCATTTCGGGATCTGATACTCCGGCACGGAATCTTGATCCAGCCCGGAATTAGGGAATCTCGACAGGAGAGATCCGCGCGGCCGGCGGAATTTCTCGGACCTTGATATCGCGATACCAGACGATGTCGCCATGGTCCTGCAGCGAAAAATGCCCCTCCGCCGCGAGGCCATAGTCTTCGATGTCGGCGAACTTGCTCGCGGCGATCGCGCGATTCCATTCAGCAGAGCGTCGATCGATCTCGAGGAGTTTCTTTCCGTTCAGCCAATGCTCCAGATGATCGCCGCGGACGACAATCCGCGCACGATTCCACTCGCCTACGGGCCGGGTCGAGTCGACGGAGCGAGCGCGCAAATCGTAGAGATCGCCGGAGCGATGCATTTCGATCTCACCGTCGGAATGCGCTGCATCGTCGAGGACCTGCATCTCGACTCCGAACCCCCAAGACAGAGGCGCCGCCTCTTCGTCACGAACGAAGTAAAAGATTCCGCTATTCCCACCCGGCGAAATTTTCCAGTCGATCGAGAACTCAAAGTCGGAGAATTTTTCCTCCGTCATGAGGTCGAGCGCCGCCGTCGTGAACGGGTTCAAGTGATTCAAGACCAGACCAAACAGAGACACGTCCCGAGTAAACTTAAACGCGCCGTCTTCGATCACCCAACCCTCGGGCGCCTGATCAGCCGGCCGCCGCTCCGCACCGTAGATCTTCCATCCCTCGAAGGTCTCTCCGTCGAAAAGCAGTCGCCACCCCTCTGCGCGCTCGGCTTCTGTGAGCGTATTCGGCGCGGACGCATCGACCGACGTTTGTCGCGAGTGCAACGAAGCCGCAGGGGCTCCCGCTTCCGCCACCAGCACGTTCAAAGCAACAGCGCCCTCTGGCTTAGGCAGCGCATTCAGCGTGTACCACGCCTCATCCACCCAGAGTTCTTCTCCCCGCGCCGACCGAATGCGGTCGGCGAGCTTCAGGTAGACCACGCGCCCTACCTCAAGCCCGGCCACGTCCAACGAGATCACACGCCGATCGTCGGAAACGCGAACCGCTTCAACGCGAAGCGAGCGCAGATCATATTTCGGGCCGCCGTATTCAGCGGTCGGCACGTAGTACCAATCTTCAAGCGTTAGGTCCGTCGGGTTGAGTTCGATCTCCTCCGCCAGCGCGCGGCTCAGGATGACGTCGAATCCTCCCTGCCGGATTTCCATGCGGCTGGGCTCGAAGGCCCGCTCATCTCCAAACTCGAGCCGTTCGATGCCGTACCAGGGCTTGTCGTATTCACCCCAATTCCCTCGGCTTCCGATCTCACCCACAATCACGCTGCCGTCGGGCGCTTCGATCAAGCGGTGAACAGGGGCTCCCAGGCCTCCGGAAAAATGAAACGCCGCGCCTTGGAGCTGGCCTTCCACTTCTTCCAGAAACCCGCGTTTGAGCCCTCCATTAAAGATGTCGCCGAACAGGACGCTGCCCGCGTACGGACCTTGCCGGAGAAAGAGCGGCTGCGTTGGGGAGTTACCCACCTCGTTCTGGGGAAGCCAGAGGGCGGGGGGCGTCACGTCTGCCGGATCTGGCTCCTCCCCCGGCTTTCGCCATCCGAAATCATCCCCCGCGCGCACACGCATAAGCTTGCTCGCCGGAAGCCAATCGCCCTGATTATCCGTGATATAGAGATCGCCACCAGGTCCCGAGGCGATACCGTTAGGTGTCCTGAAGCCGGACGCCAAGAATTCCACTTCGCCGATTTTGGGATCGACTCGAAACACTTTCCCACGTGAAGCGGTTTGAATAGGGCAACTCTTCCCTCCCCGCAGCACGCAGACCGACAGAGCCGCATAGAGTTCGCCGTCCTTCACGGCCAAGCCGAATCCGAACTCGTGAAAATTGGAGGTCACCGGCCAGTCATTCGCCACGTTCCGGTACTCGTCGATCCAATCATCCCCATCCCGGTCGATGAGCTGCGTAATTTCCTGCTTCTGAATCACGTAGAGCGCGCCTTCGCTTACTGCCATCCCTAGCGGCTCATGCAATCCTTCCGCGATTCGGCGAATGCGCATCGATTCGGGCGGCCCATCCCAACCATCGACCGCGAAAACCGCACCGTCGCGGTCCCAGGTACTGATCGCCAGCCGACCGTCCGGCAGCCAGGCCAATGCCCCGACCTGCGGCGTGAAATCCGCAGCCTCAATCTTCGTGGAACGAAGCGAGGGATGAAGTTGATCCGGAGGGTCCTCACTTTCGGTCTCGTAGGTGATCCTAACCGAGAGTTCCCCGGCCTCCGCGCGATCTCGAACGGTCTTGATCCCATCGGAGCGATCGACGCTCTCCGACGCGAGGATCAAGCTTGCTAGCCCCGCCGCCTCTTCTCGCGAAAGCGCACCATGGGGCGGCATCGGAACGTCGCCCCACTCCCCCACGCTTCCCTCGCGAATCCGAACGGCAAGCTGCGCCACGGTCGCTGCTTCGTTTGCTGCAGCATAACGCGCGGCTACCTCGCCCCAAGCGGGGCCCACAACCCGGTCCTTTTCATGATGGCAACTTGCACAGTCGTGCTGCGCGAACGCGTCGTCGGGAAGCGCATCGGACTCTGCGTGTTCGAGCGGAATTCCCGCTGCGCTAAACCACTGCACAAGTCGCGTCCGGCCCACGTCCATTCGAAGCGCTCCCGCCTCGATGTGTCCCGCGCCGCCGCTCCCAACATCTGCCTCAGCCTCCACCTCTACCTCGACCAAGACATCAGCCATGGACTCGGCGTCGGCCTCAGCGGCCGTTTCCAGAACCAGACGCGGACCCGGTCCTTCCGCCGGACTCGAAGGCGCACCTTCTCGAGCCAGCTCGAAAACACGTTCGAGCCCAACACGCCCGTCTCGCCGAATAATCTCCGGGCGCTCCGTGACGACCCAGACTTGACCGCCCGCATCCGTCAGCGCATAACGAAGCCACGCGCGATCCGGCTCTGACTCCACTCCGTAGGCTTGCCACGCAATCGCGGGTTCCTCCCCGCCAATCCGCCACGCCGTGTCCTGTTCTGGCCGCAGATAAGCGAACCCTCGACTCATCGGCTCAAAGCCGTGCCGCGCATCAAAGGCCGGACCCGAAAAGTTGATCTCGCCCTTCCAAAACTGATGAATGGATGCAGTCTCCGTGCTGTATGAGAGCCAGATTCCCGGCGCGAGGGCAAGCGAGAGCATCCGCGGGCGACCGTCCAAGCTACTTCGCATCACCCAAGGTGAATGCCCTCGATTCGCATAGACGCGCCGTCCATAGGCCGCGTTGTCATCAATCGGGCGCGGGGAAAATTCGTCGCGCACAGCGACCAGAAACTCCCAGGTCGAGAAGCCCTGCAAGGCGACTTGCGTCTCCGACGGCTGCTCCCGCAGCCAAACCTCGAAACCCAGCCTCGGGAGGGCGACAAGCAGAATCAGGAGCGTGATCAAGATCAGAAATATGCGCTTCACAGTTCCTCCGAACCAGAGCTTCGCACTCCCATTGACGACATACCAGCACCCCTCAAAGCATGCGACGGGAGCGCTACGCTTTCTCTAGAAAACGAAGGCATCCTGGCCCGCCGCCCATCCAAATTGGGGCCGGAGCCCAGAGCGCATACGAAAGGAATCGAAAGATGGAGAATCTCAAGGATAAGGTCGCGGTCATCACGGGCGGCGGCGGCGGCATTGGACGCGCGATCGGCGAAGCTTTCCTCGCCGAGGGAATGAAAGTGGTCCTCGCGGATGTGGTCGAGGAACAACTCGCGGCGACGGTCAAAGAGATCGACTCCGCAAATCTGATCGGCGTGCCGACGGATGTCACCTCCTTCGATTCGCTCTGCGCCACGCGCGATGCCGCCTTAGACAAGTTCGGTGCAGTGCACGTGATCTGCAATAACGCCGCAATCGGCGCAGGCGCAACAGGACATCTCTGGGAGCATCATCTCAACGACTGGAAATGGTCCCTCGACGTGAACGTGCAAGGCGTCATCAATGGCATGAACGCGTTTATCCCGCTCTTAGTCGAACAGGACGAGGGGCATGTCGTGAACACCTCCTCGGGCAATGGCGGCTACACCCCGATGGCGAGCAGCGGCATGTACCCCGTCACCAAGGCGGCGGTCACAACGCTGACCGAATGTCTTTGGGGACAGCTCCGCGAACTCGGATCCAATGTCGGAGCCTCGCTGCTCTTTCCTTCCACGCGCACACCGGGCGTGATGGCGACGGGTATTTGGCGCGCGGGCGCGAATCGTCCAGGTCGATTTGGACGGGGTGATCCCGAAGCGGATGCGAACGTGCGAGACGCGCTCGCGGATTATGTGGCACGCGCCAAGGAAGCCGGGCAAGAAGTGCCCATCGCTCCGCTCTCCGAAGTGGCCGAGCTTTGCCTTGAGGCGATTCAGAAGGACATCTTCTGGGCCACGGTCCCCATGGACGAGCAAAACAAAAAGCTGCGTGCGCGGACCCAGTCTCAGATTGAACGCACGCCGCCGAATTATCTGCGAGAGACCTCGCTGATGTCGGCTTCCGCGGAAGAACGCGAGCAGCAGGAAGGTTAGACTCCGGCGATGCGCCTGGCCCTGATGATTCCGTGCTACATCGATCAGCTGAAGCCCGAAGTCGGCATAGCGGCCTTGCGCGTGCTCGAAGCCTGCGGACACGAGGTCGTTTTTCCGGAGGCGCAGACCTGTTGCGGGCAGCCCTTCCTTACGGCGGGTGAGGTCGAGCGGGCAAAACCCCTCGGCGCTCACTATATCCACGTGTTCGAGTCCTTCGACTTCGTCGTGACGCCGTCCGGAAGTTGTTCGGCGACGATTCGGCGGCATCTGCCGAGCTGGATCGAGGGCTCAGCCGCCGAACAAACCGCCGGACGCACCCTAGAGTTCTGCGAGTTCCTCGCCTCCGAGGAAGGGGGTGGGGAAGCCTTGCCCACCGGGCGCTTCGACCATCGCGTCGGCCTCCATGCAAGCTGCCATGCGCTCCGAGAGCTTGGCCTGGGCACTCCCACCGAAACCCGCAACGCCCCCATCGCCGACCCCGCAGCCAAGCTGCTCTCTCGGATCGAGGGGCTCGAACTCGTCGACCTGACTCGACGCGATGAGTGCTGCGGCTTCGGCGGCCTGTTTTCCGTCGCAGAAGAAGCAGTGTCATGCAGAATGGGGCTCGACCGTCTTGCGGATCATCAGGGTGCCCGCGCGGCCGTCATCGCGTCGACCGACGCCTCCTGCCTAATGCACCTAGAGGGACTCGCAACGAAGCGCGGCATGCCCTTCCGCATGATGCATGTGGCCGAAATTCTCGCAGCATCTTGTCTCCCCGCGGAAGACGACGGGTCGCATAACCTCCGAATTCCGGTACCTGCGGGCGATGCGGACGCTGACGCGCGGCGCGACGAGGTCCGCGATGGGACACGTTGAGGAGGCGACGCGCTTTGTCGCCGACGCGGCCCGCACAAGTTGGCACGACGAGTCGCTTTGGTTCGTGCGGGCCAAGCGCGACCGGGCGGCGGATACCGTGCCTGATTGGGAGGCGCTGCGCGAAGAGGCGGCCATGATCAAGCAGGACGCGCTCACGCGATTGCCCCAGCTCTGGGATGAATTTGAAACGAACGCGCGCGCGGCGGGCGCCGTGGTGCACTGGGCTCGGGACGCAGAAGAGCACAACACCATCGTCTCGACTCTGCTTCAGGAACGGGGTATTCGCCGCGTCGTCAAGAGCAAGTCCATGCTGACGGAAGAATGCCATCTCAACCCGCATCTTGAGCGCCATGGCATCGAGATCGTCGACACCGATCTCGGCGAGCGCATCGTCCAACTCCGCCACGAGCCCCCGAGCCATATCGTCATGCCCGCGATTCATCTGCGGCGCGAAGAAGTCGGCAAGCTGTTTGAGGCGGAGATGGGAAGTCCACCCGGCCTCGTCGATCCCGACGAACTCACGGCGATCGCCCGCAAGGATCTGCGCGCCCGTTTCCTCGGCGCGCAGGCCGGACTCACGGGTGTGAATTTCGCCGTCGCCGAATCCGGCAGCTTCGTCGTCGTCTCCAATGAAGGCAACGCCGACCTAGGCACGGCACTCCCCGACTTACACATCGCATCCGTTGGCCTCGAAAAAATCATCCCCGCTCAGCGCGACCTCGCCCCCTTCCTGCGCCTCCTCGCGCGCTCCGCTACCGGCCAAGCCATCACGACCTACACGTCACATTTCCGCGGCCCGCGACGCGCGGAGACGCCGCAATCAGACCACGCGGCGGACGCCGAAGACACCGAAGACGCATCCCAGGAGCTGCATATCGTCGTCGTCGACAACGGCCGCAGTCGCCTGCTCGCTCAGCCCGCCTACCGCGCGGCCCTCGCCTGCATCCGCTGCGGCGCGTGCCTGAACACCTGCCCCGTCTATCGCCGCTCCGGCGGACATAGCTATGGCGCCACGATTCCAGGTCCGATCGGCTCCGTCCTTGAGCCGAGCCGCGATCCCGCAGCCCATCGCGAACTCCCCCATGCCTGCAGCCTCTGTGGCTCTTGCAGCAATATCTGCCCGGTGAAAATCCCGCTTCATCACCAGTTACTCACCTTGCGGAGCGATCTCACCGCCGCCGGGCAAGGTCGCCCCAGCGGCCGATGGGCATTCGCGCTTGCAGCCTGCGCATTTAGGCACCCCCGACTCTACGACCTCGCTAGCCGCTTGGGACGACGCATAGCGCGCGGCCTCCCCCCGACCCTGATCACGCGACTGGCGGCGCCCTGGACGCGTGAACGCGCGCTGCCCGAGATTCCCGCGCGCAGCTTTCGCGAGCTCTATCGCGACCGTACGACGACGGACAGCAGGCGGCAGGAAGGAAGTGTGCAAAGATGAGTGCGGCACGCGATCAGATCTTCGCTGCACTTCGCGCGGCGTCCCCGCCCGAGGGGCTGCGAGGTTCGACTTCCAAAGGAAATGGCGCGACCGAGTTCAGCTGGCCACAGATGCCGGAGAATGCAGTCGACGTCTTCCGCGCGCGTGTGGAACAAGCCGGCGGCACCTTCGAGCTCGCCAAAGAAGCGGGCTGGATCGCCGGAACCGATTGGGCCCTCCCACCCAAAGAAGCTGAGCACGTCTTCTCGGAATGGCCCGATCTTCCTTCACGCGGCCTGGGCCGGCAGGGTTCCGCCGCCGCCGCTCACAGGGCCCGCTTTCGCAATGAGTCCCTACGCGAACTCGCCCCGCTCGACCTTTGCGTTCTGAGAGGGGTCTTCGGCGTGGTCGAGAATGGGGCGGTCTGGCACGTCCCCGCGAACCCCGCGGTGCGTGCCGCAGCGCTGTTGGCCGAGCATCTCGTGATCGCCGTCGACGCAGCTTCCCTCGTCCCCAGCCTGCATCAAGCCTACGACCAGATCCAACTGGAGGCTGCGCCATTCGGCTGGTTCCTATGCGGGCCTTCGAAGACGGCGGATATTGAACAAGCACTCGTATTCGGGGCGCACGGCCCCAAGACGATGCGCCTCGTTTTGACGAACGCTTCGGAATCGCGTTAGGCCCATCGCTTCAGAGCGCGCCCGAGCGGACTCGGCGCACACGATTCTCGAGCATCTCCTGTCGCCCCGAAACGGGTTTCGGATCGCAGCCCGACTGCTCGGCCCATTCCGCGAGATCCGCAAGCGAACGTTCGCCCGAAAGAATCGAGGCACCGAGTTCGTCGTTCCAACCGGCATAGCGGCCTTCCACGAAATCATTCAGACCGCCGTCCTCGAGAAGACCTACGGCCAGCACGAGCGCATCTGCCACAGTGTCCATTCCCCCGATATGGGCGTGAAAGAGATCTTCGGGGTCAAGGCTCTGTCGCCGAAGCTTCGCATCAAAATTGAAGCCTCCACTCCCGAGACCACCCGCCTTTAGAATCTCGTAAAGCGCGAGTCCCATCTCGGTTTCATCGTTCGGGAACTGGTCTGTATCCCAGCCGTTCTGCGGATCGCCGCGATTCGCATCGACGCTGCCAAGGACATCCAGTGCCACCGCCGTGGCAATCTCGTGCTGAAAGCTATGCCCCGCGAGCGTCGCATGATTGACCTCGATATTGACCTTGATCTCCTTCTCAAGTCCGTATTTCTGCAAGAACCCGAAGACTGTTGCGACATCATGATCGTATTGATGCTTGGTCGGCTCATGCGGCTTCGGTTCAATGAGTAGAGTGCCCTCGAAACCAATCTTGTGCTTATGCTCCACCACAAGCTGCATGAAGCGGCCAAGCTGCTCGGATTCTCTTCCCAGATCCGTGTTCAAGAGCGTGTCGTAGCCTTCGCGACCACCCCACATCACGTAGTTATCTCCGCCCAGACGATGCGTCACTTCCAGGCAATGCTTGACCTGCGCGGCTGCGAAAGCAAAGACCTCGGGGTTTGGGTTGGAAGCTGCTCCCGCCGCATAGCGTGGATGGCCAAAAAGGTTAGCCGTGCCCCAGAGAAGCTGGATTCCCGTTCGCTCCATCTCGGCCTGAGCGAGGTCCGCTATCCGGTCAAGAATCGAGCATGACTCTGCAAGGCTATCGCCCTCCGGCGCCAGGTCCCGATCATGAAAGCAGAAGAAGGGAGCCCCAAGCTTCTCGAAAAACTCGAACGCCACCACGAGCTTCTGCTCGGCCTGGGCGACCGGTTCGCCTCCTGAAGCCATCCACGGCCGGTCAAATACGCCATCGCCAAACACATCGTCGCCGGGCCAACAAAAGGTATGCCAGTAGCAAACAGCAAACCGAAGATGGTCTTCCATCCGCCGCCCACCGACAACGCGATCTTTGTCGTAGCTGCGAAAAGCGAGCGGCGAAGCGCTCCCTGGGCCTTCGAATGGGATCTTCTCGATCCCCGGAAAAAACGGCGGATGGCTCATGCGGTCTCCTTCTTCAATCGACGATACAGATCGCGGTAATCGGCCAGCATAGGCTCATATTGCGCAGCGAGATCGGAATCCGGCTCGGCGACATGTGTCGTTTCCGGCTTCGTACACACCTCCGCCAATACGCTCTCTTCGTTTGCGCCTCGATCAAGCAGCATTGCCAGCCGAGCCGCACCCAGCGCGGGCCCAACCTCTGCGCCTTCGCGGTACACAAGCGGTCGGCCGAGGACGCTGGCCAGGACCTCCCCCCAGAGTGCGCTGCGCGCTCCTCCGCCGATCACTGACACTTCATCCAGGACGGCGCCGGATTCCAACAAGACTGCCTGTGCATCCGCGAACGCAAAAGCGACGCCCTCCAAAACCGCGCGCCCTAGCGCAGCACGGTCCGTATCATGAGAGAGGCCGAAGAAGACTCCCGATGCATTGGGATCGTTATGCGGCGTCCGCTCCCCTGATAGGTAGGGCAGGAAAAGAAGGTTCGGGTCAGATATATCCCGCGCTTCAATTTCCGAAATCAAAGCGGCTTCACTCTGCGCATGGGTCAGCCGCGTGACCCAGGAAAGGCAACTCGCCGCGCTCAAGATCACCGACATCTGATGCCATCGTTCTGGAAGCGCATGACAGAACGTATGCATTGCCCCCTCCGGATTCGGCCTAAAAGTCTCGTCCGCGGCAAAGAGCACACCAGAAGTGCCAAGCGAGAGCGATGCCGTCCCCGGCGCGATCACGCCCGCCCCAATCGCCCCCGCCGCCTGGTCACCCGCGCCCCCCGCGACCGGCACCATCTTCATTCCCCAGCGTTCCGCCACTTCGGCGCGTAGTTGCCCCGACATTTCAGGGCCCTCGACCAAGCGAGGCATCGCGGCGAGCGGCAAGTCACATCCGGCGAGCATCGCCTCCGACCACGAGCGCTTCGCGACATCGAGCCAAAGCGTCCCCGCCGCGTCGGAGAAGTCGCTGACCGCCTCGCCCGTCATGCGGAGCCGCACATAATCCTTCGGCAATAGCACGCGCCGCGTGCGGGCGAAGATTTCGGGTTCGTGCTCGCGGAGCCAGACCAATTTGGGTGCGGTGAAGCCGGGCATCGCGAGATTGCCCGTAATCTCGCGCGACGCAGGCACGGCCGCCTCGAGTACCTCGCACGCCGCAGCGCTTCGCCCATCATTCCAAAGAATCGCCGGCCTCAAGGGAAGGTCATCCTCCCCCAGCACGGTCGCCCCGTGCATCTGCCCTGAAAGACCAATGGCAAGAACGTCGGAGGTCAATCCGCGCGCAGCGAGCGCTTGCACCGCGAAGTCGGTCGCGCTCCACCAATCCTCGGGATCCTGCTCCGACCAAAGCGGATGCGGACGCGAAACCTCAAGCGGCGCGGACTCCGTCCCGACGACATCCCCCGCGTCGTCGAGGAGTAGGACCTTGACCGCGGAGGTCCCTATATCGATACCCAAATACATTGCTGGGGAGTCCCTTCCGCCGCTTCGTTATGCAAAACTCTAGCGCGATCACTGCAGAGGAGAACGCAATGAAGGTGGGTATGAATCTATTCTTGTGGACCGATAACCCGGTCGACGAACAATGGCTCCCTCTGTACGAGAGACTCAAGGCCATGGGCTTTGATGGCGTCGAGGTCCCCGTCTTCGATGCTCAGCCTGAAAAGTTCGCCCAGCTCGGCCGACGCCTTGACGATCTCGGCCTCGAGCGCACAGCAATCACGGTCCGCGCACCCGAAGATGATCCGATCTCCCCCGATGCCGAAATCCGAAGGAACGCCGTGATCGCAAGCCAGCGCGTCGTCGATTGTTGCGAAGCCGTCGGCTCTCGCCTTCTCGGCGGACCGCTCTACGCCGCAATCGGCGAGTTCAGCGGCGCCGGGCCGACCCCGGACGAACTGCGCCGAAGCGTTTCCGTCATCCAGGAAGTCGCCGACTATGCTGCCCAGTCAGAGGTCCAGCTCACCTTCGAATTCCTCAACCGCTTCGAGATCTACCTTCTCAACTCCACAGAGGACACGGCACGCTACGTCGAGGCGGTCAGCCGCCCCAACGTTGGAATTCACTACGACACCTTCCACGCGCATATCGAAGAAAAGGCGCCCGCCATGGCCATTCGCGAGCACGCCTCCGCCATCACGCATGTCCACATCTCGGAAAATGATCGCAGTACCCCCGGTCGCGGCCAGGTCGCCTGGGACTCGACGTTCGATGCCCTCGTCGAGTCCGGTTACGACGATTGGCTGACAATCGAGGCCTTCGGCAGCGCCCTGCCCTCGCTTGCCGCCGCCACCAAGATCTGGCGCCGGATGTTCGTCGACGAGGAGACGCTGGCGCAAGAAGGCCATGACTTCATTCGGCAGGAATGGGCGAAACGGAAGGGCGCCTAACGACGTGCGCGAATCTCGGTCCGGCTTGGACTAGTCAAGCCCCATCAGCTTTGTGTGCCCATGCCGATGCCCTGCGACGTAGCCGCCGTCGACCGGAAGCGCATGCCCGGTCACGAATGCTGAATCCTCTGAAGCGAGGAAGAACGCGGCCCCCGCGATTTCCTCAGGCTTCCCAAAACGACCGATCTTGTGCTGTTCCAAGATAGAGTCGCGCGATTCGGCGAGTGCGGGCGCATCGACCACCGAGCGAAAGAGCGGGGTGTCGATAAAGCCCGGACAGATGCAGTTGGAGCGAATGCCCATCCGGCTGTAGTCCATCGCCAGGTTCTTAGTGAGGAGAATGACGCCACCCTTCGAAGCGTTGTAGGTGCTTCCGCCTTCAGCGCCTTCGATGCCTTCCACGCTCGCCACGGTAATGATCGTGCCCGATCGTTGCTCGAGCATCGTGTTGATCACAGCCTTCACCGAGAGAAAGGTTCCCGTCAGGTTGATATCCTGTACGCGCTGCCATTCCTCTATCGAAACGAGATGCACGGGACCGCCCCCGACCACGCCGGCCGAGGTCAGCATTGAATCGATGCGACCGAACTTCGCCTTGACCTCCGCGGCCCAGGCGTTTTGCCCCGCTTCGTCCCGCACGTCTCCCGTCGTCCACATCGACTCAGGAGAGACCGCCTCGATCTCCGCCCACGCCTCGGGCTTCGCCGAAATATCGAACCCTGCGACGGTCGCGCCCTCGCGAACGAAACGCTCGGCACTCGCAAAACCGATCCCGGACCCTGCGCCCGTGATCATCATTATTTGGCCTTCGAGGCGCTTTGAATCACTCATCGGTAGAGCTCCCTCCGAGCGCCACTCAAAGCGACGCCCGAGATAGAAAAAGGCGCGCGTCCCCAACCGGAACGCGCGCCCATTTTTTGATCAGACAACCATCCAGACAACCATATCCAGACAATCATAGAGGCGATTACTTCTTTCCGAAGACGCCCGCTTCGGTCAGTTTCGCCACTTCGTCCGCACTCTTGCCGAGCACTTCCGTCATCACTTGTTCGGTGTGCTGCCCAGCCGTGGGGGCCATCGTCGGTGTTTTCATTTTGGCGCCGTTCACGCTGACCGGAAGCGGGAGCTGCTCGCAACCAACGTCCTCGGAAGAGAAGAAGCCCATGCGATCCTGGAACTGCGGATCGTCCGCGATCGTCGCGGCCGTATTGCACGGCCCGATCGTGGTGTTGTTCTCACTCGCGAAAGCGAGCCAATCCTTGCAGGTCTTAGTGAGGAAGATTTCCTTAAGGATCGTCTGAAGCTCGACGTTGTCGCGGGCATGATCCGCATACTTCGACCCGGGCCACTTTTCGAAGAGGTCCGTCCGCCCGAGACCGTCACAGAAGTTCTTCCAGAAGGCCTGCTCCGAAGCCATGAAGAGCACATGCCCGTCCTTCGCTTCATACATCTGGTAGCGGACGCCTCCCCACATGCCGCTCAGCCCCGCCGGCCGGCGTTCGAAGTTATCCGACGCGTTCCCCGTCACCTCACTCTGCGGGCGAAGATACGCTCGCTCGGTTTCGATGCGATACCAGTCCATGTACGCCGCCGCGTCCGATTGCGCGAGTTCCATCTCGCAGCCTTCGCCGGTCTCGCGCGCCTTGATCACGCCGGCCAATGCTGCGACTGCGCCGAGCATGGGCCCCACGTTAATCCCAACGTTCGGCATCATCGGAGGAATGCGCTTGAAGCCCTTGTCGTCTTCCATCGGCTGGACGATGCCCGCCCATGTATCAAACGCGATCCCGTGGCTCGGAAGGTCCTTGTACGGCCCCGTCGCGCCATAACCGGAGAGCGTGCAGAACACGATCTTCGGGTTCACCTTCTTAAGATCCTCGTACCCGATGCCCAGCTTATCGAGCGATCCCGGACGCATAGCCTCGACGACGATATCTGCGGTCTTCACGAGATCCTTGTAGATCTGGACGCCTTCCTCGGTCTTGAGGTTCAGGCAGATGCTCTTCTTGCCGCGATGGGTGTGGAGATGGAGCAGGGAAACGCCTTCGACGATGGGCCAGGTCATCTGACGGATATAGTCACCCGACGGCGGCTCAACCTTGATGACGTCGGCGCCGAGGTCGGCGAAGAAGGTGGCCACGAATCCAGGGCCCAGCAGGCTCGATTCGATGACACGTACGCCGGAGAGGAGGGAGGATTGATCACTCATGATGATTGGGTCTCTTTCGTATCGTTCGCTTTTTCGTTGACGTTGTCGGATGCGCTCGGGGCACCGGAAGAAGAGCGTTTGTCGCTCATTCGCGGACGGACTCTATCGACTTAAAACGCACTCGGCATCGTCTCGTAACCCCTTGATTATCCTATTTTTTCCGAGATGCGCGCCGCGCCCCGCCCAATCGACTGCGACGCCGCGTCGGCTGCGGCCGCTTGCTGCGCGTCAGAGAGCGCCGCATTGTCTCTGGAGCCCTCTCCGGGCTCCCCCGCCAATCTCAAACGCCCCAATGGGCAAAGCCGAAGGAAGTCTCGATGAAACGGGCGTTGTGGATTTTGGGAACGATATCGGCCTTGGCCCTAGCCGGGTGGATAATCTTCAAGGGACCCGACCCACACGAGATCTTGGCGCGCATCGATGCCCCGCCCTCCCCCGTCCTCAGTCCCGAGGAGGAAGCTGCCACCTTTCGCATCCCCCCCGGTTTTCGCGTCGAGCTCGTTGCGAGCGAACCGCTCGTCGTCGACCCGGTGGCGATGGATTGGGATGACAAGGGACGCCTCTACGTCGTCGAGATGCGCGGCTTTATGCCGAATATCAAGGGCGAAGGGGAAGACGAACCCGTCGGTCGCGTCGTCCTACTCGACGATACCGATGGTGACGGTCGAATGGACAAGAGCACCGTCTACCTCGACAAGCTCGTCCTGCCGCGCGCGATCGCCGTCCTGCCACAGGGCGTGTTAGTCGGCGTACCGCCCCATCTCCTATTGTGTCGCGATGAGAATGGGGACGATTCCTGCGGGCCCAGCGAGCAAACCATCCTCGGCGACTACGCCGCTGCGCCGGGCAACGTCGAACATGCAGAGAATGCCCTACTCCCCTCAATCGACGGTTGGATCTACAACAGCAAATCTGCGCGGCGCTTTCGGCTAATCGGCGAAGAACTCGAAGTCGAAGACACGCTTTTCCGAGGCCAGTGGGGCCTCGCCCAGGACGACGAAGGGCACTTCTTCTATAATCATAATTCAGCCTTCCTTCAGGCGGACGCTTTTCCGGGCGAGTATGCGCTCCGTCAACCCGCCACCGCGGCACGCATTCGCAAGCCAGGCCTCGCAGTGGATCTCACAAAGGGAGCGGAGGTGTATGGCGCGCGCGTGATGCCCGGCCTGAACCGCGCGACCGAGCCCGGCACGCTGCGCGCCGACGGGCGACAACTCAACCCGACGGGCGTAAGCGGACTGGTCATACAACGCGGCGACCAATACGGTGAAGTCTTCGTCGGCGATGCGTTCATTCCCGAATCCGCCGGAGCTGCGGTCGCCCATTTCGCGCTTGCCCGCCAGGGTCTCGACTTCGAAGCCGCACATCGTCTTTACTCGGACAATAAGCATGGGCTCCGGGAATTCCTCGCGTCGAGCGACGAACGCTTTCGCCCCGTCGATGTCAAGGTCGGACCCGATGGAACTGTTTGGATCATCGATATGTACCGCGGCGTCATCCAGCACGCCGATTTCGTTTCCGACCATCTCCGAAAGTACGTAGCCGACCACGGCCTCGAAGCCCCGGGCGCAACCGGGCGCATCTGGCGCATCGTCCGCGAAGGTCGACCGATCACCTATACGCCCCCTGCTCTGGATACGACGCAGGCCCAGCTCCTCGGTCTGAATCATCCGAACGCTTGGGTAAGAGAGCGCGCCCAGCGCCGCCTCGTCGCCAACGCGGCGACGGAACCACCCGAAGCCGTCCCTTCCCTGCGACGCCTCGAAACATTCAGCGAAGCGGGCCGCCATCACGCCCTCTGGACGCTCGCTCTAATCGGTGGTTTGGATACCGAGACGTGGCAGCGCGCTTGCGAAGACGAACATGCGCCGATTCGCGCCCTCGCTTTACGACTCGGTGCCTTCGTCGCCGCCCAGGAGAGCACCATGCTCCTGCCGGCAATTCGCAAGGGCCTGAGCGATCCCGATGCTCGGGTTCGGCTCCAAGCACTCCATTCCCTCGGCGACCTGCCCGCCTCTGAGCGGCCAATTGATCGCATGCTCGAGATTGCACGAAACGGCGGCGCGATCGAGCGACAGGCCGCACTCTCGGGTCTGAGCGGCTTCGAACTCGCAGTCTTCGGACCTGAGCTGGAGGCAGCCAAAGCATCCGGCTCCGGATCCGACTCTGCCTCGGAAGAGTGGATCAAGGCCGTCTCCACCACGGCCTATGCCGCCGCTCTCCAAGAGGAAGATGTGCCCGGCACTCTGATCGAGCTTTTTAGGGCCCTCGAACGCCATGCCACGAGCGACATTCTCCAGCAAGCGGCCCTCGAAGGCTTCCTTGAGGCACAACAATTGCCCGGTACTTACCGCATTGCGTTAGGCGAAAGGCCCAGCCTCTTCGATCCGGCCCTTTCCGATGCGCTTCCCGATGTCGCCGCTCTTGTGCGCCGCGGCATCACGTGGCCCGGCGACACGCAGCCGGGCGGAGCCCACCCCCTTTCTGCAGAAGAAGAGGTTCTGCGCGAGGAAGGCGAGAAGCTCTTTCAAGCGACCTGCGCCACGTGTCACCGAGTCGACGGCCGAGGTCAAGCAGGACTGGCACCCCCCCTCGTTCGCTCGCCGTGGGTTCGCGATGCCGACGACTGGCTCGTACGCATTGCCCTCCAAGGGCTCCGCGGCAAGGTGGACGTTCTCGGAGAAGAATGGAACAGCTCTATGCCCGGGCACCAGCACGACCCGCGCTTTAATGACCGCGCCGTCGCGGGACTTCTGACCTATCTCCGACGCGCATGGAGCCACGCGGACCTCCCCGTTTCCATCAATCGCGTTCGAGAGATTCGCGAAGCGACCGAAGACCGCCGCGAAGCCTGGACCGCCAAGGAGCTACTTGCGATCCCGATCGAGCATCGCCTCGACCGCTTCGCGGGCGCCTACCGCGTCCCTGTAATCGGAATCGAACTCGTGATCCGGCGCGAAACATCGGGACTCACGATCGGCCGCGGCACAGGCGCCCGCGGCAAGCTCGTCGAAATCGGAGATGGACTCTTCAATGGCGAAGGCGTTCGCGTCCGCTTCGAAATGAGTGAAGCCGGACCGAGCCCGTCCGTCCAGGTGGACACCGGCGATATTGAACTCGAAGCCAAACGGGTCTCGACTTCAGACGGAGCCGGAGCTGGGTAGCCCGGGTCGTCGACCGAACCAGGGCTGCGCCTTCTCGAGTTGTCCAGCGAAGGGAGAGCACGCCTAGGGGAAGCGGCGGCGTTGCCATCGTCGGCGAAAGCAGCACATCGTACGTCTCAAGATGGTTCGCTAGCGCGCGGCCATCGCATCAATCGTCCGGAGCGCGCCCGGCGTATGCAGATGCAGGTCCTTCCAGGTCTTCGTAGTCTTCCATCTCGGCTCTCGTGCCCTCGCTTCTCGCGATCTCTCTTCGCTATTCGAGCTCGACCGTTCCGCTCACATTAACTTGAAGATCGCTCGTGCCCGCTTCCAAGGACGGAGGCGCGGCATCCGACATGGACGATGTGCGCATCCGAGCGCCTCCAAAACGCTGCTCTTGTCCACCCCTCTGCTGTTCGACATTCATCTCGACCAACGACCAATCCCGGGCGCCCATGCCCTTCGCGATCAATGCGGCTCGCGTGCGAAAAGCTGTCAGAGCTTCTTCAACCAACTCGTCTTCCATCTTTTCCCGCGTTTCTCGCTTCACGGAGAAGTCGATTCCGGATAGCGCGACGCGATCGCTCTGCAGCTCGCCGATCAGCTCGGAGAGCTTGTCCACATCTTCCGATTCGAGACGAATCTCCTGCTGCGCCCGCCAGCGAACGATGCGGTTCGAGTCGTAGACCGGGTGCGTCACGTAGGCGCCGCTCTCCACCGTAACGCCGCTCGCGCGCTTGGCTGTCTCCAATGCCGTAGCCATTTGAGTGTTCACCTCGTTGGCCACCACAGCGGGATCCTTGCCTTCCGCGCTCACCGAGAGTCGTGCCGTCGCCCAATCGTTCGCAATCTCGCGCGTGGCCTCCACGTTAAAGCTCGCCCGATTGCGCTCGCTCTCATGCGCCTCGCCCATTTCAGAGTGCGCACACGCTGGCAGCACCCACACAAGAAGGAGAAGAGTCAGCATCCATCGATTCATCGGTGGTCATCCTATTTGTTGTCCAGGTCATCCTGGCTCGCAGCGCCATCAGGTACTACGCAGCCGCCGTGAGCGGCTTATCCGTCGCTTCTTTGAAGTCCGTCGGCAGATAGCCTTCGGGAAACCGGTAGAAATCGATCGCGTTATCCCAGAAGATCTTTTTCTTGCTCTCAATCGAGATCGCGTCGGGCGTGAGTTCGATGAACTCCATGGTCGTATGCGGATACTTCGAATCCGGATGCGGAAAATCAGACTCCCAAAGAATTCGCTCGTCTCCGAGCCACCTGATCACATCCGCACAGAAAGGATCCTCACACTCAGTCGTGATCCAGCAATTCCGCTTGAAATAGTCCGTCGCGGTCATCGTTAGTTCCGGGAACTCAGCCTCCCCCGACAGCTCGAGATGCTCATCGATGCGATGAAGCCAAGACGGCAACCAACCACAGCCCGCTTCCATATACGAACAGCGCAGGCGCGGGAATCGCTCAAACACACCATTCACGATCATAGACAGCGACGCATTCTGCGCCTCGGCTTGATGCACGACCGTATGCCATTCCGTGAAGGTCTTGAAGCGGTCGACTCCTTCGCTCTGCCCCTGCAATCCCATGAATTCGTGGGTCGCAAAAGGCACATCGAGATCCTGTAAAAGTTCCCAGATCGGGTCGTAGTACCGATCACCGAGGTTGCGATGATTGAAATAATTCGGTCGCGACCAGAAAGAGCGGACACCCAGCTCTTCATACGCATAACGGATCTCTTCAAGCGCCCGCGTCACATCGTTCAGAGGAATCGGGCTACTCGTCATCACACGGCCGCCCGAATCGGCCCGCATATCCGCTCCCCAGCGGTTATACGCGCGGACCATCGCGGCCTGCATCTCAGGATCGATGCCGTCAAGCCAGAGATCATATTCCGGCCCGTAGATCACCATCACGTCGATCCCGTCGACATCCATCGCGGCTGCACAGCGCGCGCCCGTAAATCCTTCGGTCGCGAGTTCCCCGTACTTGGCGATCATATCCGCCTGCGTCCAGTTGATCGCTTTCTGGAACTGTCCGTAGAGGCTGGTGTCGTGCTGCGTATAGCGACCGTCCACCAGGACCGGATTATAGGTCTCGAGGCCCGCCGGATTGCGACGCGTGATGCGGTCCTTGAAACGCGGCTCGAGATAACGATCCCAAAGGTCTGCGGGGTAAACGACATGCGCGTCCGCATCAAAAACCTTCATTCCGTTTCGCATCCAGCTCTCTCCTTTAGTCAATCATTATTGGCACATTGATTGAATGAGACGACCGCCGCCGCGGCTCGCCAAGGATAGTCGACTTTCGAATGCGGCGGGCATCGAGGCCTATGCTGCACCCTCTTCTCAGTCGGCCTGTTGCTCGGACTGCAGTTTGTCGAAATGCCGCTTCTCAAAAAGATAGTCATCGAGGGGAAAAGTCCGACTCTTCCACCAATGCTCGCCCCCGGTCACAGGACGAAGACCCGGCGTATCGCCGCGCGCGTCAAAATAGTAGCTATTCGCCGGCGCGCAGTTCCCCGCAAAAAGGAGCGTGTCGCCCCGCCGCTCGTTCACCAGAGCAAAATTTCGATCATGCGCAGCCTGCTTCACCTCAATAAAGTCGGCCCCGCGCTTTCGCGCCTCCACGAGGCATCGGGAGAGATGCCGACTCTGGGTATCGATCATCGTGAAATACGATGCACCGGCCGCCGAATAAGGGCCCATAAAGAGGAAAAAATTAGGAAAGCCCGGAACGGTCGCGCCCTCGTATGCTTGAAATCGCTCCTTGCTCCAGAATTCCCCGAGTTCGCGGCCGCCTCGCCCCTTAACTTCGAAGGGCGGCATACAGGTCTCGTCAAAAACGCTGTAGCCCGTCGCGCAGATCAGCACATCGACTTCACGCAGGTCGCCTGACGCCGTTCGGACTCCACTCTCCGTGACGCATTCGATCGGGTCGGTCACCAACTCAACGTGCTCGCGATTGAACACGGGGTAGAAAGTATTCGAGAAGCTAGGCCGCTTGCAAAAGAAGCTGTACTCGGGAATCAGCTTCTCCTGAAGCGCAGGATCATCGACCTGCTCGCGCATCGCCTCGACCAAAGACTTCTCGAGCTTCTCAAAAAGCCACGGATTCTTGCGATACCGAATAAATGCGGGTCCCATCGTGAACTCGACGATGACGTTGATGAGCCAGCGGATCAGATGCTGAACGAAGGGCAGGGTCCGAAAAACAGTCTTCAGCCGGGCCGAGATCTCGGCATCCGGCTTCGCCATCAACCAGATCGGCGTGCGCTGATAGATGTCGAGGTGCTCGACCTCATCGACGATGGCGGGAATCAGCTGAATCGCGCTGGCCCCCGTTCCGATCACGGCGACGCGCTTGCCCTTCAGTTCGCACGTGTGGTCCCAGCGCCCGGTATGCATGAGGGCCCCACGGAAAGATTCGATTCCTTCGATCTCGGGCAGCTTGGGCTCGACGAGCAAACCCGTCGCGTTCACGAAATAACGTGAGCTCAGCTCTTCACCGCTTGCAAGCGTAGTCCGCCAGACATTCGCCTCTTCGTCGTACTCGGCCCTCGCCACCTCGGCACGCAATCGGATCTGCTTATGCATCCCGTACTTTTCTGCGCAGTGTTCGGTGTAGGCGCGGATTTCGGGGCCGGTGGGATAGACGCGATCCCACTCCGCACTCATTTCAAACGGATAAGAGTAAATGAAGGAAGGCATATCGACGGCGAGGCCGGGATAGCTCGCATCTCGCCAAGTGCCGCCGAGGCTCTCCGCTTTCTCAAGCAGCACGACGTCGCGAAAACCTTGGCGCTGGAGTTCGATGGCAGCACCGATACCGGAGAAGCCTGTACCGACGATCACCACTTCATGATCGGGCCGCTGTTCTTTATGCGCATCAGGCCTATTAGCCGCACCCGCCGTATTCGGCGTCTTTGCCGCCGCTTCTTCGTTGCCTCGACTCTCCATCTGCCTCCCCTTTCGCTGAAATCCCGTCGTCGCGTCGAACTCAATCCCCCATGCGAATCACACTGCGCGCGACTTCGCCTGTACGAAGGGATTCGAATCCGTCATTGATCTGGTCAAGCGTAAGCCAGCGCGAAACCAGCTCATCGAGTTTCAGCCGACCTTGCAGATAGAGGTTTGCGTACATCGGCATATCGATTCGAAAACGCGTGGAGCCCATCGCTGACCCCTGCAGCTTCTTCTCAGCCAGCAATTCGACGCCCTGCAGTTCGATCTTTGTTCCGATCGGAATCATGCCAATCACCGTCGCCGTCCCGCCCGGGCATAGCATCCGAAAACAATCCTCTGCAGTCTGCTTCAGGCCGACCGCCTCGATCGAATGATCCACGCCGCCGCCCGTCATTTCATGAATTGCCATCACGACATCCACATCACTTGCGTTGACCGTATCCGTGGCACCGAACTCCGTTGCCAGCGCCAGCTTATCCGCCAAGCGATCGACCGCGATGATGCGCTCGGCGCCGGCGAGACGCGCGCCCTGAATCGCATTGAGGCCAATGCCACCGCATCCCACCACGGCGACCGTGTCACCGGGCCCCACCTTCGCCGTATTCTGAACCGCCCCGACACCGGTCGTCACGGAGCATCCAAGCAGTGCAGCTTTTTCCAGGGGAAGCTCTTTAGTGATTTTTACGACCGCCTTCTCATGCACCAACATTTGTTCTGCATAACAAGATAGTTCCATGAATTGATGCACCCTATCACCGCCCCGCGTGAGGCGCGGCCCATCCGCTTCTGTCCGCACGAGTCCCTCATGGGCGCAGAGATGCGGTCGCCCGCGCATGCATTGTCGACATTCACCGCAGGACATCGACACACAGGTAATGACATGATCGCCGGGCTGGACGTAGCGCACGTCAACGCCAACTGCCTCGACGATGCCGGCGCCTTCATGCCCGAGCACAGTCGGACAGGCACAGGGGTATTTCCCGTCCTGAAAATGCAAGTCGCTATGGCAGATGCCCGCCGCCACCGTGCGAATCAGGACCTCGCGCGGTCCGGGTCGATCAATCTGCAATTCCAGGATCTCGAGGGGTTGATTGACTTCGGTCAGAACCGCGGCGCGCATAGGGGTCTCCATTTCAAGTGAGCCTGAATCTTAGGGAAGCCCACGCGCCGAAACAGCGCCCTTGCCCGGCGCCAGAGATGAGTACAATCAGGAGCGTCACTGACGCATTTTCCCAGGCCGAGCCTTCGCGGTCTTAGGGCAACAATACGAATCCACGACGAGAGGCGGAGCGAAAGCCAATGCGAGTTCGTGAGGCAAAAAGCCGCTCTCGGCTTCCCGGAGCGGCCCGACGAATCGTGCTTTTCCTAATCACCATTGCGCCCTTCCCATTCGCCGCAGCTCCTCTCGCTGCAGCACCGCCTACCGCGTCTCTCACCACAGCCCCACCCGCCGCCTCTCTCACGACCGCGGCACCCGCCGCTGCCCCCCCGCCCCTAGCCCTCCGCTCGGCGCCCGGACAAGGCGATGATGAGACCGCTCCCCGCGCATGTACTGAGCACGCGCCCAATCGACGCGCATTCTTCGGTGATCTACATGTGCATACGGCGCTTTCGTCGGACGCCTACGTTTTCGCCGCGCGCAGTCGCCCCGATGATGCCTACCGCTTCGCGAGCGGCGCCGGCGAGGCGCGTCTTCAGGTCATTACGCATTCCGGTCTGGCACAGAAGGATGTGCGCATTCCGCGGCCGCTCGATTTCGCCGCCGTGACTGACCATGCCGAGATGATCGGTGCGCCGGTCGTTTGCACGGTTCCGGGAAATGCCGGCTATGCGAGCGAGGTCTGCCAGCGCTTCCGGGCCCCGTTCAAAGGCATGGGTGATCTCGAAGAAGGCGTCGCCTTGATCGTCGCGCTCCTCCGGGACCTTGAGACGCCGGAGGTCTGCGGCGAAGACGGTGCCCGATGTGCCGCGGGGATGAAGACGGCTTGGGAAGAGATCCAAGAATCCGCTGATCGCTGGAACGCGCCTTGCGATTTCACCACCTTCGTCGCCTACGAATACTCCGCGAATCCCGAAATGGCGAAGGTCCATCGCAATATCATCTTCAAGAACGCGACGGTCCCCGCACTTCCGATCTCCTCAAGGGCCGTCCCAACCGTGACCGGCCTTTGGGAAAAGCTCGCCGCGGAATGCAACGATGCGGGCAACGGATGTGACGCGCTCACAATCCCGCACAATCCGAATCTGAGTAACGGACGCGTCTTTGCCCTCGATTACGACGGAGCAGAAGGCGTCCCCGCCCAAAGGAAAGTGGCGTCCCTTCGCGCACGTATGGAGCCCCTGGTCGAGATGTTTCAGATCAAGGGTGATTCAGAATGTCGCAACGGCCTAGCGGGCGTGCTTGGAATGCCTGACGCCTTCTGTGATTTCGAAAAGTATCGAGCCCGGCCGAGCACCCGATTTCAAGATTGCGGTGACGGCGTGGGCGGCGGAGCACTTATTGGGAAGGGCTGCTCTACGCGGCGTGACTTCGCGCGTTATGCGATCGCGCGGGGCATGGCCGAGGAAGAGCGACTCGGCGTCAATCCCTTCAAGGTCGGCTTCATAGGCAGCACCGATAGCCACGAAGGGCTCCCGGGTGATACGGCTGAAGCGTCTCGGGACGGAATCGCCCGTCCGCAGATGACCAACAGCTTCGGTGCCTCTAATCCCGGCGGACTCGCGGGTGTCTGGGCGGAGGAGAACACCCGAGGTGCCCTCTTTGACGCCCTCCGTCGCCGCGAAACCTTCGCGACCAGCGGCCCAAGGATGCAGATCCGACTCTTTGGCGGCTGGGACCTTCCCGAAGACCTCTGTTCTTCGCCACGACTCGCAGAAACCGGGTACGCGAAGGGCGTGCCCATGGGCGGGGATCTCGCAGCCGCGCCGCCGCCTACACTCACAACCACACCCTCGTCCTCTTCGTCGTCTTCGCCCGGCACCACGGACCTTCCCCCAACCGACCGAGCCGCCACGGGCCCCAGATTCGTCACTTCCGCACTCGCCGATCCGGGGATCGCCGGCCATCCGGGCGGGCTCCTCCAGCGACTGCAGATCATCAAGGTCAGCACCGATGCCGAGGGCAATGCCGTCCAAGCAGTCATCAACGTGGCGGGGGGGGCGAACGAGGCGAGTGTCGATGCGAATACGTGTACGCCACAGGGCTCCGGCGCAAGCTCACTCTGCGGCACCTGGTCAGACCCCGATTTCGATCCCGCAGAGAGCGCGGCCTACTATGCGCGCGTGATCGAGAACCCGAGCTGCCGCTCCTTCGCTCGCGTGTGTGCGAATGCGGACGCCGGTGCCTTCAAAGTACGACCGGCCGCCTGCGACGATGCGTCTCTTCCGCGGCTTGCCCAGGAACGTGCGTGGTCCGCTCCAATCTGGTACACGCCGCCCCGTTAGTTGCCTACGATCACCGCGGCGCTGAGGACCCAGGCGGCTCCAGCGGCGCTGCGATGTCAGTCTCTTGCAGCACCGGCTTCAAGGAGCGCGCGCGCCTCGCGCGTCAGCTCGAGCGAATGCGTCCGGGAAATCACATTTTCCGCACGAAGCTCTGCAGCACGCCCCAAGCCTGCAAGCTGTTCCGCACGGGCCTTCTCAAGTTCGATCACGAGCGCCCCTGGCCGAAGAACCCCGGCCGCCTCGAACCATTCCGTCGCCCGCTCCGCGCCTTCGAAACGCGCCTTGGGCTCTCGTCCCTCAGCTTCGATCAGCTCGATTCGACCCATCCCGACCCGTGCCTCGACATCTCGGGGCAGCGCGCGAAGGACCCGAGCAAAGGCCTCTCGCGCCTCCCGAATGCGACGCTCGCGATCCGCGCTCTCCTGGGTGTTCTGCGCAGCGAGCTGATAGGCCATGCCAAGGCGCCGATGGATTTCAGGATTGTCCGGATTCGAGGCGAGCGCCGCGGAGGCGAACTCGTCCAGCGCATCGCCCCGCCCTTCCCAGCCCGCGACGACCGCGAGCCCCGCCTGCGCCGCACTGTGATTCGGATCTTCCCGCAACGCGCGCTCGAAATACTCTTCGGCAAGCCCCGGTCGCCCAAGCGCCAACGCCAAGGAAGCCAGACGCGCGCCCCCCGACGCGCGAGGAAGAGAAGTGAAGCGAAGCTTCTCCGGCCCCCAGCCCTCTACCCTAATAAGGCGAAGGCGAAGGCGTTTCCGATCCATATGCAGATACACGCGATCCGTCAGAACCTCATCCGACATGCGGAGTCCGTCGCGTGCGTTTTCCTGGGCACGAGGACCTCCTTCATCGAGCGCACGTCGGTAGCGGTCAAGCGCGCTGTCCTGGGTGTTCGGCTCGCCTTCGGCGAATCGCAAGGTATGCGCGATCGCCCAACTTTGCGCTTCGAAGAGTCGTCGTTCGGGAACGGAATCATTCGCCAGATTCGTTTTCCGCATCTTGGCCGCGAGCGTACTCCTTCGCCAATCGAGCAAGAGCTGCCGATGGGCGGGGAATATCCGACCGATGCGAACGCCGTCTATCACCTCCTCGACCGTGCCCGCCAGTTGCGCCACGCCTTCTTCGTACCAGAGCGGTCGCGGCGTCGGTGACCGGTCGCGGATCAGCTGATGAGCGTATTGATGCCGCAGGTCCGCGGAAGCGCGTTCATCAAAGCTGCGCCCGGCGCGAAAGACCCAGGTCATGCCCTCCGCTCGATTCAGAATCTGAGTCGGCTCGCCCCGCACCGCAAAGGGGCGCTCAACGCTTCGGTCATCGAAGGCGAAGACCTGCGTTCGCGGCATAGCCGGCCGCCCTGGCCCAGACTCCGGCTCACCTGCCAACCCGATCGCATCGACGACCCCGGCGTGAAAAAGCTCCAGATTCCGAGCGAGTGCGATCGTCGCTGTCTCACCGAGACTACTCGTGAGAGTGAAATGAGGCGTTTCCAGCTCGACGAATTCCTGATTGAACGGGGAGCTCGTCGCACACCCCGCGACGAGACCGGCCATCCCGATCAAGAGGGCCAGCCGAACCTTCCGCTGAGAATCGCCCCTCCCCTGATCGCCCTCTCGCATCGAACGCCTCCGCACGGAATTCCCCCTTCTCCTCTAAAAGACTGCTGACATTATACGGCGCTCAGCGAGAAATGGTCGGCCACTCACCCTCGGCAAAGAGCCGTGAAATCCTTTCCCCGGACGCCCTGCATCCGCGTATAGTTGAAGGCCTGCAATTTAAGCGACGCAGGCCGCAATCCATCAGCGCCCGGTGTTGAAAAGGGAGATCCACTCATGCAAGGCCAGGCTGTTGTCGTCGGTGTCGGCGAATCCGAGTACTACAAACGCGGCGGAGCACCGGAGACTGAGTTCCAGCTGGCGATCAAAGCAATCGAACGGGCTGCCGACGATGCGGGGCTGCCTCTTTCGAAGATCGACGGCCTCATCTCTTACATGGACAATCGCAACGATCCGCTTCGCCTCTCTGCAGCTCTTGGCATGGACGATCTTCGCTGGTCGGTCACGCCTTGGGCCGGAGGCGGCAACAACTCTTCCGCGGCCGTCCAATTGGCCGACGCCGCCGTCTGCGGCGGCTATGCGGACTACGTGGTCGCCTTCCGCGCACTCTCACAGGGTCAATTCTATCGGCTCGGATCTTCATTCGCGGGCATGACCGGCGCCGAAGGAGACTACGCTTGGCGCCATCCCTACGGAGCCATCTCGCCGGCGCAGGAATGCGCGCTGCAGACCAAGCGTTTCATGCACGATCACGGTATCTCACAAGAAGCGCTTTGCGATATTTCGCTCGCTTGTTATGCCAATGCTCAGCTCAACCCACGCGCCGTTCGCTACGGCAGTCCCCTAACGCGTGAGGATTACCATGCATCGCGATGGATCGTAGAACCGTTCCACCTCTTCGATTGCTGTCCGGAAAATGATGGCGCCGCCGCAATCATCGTCACCACCCCCGAACGCGCCAAGGATCTGAAGGGCTCTGCGGTCCCCATCGTCGCGACCTCTCAGGGCATCGGGCCCAATATCGGCTCCGCCTCCTTCCAGGGGAAATGGTTCCCGGGAATGTTTTACGAAAAGGTCGGAAAAACGCTTTGGGACCGCGCGGGCGTGCGCCCAACGGACGTCGATGTGCTCCAGCTCTACGAAAACTTCACGGGCCCCGTAGTGATGGCTCTCTGCGAGCTGGGTTATTGTGAGCCGGACGAAGTGGAAGAGTTCGTTTCCAACGGCGCGCTCGAAGGCCCGAACGCACGCGTGCCCTTCAACACGAGCGGGGGCAATATCGGCGAGGCCTATATCCACGGCTTTGAAATGATCAACGAAGCCGTTCGCCAGGTCCGGGGTGACTCGACCTGCCAAGTCGAAAAAGTCGACCTCTCCCTCGCGGTCGGCGGTCCGGGCTACGCCCCGGGCAGCGCCGTCCTGTTCGGGAACGTCTAACTTGTGATCCCAATCACAATCGGGTCGGCATCAACATAGAACAATGCAGAACACGCAGCACAAAGCAAAACGACGCACAGACACAAAGCATGGCCGCGCGACGGCCGCACCTGACCCCATCCAGATTTCAGCCGAAAGGAATCCCCATCCATGGCCCGCTACCTCGGAGATAGTTTCCTGCTCCCCGCCCTCAGCCCTGAGAACAAGCCCTGGTTTACGAGCGGCAGTATTCAGGTCCAGTTCTGCACAGCCTGCGATGCCGCTCAGCATCCGCCTGAGGATGTCTGCATTCAGTGCCGCTGCCGCGACCTTGAATTCCGTACGATGCCCGGGGAAGGCACGGTCGAGAGCGCCGTCGAAGTCCAGTTCCCGGTTCATCCGCTGCTTAAGGACCACGTCCCCTACAACGTCGCAGTGATCTCCCTGGACGGCGCGCCGGGCTGCAACGCGCTCGGCAACGTCGTCAACAAGGGTGCCGGCGACGTCGAGATCGGGCAGCGGGTTCGCGCGATCTATGAAGAAGCAACATGCCCAGACACGGGCGAGAAAATGCTGATCCCCAACTGGGAAGCGATTTAGGAGGGTTCGAACCGTGGAAGACTTCAAAGACAAAATTGCCGTGATCACCGGTGGCGCCAGCGGAATCGGCCAAGGCATCGGTCGCGCGCTTGCGGAAGCCGGCGCGCATATCGTCGTCGCCGACATCGACGAGGATCTCGCAAATAAGACTGCGGAAAGCTTCCGTGGGCTCGGCGTTCGGAGCCTGGCCGTCCGCACGGATGTACGCGAGAACAGCTCCGTGGACACACTTGTCACTTCAGCGCAGTCCGAGTTCGGTGGCGTCGACCTTCTCGTGAATAACGCGGGCGTCTACCTCGGCGGAGCGATGCGCGACGCAACAGAGGACGACTGGCGCTTCGTGCTTGATGTGAATCTGGACGGTGTCTTCCGCGTCGGACAAGCTTTCATGCGACTTCTTTGCGAGCAGAACCGGGGTGGCCATATCGTCAACACGGCGTCGGTAGGCGGCTTTATTTCCCATGGCGGCGGGCTCGCCTACGCCGTGAGTAAATACGGCGTCGTGGCCTACAGCGAAGCCATGCGGGCCGAGCTCGAACCGGAGGGCATAGGCGTCTCCACCCTCTGCCCCGGACCGATCGATACGAACCTGCCCGCATCGGACCGGCTCCGTGCGAGCACTGAGAAATCAAGCGGTCTTTCGGAGGCGCTGAGCCCCTTCATTCGAGGTGGCATGCAGCCAGAGGAAGTTGGCCCGATCGTGCTTTCGGGTATTCGGCGCAACCTCCCCTATATCTTCACCCACGATGATATGCGCGATCTCTTCGCCGAGCGATTCAACACGATCTTGGCCGGCTTCGACCAGATCGGCGACCCTCCGAGCGAATAAGCATGCCGACCGAGAACACAGACGAGCTAGCCCCCTCCTCACCCACTCCGACCCCTAAGGAGGGGCCGCCCGGCGCGCCCGCGCTGCCTAGCTCCGGCTACTCCCGTTACGTGCTCGGCGTCATGGTCTTGATGTACACGTGCAATTATCTCGACCGCTTCGTGCTGACGATGATGATTCAGCCAATCAAGGCCGACCTCGAGATCTCCGACGCGACGGTTGGATTCTTGATGGGCCCCGCCTTCGCATTCTTCTACACCCTCTCGGGCGTTCCCATCGCGCGTTGGGCGGATGTCGGTTCGCGCCGCACGATCATTGCTCTCGGGATGATGATCTGGAGCGGCTTTACCGCGGCTTCGGGCATGGTGACGAATGCGCTGCAGCTATCGATCGCGCGCGTCTGCGTGGGCGTCGGCGAGGCCGCCGGAGCCGCCCCCGCGCATTCCCTCCTCTCGGATTATTTCCCTGCGAATCAGCGGGCCACCGCGCTCTCCATCTTCCAAGGCGGCGTCTATCTAGGCAGCATGCTCGGACTGATCATCGGCGGCTTGCTCGTCGACCGGATAGGCTGGCGCACGACGTTCCTCCTGGTCGGCGTTCCCGGACTCCTCATCGCCCTCATCGTCCGCTTTACGGTCCGCGAGCCCACCCGCGGCCAATTCGATCCGCCGCGCGATGAGATGCCACGCGCAACGCTCCTCGAAGTTGCCCAGCACCTCGGCCGCAAACCCACATTCTGGCTCGTCGGCCTCGGCGCGGGCATCGCCTCCTTCGCGGGCACGGGCTACGGAATGTGGATGCCGGCCTTTCTCGAACGCGTCCACGATATGCCGCGAAGTGAGATCGGGCTCCGCTTCGGCCTAATTCAATACGTGACCGCCTTTTTCGGCTCGATTCTGAACGGCAAACTCGCCGACCATTTTGGGAGCCAGGATATCCGCTGGTACAGCGGCGTGGGCGCTATCTCCGTCGCGTTGATGCTCCCCTTCATGACGGCACAGCTGCTCTGGCCGACTGGCCGTGGGGCGATCTATTGGGCAATTCCCGCGGCACTCTGCTCCGCAGGTTGGGCACCCATCGCTTACGGCCTCGCCCAGAACCTGGCCCCGCCCCATATGCGGGCCGTCGCCTCGTCCTTCATCATCCTATTCATCACGTTCTTGGGAACAGGACTCGGCCCATGGGCTGTCGGAGCATTAAACGACGCGCTCGAGCCAGAATACGGCGTATTCGCAATCCGCTGGTCTCTACTGATCGTGCTTTGGACTTGCTCGATCGGCGCAGTCCTATTCGCGTTATCCGCGAAGACGATTGCAAAAGATATGGAATAAGCCGCGACTATGCGTCGACGACTTCCGAGTGCCCCATCTCGCGCAGCGTCTTTCGGACGAGATCTGCGTCTTTCGCAACGCTCTCAGGAGAGGCGTTCGTGTCCGCATTGCCGAAATCGAGATCCGTCGGCTTCCAAATGCACGTGACGTGGAGATGCACGTGGCGCACCTCAAGCCCGAGGATCGTGAGACCCACCTTCTCCGGCTGATAGGCCTTATCCAAAGCACGCCCGACCGAATGCGCGACACCCGCGAGATGCTTCATCACATCGGGCTCAAGATCCGTCCAAGAATCCACTTCCTCACGCGGCACAACGAGCGTATGCCCGGGCTTGAGCGGCGCAATCGTCAAAAAGGCGACGCAGAGATCATCCTTCCAAACAAAATGACCCGGCATTTCGCCATTGATGATCTGCGTAAAAATGCTGGCCATCGTCTCTTCTCCTGCGCATCGCCTTGGTCGCGGCGCGCTCGTTTGAACGGAGTGTTCAGCGTACCACGCGCGGCGTTTCAGAACTCCGCCAACGCCCGCAATTTATCCCAGGTCTCGGGCAAACCATTCCAAAGAATGAAGATCAGCAGCAAAGGCACCACAAACCGAAGCAGCATCCGCCAGACCGGATAGACCCAACTCGGCGGGCCACCTCGACTCGCTTCCTCAATCGGTTCGTCCATGACCCAACCCACGAAGATCGCAATCCCAAGTCCACCGCCAACCAAGAACACATTGATCGCGATGCTATCCGCGAGATCTAGAATATCGATATCGAAGGCAGACCACGCACCAGCAACCGTCACAGCAGCACCCGTCGTGAAGGCGGCACGCCGACGCTGCCAACCAAAGGCGTCGATCGCGGCCGAGACCAAGACTTCAAGCAGAGAAATCGCCGAGGTGAGCGCCCCGACCACGAGCGCAAGAAAAAACCCCGTTCCCACAACGCGCCCGATCACGCCCATCGACGCGAAGGCTTTGGGCAGTGCCACAAAAAGTGCCCCGATCGTGCTCCCCGAAATTTCACCTTGCATCCCGAGCGCAAAGATCAGCGGAAAAACCATCAGCCCCGCCAAAAAGGCCACTCCGAAATCTGCGAAGGAAATCACAATGGTTTCGCGCGCCAGATGACTTTCTCGCGGCAAATAACTCGCGAAGGTCAGGATCGCGCCCATTCCCAGGCTTAAGCTGAAAAAGGCCTGCCCAGCCGCAGCAACGACCACATCCAGCGTCAGCGCCTTCTCCAGATCGAAATTAAGGTAGTAGGCGTAGCCCTCGGCAGCTCCGGGAAGCGTTGCCGCATAGAGCGCGATGCCGACCATGACGAAAAACAATGCAGGCATAGCTATACTTGCGGCGCGCTCGATGCCTCCGCTGATTCCGCCCGACACGATCATCATTGTGAGCGTCATGAAAACGCACTGCGTCGCGAGACTATCCCAACCGGAAGCGAGGTCTTCGAAATGCGCGCCTGCATCCGCAGGGAATCCGAGGGCGACGGCTTCCACCGCATAACGCAGCGTCCAACCTCCGATCACGCCGTAATAGGAGAGAATCAAAAAACCGGCAGCGACAAAAACGACACCGAGCCAACGCCAAGCCGGACCGCCGTAATGCGCGAGGGCCGAAATCGGTCCGAGTCGCGCGCCGCGTCCGATCGTTAGCTCTGCGAGCATGACGGGCAAGCCGATCAGCACAGTGAAGAAGAGATAGAGGCCGACAAATCCCGCGCCGCCCTTTTCGGCGGCCAGATAGGAAAATCGCCACATATTCCCGAGACCCACTGCGGACCCGACCGCAGCAAGGAGAAATCCCCGTCGGCTCTGCCATTGATCTCGCGAGCCGCTCGCGGCTCCGCTTCGAGATGTGCCTGCCATGTTGTTTGTCCCCCCAGACGTCCGCGCCACTGCGCGTCCCCAAAGCATACCGCCGCGCGTAGGGCGCGCGAATCAGGCCTCTTCCAACCCGCCGAAACGCAGGGACGATGCGTGGTGTATTCTTTTACTTGTCCTCTTCGGCATTCCATCCGACAGGTGAAGAGGTAGAGGGGTAACAGTTGGCCGTACGCGCGCACGGATCAAAGGCATCACCGAAAGGGAGATCAAAAAAAGATCAAACGTATAGGCCGAGGCGCACGATTCGACTCCCCACCGAGATTCGTCCCGAAACCGCGGAACTTTTTTTTGAAGTCGGTCCTGCAGAGAAGACGTTCCGCGGTGTTGTTCGCTACGCGCTCCAGTTGGATCGCCGCAAACGTCAAATCGAGCTTCACGCCGCGGATCTCAAGGTTTCGGGCGTAAAGGCTCTTTCCCCTTCCGGAGAAGTCGTGGCCAAGGGCCGCGTCGAAGAACATCCCGAATGTGAAACAATTCTCATCGCGTTCGATCGCCTTCTCCCCGCCGGCCAAATCGTCCTTGAAATGAATTTCCGGGGTCGTGTCCGCTCCGACTTGCGCGGCCTCTACGCGTCCAGCGATCGCGAATCCCCCTGGATCGCAACCCAGCTCTGCCCAACGGATGCCCGACGCGTCTTTCCCTGCTTCGATGAACCGGGCACGAAGGCGCGCTATCGCCTTCAGATCAGCGCCCCCACGGATCAAACTGTGATTTCGAACGCGCCGATCGAAACACAGAAAGACGTCGCCGGAGGCCGCACGCTCACTCGTTTCGTCGAAACCCCGCCGCTTTCCGCCTATTTGATTGCTTTCGTCGTCGGCCCCTTTGAAGCTTCGCCCATGATTCGGAGCCAGACGAAATACAGCACTAAGCCAAACGGCACACCGACTGAAATCCGAATCTACACCCTGCCGGGTCGTAAGCCGCTCGCAAAGTTCGCACGCAAGGCAGCGGCTGCTAGCCTAACACGACTCGAAGAGTGGTTTGGCATGGCGCATCCTTATCCGAAACTCGACCTCATAGCGCTTCCCGACTTCGCGTTCGGCGCGATGGAAAACGCCGGTGCAGTCTTCTTTCGCGACTCGATCCTTTTGCTGGACGAGAAGGAAGCGAGTCCCGCCGACCGCAAGCGTGCCGGCGAAACCATCGCCCACGAGCTCGCGCACATGTGGTTCGGCAACCTCGTCACGATGGCATGGTGGAACGATCTCTGGTTGAACGAGTCCTTCGCAACCTGGATGGCCTATGTGATCATCGATGATTGGCAACCAGAGTGGCGCATCTGGCTTGATTTCGGACATCGGCGCGAAGAAGCCCTGAAACTGGATGCGCTTGCGAGCAGCCACCCCATCGCTCCCCAAGTTCGCACTGCTGAAGAAGCGCATGAGAACTTCGATGCAATCACGTACACCAAGGGTGCGACGGTGATGCGCATGCTCGAGAGGTATCTCGGCGCGGACACCTTTCAAGAGGGGATCCGCCTCTATATTTGCCGCCATCAAGAAAGCGCCGCCACGGCCTCCGATCTCTGGGCCGCCCTTGAGGAAGTGTCTGGCGAGGAAATTGAATCGATTCTCTCGCCCTGGATGTCGCAAACGGGTTTTCCGCTCCTGCGCTTGGAGCACTCAGGCCGGGCGAGCGGTGCGACCATCGACCTTCAACAAGAACGTTTTTTGGCGGCTCCGCCCGTTATGCGTGTGCCCCGCAAAGGCAGCCCACGCGCGCCCCTTCCGCGATGGTCTATTCCATGGGTCGGCCATGTCGGTCTCCCGGAGACGGCAGAAACCAAGGCCGACCCGCTCTTGCGTCATCTTCTCACGGCAGAACACGAACAGGTGCCGAACCCCCATCGCGTCCATTCATTCGTCTACGGCAACGCCGCCGATGCTGGGTTCTTTCGCGTTGAACATGGTGAGTCCGAATACTCCGCGCTGCTCGAGAACCTGGACCGCTTGAGCGCGCTTGAACGCATTGGCCTTGTAGGGCATCAGCTCGCGCTCACCCAAGCAAGACGAAGTCCGCTGGCCGACCTGCTCGACCTTATTGCCGGCCTTCAGAGCGAGACCGACCCCGACGTACTGCGCGCGGTGGAGTCGGCGCTCAGCGCTCTTTTTCGCCGCGTAGCGCCGAGCCGTGGCGCCGCGGTCGAAGCGGGCTTGCGAAGCTGGGTCGGCGACCATTTTGGAGAAGCGTTCGCAAAAGTCGGTCCACGCGCCAAGCGCAGCGACGACGAACGGGCGCGCATGCGAAGAGCGCGACTCCTCGCCATCGTGGGCGGCATGGCCCAGACCGAAGGGCCGATCGCGTTTTGCGCGAAACAGACGCGAGCGCATCTCGTTGACGGGAAGGCACTCCCGCCGGATCTCGCTGCGATCATTCTTCAGCTGGGCGCGAGCCGCGCAGACGCGACGCTCCATGAACAGCTCTGCGATGCGACCCGACGGGCGACGACACCCCAAGCACGACTGCGAACCTTGCTGGCACTGGCCGCCTGCCCGAATTCCAGCGAGACACGTGCGAGCCTTCGCGCCTGCCTCGACGAAAGTCTCGCCCCAATTCCCGACAGGGCGGCCCTCCTGATGAGTCTGCTTGGAAGTCCGAGCAGCGCCGAAATCAGCTGGGAGTTCATGCAGAAATCGTGGCGAAAGCTCGAACGTCAGATGCCGCCCATCCTGCTCGCTCGGGTGGCCGCCATGACTTCTCATGCCCTCCCTACCGATCACGGCCCCCACATCCTTGCCTTCTTTCGCACGCACCCACTCTCCGCGGGCGAACGCGTCCTCCATCAAATCTCGGAAGAGCTTCGCATCGCAGAGCGATTCGAGACCCATGCCGGCCCCGATCTCGACCGCTACGTCCGCGTGCACTGAGTCTGCTCACCCGCGCTCCGCGTACGCCTGCCTTCGCCCACGACCGCACTGTTCATTCAAAGCCAATTTCCGGCTAAGACTTGACCGACCCAAACATTCGCCGTACTTTCGCCTTATGCCTGTCCGTTCCCCAGCACGCTTAGCCGAAATCGAACCCGAAGCGCTGCGACCGGCTCGAAAGGGACGGGGCGCACGGGTGAATCCCACAGGTCGCTTCGAGAGAGCTCGAATCGAACCCGACCTTGACCTTGACCTCGAGATTGGGACGGACCTTGATCTTGGACTTGACCGCGACCTTGGACTTGAACTCGACATAGAACTAGCCCCAGCCCCGATTGCCCTGCGGACCCAGACGATTCCTGATGCCTCTCGTACTGCGATCACCTTCAACAAGAGTCCGGATATCCCCTTTGATGCCAGCTTGAATCCGTACCGCGGCTGCGAGCATGGCTGTGCGTATTGCTACGCCCGACCCACGCATGAGTACCTGGGCTATTCCGCGGGCCTCGATTTTGAAACGAAGATTCTGGTCAAAGAGAAGGCGCCCGAACTTCTTCGTCGAGAACTCGCCGCGAAGCGGTGGAAACCGCAGCCCGTCGCCCTCTCGGGTGTGACCGATGCCTACCAGCCCGTCGAGCGTCATCTGGAACTGACGCGGCGATGTCTCAAAGTCTTCGTCGAGTTTCGAAACCCGGTCCTGATCATCACGAAGAACGCACTCGTGACACGCGATATCGACCTCCTGAAACAGCTTGCCGAACATCAGGCCGTCGCCGTCTCGCTCAGCATCACGACGCTCGACGGCGGACTCCAGCGCGCCCTCGAACCTCGCGCCTCCTCTCCGAGAGAACGGCTCCGCGCCGTTGAAACACTTGCCAAGGCGGGTATCCCTACTGGCGTCATGATTGCGCCGATCATTCCGGGACTCACGGATTCTGAAACGCCCGCGCTTCTTCAGGCAGCCGCCGATGCGGGGGCCACGCGCGCCGGCCATATCGTGCTGCGACTTCCGCATGGCCTGCGCGATCTCTTCGACGACTGGCTGACGACCCACAGACCGCTTCGACGCGAAAAGGTGCTCCATCGCCTCGAAGCCATGCGCGGAGGTAAGCTGAACGATCCGAGATTTGGATCCAGAATGCGCGGCGAAGGACATTTCGCCGATCAGATCACGAATCTGTTTCGCATTCTGGCCCGCAAGCACGGCCTCGATGGGCCTCATCCGCCTCTCTCGACAGACGCATTTAGACGGCCCGATGGGCTCCGGCCCGATGGGCGGCGTTCCGCTGGAAATCAGCTCTCGCTCGACCTCTAGCTTCTCTGGTTTCTCTGGTTTCTCTGGTTTCTCTGGTTTCTCTGGTTTCTCTAGCCTCTAGCCTCTAGCCTCGAGTCTGGCGAAAAGGCGAAAAGGCGAGAGGGCGAGAGGGCGAGAGGGCATGGATTCTGGCCGCTCTCAAGCTGCTCATACGCCGCCCTCAGGCCATTTTCATGCGGCTCGCGGTGCGCTTGTTGTTCCAATGCGTTTGGGTGCCGTTCTTGAAGTGCGGCGGCCGGTCGGCAAGCACCTTTGTTTCGAGCCAAAGGCGCTTGAGGTGCCGAATTTGGCCTTCCTCGCGAGCATCGGTGTAGGCCGTTCGACCGTGCATCACGTGGTAGTTGTTAATGAACTGCATATCGCCCGGCCGCAGTTCCATATGCACGTGGTAGTTCGGGTCTTCCGAGAGCTCAACGATCCGCTTGAGTCCCGTCTTCGCTTCGGGCGTGAGGCGCGGCACCGCTTCGTGTCTCTGCGACGCAACGATATAGGGCGGGATACACCGAACGAAGAGCCGATCGTTCCAGTCCGAGAACACCGGGATTTCGTACCAGGGGCGGCCGCCCTTCGGCTGTTCGCCGCGGTAGTCGAAGGGCTGCGGTGCGTAGAGCGCGGCGGCGCATTCAGGCGCTTCTCGGACGAGCTGGTTGTGAATCGCCACCGAATTAGCGACCGCCGAAAGTCCGCCTTCGATTCCGTTTTGAAGGCACATCAACCCGACGAGATCAGACCCGTCGCAGTGAAAAGGCAATGCCGCGCCACCGATTTCATTGCCCCGCACGGTCGGGTCGTCAGGCGCTTTATTCTGATCGGTCACGTCCCCGAGGACATGCCCGTATTTATTCTGCGGCCAGGGTTCACCGAGATGCCGCCCTATGCCCCAGTAGATCATCTCCATTTCGCTCTGGTCGTATCGGTCACGCTGGAGGCCGCGAAGGCGTACGAAGCCGCGGCCGTTGATCAATTCGTTTTCGACTTCCGCCAGGCGCTTCGCTAGATGCGGAAGCGGGAAATCTTCGCGCCCAATATCAAGGATATCGGAGCTCTGGGTCAGCGCGACGCGAAGCGCAGCGTCGACCTCTTCCAACTCGGCCGGCGTGAGAACTTCCGTCCAAGTCGATTCGGAGGCTACGTCCGCCGCATTCCAGCTGCAGTGTTCTTCCAAGATTCGCGGGGTCAAATTCATCTCAGGTCTCCAGCCGTTAAGGGGCTTAAGATAGGCCAGCCGAGGCCATGCGTCCTGAGAGGGGGAAGCCGCTGGGCGAATGCAGGGCAAGTCTCTAGACTGCAGCCGCGCTCCGCTTCCCGGCAAGCGCGACATCCAAGCAGGAGAACGCGTGCCCGGATCGGCTGAGTTGGCGCAAACCCTCGAACGCATCAGCGGGCGCGGCTACAAGGCCTACCGCGAGATCGAGGGGGCCTGGCAGTTCTCGGAGTTCGAACTCTTCGTCGATCGCGTGCAGTCCGACCCTTTCGCCACGCCCTCCAAGCTGCGCGTGCGCATTGACCTCGAACTCGCGCGCATTCCCTCTGACACCTTCGAACTCGATGTCGCAGGGCGCCCTTCCCGTCGTATCGCCACCGCCGCATGGTTCGCACGGGCGTTTAGAACAGCCATCCAAGAAGCGGCGCCCCGGCGGATCGGGACGGGCAAGGGAGGCCTGATCACGATCGATGCCGGCGGGCCGGAAGTGCTTGAGCGCGCCGCGGTTATCTTCGGAGAGCATTTCATGGAAGCGCGCATCGAGGTCGGACTCCCCGCGGACGGGCGGCGCGTTCGCGGGCGGGAAGCGGCGAAGCTGCTGGTGGAGACTCTACCGGGCATCGTTCGGCGTGCCTTTCTCGATCGCGGCGCCAAGGACGACGCAGCACTGAGCCATTTCGTCGACTGTGTCGAAAATCAGGAGAACGTTCGGGCTCAACTGGCAGAACGCGGCCTGATCGCTTTCGTGGGAGAAGGCGCGATTCTTCCGCGCACGAGCGGAGCAAGCGAAGACCCCATGCCCGCGAAAGACACCCTCCCCTTCGAGTCGCCCGAGGCCTTTCGCGTGGAGTTTGACGTGCCTCACGCCGATGCGGGCGCGCCGGGCACGAAATGGCAGGGCATGGGGATTCCGCTCGGCGTCGTCCTGCTAGTTGGCGGTGGCTATCACGGAAAATCCACGCTGCTCCGAGCGATTGAGCGCGCTGTCGTACCGCATGTGCCGGGCGATGGTCGCGAAACCGTTGTAAGTGATCCCGCGCTGGTAAAGATCCGCGCCGAAGACGGCCGTTCGGTCAGCGGCGTTGATATCCAAGCCTTCATCGACCGGCTCCCACTTCGCCCCGGCGAAACGAAGCCACGGGATACGCGCCGTTTTTCGACCTCGGATGCCAGCGGCAGCACGAGCCAGGCAGCCAATCTGGCCGAGGCCATCGAAGCCGGCGCGACCGGACTCTTGCTCGACGAAGATACCTGCGCGTCCAACTTCATGGTGCGCGACGCGCGGATGCAGGCGCTCATCCACCCGCGCGATGAACCCATCACGCCCTTTCTGCATCGTGTGCGGGCGCTCTATGAGACCTTCGACCTATCGACTCTCCTCGTAATGGGCGGATCCGGAGACTATTTCGCAGTGGCCGACGCTGTGATCGAGATGAAGGCCTACCGCCCGATCGACGTCACGGATCGCGCCAAGGCGATCGCGCGCACAGGCAACCAAAAGGAAGAAGTCGAGGAGTCTCTAATCTCTTCGCTACGACGGCCCTTACGGCGCGTACCTGATCCTGCCAGTTTCGACGCTCGCCGCGGACGGCGGGAACCCAAGATTTCAAGCCGCGCATGCGAAGAGATCATCTACGGAAGCACAGAGATCGATCTGCGCGCCGTCGAACAGATCTTTGATCCGAGTCAAACCCGGGCCATCGGCGCCGCGATCCACCTGGCTGCGCGACGCTTCATGGCGGACGACTGCACGGTCGCCGATTTGCTCGATGCAATCGAAGACGTGATGAACCGAGAAGGTCTCGATGCGCTTGATCCCTTCGGCGAGAAGGGACGGCATCCCGGAGCACTGGCGAGGCCGCGACGATTCGAGATCGCCGCGGCCCTCAACCGAATGCGCACGCTTCGGGTTCGAAGCGTGGACTAGCGTCGTTTTGCTTACCAGCCCGCGAGGGCAGCCGCGCGGTCCTGATGCACGCGGGGTGTGCCTAGGTAGACACGGTCGAACATCGCACGCTTGAACCACATCTGGACGTCGCCTTCCCAGGTGAAGCCAATGCCACCATGGGCTTCCGTCGCGTCGCGCGCGACCTGCTGAAATCGCTCGGTTATATGACTCTTGGCGATCGCGGCCGTGCGCGCGGCGTCTTCCGGCACATGGTCGAGCGCATGCGCGGCGTACCAGTACAAGCCACGGGTTGGCTCGATCTCGACGGCCATATTCGCGAGCTGATGCTTGAGCGCCTGGAAATGACCAATCGTGACACCGAACTGCTCGCGGTTCTTTGCGTATTCCACGCTCATCGCCACGAGCTTATCCGCCCCACCGAACGCATCGGCGGCGAGCAGCACGAGCCCCACATCGCGCACGCGTTCTGCGGCTTCCATGCCTCCCGCCTCAAGGACTTCGATCGGCGTATTTTCGAAGGCGATGCGGGCGATTCGGCGAGTCCGGTCTGCGCCTTCGACGCGCTGGACCTCAACACCGGCCGCATTGCGCTCGACAACGCCCATCTTGCCGCCCGCGAGGCCAACCACGAAATAGTCCGCGTGTTCGCCGAACTCAACGATCTCTTTCGTGCCCGTGATCGTGCCCATCGTCCCGTCGGGTGCCTTCACCGTCCATTCGTCCGGCTGCCAAATGCCGCCCTCTTCGGCCAAGGCAACCGTCGCCAGATGCTCGCCGCTCGCGAGACTGGGCAGCATGCGTTCCTTCTGCTCCGCCGAACCTGCCCGGACGATGGCCTCTGTCGCGAGCGTATGCCCAAGGAAGGGCACGGGCGCTGCGGCCGAGCCGAGCGTTTCGGCTACAACGGCGAGGTCGAGAATCTCGATTT
>JBDNFB010000116.1:0-42702 GCA_041690055.1 Myxococcota bacterium | reverse complement strand
CTGGTTTACGGAGCCCGCGACCTTGGCGCCCTGAAAGGGTTCACTCTGGGAGAGGACGGATGTGAGGCGGTCTGCGGCTTCGTAGCCTTCGGCATCGACATCGAGGCGAATCAGGTTGCGATCGATATTGACCTCATTAATTCGGACATCCAGGTCTTGGGGAATCGTGCGTGATAATTCGGCAAGCAGATCGAGGGCGGAGCGATTGCCGCTGTAGAGTCCGAGGAAATCGGCACGGCCCTGGGCGGCGCCCAATTCCTGGCCGAGTGCTCGCGCGGGGTCCTCGGTATTCGGCGGACGATCTGGGAAGGCCTTGGAATAGAGAGCTGCAGCGGCATCTTCGTGTCGGCCGGCGCGGCGATGCTGCAGGACGATGGTTGTGACCGTGCTGAGCACGAGGAGTCCCACCAAGACCGCGGCGAGCGCCGCAGTCGGGCGCAACTCGCGCCGGAAAAAGTCTCCGAAATCTTGCCGATAGGCGAGTTCGCCTTTCCTGAAATTCATCCGGGTTGAGGCCTCGCCAGAGAGGCGAAGGGCGAGGGCGAGGGCTGGAGCGAAGAGGACTACGTCCACTCCCTCCGCGAGTTTCGCGTGGGGCGAATCGGCGGGCATGCGCAGGAGAGCGGTTTCGAGTCCGGTGCGCTTGCCCAAGAACTCGTCAATGCGGTCGAGTCTCGCGCTGCCACCGACGAGGGTGAGTTTGGCATTCTGCGTGATGGGACCGGTAACGTGTTGGGCCTCAGCGGCTTCGAGTGCGCGCACCGCTTCGCGTGCGATCCGGTCGAGAATCGCACCGACACCCGGAGAACCGCCGACGGCGCCATGGCCGAGGACACCGCTCTCGCATTTTCGCATTTCAGCTTCGTCGAAGGGCAATCCCGTTTCCGAGGCGATCGCTTCGGTCATCGCACGCCCCCCCGTGGCGATGCTATGCGCCATAGCCGGTCGCCCGTCGAGAAGCACGCAGAACGTCGTCTTCGAATGTCCGATATCTGCGATCAGGTGTGTGCCCTCGAGCCCGAATGTGGGCGCGAGGTTGGCCAGGGCGAGGCCTCCAGCTTCCAGAACATGGGGGTCGCAGCCGGCTTCTTGGAGTTCTTCGAGGACCTGTTTTACGTACGTGCGCTTGGCGAGCGTCGCGGCGACGGTGCCGTGATTGCGGTCGCCGCTGAGGAGGTTCCAATCGACATAAATATCTTCGAGGTTGAAAGGGGTTTCCGCTTCGATCTCAAAGGGGATGGCCTGCTCAAGTCGACGGCGATCGCTGAAAGGGAAGTTGAGGACGCGCGTTGAGAGATTACGTGCGGGTAGGGCGCAGGCAACCTGATTCGTGGGCAGCGAATGCATCCCGATAAACCGCTGCAGATGTTCTGTGAGCGGGGAGGCTGAGTCCAAGCGCGGATGCACCTGGAATTGTCCCGGCTCTAGGCTGCCGGGCGAGACTTTCAGCTCGACGGCTTTGATGCCGTGCGAGCCGATGTCGAGCCCGAGCACGCTGCGCTCAAAGATCCCCATGCCTTGATCCTGCTCCTTGGTTTTGCGGTTTCAGTTCTTGCAGTGTCAGATCGTACTGTGCCAGCGGGGCCGAACATCGCATGCCGGCCTTTTGACTTCTCTTGCTTTGTATTGCTTGTTCTCGCCTTTTCGTCCCGGGGGTGACGAAAACTGTGACTTTCGTTGCCCTCCTTTTGCCCGATCCTTCGTGTGGGTGGCGGTCGCTTCTCATGACCTGTCTAGGGCGAATCTGTTCCCCGCAGGCGTCTCCAGGATAGCAGCTGAGGACCTCCGGTCGGCCTCGTGTCGTAGACGGCCTCGATCCGGCGGCTTAGACCGGCCACCTGGGCCTCGGCAACTACCCGGAAAACGCTGGGTTTCGCGGGCAGAGGGGTCTCGGGATAGAGGGACCCCTCTGCCAAGGAGCCATTCCCGACTTCGTTCAGGGCGACGCATCGCTGAGCATCGGCAGAAAGATCCTCACAGACGATCTTGTTCTGCTTTCGGATCTGCCAGAGGTCGCGGACGGTCTGCTCCCTAAGCAGCTCTCGCTCACCGCTTGTGCCCGCGTAGACCAGGCTAAGGACCCACGGCTGCGCTCGATTCAGATTGATCCCCGCTGTGCCTCCGATCGGATGCACCGTGACGTAATGGCGCATCTCGGTGAGGAGACGCTCGTCGACGCCTTCAACCAGGCCAATCTCGTCCACGCTCAGGAAGGGGCCGTTCCGGGCGGTATAGGGCGGGTCCTGATCCTTGTAGTAGGCGTCTTCGCTTCGGCCGTTGACCGCCGTGTCGTCGGGATCCATGTAGTCGATGAGATTTTGCGCGATGGCCACTTCGTCGTAATTGTTTTCTTCCGGCGTGCCGTCCATGCCACCGATGATGTAGCGCAGGACTTCGATCAGGTACTGCTCGGCGTCGTCGTAGTCTTCGCCGGAAGTGACGGAGTCATTATCATCGGTGTCCTCGTCGCTGGGAATTTCCTGAGGGACAAGGGCGTTGAGGTTGAGGCGCGCGCCTTCATCTTCCACCGTGATGCGCAGAGACCGACCGCCACCGAGGTCGAGCGGGAACTCACCCATTTGGGCCCAGAGTTCGCTGCCGCCGAGGCCCTTGGGCAAGAGTCCCGAAGCGGGGTTCTCGCCCGCAGCGCTGGGATCCGCGATGCCCGCGCTCTCCGCAACGTCCTTGAGCCGAACGAGGTAGACGACCGCTTCGGCCACCCGCAGGCCACCGCGGGCGAGTGCATCGGCTTCCGCTGCCGCCAAGCGGTTCTGGGCGATCGTATTACTAATGATGGCTCGGCGCTGGAACGCGTAGACGGCGGTGATCAAGGCGAAAATCAGCACAAGGACGATCGCCAGGACGATGCCCTCTTGTCCCCGCTCTCGGCGGCGAGAGTGGGCCGATGAGGATGGGGTAGAGGGCCCAGGGTACGGCGAAGGCGAGGGAGGCTGGGCCTGAAGCGCGGGGCGACTCATGAGGAGCAACTCTCAGGCGCGCGGGAGGCGACGCCGGGGAAGGCCGACTCGATCTCGCTGAAACAGCTGTCGGCTGGATTTTCGAGTAAATCACAGAGTCGGCCATCGCCGCCGCAATCATCATTCAGTTCCGATTGGTACCAATCCGTATCGCCTTCGCGCAGACAGCGTTCAATCGTAAAGCAGCCGTCTTCATCCGCGAGCGGATCCTTCCCAAGCTCGATCAGGTCCGCCACGTTGATTGGTCGCATCACCATCGCAACGCGCCGACTATGCAGCATGCCAGGAAGCCGAATCTCGTCGTCTTCCGCTTCACCGCGTCTCGCGGCGCGCATCAGGGTGAGCGAGATCTCGGCCGCCTGTGGCATCGCCGATTCCGGTGGATAGAAGGTCGAGTCCCAATCGGCGACCCAGCCCCCTTCTGGGTCGAGAAACCGAACGCCGAATTCGCTCACGCCTGTCACCATGCGCATCGAACCCTCATCGCCCGAGTCCGGAAACGAGGCATTGGCATCATGGGGAGGACGGGCGGATCGCCAGCGCCAGAGCGTGCGTTCCCCTTCTTCATCCTCCTCGAGGAAATACGCGACCTCGACCCAATTAGAGGCATGCTCGCCGCGATTTGATTGAGGAGCGTTCTGAGTGGTGAAGCGGAACGCCGTGGCGCCGTACTCTCGAGCATCGGCTGCGACGAAGCGCCATGGATGAGATTCCGGATCGCGTCCTTGCGGCCGCGCCAGGAAGACCGCGCCCTCGAGATCGTTGGCGAGCACTTCAAGAGCGCCCGAGGCAGAAAGCCGCTCGCGCATCAGGTCGGTCGCAGCGGCCCTTTGACGTCCGTTCTCGACAAACATCTGCGTGACGAAGACCAGGATGAGGACGGTCATCATCACCGCGCCGACAACTTCGATCAGCGTGAAAGCAGCGTGCCGGCGATTCATTGCGTCGCCTCTTGGCGGAGCCGGTCGAGCGCCTCTGCCTCTTTGAACTCGGCATCGCTCTCGGAGGCGTCCTCGCCCGTGTCCTCGCCGGTGCCTTCCTCCCCGGCTCCCTGGAAGAGCTCCGCAAACTCCAGAGCAGCTGCCTGCCAATCGAAGGCGAAAGTCGTACGCGTGACGCTCTGGACGCCGCTCGAGTCGACCCAGCTCACGTTGAGGTCGTACTGGTAGAGATGTTTGACGACCTCGGGGAGATCGCCGGCGAGGAGTCCTGCGATCTCTCCCGCTCCGGACCCGGCATCGGCGTCGCCGAATCCGTTCAGACCGATTCCCGAGCCGTCTGTGGCTTCACCTAACAGGCTTACGCGCTGGACCTGAATCGTGAAATCGTCGCGATTCGAATCGGCTTCTTCGATCACAGGTGCGATTCGCTGATTAATCTGAATCTCAAGATCGGCCAAGAAGGCGTCCGCCACAAGATTGGCCTCGAGCTGTTTGGAAGCCTGGCCGGAACGGTGGACGGCCGTAGAACTCGTGCCGACCAGGACGGTCATCACCATGGCGAAAATCATCGCCGCAGCCAAAACTTCGAGAAGAGTCAAGCCCGCGTTTCGACGGGAGCGGGGGAAGGGTGCGGGGGCGGGACAGAGGCAGGGGCAGGGGCAACGGCGGATCCGACGCCGCGTGCTTGTCGAGAGCGACGTCACGGTCTTTCGCATCACGAGCGCGCTGTTCCCTTGCGTCGACGCACGCGATCCAAAAGGGGCTCTATTTCAAGCGTCAGATGATGATCGTCGATATCGGCGAGTTCGAGTCGGGCGAATTCCGTGGTGCCGTCTGCATCGAAAACGATTTGGATCTCGCCGCCTTCGATCCATCCGGACGACCCGTCGAGTCCAACGAAATAGAGCGCGTCCCCCAGCCAGGTGAAGGCGCCGAGTTGTCGATTGGGAACGGGGTAGTAATCGCGCTCCTCACGGTCTGGCGGATAGAGATCGAGTGGAGAGCCGCTGTCATAGGGCGCGTTCTTGGCGTCGCCGCCCGAACCGCTCTCCCCATTGAGATCAAAATCGAAGGGCGAATTGCCGGAGTCCTGCACGGCTGCGAACGCTTCTTGCTCCGTGACCCACCATTCGGTTCGGTAGGCCCCGTTTTCGAGATCGAAGAAGACTCGGTGTGGCACGCCGGTCATGATGGCGCGCTGACGGGCGAACTCGAGGCTCGCCGCGATGGTCTCCGCTTCGTCTCGGAGCTGGCTCCATTTCGAACTGTTCAGTCGCGGGATGCCGAACGCGAAGATCATTCCGAAGATGGCGACGACCGCAATAATTTCGATCAGCGTAAAGCCGCGCTGTCTCCACGCAGACAAGTGCCGCGGCCCCAACAAGTGCCGCGGCCCCAACAAGTGCCGCGGCGCAGACAAGTGCCGCGTCCCCAGGGTGTTCTGTGGCTCAGGCAGGTCTCGCCTGGCCGAGCCATTGCGCCGGGCGAAGAGACCGCGCCGGTCCGAGAACATGGGAGATTGGGTCGCATGCATCTGCATGGTCGGGGGCAGCGCTTCCTACGCGTCTTCGTCGCCGCGGGTTGACCAGTTGCCGATCTGTTCGCCGCCCTCGTCCCCGCCTTTGCCAATCGACCAGATATCGAAGGAATACGGGTTCTTCGTTCCCGGAATGCGGTATTCGAAGGGCTGATCCCAGGGATCGAGCAGCGCGTCGGGCTTGATGTAGCCAGCCGGATTATAGCTCCGGGGGACGGGCGCTGCAGAGGGCTTATTGACGAGGGCATCAAGGCCCTGATCCGCGTTCGGGTAGCGAGCATTATCGAGCTGATAGAACTCGAGTGCCTGTTCGATACGCGTGATCTGGCCCTTCGCGGTTTGCATCCGGGCATTGTCGAGCTGGCTCGTGATGCCGACGGCGAGCACGCCCATCAGCATGCCCATGATGACGACGACGGCCATGATTTCAATCAGCGTAAAGCCGGCTGAGCGGTTGTCACGCCGGCCGGGGCGGGCTTGATATGCGGAAGAGGAAAGGCTTGTTTGATTCAGCATTCTGGAATCTCCGGAGTGGGTTCACAGAGGGCTGTGATCCCGATGGGGGCTTCAATGTTCGATGTTCGGCGAGTGGCCAAACGACGAGGCAGATCAGGCAGGCGCGAGACTTAGCCGATGCTTTCGGTGAGCTGAAGCATTGGCATCAAAACGGCCATGATGATGATCCCGACCACACCGACCATAACGAGAATCAGGATCGGCTCCATTAGAGAGGTCAGCCGCGTCACGCTGTTCTCGACCTGCTCCTCATAGGTATCCGCAACCTTGATCAGCATGCCTTCAAGATCACCCGATCGCTCTCCGACTTCGACCATCGTGGTCACCAGCGGCGGGAATTCGCCGCTCTGGCGAAGCGGCAGGGCCAGTGCGGCGCCCTCCAGGATGGCCTCTCGCGCGTCGTTGGCTGCCTTCTCGAACACCGCATTATTGGCGACGTGCCGCGCGATATTGAGTGCCTGCACGATACTCACGCTACTCGCGAGCAGCGAGCCGAGGGTACGGGTGAAGCGTGCAATGGCGAGGAAGCGGATGGTGCGGCCGACCACAGGAAAGCGGAGCCAGAAGCGGTCCAGAGCCATGCGGCCGCCTTCAGTCCGGCCCACAGCTCGATAGCCGAAGCCTAATCCAATTCCGACCAAGAACAGCAGCCACCAATAACCGCGGAGGATATCCGAGAAGCCGATCACCGCGGCGGTATACCAGGGCAGCTCCAAGTTCTGGGAGATCAAGAGCTCGGTGATTTGAGGCAGCACGAGGGTCACCATCAAACCCACCACAACGCCCGCGAAGACAAGCATAAAGAGGGGGTAGGTGACGATCGACATCACCCGGCCGTTCAGGCGCACCTGGTCTTCTAGGTAATCGGCGATGCGGTTCAGCACGGCGTCGAGGGCCCCGCTGGCTTCGCCGGCGCTGACCATGGAAACGTAGAGGTTGTCGAAGCGGTCGGTCGAGCGAAGCGCCTCGGCCAGGGAGCTGCCCTCGTTCACGCGGTCGCGGACCTTGGCGAAGACGGTCTTTAGCGCTTTGTGTTCGGTCTGTTCGACGAGCGCCGATAGGGCTTCGACCAGCGGGACGCCTGCGTTCACCAGGGTGGCGAGCTGGCGTGTCGCCATCGCGCGTTCGAGGCCGGGAATCCGCGAGGGCAGACTAAAGGAGCGATTCAGTCCAGAGCCGGTCGAGGTTGCGGAGGATTCAGCACCATTGGATCCCTGGGCCTCGGCGATTTCCGTGAGGAAGACGCCGCGGGCGCGCATTTTGGTTCGAGCTGCTTTCGCACTGTCCGCAGACAGGCTTCCCTTTGTGGGCTTGCCCGCTTGATCGACGCCTTTATACGCGTAGACAGGCACGGTTAGACCTGACCTGCCGAGCCTTCTTCTTCCGTGGCGCGGACCACTTCGGAGACCGAGGTCACGCCGGAGAGAACCTTGCGTGCGCCGTCCGCGCGCAGCGTTCCCATCCCCTTGCGGGTGGCTTCGGCCTTGATGGTCTTCGAATCCACGTTCTGGCTGAGCAGCGCCCGAATCTCGTCGTCGATGGTCATCATTTCGAAGATCCCGAGTCGGCCGCGATAGCCTGTATGGCTGCAGGCGTCACATCCCACGCCCCTATAGAGCGTGACAGGGCGATCGGGCGGCTTCACGCCAATCTCGCGCAGCTCCTCGTCGCTCGTGACGTACGCCTCTTTGCATTTGAGGCAGAGGATGCGCACGAGTCTTTGCGCCAAGACGGCCACGAGTGACGAACCGACGAGGAAGGGCTCGACGCCCATGTCGACGAGTCGTGTCAGCGCGCTGGCCGCATCGTTTGTATGCAGAGTTGAAAGAACTAAGTGACCTGTAAGTGAAGCCTGGATCGCGATGTCCGCGGTTTCCTTGTCGCGGATCTCGCCCACGAGAACGACATTGGGATCCTGACGCAGAATGGCGCGCAGGCCTTTCGCGAAAGAGAGGTCGATCTTCGGATTGACCTCGATCTGGCCCACGCCTTCCTGCGTGATTTCGACGGGATCCTCGATGGTGATGATGTTCTTTTCGGGACCGTTGATCTTGGCGAGCGCCGCATGCAGCGTCGTTGTCTTGCCCGATCCTGTAGGCCCCGTGACCAGGAAGATGCCATTCGGTCGCCGAATGATTCGGTCGAGTGCCGCGAGTTGGACCGGATTGAAACCGATCTTTGCGAGGTCAAGCAGCTCCTGAGTGTCGGGCAAGAGGCGCATAACAAGTCGCTCGCCGTGTGCCACGGGAACGGTTGAAAGGCGAACATCGTAGTTGCGTCCGGCTATCTTCAAGCGGATCCGACCATCCTGAGGAAGTCGTTTTTCCGCGATGTCGAGATTGCCCATGATCTTGATGCGCGAGGCAATTGCCGCCTGGAGCGCACGGGGCAGGGGCTTCATAGGCTCGTAGAGCACGTCATCGATGCGGAACCGAACGCGGACTTCATGTTCGAAGGGCTCGACATGAATATCACTAGCCCGCTCTTTGACCGCGTGCTGAAGCATCGAGTTTACGAGGCGAATGATCGGCGCATCGTCAGTCGACTCCAGCAGGTCTGTCGGTGCGCTGGAAATCGAGGTGGCAAGATCATCGAGATCGTCTTCGGCGGCTTCCGCGAGCTGGTCGGTCGAGGTGACGCCGCGATCGTAGGCGAGGTTGATCGCGTTGAGAATCACTGACTCGGGAGCAAGAATGATCTCCAGTTCGGCGCCATCGAAGAGCAGGTGCAGATCATCAAGAGGTGCCACATCAAGCGGGTCGGCCACGGCGACGCGCAGCACACCTTCGGAGGCCCATTCCAGTGGCAAGATCTTGTGCTGCTTGGCGAAGGTGATCGGAATTTGAGCGAGCAGCGTCTCATCGACCGACTCGTGGTCGATCGAGGAAACAATCGCCAGACCCTGCTGATGACCGAGGGCATGTAGGACCTCGTCCGCGTTCAGAAAGCCTTCTTCGATCAGAATCTCGGGCAGGCGCTCACGGGTCTCGATCTGGCGCGCACGAGCCAGCTCAAGCTGCTCCTGCGTCAGTCGCGTCTCGCGCACGAAGATATCCCCGAGCTCGAGACTTTGATTCATATCTCCGTAGAGACTGCCGCCGAGACTCGCGCTCATGGATCTTCTCGCCGCAGAACCGTGACGGAAGACGAATACCCATAGGACGCATCTAAGGTTTGGGCCGTGCGGTCTGCGTCATAGAGATCGTCGAAAGGCCCGATCTGAATCGAGAAGACCAGCTCGCCGTTCGAAGTGCTCGTAACGAGGGAGCCGTCGTAGCCGGCGTCAACGAGCGTTGTGAGAGTTTCCGTCGCTTCGCGTTCGCTGCGGTAGGTAGCGACCTGAACGGCGTAGCGCTGGGCACCGAACGCGGCATTGCGTTCCGCTGCAGTCTCTTCGTTCTCGCGCAGTCTCTCCTTGCGCTCTTCGAGCTCGCGCATGCGTTCAATAGGGTAGCGCTCCGAGTGACGGACGAGTTCCTGAGCCGCGCTGTTCCCGGCTTTGTGCTTGCGACGGTCAAATTTTTCGAGCTCGACGAACTGATCTTCATCACCCGCCGAGTCTTCCAGCTCGAGTCGCTTACGGATTGTTTCCTGTTCGAGATCGTCCGCGCTGCGAATGATATGCGGGGTGAGGAAGATGAGCAGGTTCACCTTGCGGAGCTCTTCGCCCTTGGTCTTGAAGAGCCAGCCGAGCCAGGGGATCTTGCTGAGGTAGGGGACGCCCGTCATGGTGTCGGTGAAGACTTCGCTGATCAGGCCGCCGATGGCGACGGTCTCGCCATCGTTCACGACGACGGTGTTATCGATCTTGCGGCTACTGAGAGAAACGCCGACTTCAGTCGGATTGCCGACGTTCTGCGCGAGCTGGGTGACTTCCGTGAGCTCCTGGAAGATTTGGAGGCGCAGAGTGTCGCCCTCGCTGATCTGCGGGGTCACGCGGAGGGTGACGCCCACATCTTGGCGTTCGACGTTGACCGCGGTGGAGAGACCGGCGCCGCCGGTGGGCGCATCGGTTCGGCCAGTCACGATTGGAATGTTATTGCCGATTCGGATTTCGGCTTTTTCATTGTCCGAGGTGAGGATATGCGGGGCGGACACGATATTGACATCGCTGTTCGCCTCCGCGGCGGTGATGCCGAACTGGACATTATTATTTCCGCCGCCTGTCCGCGGGGAATTCTGGTTGAAGGCGTTGGCTGCATCGGTCGCCGTAGCTCGAATGGCCTGGGTGACGAGACCTGAGCCCGGCAACAGGATATCGGAAACGCCCGATGAGAAGATCATATCCTTATCGCCGTTAATGATACGCAGAGCGGCATTGAATCCGAGGTCCAGGGAGTCCGTCACATCGACTTCAACGATCAAGGCTTCGACGAGCACCTGTGGTCGCGAGATGTCGAGCTTTTCAATGACCTGCTGGAGCGTTTCGTAGGCTTCCTTGCTCGCCTGAATTACGAGCGAGTTCGTCGCCGGGTCCGCCGTCACCGTGACGCCTTCGGCAAGCGGGGTCACCGCAGACCGCAGGCTTGCGACGTTATTCGAAGCGGCTCCGGGGAGGCTTGAGCGCGGGCTACTGCCGCCTCCGCCACCGGCGCCGCTGAGTAGGGAGTTCAGCGTCTCCGAAAGGTCTTCGGCGTCGGCATGGCGCAGGTAGTACACCTGGATGCGCCCCTGACCGGTGACTTGAACGTCGAGTTTCTTGACGAGACCGCGAATGTCTTGAAGCTGCTGCCTTGAGGAGAGGACGAGGAGCGAGTTGGTCCGCTCATCCGTCAGGATGCGTACGGTCGGACCAATGGGGCCGGTGTCGCTGTTCGCGGTTGCATTGCTCGCGGTTGCATTCGAGGAACGGCGACGAGCGCGGCTGCGGCGCTGGGCTGCGGTGGCCCCGCCGGCTGCGGAACTCACTTCCGCGCCGTAGATCTCAGAAAGCTGCTCGCCGAGGGTGTTCGCATCGGCGTACTCGATCTTGAGCACAGAGAGTTCTTGTCGGTAGCTCTCGACGTCGAGCGCATCGAGGATCGAGAGCAGGCGGCGGATATTGCTCTCGCTATCGGTGACGATGATCGTGTTCGTCGGGGCGTAGGCGACGAGCGAGGCGTCTTTTGAAATCAGCGGCTTGATCGTCTGGGTGATGGCGTCCGCGTCGATGAAGCGGAGCGGGACGAGGCGCGTGACGAACCGGTCTCGGTTTCGGGACACGCGATTATCTTTGATGGTGTCGATACTCGATTCTTTGACGTCGCGAATCGGAATGATTTTGTAGGCGTTGCCCGGGCCGAGGACGAGAGAGAATCCTTTCACTTTCAGGACGGATTCGAAGACGGCGAAGGCTTGGTCGACGGTCACCTGAGTTGGGGACACGATCGTCACGCGGCCGCGCACGCGGTCGTCGTAGATGAAATTGTATCCCGTCATTCGGGAGATGCTGTCGACGACGACGGGGAGCTCGACGTCACTGAAATCGAGGTTGACGAGTTCTCCTTCACTGTCGGTGTCACCGTCGCGTGACTGCGCTGCAGCCATCGACGGGCTCAGCACCGTCCCGGCAACCAGGGCGAGCGCAATCGCCAAGGCGAGGGCGCCTGCGACGACGACGCGCGCAAAGACTCCGCGAGTCGAGACGTCGCGAGCATTAAGCGCCGCGGCTCCGCGAGTCGAGACGTCGCGAGCATTGAGCGCCGCGGCTCCGCGAGTCGAGACGTCGCGAGCATTGAGCGCCGCGGCTCCGCGAGTCGAGACGTCGCGAGCATAAACAGCCGGATGAGTTGTACGCGGATCCACGCGAGTACTACTCCCTTATGAGGTCGTCGGGGGTGGCCGACAGTTTCAGGGTTGATCCACCGCGAGACGTCACGATGTTCAGTGCCTCTGCGGTCGAAAGTTCGTCAAAGATGGCGCTGGTGGCCTCTACGCGGTCAACGACGATGCCGTTGACCTCGGTGATGATGTCGCCGTTTTGCAGTCCGACCTTTTCAAAGAGGCTATCGGCTTTGATCGCATCGACCTTCATCCCGAGCATCTCGCCGTTCTCGTACTCCGGCACGATTCGCGCCGAGGACAGGATGTCGGAAATTCCGTTGCCATCGTCTCCGGAAAGCGCCTTAAGGCGATCGTTCAGAGTATCCTTCGTCGGTCGCGCTCGTCGGGCCTGTCTTGCGGGTCGCACCTTTCGCGGGATCGGACGCGGCGGCATGTCATCGTGGAGCGCGAGTTCTTCAGGCTTGCCCGCATTGTTCAAGATCACACGGGAGCGCTCGATCGCGGTGACAGAAACGCGCTTGAAGTCTTCGAGGCGATCACCGACCGCGACGACGATATGCCCGCGCGTCTTCTCGTTTTCGATCGCAGCCCGCGACCGACCTTCGACGGTGCCCGCGATGGTGCCGAGCAGTTTGAGCGGCAGTTTGGTTGCGTTGAGCGGTTCGTCGCTTTGTTCGATCTCGACTTGGGCATCCCCGGCGAGTTGAGCGCCGAAGAGGTTTCGCGCGAGAATTGCGGAGGGGCTGGCTGCGGAAGCGTTGCCGGGGCGTTCGATGCGCGTGGTCTCCGTGTCGACCGGCGGCGGCTCAAGGGCCTCCCCACCGATCTGCGTCACGATTTGAGCCACGACGAAACAGCTTGCCGCAAGCAAGATTCCGTTCAGCCCCATGATCAGCCACGAACCCATCGAGTTACGCGCTCCCTTTTTCATATTCGCTGGAATTAAACGAGATGCATGAAGCGGTCGAGCTGCAAGCCGGAATCAGAAAACGAGCATCCCATCTGCAAAGACGTGCGACACGGCCCACCCCGTGAGGTCGCCGGTCGGATCTCCGAGAGGAGTCAGCGCGCTGATTCAAGGTTCCCATGCTCCGTATGCCCCATCGATTCAGATCGCCCCCAGCGGTCCGAATCTGCCCTCACTACGAACTGCGACCGGAACGGGATTCGCAAAACCGATCGAAACGCCTTTAATGGTCTGGGTACCGGATAGTCCTCAATCAGACCTCCCGAATGCAGAGCAAAGCGTCTCGGACCGGGGTCCACGGGTCGAATTAATATAGCCATCCCCCCGTTCCTTCTCCAATCAAACCATCGGAATTTCAGGCGGTTACTGGAGATGTTTCACAAAGGTTTCCGTTCCGGACGGGCGCGTTCTGGTGATTTAGGGGTGGACCCCGGCTGTGTGATCCATGTTCCAGGAGGAGAGGGTGACTGGCCCCGCCTGCTGGAGGGTGTTTTAGCCCACGGCTGTTCAGGCGGCGCACCGCCCGCGTTTCAGTTTGAAAGTCAAAAACAATGTCTGGCGTGATTGACACGCGCCCTGACGCGCACAGGTTCAGCATCAATTCAGGCAGACCATTTCAAAACGGGCTGCGAAATCAGAAGAAGGCGATCGAAAATGGCAAAATCCGGCAAGATTATCGGGATTGATTTGGGCACCACCAATTCGGTGGTCGCAGTGATGGAGGGCGGTCAGCCCACCGTCATCACGAATGAAGAGGGCGGCCGCACGACGCCCTCGATCGTCGGTTTTGCCGACGATGGGGAACGACTGGTCGGCGCGATTGCGAAGCGCCAGGCCGTCACGAACCCGACCAATACCATCTACTCCGTGAAGCGCTTCATGGGCCGCCGTCTCTCTGAGGTCTCGGAAGAGACGAGCTTGGTTCCGTACGAAGTCGTCGAGGGTAAGGACGGCGGTGTCGCGATCAGGATCAACGATCAGAATTACGCGCCGCCGGAAATTTCGGCGATGATTCTTTCGAAGCTGAAGGGCGCTGCAGAGGCCTATTTGGGTCATGAAGTGACGGGCGCTGTGATCACGGTTCCGGCCTACTTTAATGATGCCCAACGCCAGGCCACCAAGGACGCGGGCAAGATCGCGGGCCTTGACGTCAAGCGCATTATCAACGAACCGACCGCCGCCGCCTTGGCCTACGGCCTTGACAAGAAGGAAGACGAGAAGATTGCCGTCTTCGACTTTGGTGGAGGTACCTTCGATATCTCGATCCTTGAAGTCGGCGAGAACATCGTCGAGGTCAAGGCGACGAACGGCGACACCCATTTGGGTGGCGACAATCTCGACCATCGCCTGATCGACTACCTCGTCGACGAGTTCAAGAAGGATCAGGGCATCGACCTGCGCAACGATCCGATGGCGATCCAGCGACTCCGCGAAGCCGCAGAAAAGGCCAAGATCGAGCTTTCGACGGCGCAGTCGACGGATATCAACCTGCCGTATATCACGGCGGATAAGACGGGTCCGAAGCATCTTACATTGAAACTTTCGCGTGCGAAGTTCGAGCAGCTGATCGACGATCTTGTCGAGCGCAGCCTTGAGCCCTGTCGCAAGGCGATGGCGGATGCGGGCCTTTCGGCGAGCGAGATCGACGAGGTCGTGCTGGTCGGTGGCTCGACGCGTGTTCCGCTCGTGCAGCAGAAGGTGAGGGAACTCTTCGGTAGAGAGCCGAACCAGACAGTGAACCCCGATGAGGTAGTTGCGCTGGGTGCGGCGATTCAGGGTGGTGTCCTCGCGGGCGACGTGAAGGACGTGTTGCTCCTCGACGTGACGCCTTTGTCGCTTGGTATCGAGACCCTCGGTGGCGTGATGACGAAGCTCATCGAGCGCAACACGACGGTCCCGACCAAGGCTCAGCAGACCTTCTCGACGGCGGCCGATAACCAGCCGCAAGTCGAGATCCGAGTGCTGCAGGGCGAGCGCGAGATGGCAGCGGATAACCGAGAGATCGGACGCTTCATCCTCGACGGGATCCCGCCGTCGCCGCGCGGTGTGCCCCAGGTCGAAGTCACCTTCGATATCGATGCGAATGGCATCCTCTCTGTAGGCGCGACGGATAAGGCCTCCGGTAAAGAACATACGATCCGAATAGAGGGCAGCGGCGGACTCGAGTCCTCCGAGATCGATCGCATGGTCAACGAGGCCGAGGCCAACTCGACCGCGGACTCGGAGCGGCGCAAAAAGATCGAGAAGAAGAACCAGCTCGATAGCTTGATCTATCAGGCAGAGAAGATGGTGGCCGAGAACGGAGAGAAGCTCGACGAGTCGGAGAAAACGTCACTCGACGAGGCGATCTCTGCGGCGAAACTCGATCTCGAGTCGGACGAATTGGACAAGCTCACGGCTGCGCATGCCGCCGTCGAGGGAGCGCTTCATAAGGTTGCCGAGAAGCTCTACAAGGCAGAGGCAGGTGCAGAAGGAGGCATGCCGCCGCAGCCGGACGATTCCGCTCCGTCAGGGGATTCGGACGATGACGATGTGATCGACGCCGAATTCACCGAGGAGAAGAGCGATTCCTGAGAAACCCCGTCCGCATCCGCTGGTTGAGCTCTACGGAGAGTTCCCCGATCGCCTTCGCGGAGATCGGTGGCAACCGGCTGCGGACGTCTTCGAAACGAAAGATGAAGTCGTCGTTCGTTTCGAAGTCGCAGGGGTTCTGGGAGAAGATCTCCGCGTGAACGTCGAGGGATCCGTCCTTCGTCTGCGCGGCGTGAGGCGCTCGCCGCCGTCCGCGGCAATCGATCGTTTGCAACAAATGGAAATTTCCTTCGGGCCCTTTGAGCGAGAGATCGCGATCCAGGCGGTTTTCGATGCGGACGCTGTACGCGCCCGGCTCGAAGACGGTTTCCTGGAGGTGAAGATCCCCAAGCGCGCACCTGTCCGGCGGACGCTGACCGTGGAATCGGACTGATTAATGATGGAAGAAGAGGGATCGATGGACGAAGAGCTGGGCGGGATGGAAATCCACGTCGGCAGCGAGCCTGATGACGATTCGGAGGAGCTCGCGGAGCTGCCGGAGGAATTGCCGGTACTGCCGCTGAAGAACACCGTGCTTTTTCCGTATCTGTTATCGCCGCTACTCGTGAACACGCCGGCTTCGCAGCGTCTGATTGACGATGTGCTCGTTCGTCCGGACCGCCTAATGGTGTGCACGGCTGTGAAGCGCGACATGAAGGGGCCACCGAGCGAGGACGACGTGTACTCGGTCGGCACAGTGCTGCGCATCGTGAAGATGCTGAAGTTCCCCGACGATTCCTACCGACTTCTCGTGCAGGGCGTCGCGAGGGTGAACCTGACGCGGTTCACCGAAACCGATCCGTTCATGCGTGCCGAGATCTCACGCATCGAAGAGACCGGCGAAGAGGACGAGTCCGTCGAAATGACGGCCCTCGTGCGGAGCGTCGCACAGCAGTTCAGCACTCTGGTATCGGAGAGCGCACGACTTTCCGACGAGCTTCAGGTGCTGGTCGCGAATCTTGGGGACCCGTCGAAGCTGGCGGATCTCGTGGCCTCGAATCTCGAACTCGATGTCGCTGGGAAGCAGCAGATCCTCGAAGCGAGTCATATTGGCACGCGGCTTCGGCTCGTGCTGGATCAGCTCTCCACCGAGACCGATGCACTCCAGATCGAGACGGAGATCAAGCAGAAGGTCCAAACCGAGATGGGCAAGACGCAGCGCGAATACATGCTGCGTCAACAACTCGAAGCGATCCGACGCGAGCTGGGCGAGAGCGAGGATGACGACGACGAAGTCGATCGCCTGCGCAATGAAGTGGAAGCCGCCGGCATGCCGGAAGAGGCGCTGAAGCAGGCGACCCGAGAGCTGGACCGGTTCGCGCAGACGCCTTCGGCTGCTGCTGAGCACGCCGTGATTCGGAATTATCTTGAATGGATGGTGGCTCTGCCTTGGAGCGAGACATCCGAGGACCGCCTCGATGTGAAGGCGGCTCGGGAAGTGCTTGACGAGGATCATTTCGGGCTCGACAAGGTGAAAGACCGGATCATCGAGTACATCGCGGTGCTTTCGCTGAAGCGTGATCTCAAGGGGCCGATTCTTTGCTTCGCAGGTCCGCCCGGAACGGGGAAGACCTCACTCGGGAAGTCGGTTGCGCGGGCGCTGAACCGAAAATTCGTGCGCATATCACTCGGCGGTGTGCGGGATGAGGCGGAGGTGCGCGGACATCGGCGGACCTACGTCGGTGCTTTGCCGGGACGATTTGTTCAGGGATTGCGCAAGGCGGGGACGAGCAACCCGGTCATCTTGCTCGACGAGATCGATAAGGTCGGCGCGGACGGCCGAGGCGATCCATCTTCGGCACTGCTTGAGGTCCTCGATCCTGAGCAGAACTCCGAATTCAGCGATCACTATCTAGAAGTGCCTTTCGACCTTTCACAGGTCCTCTTCATCGCGACAGCGAATGTGATCCACAACGTGCCCGCAGCCCTGCGCGACCGCATGGAAGTCATCGATCTTCCCGGATACACCCTCGAAGAGAAGGTCGAGATCGCGCGCGAGTTCCTGGTCCCGCGGCAAATAGAGCGGAACGGGATCGGCGGCGTGGGCTTCGAGCTGACCGAGCCCGCCCTGCGCAAGGTGATCGAAAGCTATACTCGGGAAGCCGGGGTGCGAAACCTCGAACGTGAGATTGGCGCCATCTGCCGAAAGGTGGCTCTGCGGATCGCAGAGGGTGATTCCGATTTCGAGACTGTGATCGACGAAGCGGGCGTTTCAGATCTACTGGGTCCGATCAAGGCCGAACCGGAACTGGCCGAAGATGATGTTGTGCCGGGCGTGGCAGTGGGCCTCGCCTGGACGCCGACAGGAGGAGATATTCTCTTTATTGAGGCGACAAAGATGGACGGGGAGGGCGATCTGAAATTGACGGGCTCGCTTGGAGACGTGATGCGGGAATCCGTGGAAGCCGCCCGTTCGTGGCTCCGCAACCATTCAAAGGATTACGGCTTCGACGCCACCGATTTCGATAAGCATGATATTCACGTGCACGTGCCACAAGGGGGTGTCCCAAAGGACGGTCCTTCCGCGGGAGTGGGCATGGTTTCCGCGCTCGCTTCGTTGATGACGGGACGCACGATGGTGCACCGTGTCGCGATGACCGGGGAAATCACACTTCGCGGGAAAGTGCTCCCGGTAGGCGGAGTCAAAGAAAAGGTATTGGCGGCCAAGCGCGCCGGGATCGAGCGCGTCGTGCTGCCCGAGCAGAATCGGCGTGATGTGGATGAGATCACAGACGGGCTCCTCGACGGGCTCGACTTGCGGTTTGTAAGTACGATTGACGAAGCACTGCGGTTTACGCTGGCCGAGAAGGTCTGAGACCAGAATTCTGGGGGGAAGCGTCGTGTCACGAATTTTTCTAGTGAGCGTCATAGGGGCGGCTCTCGTCACTTCGGGCTGCGTGACGCGTTCGGCTTTCGATCAACTTGAGACAGAGTTCGAAGAGCTCAGTGCCGCACACGGCAAGCTGACGACGCGCGCCGACCGGCTGGCGATTGAGCGCGATAGTTTGGAAGACCAGTTTCTCGACGCGCAGGAATCCTACGAAGACGAACGCGTCGCGCGCACGTCTTTGGCGACAAATTACGACCAGGTCACGAAGAAGGCCGTAAAACTCGATAGCGCGCTCGACGAAGAGCGTCGCGCTCGGTTGGCTGCCGCGCAGGCTTTGGCTGCGCGCGAGGCCGAGATCGCCTCGATGACATCGACTTATGATGAACTCGTCGGCGATCTTGAATCCGAAGTGGCTTCGGGGGAGATCGAGATCGAGCTTCTTCGCGAAGGGCTTCGGCTGAATGTCTCGGACGATGTGTTATTCGCCTCGGGTTCGGCAGAGCTTGACCGATCTGGACGAAATGTTTTAGTCAAGCTGGCGGGCCGGCTGACCTCGCTGACAGATTTTATCGAGGTCCGAGGCCATACCGATAATCGGGCCATTCGTGGATCGCTCGCCAAGCAGTATCCCTCCAATTGGGAGCTTGCTGCCGCGCGCGCGTCAAGCGTCGTTCGGCTCCTTGAAGAGACGGGCGTTCCCGGAGATCGCCTTGCGGTCGTGTCCTACGGCCCGAATGAACCGGTCGCGCCCAACGACACTGCAGCCAATCGAGCGCTCAATCGCCGGATCGAAATCCGACTTCAGCCGGCGGCGGCCAGAGCGAAAGAGAAGGCCGCAGAGAATTGAGATCCTCATGACAGTTTCGCGCGGGCCCTCCTTTTTTGAATTGGCCGGGCGCGCATTTGTTTTGGCAGGGCTGATTATGCAGGCTGCCTGGGTTTATTGCGTATATAGCCTGGTTTCCCGGGGCAAACTCGACAGGGATGCCGCGTGGCTTGAAAAGAAGTTCTCGCGTTTCGCTGGACGTTTCGTGAGCGTCGCGACGCGCTACCGAGGCGGTTTGATCAAGCTCGGGCAGGTGGCGAGTCTGCGCGTCGACGTAATTCCCGACTCGATCACGGACCAGCTTGTGAAGCTCCAAGACCGGGTCCCCCCGCATCCCTACGAAGAAATTGCCATTCAGATCGAGAGCGAACTAGGGAGTCCGATCGACGAACTCTTCGCGACGTTCGATCGCGAGGCTTTGGCGTCGGCCAGCCTTGGCCAAGTGCATAGAGCGCGGACCAAAGACGGTCATGACGTCGCTGTGAAGACGCTCTACCCGGGTGTGGAGCGCTCGGTGGCGGTCGATCTACGCATGGTCAAGCTTGCTATGTGGCTCTTTAATCCGCTGGTCCCGCCGGATTTGATGTCGATCTATACCCAGTTGGCTCGCTCGCTACGCGGAGAGATGGACTATCAGCAGGAAGGGAAGAGTGCTGAAATCGTGGCGGCGAATCTGGCGACCGACCCGGAGTTAGCGGCTCATATCCGTATCCCGACGATCGATTGGCGAACAAGCTCCGCGCGCGTCTTGACGATGGAATACATCGAAGGGCACAAGATCAACGACCGTGAAGCGCTTGAGGCACGCGGCGTCGATCTGCAAGAATGCGTGGGCTGGGCGACGAAAGCTTTTTTGCATCAGATGTTTAAAGACTATTTCTTTCATTGCGATCCGCATCCGGGAAACCTGCTGGTTGATATGGAAGGGCGCGTTGCGATCATTGATTTCGGGATGAACGAAACGATTCGCCCGGAGATCATGGATGGCATCCGGCAGAACGTACTCGCGGCGGTGACGCGGAACGAGGATCTCTGGGTGAGCAGCATGATCCAGATCGGCATTATTCGAGAGATTGATCGCGAAGCGGCCAAGACGCTCGCGCAGATCTCGTTCGATCCCAACTTCTACAATTTGACGCCGAGCGAGATCACAGAGATCGATTTCAACGATTATTTCGACAAAATGCGCGGTCATGTCTGGATGCTCGAAAGTTTTTCTATGCCCGACGGACTGGTTTCGTGGGGGCGAGCTTTCTCGCTTCTGTATGGCCTGGCTTTTGAGCTGGCTCCGGGCATGCGCCCGCTCGATGTGGTCGGACCCTATGTGCTCGGCTTCTTGCAGGGCCCTCGTCCAGACGGGGAAACGGCGACGAGTAGCGTCAGCGCAGCCACGGTGTAGGCGTGTTAGCGTTTCCTGTCGACGCGCTCGGAGGCTTCCCCTCGCTGAGCGTCGCGTGAGTTTTTTAAGGGGCGATAGGTTCATTCATGGCGATCAGTGCAGAAGAGTTTCGAGCGGCGATGGGTTCGTGGCCCAGTGGCGTAACGATCATTACGGCCCGAGCAGGCGACCAGATTCATGGCATGACAGTGTCTGATTTCAGCGGTGCCTCTCTTGATCCCCCGCTCGCTCTTGTCTGTGCAGCGAAGACGTCCGTCACGACGGGTGTGATCGAAGAGGGCAAATGCTTCGCCGTGAATATCTTGGGGGCCGAGCAGAGTGATCTCTCTAACCGGTTTGCCTCCAAGAAGGACGAATTCAAGCGATTCGAGGGGCTCGACACTTTCGAGGGTGTCACGGGAGCGCCCATGATCAGGGAGGCGCTGGTCAAGCTGGATTGTCGCCTGGTGGCGATCCACGATGCCGGAGATCATGTGCTCTGCGTGGGTGAAATTGAAGAGGCCCATGTGAGCGAGGGGGATCCTTTGCTCTATTTCCGAGGGAGCTACGGGCGCTTCGAGCCGGCGTCCTAGCCTGAGGCGTGCCTGAGGAGTCTTTGGCCATGCCCGAGGATGCGCAAGTTGTTCGATTTGTCGCCTACTCCGAACTACCTGTGCCCATGGTGCTGGAGCGCCTCTCCCCGCCTTCAGCGCCTCGAGAACGAATATCAGGGCCAGATCGAGATCGAGTGGAGAAGCTATTTGCTGCGCCCCAGCGAGAAGAGGGCGAGAGATCGAGAGCGCTTTCGAAGCTATACTCTGACTTGGAGTCGCCCTGGGGCGGAGCCCGATTCAGGAGCTTTTCGCACATGGTCGTCCGAAGCAAATCCCCCCACGCATAGTGTGCCGGCCCATCAGGTGGCCAAGGCAGCGGAGAAAGTCTCTCAAGAGGCCTTCGCGAGGATGCATGCGCGAATCATGGAAGCCGACTTCGCAGAGAATCGAGACATTTCGTCGATGGACGTGCTGAAGGGGCTCTGGAGCGAGCTGCCGCTCCCGGGAAAAACGTTTTCATTCGCTGATTCCGAAGAGATCAAGGCGGCCATTTTTCGCGATTTCGAAGAGGCTCGAGAGTACGAAGCAACGGGGGGCCCCGCGATTCGCCGGATCGACAATGACGCCGCGATCGTGGGCGCACACCCCGAAGAACTCTATCGCCGGTGGATAGATCGCAGTCTTGAGCGCGGTGAGGGCTTGGGTCCATCGCTTCGCGAGGCGCGAAAGGAGTAAGCATGAGTAGTCTGGTCAGGTGGCTGACGGCGCCCGCAATCGAGATTGCCGCTATGGCATCGGATACGCTTGCCGTGATGCGTCAGGAAGAGCGCTACCGCGACGTGCCGGCGGTCGAGCCGAGTGCGGGCGTGATTACGGACGCGATCATCGACGGAACTTTTTCACTTCTTGTGGGCCTGATGGTCGGTGTGCCCGAAGCACAAAAAGTACGCCACGGTCAGCAAGAGCTGCTTGCGATGCGCGATTTTATGGAGCGCAACGGATGGTTCGACAATCCGGCGGGCTACCACCAGACGCCTCCGCCGCTGCGCAACCCGTTGATCACGAAGAAAGAAGCCTTCTCGCTCGGCAAGCGCAGCACGCCGTACAAGGAACTGGTCTTCGAGAGTGAATATGAGCCGCATCCCGGCGAGCCCGGGCGCGAACGATGGCTGTCGCATAGCGATAACGGGACCGCAGTCGCGCACGTGATGGAACACGAGGACGGTGATCGTCCTTGGCTGATCTGCACCCACGGATTCAGCATGGGGCAGCCCTCGTCCAATATGGCAGGACTGACCGCGAAGTGGCTGCATGAAGACTTGGGGCTGAACATCTTGATGCCGGTTCTTCCGCTTCACGGCCCGCGTTCCAGCACGCGGATGAGCGGAGGCGGCCTGCTGCAGCCTGAATACGCGAATATGCTGCATATGTTCTCACAGGCAGTCTGGGATATCCGTCGCATGATCGGCTGGGTACGCACTCGCACGGAGCAGCCGGTCTGGCTCTATGGAATCTCGCTTGGTGGATACACAGTGTCATTGGTGTCCGCATTTGTGGATGACCTGGCCTGCGTCATCGCCGGCATTCCTGCCGTCGACTTCACCTCTCTTGCACGAGATAACGAGCCGTGGGCCTATCAGGCTTATGGAAACGACTTGAAGTCGGATTGGGGCCTGCTGACTAAGGTGATTCATCCCGTTTCCCCGCTCACGTTCGAGCCGCGATTGCCGGTGGATCGGCGATTCATCTACGCCGGCGTAGCCGACCGAGTCGCGCGCCCGGATCAAGCGCGGGCTCTCTGGCGACATTGGGATAAGCCGGAAATCGAATGGCTTCCGACAGGACATGTGATGGCTGCAATGAGTCAGGATGTGAAGCCCTTTCTCCGCCGCGTTCTGAGCGAAACGCTCTATCCGGCTGGGCAGTCGCCTGCGGAGATAAAGGACTGGACCTCGAATCGCCGCGGTCAATCGCGCGCGTCCTAATTGAATGATGCCGATTCCCGCTTGGTCGCGAGGGGCTAAGCCTCTCTCCGGACGAGCGATGTGGGGCGGTCTGGAAGGGTAAGCATGGCACGAGTTCACTACGAACGTTTGTCCCCCGAGAGTGTGGAGCTGCTTGAGCAGGAGAGCTCCCGAAAGCGCGCCCATACGTCGATGGTCTTGATCTTCGATCCGGGCCCGCTGAAGACCGAAGAGGGGGGGGTCGACTTCGACCGCATTCATGACGTGGTCGGTGCGCGTTTGGTCGAGCTTCCGCGACTTCGCAGCAAGCTTCGGCGAATTCCGGGAGATGGAGATCCGGTTTGGGTCGACGACCCCGACTTCGAGCTTTCGCATCACCTGCGGCATTCATGCTTGCCCAAGCCTGGCAACCGAGAACAGCTCTGCCGAACCGCTGCGCGTATCTCTGCGTCGCGACTCGACCGGTCGCGTCCACTCTGGGACTGCTGGATCATCGAGGGACTCGAGGACGAGCGATTCGCAATTGTGCTGAAGATTCACAAGGCCTTGGCGCATCTGGAAGGTGCCGATCTAATGCGCTCGATTTTGTCCCCTTCGGAAGAGAGAGTAGATGGCTCACCGAGTCGCTATCGCCCGCGTCCCTCTCCTTCACCCTTCGAGCTTTTTTCCAACGAGGTGCTCCGCGGGTGGAGCCCTTCACGCCGAGCGGCGCGGCGCGCTCTGGACTGGCTTCAGTCTCCGGGCCGAGCGAGCCGGGAATTACAGGAAGGTGCAAAGCGCGTGCTGAATGCGGTTGGGTATAAGCTGCGGCCCGCAGGCGAGTCTCCCTTTGACGGCAATCTGGGGCCACACCGAACCTTCTCGTTTCAGGGCGTGGATCTCGAGCCGCTTCAGGAAGCGCGTCAAGCGACGGGCGGGACAGTTCATGACCTCGTCCTGGCGGTCGCGACTGGAGCGCTGCGCCGATTGCTGCTCGCGCGGCATGTGAGCCCAGTGACGGTGGACCTTCGAGCTGCGACGCCAGTGCTCGAGGCCGGCGGAGACACGGCTCTGCCCTGGATTGTGGAGCTTCCGGTCTGGGAGGAAGATCCAATCGGGCGCCTTGATTGCATCCGCGAACAAACAGGGAGCATCCGGTCCGATATTCGCGCGGCCTCAGGCGACGTGATGACGACGGGTGAGGAGTGGAACGCGTCGAAGCTCTTCGCAATCGGAGCGCGATCGCTTTCGAGTATCGAAGCGGGGCAGCTTGCCATTCTGCAGGCACCGGGACCGCAGAAAGACCTGTATCTGGACGGTGCGCTGCTTGAGGAATGTTACGGCGTGATGCCTCTCCAAGACTCTTCGGCGCTCGGAATGACGATCCTCAGCTACAGCGGTCGACTCTTTTTCGCCTTTAACGGCGAATCGGACCTTGTGCCGGACGTGATGGATCTGGCCTCTGCCGTCGACGCGGAAGTCGCCGAGATCATCGCAGCCGCCGAGGCACTTCCCACGAGTTCAGTGGCCGAGATCCGGAGTGCGGATGGTCTTGTCCTCAATCGGGACGGGCGGCGGCGCGCAGGTCGGAAGCTCAAAAACAGCGACCGTGCCGCCGGTTGAATTAGGCTGAAGCTGCAGTTCTCCGCCGTGCTCCGTCGCGATTCCATGGACGACGCTGAGACCGAGACCGGTGCCGCCCCTGCCTTGTTTCGTGGTGAAGAAGGGCTCGAAGATTCGATGTCGATCGCTCTCTGCTATTCCAGGACCGTCGTCGCAGACTTGGATTCCCAGTTTCTGGTTGGAACGATCGTGGTGAATGACGACGTCAATTTTCCTTCCACCTGATTCGATTGCATTTCGAAAAAGATTGACGAGTGCCTGTTCGATTTGAATCGGATTGACATGGCACCAAGGCATTCGATCGGCTGCGGGCATGGGTGTGTCATCGTCGATGCGAAGGGCGTCGACAGCGAGAGACAGAGCGTGTGGTGAATCGAGATGGACGCGCGCTTCGCTTTCGTCCTGACCTTGCAATCGAATGACGGCCTCGTTTTCCTCGGTGAAATCTGAAGTCAACCGAATCGAACGTTGAACGATATCGGCCATTCGGCAGGGCCATTTTTCGGTGCGCTCGTCCCGCGAGAACTGAAGGATGCTACGAACGATATCTCCGCAGCGCTTCGCCTCCGCAACAATATCCGTGAGCGCGTGCTCGACTTGGTGCTTCGCGTCTGGATCGTCCCGGGTGACCTGTGCGAACTGTGCGGCAGCGAGGATCGACCCGATCGGGTTATTGATCTCGTGAGCAATCCCCGCAGCAAGCGTACCGATTGATGCGAGTCGCTCAGAGGCACGGAGCTGCGCTTCCGAGGCGAGCAGCGCTTCCGTCGCGCGGCGCCGTTCGTCGATCTCACGAACCAAATGATGATTCGCCGTCAGCAGTCGCGCTGTGCGTTCCTTGACGCGCTCTTCGAGGTCGGCTGCGCGGCGCTCGATCGCCTCATAGGTGCTCGCATTATCGAGTGCGATTGCGATCCAGGGCAAGAGCCGGTCGAGCAGCGCTTCTTTAGTTTCCCGAGCTTGATCGTAGCGGGCGTTGGGTGTCCAGACGCGCAGCGCCCCTAACGGGCGTCCTGCGGCTTCGAGATCGTAGACACGGTCGGGGTCCCCGTTGGTCGAACCGTCGCGTCGGAAGAAACGGGGCTTCACATTCGGAGCTTCGGCTGATTCGGGCGTCACCTCAGTTGTGCGATCGCGCGGGCTCCCCAAGAGCGCCGTGGATTCAAGGGATTCGTCGCGGATCAGCCAGAGTTCTGCACCGCCGAGTCCAAGATCCTGCAGCAAGACGTTTAGAAGCGCGTCCGCTAGGTGATTGAGGTCAATATCTTCGGCGAGTATTCGTCCGATCGAGATGACGCGTTCCAAATCAGCAGCCTGAGCCGCGATTCGATCATGCGCTTGACGGAGCTCGTGATAGCCGCTGTCGAGCGCCGATTGCTGCTTCTCGATCTCGTGAAGCATGGTCGGATAGGCGACGCGTGATGTCAGGGCGCGAAAAACGCGACCGATCTGGCCGCGCCCTGATTGGTCGACTTCTATGGTGTAAGTACCGCGTCGCGGTGCCAGAGCAAGATGGACTCGCGAGCGTCCATGTCCCCACGAGCGGGGGGAGTTGATCAAGATGCCCTGGATGAGATGGAAGATCGCGGGGCAGTCGCGATAGGGCTCGTCGATGGTCAGGGTCTGGACGAGTCGGCCGTCATCAAGCTCGGACATCTCGGCGCGCACCATGGGGAGGACGCTCGGCCCGGCCCAGCGGGCTCCCAAATAGTAAAGGTCTTTCGGACTGGAGAGCGCGCGGCCGACGCGTCGGAACGCCGTAAATGTCTCCGACGAGAGATAGTCGTCGCCGAGGTTGCGAAGCGCTTCGTCGCTTCCGAGTTCTTCCCGCAGCCGCTCGATGAGTTCGGTGAGCACATCCCAGCTGATTTGCCCATGCGGATCTGCGAGGTGCTCTTCAGTGAGGGGACGGCCGTTATTGTCGATGCCCTTTACCAGGCGAGACATCAGTATTTTTCTCTCGGCAGTGCCAGAGAAAGCAAGCCTCACCACTTTGCAGGAAATGGCCGCCATCGTTCGGGAACCCTCGTGATCGCACTTCTAGTCGGGCGGTCGAATACGAGAATGAATGTACCGCTTTTGCTGCGGGACCGCCCAAGCGCTTGCGGACGCTTTTCACTCGCTAAGTGCAATTCAAGTCGGCGGAATGCTCAAGAACTGCCGGTCTGTTTCCGAACCATGAAGCATAGCGTCAAGAACAGATGTCCAGACGCTGCATCCTCGGGAGGAAGATTCGTGCCGGCTGATAACGAAAGAATGGTTCTGACGGATCGTCTAATGGAGGAAACGTACAATCTGGGCCTTGCTGGCTGTCGTGCCGAAGACCGTACAAGTGATGGCCGGACAGTTCAGATCAGGGGACGGGAACTTGTCAATTTTGGTTCCTGTAGCTATCTCGGGCTCGAACTCGATGGTCGACTGATCGAAGGCGCCATCGCTGCGATGCGCGCGCACGGAATAGAGACGAGCTCGTCTCGAGGCTTCTTGTCATCTTCGCTCTACACCGAGGCGGAGGCACTCATCTCTCGCATCTTTGATGCCCATGTCGTGATCACGCCGACAACGACGTTGGGACATTTCTCTGCGCTGCCTGCGTTAGTTCATAAAGAGGATGCGATCATTCTCGATATCCAAGTCCACTCAAGCGTCCAAATGGCGGCGGCTTTGGTAAAAGGAAACGGAACCCATGTCGAGGTCGCCCGGCATAACGACATGAAGCGTCTTGAGCGCCGTGTCTCGAAGCTTGCCGAGCGGCATAGGCAAGTCTGGTACATGGCGGACGGCGTGTACAGCATGTTTGGCGACCTGGCGCCGAACACTGAAGTGGTCGAACTCCTGAATCGCTACCCGACGATGCGGTACTACGTCGACGATGCGCACGGAATGAGCTGGTGTGGCCCGCGCGGTTCCGGCACGGTCCTCGCTGAGGTCGATCTCCATCCACGCATGGTGCTCTCAACGGGGCTGGCCAAGGGCTTCGGCACGGGCGGCGGCGTGATCGTGCTGCCGGATGAGGCGCAGCGGCAACGCGTGCAGCGGTTTGGTCCGACGATGATCTTCAGTGGCCCTCTGCAGCCGCCAATTCTGGGAGCCGTCATCGAATCCGCGAAGATTCACCTCAGCCCCGAAATCGAAGCACTTCAAGACGATTTGGCGGAGCGGATGAATCTCTGTAATACGCTGTTCGAGCAGACATCAGTTCCTATTATTTCCTCGCCAACGACGCCGGTCGGATTCATCGGGACGGGACCGACCGAAGTGTGTCGGGACCTTTGCGCGCGTCTGCTCGATGAGGGTTTCTTCACCAATCCGGCCCAGTATCCGGCGACCCCCATTCGGCGATCCGGCGGGCGCTTTTTACTGACACGCCATCATGGAATGGAAGACCTCGAACGCTTCGTGGCGGCGGTGGAACGGAATTGGGAGCCGGCCGTACGGTCTGCGGGTATTACTCCCGCGGAAGTCTATAAACAATTTGGTTATGAACCTCCTGAGACGCGGGTACTTCGAAAGCGGAAGGACCATGCATCGACGTTAACGCTGGAAGTCGCGCACTCAATCGACAAGCTCGATGCAGCCGAGTGGGATCGGCTGATGGGCGATCGCGGATGCATGGGTTCGAAGGGCGTCGGTCTCTTCGAGCAAGTATTCGGTCCGACCGCGACGCCGGAGAATCAATGGAAGTTCCGGTACTACATCGTACGGGACGCGCAGGGCGATCCGGTTCTTGCAACGTGTTTTACGGCCGCGCTCTGGAAGGCCGACATGCTTTCGCCGGCTGAGGTCTCGACGCGAGTGGAGACTCTGCGCGAAGAGGACCCTCTGTTTCTGACACAGCGGGTGTTCTCGATGGGATGCCTTCTCTCCGAAGGGGAGCATCTCTGGTTACGAGATGCGGCGGAATTTGATTCGTCCAAGCAGGCGCTGCGCTTGCTCTTCGATGCGGTCCGCCAAGACGCAAATGCGCTCGACTGCGAAATCCGAGTCTTCCGCGACATCGCGAATAGCGAGTCGGCACTGCAAGATGCGGTCGAATCGGAAGGTTTCTTTCGCATGCCGGCGCCTGACAGTCTCGTGTTGAGCGAAATGGGCGCGGATGAAGTCGATCTTCTGAAGAGCCTGACTCGAAAGCATCGCCGGCACCATTACAGCCAGGTTCGTCCGTACAACGATACCTACGAGGTCGAAGTCCTGACGGCGGGCGGAAGGGCCCTGTCGGAAGACGAGGCCACTCGGCTCTCCGTGCTCTACGGGAACGTGAAGGCGAATAGTCTCGACCTGAATACCTTTGGGCTTCCGCCGGAACTGATCCCAACGATGGTGACCGCGCCGGGATGGGAAATTGTGCTCTTCCGTGAAGCGGGCGATCCGGAGGGCGAGTGCATCGGCTTCCTGGCGAGTTACCTCGCGCACACGGGGTATGCCCCGCTGATCGTGGGCCTCGACTACGACTTCGTGGCCGAACGCGGTCTCTACCGACAGATCCTACGGCAATGCGTTGTGCGCGCACGCGCACTCGGCAAGGAGCGCGTGCTCTACGGCTTTGCGGCGAGTCTTGAAAAGCGCCGATTTGGCGCGAAACCCGTGGCGGCATCGATGTTCATCGAGGCCGTCGACGACTCCGCATTTGCGACCCTGGCACAGATTTCTTCTGAGGCGCTTTAGGCGCGGGCCGAGGAGAGCGACGATGAAGAGGATGCTCCTATACCTCTCACTCCCAGTCCTTGCGGTGGCTGCCTTCTTGTGGGGGCGCAGCGAACTTGCAATTACACGCGTCTACCTGATTCCGAACGAAGCGCTCGTACTCGAAGTTGAGCCGAGCGATGCGTTGCTAGGCAGGGGGAGGCACATAGCGACTGCCGTTGCGCAGTGCCAGTTCTGTCATGGGTCTGATCTTGGCGGGCGGGAGATGGCAAATGATTTCCTGTTAGGCCGCCTGCGCTCGACAAATCTCACCGGTGGACGGGGTGGAATCGGAGCGACCTATACCGAGGCCGACTGGGTTCGTGCGCTGCGCTTTGGTGTCGGTCGGGATGGGCGTTCTCTTGCACTGATGCCCTCGGTGTATCTATCGCGCCTGACGGATCGGGACCTGGCCGCGGTGATCGTTTATCTGAAACAGGTACCGCCGGTCGACCAAGAGGCGGCGTCGGGAATGAAGGCTGGTGTGCTGGCCCGCATCGCTTTAAGTGCGGGGGGAGCGAATGATTTATTATCAGCGGGAGAGATCGCGAATCGCACGCGTGTACTGCGGAGCGAAGGCAGTTCGGATTCGTTGCCCTCAGACTATCTCGTCGACGTTGGCAATTGCCGGATCTGTCATCACGCGGATCTCCGCGGCGGGCTTCACCCATTGGCATTACCCGATGAGCCACCTCCGTCGGATCTGCGTCCGGGCGGCGCAATGGCAGGTTGGCGGCTCGCTGACTTCGAAAGGGCCATGCGTTCTGGCGTCACGCCGGACGGCCGGGAGCTCGATCGCGAGTACATGCCGTGGCCGGCCTACGCCGCACTGACCGACGATGAGATCGAATCGCTCTGGAAAGCACTCTCAAAACGCAGCACGACGGAATCTATTTCGGGCGCCGCTCAAGCCGAACGAGCATTGGCCGTCGCCTCAGGGGCACGTCCATAAGGATCGGCCAAGCCAAGCCATCACTCGAAAGGCTTTGGGTGCAGGCGGCCGCAGTTCTTGCCGGGGGCCACGCCTCGAGCCGAACGACCAAGAATGGCCGGAGGCCTTACTCGGGTGGCTGGGGCTGGGACTCGGTTGAGGAAACCGAGAGGGTAAATAAGTGGTGCGGCGAAGAAGACTCGAACTTCCACGGGGTTGCCCCCACCAGCACCTCAAGCTGGCGCGTCTACCAATTCCGCCACCGCCGCACGCGGGCGGCCGAGTCTAACGAAAGCAGAGGCCGTCGCCCAGAGGGCAGGACGGTTTTCCTGCGATCGCAATCTCTGCGCCTATTTTGCCGATCCGTCTGAATCAGCCGGGATCTCTTCGAGTCCACCTTCATCTGCGGGAGCGGCTTTTTCGCCGTCCAGAGGGATCTCGAAGGGGGCCGATTCATCGAAGAGCTGGATGTCGGAAGACTGATATCCGAAATAGGAGAGCGTGAGCGACGTGCCCATGAAGATGATCGCGCTCGCCGTCGTGATCTTCGTCAGGAAGTTGCCGGCTCCGCGTCCACCAAAAATCGTGTTCGCTCCGCCGCCACCGAGTGAGGCGCCGAGATCGGCTCCTTTGCCGCGCTGAAGCAGGACGACGCCGATCAGCACGAAACAAACAATAAAGTGCAGGGCGTAAATGGCGGTGAGCATGGAAAGTCTCCGGATGGGCCGTTTGTGCGGCCGCTATCGAAATCGAGGGGTCTAGCGAGTTTCGTAGGCCTGCTTTTTAGAGACAGGCTGCTGCGATACTCGCAAAATCGTTTGGGTCTAGGCTGGCGCCGCCCACGAGGGCGCCGTCAATATCGGGTTGTGCGAGGAGTTCTCTCGCATTGGACGGCTTGACGGAGCCGCCGTATAAGATGCGCGTTTGTTCTCCTGCGGCTCCGTAATGCGCAACGAGCGCCTTCCGAATAGCTGCATGGACGTCCTGGGCGAGGTCGGGGGTCGCCGTCCGACCTGTCCCGATTGCCCAAACCGGCTCGTAGGCTACCACCAACTGGGCCGCGAGCCCATCTCCAGTCGCCGAGAGGGCGCTCTGGAGCTGCCGGCCGACCACTTCGAGGGTGGCTTCGCGCTCGCGCTCCTCGAGGGTTTCGCCCACACAGAGGATGGGCGCGACCCGGGAGCCGACCAGTCTTTGAGCCTTGGCGGCGATGAATGCGTCATTTTCGCCGAAGACATGACGGCGCTCGCTATGCCCGATCAAAGCGTAGCGACAGCCGAGATCCTCGAGCATTTCCAGGGAAACCTCGCCTGTGAAGGCGCCTGAGGCTTCGGCGTGGAGGTTCTGCGCGGCCAGAGCGATGCCGCCGCTTGATTTAGCCTGGGCGTGGGCCTGAACGAGACGGCCAAGGGCTTGGCCAAGCCGGTCAAGGGCAGGGGCAGCGGGCGCGATCGCCATTTCGAAGCGTTCGCCGAGAGCATTTGGCTCCGCGGCCGTCGCTTCGGCGAGCACTGGCCCAAGCCGCTGGGCGAAGGCCTCCGCCTGGCTCGGAGACAGGTTCATCTTCCAATTCCCAACAATCAGAGGCAGGCGGCTCATTCGGGACGATCCAAGGCGGCGACGCCGGGGAGGGTGAGGCCCTGAACGAATTCCAGAGAGGCACCTCCGCCGGTTGAGAGATGATCAATCCGCGGACCCACGCCAACCTTGTTCACCGCCGCGAGTGAATCGCCGCCCCCGACGATGCTCCGGCCGCTTGAGTTGGCAACCGCGTGGGCGACGGATTCGGTGCCGTGGGAAAAGGCGTCGATTTCAAAGACGCCCATTGGGCCATTCCAAAGGATGGTCTGAGCTTCGGCGGCTGCTTCTCCGAATCGCTTCGCAGTGGCAGGGCCAATATCGACGCCCATCAAATCGTCGGGAATCGTGGTGACCGTATCGGCGCGGGCGCCTTCTACCATCTTATCTGTCACGACATGATCCGTGGGGAGGAGGAGGGTGCAGCCGCGTTCTGCAGCGCGCGCCGTCATCCTACGGGCATCTTCGATCCGATCCTCTTCGACCAGCGATTTCCCCGTCGCCTCGCCGCGGGACGCGAGGAACGTGTACGCCATTGCGCCGCCGACGCAGACGGTATCTGCGCGTTCGATGAGCGCTTCCAGCACGCCTAGTTTGTCCGAGACCTTCGCGCCGCCCAAGAGGCAGACGAAGGGTCGCGCCGGTTTGAGTACAGATTGAAGCGCGTCGAGTTCTTTCTGAAGGAGAAGGCCCGCGGCGACCGTCTCGAAGTGCTCGACCATTCCCGTCGTCGAGGCGTGAGCCCTATGTGCGGTGCCGAAGGCGTCGTTTACATAAATGTCGGCAAGGGCGCCGAGCGCGCGTGCAAACTCGGGATCGTTCTCAGTCTCGGCGCGATAGAAGCGAAGGTTCTCGAGCAAGAGTATTTCGCCATCCTTGAGTCGGTCGGCAGCATCAGAGACAGCAGAGCCGACGCAATCGGGCGCCATCTGCACGGGCGCGCCCAAGGCCTTCGCGAGTGCGATCGACACCGGTGCAAGGGAGAGCTCCGGTTTTCGCTCTCCTTTAGGGCGGCCCAGATGGGATGCCAGAATGACCCGGGCTCCCGCATCGAGGAGGAGGCGAAGCGTCGGCAGGGAGGCTCGAATTCGGCTGTCGTCCGATATCTGCCCGTTGGCCAGCGGGACGTTCAGGTCGGCTCGAACGAAGACTCGGGTGCCCGCCAGGGGCAAGGCTTCGGAAGCGCCCGTTCGCCGGGTTTCCAATACGGATTCAAGGGATCGAATCGCCACTTTGTTCGCGGACTCCGCATTCATTTCGAGGGGGGCTCCCCTGCCGGGGAGCGCGCAATGTACCCGCCCTCCGGTATGCTCTCAAGTACTCGACTTAACTTCCCTTTTCGGATGTTCGAAGAGGTTGGTAGATCGGTCGGATTCGCTGCGCAGAAGCGCCTCGAAAAAGGCTTGGGGGGACCAGCAGGCTATGGCCGGGAGCGATGGGACGCATGCGGAAACGGGTGCGCCCGGCCTTCCTCAGTTAGGAATGCGGCTTCTGCTGGGCGCCCTGATCGTGATCGCGGGTCTGCTAATTCTCCAGCGATGGGGCGCGGCGGACCGCTCGGAGCGGGAGTCCTTTGCGCTGGCTTCGGGCACGATCCGCCTGGCGGATCTGAAAAAGCCGGTTGAGGTGCTCCGGGACGCCCGCGGTATTCCGCATGTGATTGCCGACTCTCCATCCGAGGCGTGGTTCGGTTTCGGCTTCGTTCACGCGCAAGACCGTCTTGCCCAGATGACCTGGCTGCGGCGGCGGGCGCGAGGACGGGCCGCCGAGGTGGACGGCCTCGAGGCGTTGCCAGCAGATCGCCTCGCGCGCCTGCTCGAAATTGGAACGGCCTCCGAAGCCGCCGTGGAGAAATTGCCCGAGTCTTCCCGGGCGGTTCTTGAGGCCTATGCCCTCGGTGTGAACGCACGCATCGCGCGCATTCGGCAGGGCCGAGTTGGCGCGCCCAAGGCACTCGCTGTGCATATTGATTCCGTCGACCCATGGCAGCCCGCGGACTCGCTCGCCGTCGTGAAGCTCTTGTCCTGGTGCATGGGCGGCACGCTCGAGACGACGCTCGTTTTGGACGACTTGATTCAAAGGCTGGATAGTGTGCCGGCTCGACCCTTTTTCCCGGGCCGATCATCGGTGGATTTCGGCGTGGCACCGAGCCTGCCCTTCCGGAGTGAGGAAACAACTGAAACGCTGGCTGCGCCGGAGACGCGGGCGCCGATTGGGTCGACCCGCATGCTATGCGAAGGCATAGGCACCCCGACCGGCGGCGCGTGGGTGCTCGATGCGCGAGCCAGCGAGAGTCGGGCGCCGATCGTGCTGGCCGATTGGCATGTCGCTCCCGCGGCACCGGCGCTCTTTTACGAAGTGCACCTCTCCGCGGGGGATCTGCAAGCAGCCGGAGCGAGTATGCCCGGTTCGCCGATTCTCTGGACGGGCCGCAATAAGGAGTTGGCCTGGGCGGGAGTACCCGCGAGCGCGCCGGTGGCCGATCTGTTTATTGAGACCCTTCGCGTTGGGCGAGGGCTGTACCAAAACGGCAAGCTCTGGGCGCCGCTTGCGGAACGCGTGGAGACGATTCTCTACCGCGATCCGCGCGGCGGCGAGATGCGCGAAGTTAACATGCGCGTGCGGACAACGCGTCACGGTCCTTTGATCGAAGCCTTGGTGCCAGAGGAAGAAGGCGCGACACCGGTCGAGGGGGGAGAGCGTCATCGCGCAGCACGAGCGCTCGCTTGGACAGGTGCACGCGCGGGCGATGGGTTGACGTCGATGCTTTCGCTCATGCGTGCGAAGAAGGCGGAGGATGTAAGGGAGTTGCTCGCTGATCATCACGAGCCGGTTCTGGCTTTCGCGTACGCGGACGAGTCCGGCGCGGGCGGAATACAGGTCGCGGGTTGGCTAGCAAAACGGCCGCTGCCCACGGGTCTCGTTCCGGTGCAGGGACGTTTGCGCAGTTTTGACTGGCGCGAACGCGTGCCTATCGATTCGCTCCCGAATCAGTCGCTGGAGGACGCAGATAAGCCTTGGGTGATGGCGCTTGATCAGGCTTGGCCCAAGGCGGGTGGTCTTGATCAGACAGAATGGCTCTGGCGGCCGGGGGACCGTGCGGTGCGGCTCAATGCGCGGCTTACTGAGGCCCGAAAAGAGGGGCGCCTCGATCTGCGCGCCGCTTCGGAGCTTCTTGAGGACGATGTGGCTTCGCGCGCGCCGCGCGTCGTTGCCGCGGCGCTCTCGCTGGCACGACAGGGCAAGCCGCTTGCGATCGAAGCGGAAGAGGTCGCCCGATTGCTCGAGCGCTGGGACGGTCGGATGTCCGCGGAGAGCGGTGGCGCCGCCGCCTATCATCTCTTAATCGACCGACTGCTTACGCATCTGCTTGAAGAGCCCTTCGGTACGGCACTCTTTCAGCGCTATCTGAATGCACCCCATGTCGATCCACAACACGCCATCGAGCGATTACTGATTCGGTCCGCGGCGCTTAACCGCGAACGAGGCTGGACGGATTCGGCGCGCGTTGGCCAAGCCGCTCGGCTCGCGCTTCGTGAGACCTGGATCAATCTGAACTATCGCCTTGGGCCGACGCGGGGACGCTGGGCCTGGGGAATACTCCATCGCCTGCGCTTCTCACCGGTGGGTCCTCGCAAGAAGACGGCTGATTTCGTGGGCCCCACCGTGCAGGCGCGGGGCAGCGGTCAAACGCTCACCTACGCACATCATCGCCCGGGTGTTTCGTTCGATGTCGAAAAGGCGGGGCTCTATCAGGTGGCGATGGATCTTGCAGAATCGGACCGCTTGCTCAGCACCCTTGTGCCCGGGCAAACAGAGCATCCCGGTCATCCGCACGCGTTCGATGGGCTTGCCCGCCAGAAGGCGAAGCGGCTCTCGATCTTCGCAACCAGTCGCTTGGTCGTCGAACAGGAAAGCGCCGACCGACTCGTGCTTGAGCCTACGCCGTGACGCCTCGGGGTCCGCGCCAGCCCCCGGTCGGTTTCGTAGAAGTCCCCGATTTTCACGTGGAGATTGCGCGCCAAGCGGATGCCTCCCTGCGACATCGGCCCGTCCTGGTCGGTGGCGATCCAAACAAACGCGGGAAAGTCGTGGCCGCATCCCCGGATCTGCATGAGCGGGGCATCGTGAGTGGCATGAGTCTCGGCGAGGCGCTCAATCGTGCACCGGACGCTTTGTGGGCGCCCACTGATATGGCGCGTGCGCGGGAAGCATCAGGACAATTGCGTGCGGCGGTGCGAAGAGAAGTGGGGGCGATTGAGATCGTAGGTCTGTCGGGTTTCTACCTGCGCGCGCCGGAGGAGCGAAATGAGGCGCTGGAGTTGGCGGCGCGGCTTGCAGAACGGGTGGCGGAGCGCACGGGGCTTCCGCTCCGCATCGGTTTCGCGCCGGCTCGCTTTGCGGCTCCGCTCGTCGCCGAAGATGCGGGGCGCGAGGGCGCGCGCTTGATCGAAGAGGCAGATTTCGAGGATTATCTTTTGGCGCTGCCCCTTGAGCGTCTGCCGGGCGTGGGGCCGAAGACCGCTGCCCGGTTGGCTGAGCTCGGGGCGACGGATGTGCCGGGGCTGCGTCGGCTGGGGATTGATCGCCTGGAAGTTTTGCTGGGCAATCACGGCCGGTCGCTTTGGCTTCTGGCGAGCGGTGAGGATCCGAAACCGCTGCGCGTGAAGCAGCATCCCAAGAGCCTCTCTCGCGAGGAGTCGCTTGCTGAGTCTTCGGAGTTGGCGGAAGCAATGGCGGCGGCGACGGCCCTCGAGGGCGTGCTATCCCGGCTCACAGAGGCGTTAGAGCAGTCTCTGCGGCGCGAAGGGCTGCAGGCCGGACGGATTGCCCTGCGACTCACGACGACCGCTCCGGAGCGCACCGAGACCCGAAGCTGTTCTCTCGCTGATCCGGCTTCGACGGCAGGAGACCTGATTCGAGAGGCGAGGGCACTCCTGGCTCGGCTGGACTGGTCGGGCCGCACGCCCCGGCGGATCGGCCTGGTGCTCGGGGGCCTCGAGATCTCGGGTGCAGAACATGCGCAACTCGACCTATTCTGAGCAAAATCAGGTGCTTGCGGTGGCTTTAGCCGCCTCGCCCGCGGTCTAGGACGGGCGACTCTCCTCAAGCCTGATGGCATTCGAACCGAAAAGCTCCGCATGCATCCCGTAAGGGGACGCGGGGACGAGGTTCGAATGGGCGCTCAAGGCAGCGGAGAACGACGCAAATATCATCGTCTCGGAACCGATCAGGTGATTTCCTTCGCGGAACTCGACCGGACGGATCAGCTCGGGGTGTCCAAAGACATTTCTTCGGGTGGCATCCGATTCGAAGCCGTCGGCATTGAAATCAACATGGGCGATGTCCTGCGGATCACCTTCAACATTGCCCAACAGACGATTATCGCGACGGGCACCGTCGTCTGGGCCACCGATACTGACCCCATCACGCAAGAAATCGGCATCGAATTTCACGAGATCGATCCCGAGGCGGCACGCCTGCTCGAAGAAACCACCGAGCCCGAGTACGAGTCACCCCGGCTTTAACCCGCTCAAAGCGCCTGCCCGAAACCGCCGCTCCTCCACACGCACAGCCTCAACCCCCGGCTCATGGATAGGCAGCTTCTGCGCGGGATCTCGCGCCGTCCTTGACACCCGAAGGGCACGAGTGCGAATGTCCAGCCCATGGCGGATTTTCACCAAACGGGCGTGATTACGTCGCTCCACCGGCTCGGCAAGCCCAACCTGGCGCGGCTTGAGAGTGATCTTCTTCGCTACAGCACCGAGCGCCCGGTGGCCTTGGTTCTGCCCTCGCTCTATTCGGAGATCCACGGTCCCGCTCTGAAGCGGATCGTGGATGAACTTTCGCGGGTTCCCTATTTGGCGCAGTGCGTCCTGAGCCTCTCGGGCCCGGCAGACGCGCATCAATATCGCGAAATGCGAGCGCTGATGGACCGGGTTCGAAGCACGAACGGCGAGCCGCCGATGGTGATCTGGAATCGCGGTCCGCGGATCGAAGCTTTGTTCGAACGGCTGCGCGAAGAGGGACTTGATCCTGGGCAAGACGGCAAAGGCCGCGCGAATTGGATCGCCTATGGCTATGTGCTCGCGACGCATCGCGCGCGGGTCGTCGCGACGCATGATTGCGACATTCTTGATTACGATCGCGATCTGCTCGCGCGCCTCTGTTATCCCACCGCGAATCCAAACATGAGTTACGAATTCGCAAAGGGCTATTACAGCCGCGTCTCGGACCGGATGCACGGCCGCGTGACGCGCTTGTTCATGACGCCGCTCATGCGGTCGATGAAGACCGTGCTGGGCCCGGTGCCTTTGCTCGATTACCTCGAGTCGTTCCGGTATCCGCTGGCAGGCGAGTGCTCGATGACGACGGAGCTGGTTCGGGCGAACCGTATCCCGGCGGATTGGGGCCTCGAAGTCGGCGTGCTCGCCGAGGTCTACCGAAATTGCTCGCTGAAGCGGATCTGTCAGGTCGAGCTGGTCGAGAATTATGATCACAAGCATCAGGACCTCTCGGAGCACGACCCAAACGGGGGGCTGCATAAGATGGTCCGGGATATTGCGGCGTCCTTGATTCGCAACTTGGCGAGCTACGGCGTCGAGTTCGATTCGGGCTTTTTAAATACGATGATCGCAGCGTATGTGCGGACCGCGCAGGACGCGATTGCCCGCTATAGCGACGACGCGCAGTTGAATGGTCTAGCTTTCGACCGGCACGAAGAAGAAGTCGCGGTCGAGACTTTCTCCGGAGCGCTGCGCGCGGCGGGGCTCGATTTTGTGCGGGACCCTATGGGCGCGCCGCAGATTCCGAATTGGACGCGCGTCGTTTCGGCTTTGCCTGATTTCCTCGATGATCTGCGTGGCGCGATCGAGGACGACGCCCGGGAGCTGCGTTAGTTCCGATGTCGACGGGTGGCCACGGCGCCTCTCTTTCCCCAAGACCCGTAAGGCAATATTTCGGCCTGTCGGGCTGCGGAGTGCGCGAGAGCGTTTTGCTCGGCGCGCTCCTCACCGTTGCTGCCGCAGTGCGTATCACGGCGTGGAGCCGCACGGCCGTGTTATTCAACGATGGCCCAATCTTCCTGGCGCTGGCGGAGGCATGGGGAGAAGGGCGCTTCGCGGAGGTCCTCGCCCATCCCTACCATCCGCTCTATCCCGTCCTGATCTCGATCGCTTCGGCAGCGTGGGGCGGCGCCGAAACTGCCGCAGTGGCTGTGGGCGTGGGCGGTGGGTTGCTGAGTGTCGCTGCGATCTTCTTTTTTGCGTGGCGCGCTTTCGGGCGCGATGTCGCGTGGGCGTCTGCCTGGCTGGTTACGCTTCATCCTTGGGCCGTGGATTTCTCGTCGGACGTGATGAGCGATTCACTGTATGCCGGCTTCTATCTGACTGGATTTGCAGCGCTTTGTTCGACGCTCGCGCGGCCCACTACTCGCGCGGCGGCGCTATGCGGCGTGAGTGCGGCGCTCGCCTACCTCGTACGGCCTGAGGGCATTGGCCTGTTATTGCTCGCCCTTGCCTTATCCGCCTGGGCATTTTGGAAAGACGCTCGGCAGCGGCGACCGAGACTGCTCGCAGCCGCGGCAATGATAGTGATGTGCCTGGCGGTAGGCGGACCCTTCTGGGCGGCGCAGCAGGCAGATGCCGACGCCTATGCACTCTCGCAAAAGAAAAGCGTGCGTCAAATGATCGCAGGTGGGCCGAGCTCAGGAGAACTCGCTCAGGATCGCCAAGCCAGGCGCCTCGCACGAGAGCGCGTGCGGCTCGATGGCCGTGTTGATTTACCCTTGCCTGAGTCCGCGATCCGCTCAGATGGTCGTCCCGAAAAGCGACCGCCGCATAGCGTGGTCGGTGCGATCGAGGCGGTCACCAGAGTCGGGCGTACCTCCGCGGCAGCGTTTCGGTACGAGGTGCTGGCCTTTGCGGTCTTCGGCCTTGCGGTCTCGCGCTCGGAATGGCGACGCGACAGAGAGGGCGCCGTTCTCGGTTCGATTCTTCTTTATTCGGCGGTGTTGATTCTCCTTGTCTGGGGGGCTGGCTACGTGGGCCGTCGGCATGCGCTTGCAGCCTGGCTGCCCGCGATTCCGTTTGCCGCAGTGGGTTGGTTCGGACTGTTTCGTGCGCTGCAGACCCGGTTCTTTGGGGAAACGTCTCGAGTGAACACGCGTCGGGCATCGCGAATTGCGAGTCTGAGCTTGGTTGTGTTTTTGGTGGTCGTGTGGGGGCCACGGGATCTGCGCGCGCGTCGCGCGGATCGGGCGCCCACCCGCGTCGCAGCGGAATGGCTCGCCGACAATCAGCCCGAGAGCGGAGCCGTAGCCGCCCAGAAGCTCCGTACGGCGTACTATGCGCAGGCGCCCTTTGTGCCGCTCCCGCCGGGACATGACGGCCTCCTGAAACAGCATCTGATTAAGCGTCGGGTAAGCTGGGTCGTGATGGATGAGGCCAAGCTCGACGATCATCTCGGCCTGGAAGAAGGCGTAGGGGATTGGCTTGAGGTGGCGCACGTTGTTTCCTCAGGTGGAAGCCGTATTCTGGTGCTGGAGGTCACGCCGAAGCCGGCAAGGTAGGGCCAAATGGGGCAAGCTCCCGGCTGGGGGAACCAGAGGGGCATGCTCTACCGATACAGCGATGTCTTTAGAACGCTTCTCGCCGCGGCGGACCTCTCTTGGGTCGGCGCTGCATGGTTGGGCGCGTATCTGCTTCGATTCCATGCGGGGATTCCGGCGCCCCTCGGCGTGCCGCCGGCGAGCGAATACGTCTATCCACTCGCGCTTATCCTGCCGCTTTACTTGATGCTGTTTCGCTCACATGGGCTCTATGCGCCGCGTCGCATGGATTCGCCCTTAGGAGAAGCAGCTGCAGTTCTTCGGGCCTGCGCGCTTGGCGTCGTGGTGCTCGCTGCGCTCACCTTTTTCGCGCGGAGCTATTCCTATTCAAGGCTCGCGATGGGAGTTTTTGCGGTCCTCGCGCCGCTCGGCGTGCTGGGGTTTCGGAGCACGATTCGATTAGGGCTTCGCGCAGCGCGGCGGCGGGGATTTAACCTCCGCTTCGTCCTGATCGTGGGCGCCGGACCGCTCGCAGAGACCGTCGTACAGCGCATTCAAGACCGACCCGACGCGGGACTACGCGTGCTCGGAATCGTCGCGGAAGGTGCGTCGTATATAAAAAACGGGGTGCCGGGCGCTTCGGGCGGCGCGAAAATCGGCGGGACTGAAGTCATCGGCAGCTACAGCGATCTCAAATCAATCTTGCGTGAGCGGCACGTGGATCAAGTCATAGTGGCTCTGTCGCGTCACGAGTCGGACGTATTTGAAAAGGTGATCGCCGAGCTGCAAAGCGAAGTGGTGAACGTCAAGATCGTTCCCGATCTTGCGCATGGCCTCGGCCTCCACAGTTCGATTGAGAGTCTGGACGGCATCCCGATCATCGGGCTTCAGGAGACTCCTTTGATGGGATGGGGCGCGCTGGCAAAGCGCGTTTTTGATGCTTTGGCTTCAGCGGCGGCGCTCGTTTTGCTTGCCCCGCTGATGGGGACAATTGCACTGGGGATTGCCGTGACGATGGGCCGTCCGATCCTGCATAGGCAGAAAAGAATGGGCCACGACGGACGCGTCTTTGAGATGTTGAAGTTCCGTTCGATGCGCCGGGACGCAGAGGCCACTGGGCCGGGGTGGACCCGAGCCGACGATCCGCGGCGCACTCGCCTCGGACGCTGGCTCCGACATTATAATCTGGACGAGCTACCCCAGTTAATTAACGTGCTCCGCGGTGAAATGAGTCTCGTTGGCCCGCGCCCCGAGCGCCCGACCTATATCGAAAATTTCCGGCACGAGGTGCCCGGTTATATGCTTCGCCATAAGGTTCGCGCGGGCATGACCGGCTGGGCGCAGGTGCATGGTTGGCGAGGTGATACGTCGATTCACGAACGCCTCGATCATGACCTTTACTACATCCAAAAATGGTCGCTCTGGCTGGACTTCCGCATCCTGTTTATGACGCTGTTGCGGAATGGTCGCGACGTCCGGACCCCGCGTCGCGCGCCGGGTGTTCGCTAGCGGTCGATTTCGTGAGGGTGCTCGCGCGCGCGAACGTCGTCTCGTGAAAACGTTATTTAGTGAGGGCGCGGCTGACCGTGCCCGAGATGCGCTCGACGCTGTCGAGTCCGAGCTCCGGGAAGAGCGGGAGCGCCAGCGATTCGCTACACGCTCGCTCCGTTTCGACCAAGGCTTCGGCCGGCGCGAACTCCGCCAGCGCGGGCTGTTGGTGAAGGCCTCTCGGGTAGTACACCTCACAGGCGATGCCGTCTTCATGGAGGGCTTCTATTATGCGCGGCCGTTGTGCGGCGGGTACGCGGATCACGTATCGATGGTAGGTCTGTCGGGCCGCGCCCTGATCAGGGCAGGGCGTTTGGAGTGGAAGCGAACTCGAGCCAAGCGCTTCGGTCGACGGGCAGGCGCCGCGATCGGCGAAGAGAGCGTCGTAATGATGCGCGAGTCGTCGCCGGTCCTCCGTCCATGCTTCGAGATGACGGAGTTTGATGGACAGTGCGACGGCCTGAATGGCGTCTAATCGGGAGTTGATTCCGAGTTCAGAATAGACGCCAGGCTCCGTTTCGCCGTGATTACGGAGAGTGGAAACGGCTTTTGCAAGTTCCGCACTTCGCGTGACGATTCCGCCGCCGTCACCGAGGGCGCCGAGGTTCTTCGTGGGGTAGAAGCTGAAGCAGGCGGCGAGCGCGCCTTGCCCGACGGCTTGACCGGCTTCGTTGCATGCTCCGACGGCCTGCGCGGCGTCTTCGATAATCGGGATCTCGCGATCCTGGCAATAGGTTTCGAATTCGCCGAGTTCGCAGACGCGTCCGAACAGATCAACGGTCAAGACCGCTTTCAAGTGGTCCAGATCGCCCGCACGGCGAAGCGCGTCTGCCGGATCGAGATTCAGCGTGGCATTGTCGATGTCGGCGAACACGGGGCGCGCACCGAGACGCGCGATGGTCGAGGCGCTGGCGAAGAAAGAGTAGGCTGGACAGAGCACTTCGTCTCCGGGGCCCACCCCGATCGCGCGAAGGGCGAGCCAGATCG
>JBDNFB010000115.1:0-27934 GCA_041690055.1 Myxococcota bacterium | reverse complement strand
GCGGTTCGGGTGTCCATGTAGGTAGCCTACCAATTGGAAGGTAGGATAAAAAGGCGGAGTACGCAGGCACTCCAAATCCGAGCGAGCGGGCGAGCGCGTCGCAAACGCTGAAGCGCGTTAGAATGGGTTACGATTCAGCCGGCAGCCCATCCGCGTCCCGCATGCCGGAGGAGTACTTCTCAGCATGCCTGAAGAATTCCCACCGATGAGTTCGCTCATCGCCTTTGCTGCCGCTGCCCGTCGCTTGAGCTTTAAGGAGGCTGCGGGGGAGCTGCATCTTTCTCCGTCTGCGCTGAGCCGTCAGATCCAGACTCTGGAGGCGCATTTGGGGACGGCTCTCTTTGAACGACTCAACCCGGGACTCGCGCTCACAGAGGCGGGAAGGGAGTACTGCGGGGAAGTCGAGGCCGCGCTCGGTCGGTTGCGTGCAGGGCAAATGCGGCTTCGCAAAGATCCGAAGGGGCCTCTTCGTGTGAGCGCTCTGGAATCGTTCAGCGCGCGCTGGATGATTCCCCGTCTCCCCTAATTTGAGGCTCAGCATCCCGAGGTTTCGCTCGAGATCGAGGCGACGCTTCGGTACGCAGACTTCGATCGCGATCCGGTGGATGTGGCGATTCGGTTTGGAGAAGGCCCTTGGGATGGACTGCATGCCGAACCCCTGGTCGATATGCACGTGTTCCCGGTCTAAGGGTGGGCTCTGGTCGGCGTTTTCAGCGCGCTGATTCTCGTGATGACGGTCTGCGTATTGGGGCTAAACGGGATTGGCGAAGTCGGCGTGCGGGCATCGCTGTATTCTTCGAGAAATGCCGGAGCGCAGCGGCTTCAACTGGAACCGCCGCGTAGAGCGAGAACGGACAGGACGTCCGCTCTCGCTCCGTGCAGTTGAAAGGCCCGCGTCGATCGACTGAGTCTATCAGCCGACTTTGCCGATGACCTTGTCTGCGAAGGCCTTGATGTTCTCGGCCGGGTTGCCTTTGCCGAGTGCCGGGACGGGCACCACGAGGCGGTTCACGCCGAGGTCGGCATAGCGTTCGGCTTCGCTGAGATCGTCGCCACGCGGGGCCCACATTGCCGTGATCTCGATTTCGTCTCGGTTCCGTCCGGCGTCGGCGCAGGCCTTGTCGAGATCCTTCAGCATGGGGGCGAGCTCATGGGCGGTCTGCGCCACGGCGAACCAGCCATTGCCGTAGCGGGCGATGCGCTGAAGGACCTTACCCTTCATGCCGCCGATGATGACGGGGAAGGGATCCTGGATCGGCGTGGGGTTGCTCTTGAACCCTGTCCATTCAAGGAAATCGCTCTTGTGTTCGACGACGTCGCCGGACCAGAACTTGCGCATGGCCTGAACATAATCGTCAAAACGTGCGCCGCGTCGTTCGAAGGGCGTACCGGACGCGATGAACTCTTCGCGGAGCCAGCCTATGCCGACGCCGAGCATGAAACGCCCGCCCGAAACGAAGTCGAGGCTAGCCGCCTGCTTGGCGACGTAGAGGGGGTTGGCCTGGGAGAGGATGTTGACACCGGTGCCCAGGCGAATCGTCTTGGTCTGCGCGGCGACTGCGGCCAGTGCGATCAGGGGATCGACGAAATTGGTTTCGGGTTTGACAGCCATCTTCCCGTCCGGGCTATAGGGGTACTGCGAGGCGTAGTCGACGGGGACGATCGTATGCTCGAAGGTCCAGACGGATTCGAATCCGAGTCCTTCGCAAAGCTGGGCCATGCCGATCATGGCCTGGACATTCGGGACGGCGACATTCACGGGGATCAAGCCGATATTCATGGTGGACTCCTAGCAAGAGGGATTAAGGGAGGTGCGAGGGCAAATGCGCGTTTGAAAATAACCCAGCACGCCCGACGCGAGACATGCGGAAGGGCTACTGCGAGTCAGGGCCCGGTTCGAACTAGATCGCTGCGGGCGACCCATAGCAGGCGCTGAAACCCTAGGGCGTTTCGGCGGCGAGGTTTTCGGCGACGTACTCCGCTTCAGCGAGTACGCGCAGGAGATTCTCACCCAGCACCTTGCGGATCGTACTCTCCGAGTGTCCTCGCGCATGCAAGCCCTCGGTGAGGGAGGGGAGATCGCTGATCTCCTCCATCCCAACGGGCATACTCGAGACGCCATCCCAGTCCGCGCCGATGCCGACATGGTTGGGCCCCGCGACGCGGATCGCATGATCGAAATGATCGAGCAAAACGTCGAGGGAAGCTTGGGGTACGGGATAGGCCGCAAAATGCGCCCGGAAAAGTCGCCCGCGCTCTGCCGCATTGCCCGCGGCCTCGCGCCCGAGTTCCTCAAGGCCCGCGCCGTGTTCCGCGAAATAGGCCCGCGTCGCATCGCGAGCCGCTTCGTCGATATAGGCAGGATAGAAATTGATCATGACGACGCCGCCGTTCTCCGCGAGTGCTTTCAACATCTCGTCCGTGAGGTTGCGCGGATGCTCGGCAATCGCGCGCGTTGAAGAATGAGACGCGATCACGGGCGCCTGCGTCACCGCAAGCGTATCCGTGAAGGTCTTGTCGGAGACGTGGGAAATGTCGACTAACATTCCGATCCGATTCATCTCAAGCACGACCTCGCGACCGAAATCAGTCAAGCCGTTATGCAGCGGTTCGGGCGTGGAGCGGGTGCCGGACGAATCCGCCCATCCGGTATGAAAGGAATGGGTGAGCGTCATGTAGCGCACGCCGAGACGATAGAAATTGCGCAGCGCCGGCAGACTATCTTCGATGATATGGCCGCCTTCTATGCCCATTAGGCTGACGAGTTTGCCATCGTCCACCGCGTCCCGGATCTCGCGAACGGACCCCGCGACCACGACGTCGTTGGGGTAACGGGCGGCCATCTGATGCACGGCGTCGATCCGCTCGAGCGCCTCGCGAAGCGCGGCGCCGGGCTGATCCTGCTTGCCCATGTAAATCGACCAGAACTGGACATCGAGACCGCCCTCGCGAATCCGGGGAAGGTCCATATGACCGTCGGACGCGTCATGCCGTTCGCCGAAGCGCCAGGTCGGGTCTTCGAAGCGCGGCGTTGTATCCGAATGGCCGTCGATCACGATGGAGTCGAAATGCAGATCGCGCGATGTGTCCGGAGAACTCGCGCAGGCGCCGAGGAACAGCGCGACGAAGAAGGAGGCGGCGGATGCGAGGAAGGCGTGGTGTGCGCGGCCGGCCGAGACGCGCGCGGATTCTTGGGGCTGCATTTGTATTCTGACGCCTCATATTCAATCGATCAAGGAGCCCCGAAGATACAGTCGTCCCGGGCTCCCGGGCTATCTGCCCATCAGGCTAAGTCGCGTGAAGGAAGCCGACGACCACCGCGGCCAAAGCCGCTCCCTGATCTTCTTGCAGGAAATGTCCGGCGTTCTGAATCTCGGTGTGCGGTTGGTTGCGCGCACCGGGAATGCGCTCCCTGAAGATTTTCTCAGAAGCCTTTGTCATTGGGTCGCTGTCGCTGAAAACAGTGAGAAAGGGCTTCTCGAAGCGTTCGAGCACTTTCCAGGCGGCTTCGTTGGCGGGAATGGCCGGGTTGTCGTCCGTAATCGGGACGAGCGCAGGGAAGATGCGCGCGCCCGCCTTATAGGTCTCATCGGGAAAGGGCGCGTCGTAGGCGGCCTGCACTTCTGCAGGCAGGTCATTTGTGGTGCCGCCGGCGATGATGCCACCGACCGGCAGCTCCGGAGCCTCTTGGGAGAACTTCAGCCAGTCTTCGAACTGCGACGTCAAGGCTCCTCCGCCAACGGGCAGTCCGGTGTTTCCAGCGACAACCCGTCGGAAGCGGTTGGGATGTTCACCGACGAGCCGCAGGCCGAGAAGTCCACCCCAATCCTGGCAAACGAGTGTGATGTCGTTCAGGTCCAGCACATCGAAGAGCAGCACTCGGAGCCACTCGACATGCGACGCATAGCTGTAGTCCGATTGATGGATCGGTTTGTCCGAGCGACCGAAGCCAATCAGGTCGGGAGCGATGACGCGATGTCCCGCCTTCGCAACGATCGGGATCATCTTTCGGTAGAGGTAACTCCAAGACGGCTCGCCGTGGAGCATGAGCACAGTTTCGCCGCTGGGCTCGACGCCTTGATCGGCGCCGCCCTGAACGTCGACATAATGCATGCGCAGTCCGTCGATCTCGGAGTAATGCGGTTCGAAGTCGTAGCCGGGCAGGTTTTCGAATCGAGAGTCCGGTGTGCGAATACTTTCAATCATGCGATCTCCTATTGAACCTTGCCTTTTTGTCGCGCTGCCAGTCGGGTCGTCCGCTGCACGAAACACATCTCGTCGTCGCAGGCCTGGCAGCGAACGGAGACTTGAATCTTGACCGACTTTTCTTTCGAGCGATGAAGGTTTTTCGCCAGCTCGCTGTTCGCGAAGAGGGGATGGACCAAGTCACGCTGGCGTCCTTTGTTGGGAACTCTCGGCGATCGAGGCAGTCGGGGACAGGCTTAGCAGGGTTCCGGCGTTCGATCCTGCCTTGGCGTCACTTGGATTGTGGACATCTCGGAATGAGTGCGCTCAGTTGCTCGTGACTGCGCGATCGTGACTGCGGGTGCGGTTTGCAACTCGCATTCGGAGAGCTGGACGGTCTCTTCACGGGGGTCGGCAAGCGCGAAAGGCAGGTCGAGGGGCTGTGGTCCGTAGGCCAATTCCTGTGCGTGCGGCTTCGGTGTTCTTGGCGGAAGCGTGGCGAATCGATTGTCAGCAATCGTTGCACCTGGAGTGTGGCGCTTCCAGAGTTCGGACTCCAGCGCGATGACCTGGCGCAGCGCAGCCTGGCGACTCCGGTCGGAGTGCTCGACAAAACGGTGTTCGCCGGCTCGCCCGCCTCGGGCCGGGTCCGCCTTCGACCGAGGTGTTGTTCCAAATCGGATCTGCGCGAGGTAGTCCCGATCCCATCGGCCCTCCGCGCTGCGCTGTGTCTCGGGACCAAAAGAAAGCGCGTAGTTTGAGAGCTGAAGCTCAGGTTCGTCGGACTGCGCCGAGGCAGGGGAGGGGGCGAACAGCGGGGCGAAAAGAGGCGCTACGAGAACCAGGGCGCCAAGAAGGGAGTAGGGGCGCCGGACGATTCGATGAAGGGAGGCTGCAAACATGGTGTGGTCTCCGGAGTGGGCGTCTTATTGAACGGTCGGAAAGGAATACGCAGGTCCAGCGCTTTGGTGACGTGCTGACGGTGGGATTGTCTTTCACGCCGGGGAGGGGCGGAATGAAGGCGCCTGGTCATTCTCGGATCGCCGTGATCCTATCTTTCGCGATCGCACGCGAGATCATCAGGGATCATTCCGGCGAGCAGCGTGTGCTGGGCTCCGGCGCAGACGGCACGGTGATGCGGCTCGAACTGCCTCTCGCGCGCGAATAACTGCCGCCACTTCTTCAGCAACGCGCTCCTGCGGCTGGCTCGAACCACCGGGGTCGCCCACTGAATGACGTTTGATTGGCACGATCTTCATTTCGTGAGACGTGGACCGTTAATTGCGCCTGCCATGAACATCTGCTCGCCGGTGGATTCTCGGGAAAATTGCCTATGGAATTGGGTACACCCGGCCACACAGTTCAGCAAACCACGTGAACGCAAGGTCTCATTTAGCTGTGATTGAGCGAACGGTCACCCCAGGCGCAATTAACGGTCCACGTCTCATTTCGTGCGCCACGCATTGGCTTTACGGCCCACTTCCTTCTCAACAGAAAGAGGTGCTTTATGCACTGTCGAGCGATTCGCTTCGTGTCGATTTGGCTTGTGCTGTTGTTGCTTGTACTGATCTGGACGCCTGCGGCTCGAGCGCTCCCAGTGGGCTCAGTTGTGGGAGAGGCAGGCTCGTTCGTGCGTACCCTCTGCGAGGGCGACTGCAGCTCCTTGGGAGTCGTGCCCGAGAGGCCGGGCGGGATTTTCTCCGGGGTCGACTTTGATTTCAGCCTCGGGCTGGAGGCGTTGGGCGACGGTCTCTCGATCAATCTGATCGCAGGCGGGAACCTCTACGTTCTGGGCCCCCTTCAGGCCACGGGCGACGTGTATCTCACCTCGCTTGGCGAGCTCGACCTGAGTTCGGTGATGATCGACCTCAGCGATTTTCCGTCGGAGATTGACACCGGAGGCGTCGTCGTGGTTGGAGGTCCAGTCGTCCCAACGAACCCTCTGACGATCGGTGCCGGCGGCACGATCACTCGTGCGTTCCCGCCGCTATTCACTCCAACGCCTCCGGCCGCCCCATTTAGCCTCGTCTCCGCGGCGACCATGACCACGACCACGACCATGACCAAGGCCATGGCCACGAGCGGGAGTGGCGCTTCTCTTTTCGATTTCACGTTGAATGCGCCCGGCGACGTGTATCTCGATATCTCGCGTGTAGTGCTGGGTTCGCTTCGGCTGAAGGCGCTGAATGTGCTCGTGATTTCGACCGTTTCGCTTACGCCGGCGCCGATCGTCGTCCCCGAGCCGGCCACCGGATTACTGCTCGCATTGGGACTCCTTAGTCTCGGCTTTCGACGAGCGCATCTCTCCCGCTAGCTCGCTAGGATGATGGGTCACCCCACGCGATGTCGCGGAACCGGGTGAGCAAACTTCGAGCGGGGAGAGAATGCATGTCGGACGCGATTGGTGCGGTAGTTGTTGGCACAGGCTTTGGTGTGCTCACGCATTTGCGCGCTATGCGTAAAGCGGGCATCGAGGTCAAAGCCCTCGTCGGCCGTGATCTAGCGAAGGCGCAGAAGCGCGCCGAACTCTTCGATGTGCCCGTCGGGTTGAACTCCCTCGATGAAGCGATTTCGCTGCCTGGGGTCGACCTCGTGGCGGTGGCCACGCCGCCGCATACGCATTCCTCGATTGTCTTGGCGGCGATTGCTGCAGGGAAGCATGTCGTCTGCGAGAAACCCTTCGCTCGAGATGCGGCGGAGGGACAGCGCATGCTCGAAGCCGCGGAACGCGCGGGTATTGTGCATCTGTTAGGCACCGAATTTCGCTGGTCGACAGGGCAGGCCTTGGCGACGCGCGCCATCGCTCAGGGTGTGATCGGGGAGCCTCGGCTGGCGACGCTGCTCTTTCAAATGCCGGCGCTGGCGGATGCGAACGCTGAAGTGCCTGAATGGTGGCGCGATGAAGAAGAAGGAGGCGGCTGGCTGGGCGCCTACGCCTCGCATACGATCGACCAGATCCGCATGACGCTCGGCGAATTTGAAGGCGTGAGTGCGTCGGTGCGCACGGTGGCGGAACGGTCCGAGGAGCTGCCCTGGTCCGCGGACGATTCGTACACCGTTCATTTTCGCACGACGACCGGCGTTGACGGCATGCTGCAGAGCTCTGCGGCGGCGCGTGGCCCCTTCGCGGCGTGCACGCGTTTCGTCGGTTCCAAGGGAACTCTGTGGATCGAGGGCGACCGGGTTGGCTTGGCTGACGCTTCAGGTGAGCGCTTCTTGCCGGTTCCGGACGATCTCGTGATGCCTGCTCCTGAACCGCCGCCGGCCGAGCTGCTGACGACTACGTACGACATGCTCCATTCGATGGGCATGGATCTGGGGCCCTACACGCGACTCTATGAAGTCTGTCGCGATCGAATCTGGGGCAAGGAAGTTGCCGACGATCCGCGTGCCGGCACCTTCGCCGATGGTGTTGCGATTCAGGCGGTCCTCGATGCGATTCGAAAGTCTTCGAAAGAGAAGACCTGGGTTTCGATCCGCTCGTAACTTGGGCCTCACGCGCACGCGCTCTGGCTTGCCTTTGATATGCCCTTTAGATGCCTCTGATATGCATTTGACCTGCCTATGATCTGCCTTCGCTACGCATGTTAGGCTCACTCGTATAAAATTAATGAGTCGAAGTGAGGGGGATCACCGTCGCCGATATGGACCTGCCCGAAGAAGCTGTCCATGGACAACGCAAGACTCTCTTCCTCCCTGTTCACTCGTTTAAGCGAATCGCGCCGTCGGTCTGCGCTTTTCGCGGCAACGCTCTTTTCCCTCGCAACGCTCGCGGCGCCTTCGGCGAGTGCAGCGCTGCGGGAATATCGGCTTCAGTTCGCGCCGAGTCCTTCGGACGACGCAGCGGGTTATACGATGCATGTCGGACTCGAAAGCGGCAACTATGTCGGTGAGTTCGATTTAGGTTCGCCTCCTCCGCAGGGCGGCGAAATAGTGTATTCGCTGGATCTTGAAGATTCGGTGGATCTCTTCGTTGCGCTGCGCAGCTACGACCTGTCTGGCGAGACCTCGCGGTTCTCGAACGAACTGCGCGTCGCTGCCATTCCTGCGCCTGCTCCTGTTCCGGCGCCCACCGATGGAGGTGATGAAGGCGCCGGCGGCAGCACTGACGGCGGCGACGACGGATCGACCGGCGGTGGTGAAACCGGTGGCGAGACTGGCGGTACGACGGACGGCAACACCGGTGGTGAGACCGGCGGCGACTCTGGCGGCGACTCTGCCGGCAACACGGGCGGCGACTCTGGTGATGGCATGGGCGAGTCGGAGGGTGCTCCGGTTCCCCTCGGTGACGATGTCGGCGTGGGCCTCGGCGTGCTTCCGGGCGGCCTGATGTCTCGGCTTCTTGGCGATCGCTCGCTCGAGTCTTTGACCATGGATTCTCTCGCGGGAGACGGCGCGATTCATCCGAGCCGTTGCGACCTTGATGGCGACGGCGATCTGGATCTTCTGATCGGCTTCGACAAGAAGGGGAAGGGGCGGATCGCGATCATCATGATCGAGAATGGAGAAGTGGTCAGCCAGACGACACTCCAGACAGCCCCGCCGGCATATCGCAATAGGAACACCAGCGGTGCCACGTGGCCCGCGTGCGGTGATGTCGATGGCGACGGCCGCGGGGAAATCGTGGTGGGCTTCGATATCATGATGCGCGGAGTCGTTCAGGTGCTCGATGATGTCACGACGGGCTTCGCCCCTATGGCATCGGAGCGCACAGACGAGGCGGGCTTCATGCAGATCCCGGTTCCGAAGCGCTACTGGGGTCCGATCTTCCCGGCGCTCGGGGATATTGATGGGGATGGCCGTGACGAGATCGTTGCAGGACTCGGCCGTGGGCGCATCGGTCGCATTGTGATTCTCGACGACGCACAGGACGGCTTTGGGGTTCATCCGGGCAACAAGGGCAAACATTCCTGGATCGACGTTCTGGATGTCACTCGCTCGAAGCGAATGCTGGCCATGCCGGCGGTCGGTGATTTTGACGGCGATGGCAAGGACGAGATTGCGGTGAGCTTCGGGACGGGGAGTGGTGGCCAAGTCGCGATTCTCGACGACGCGGAGAATGGGTTCCCGACGTCGACGGACGACGTTTGGTATGTCCAGACGGGTCGCGATGCCTATCAAAGTGAGGATGGGGCGACGCGGTCGGCCTTCGGCGATATCGATGGGGACGGTGTAGATGAGTTGGTCGTCGGGTTCATGCGCGACGGTGCACATGAGGTCCAGGTCTTTGACGATATGCTCTCAGCAATGAGACCGATGGGCGGAGTCGACGGATTCGTCACGGCCCAGAATTCGGAGACGGTTGTTTTCCCGGCTCCGCTTAAATGAAAAGGATCGTCTAGGGTCCTGCGGAGTGCATCCGTTTGGATGCAGTCCAGAACGGGCGCTCTCGGAAGAGGGCGCCCGTTTTCGTTTGCCTTTTTCCTTTGCCTCACACGAAGGATTCCCAAGCTCTTTCGCGTCTTCGCCAAGGTGCTCGGGGGTGAGGTGCTCACGTGCCTGCGTGCTTACGTGCTTACGTGCTTTGGGCGAAGGCTCGAAGCTAGTTGAGCGAGGGGCGGCGCTGCACAAGCGCATCGCGCCGCGCGCGGATGCCCGAGGTGTCTTCATGACGCGGCGCGAGTTCAAGATACTGTGAGAGGTCTTCGATGGCTGCGTGGATACAATCGAGTCGCTCAAGCAGGAGGCCGCGGTCGCGATATTCGCTCGCTGCTTGCGGAGCGAGAGTGAGGATTCGATCGAAACATCCGAGCGCGCCGAGGCCGTCGCCCTGCCTCAGGTAGAGCAGCTTTAGATTGTTAAGCATGCGGATGTAGATCTCTTGCGCGCTCGCCGGGCGCAGCCATTGCTGGTCGAAGGGCACGTCGCTGCCGGCGGCTGCCTTAAGGCGCTCGGCACAATCGTCGATGCTCAGGGTTCGACCGAAGAAGGGGTCGACGATGACCTCTTGTTCCGGCACGTCGCTCACGCCGACAATCTTGGCGAGGAAATGGCCGGGAAAGCCGACGCCGTAGGCTTCGAGACCGAAGCGGCGCGCAATGTCGACGTAAAGAATCGAAAGGGTGATTGGCAATCCTTTTCGGCTCGTCAGCACCTCGTCGAGGAAGCTATTCCTTGGGTCATCGTATTGCGTCTGGTTCCCTCGGAATTTTTCGAGTTCGAAGAGCCCGTGATTAAGCGCCTGGATCTTCGCCTTGGGACCGGAGGCCGCTTCGACGAGAGGTCGAATCCGTTCCACCACGCCGTCGAGGATTTCGAGTGCGGAATCGATATCGGTCTCGGGCCGCGCCTCCGCCGCGACGACGAGGGCTCCTTCGGCCAGACCGGCGGCTTCGCCCGAATGAACCCCCTCCAGGTTCTGGACCAACTGCTGGAATCGCTGTGAAATTTCGCTCTGCACTTCGAAAGCTTAGTCAATCTCGGGAGATAGGGACCACCTCGAATGAAAGGGGGTCTCCGGCCCTTTCGACCACGATGCGGGCCGATTCACCAACACGCAGCGCCTGGAGGGCGTAGGTGTAGTCGTAGAGGTTCTCGATAGTACGCTCATCCACTTTTATGATGAGATCGCCACTCTGGATGCCGGCACTCTCCGCTGGCCCGTCGGGGGCGACTCCGGAGAGTCGGACGCCGACCAGATCCGTCTGTGCATAATCGGGCACTGTTCCCAGGAAGACGCGGAATCCAGCCCGGGTTTGTCCGGAAGCGGGTCGCTGCTGGGCTTGATAGGGCGGGGGAGACTCTCCGCGGGAAATTTCGGAAGCAATCCCCATGAAGAGCTGGGCGATCTGGGCCGTGCCCTCGAGGTTAAGGAGCTCGGGCAGGTCGCCAGGCGTATGGTACTCGCTGTGCACGCCGGTGAACGCGGCCAAGACCGGTACGCCCTGCGTGTAGAAGCTCGTCACGTCGGTCGGGAGATAGGCGTCTTGCTGCCTCGCGATTGCGAGTGGGCTTTTCTCGGCCGCCGAATCGAGCAGCGCCTGCCATGCGGGACTCGAGCCGAGTCCTTGCACGATCAGCTCATTGCGCAGCCGTCCGACCATATCAAAGTTGAGATAGGCGACCGGACCTGAATCGTTGGAATGGGGATTGATATTTTCCCGGGCCCAGGCGTCGGAACCTAATAAGCCGAGTTCTTCACCCGACCAAGCGGCGAAGATGAAGTCCCGGCTACCGATGGCGCCATCCTCATCCCCCACATCACCCGTATCCCCCGTGTCAAAGGCATCGCGTGCCGCTCGAAGCGCTTCCGCCACTTCGAGCAGTACGGCGACGCCTGAAGCATTATCATCCGCGCCCGGATGCATGCGGCCGACATCACTCCCGCTGGCGAGGGAACCCGTCGTTTCACCAAAGCCGAGATGGTCGAAATGCGCACCCAGCACGATGGTCTGCGCGCTCGGCTCGGGGCCGATCTGAAGGCGTCCGACGACGTTATGTCCGGTTGCTCGAATCGTCTCCAGATCGATTCGCCCCTCGATCGTGACGCCCTTTGCCGCGGATATCGCCGTTGATCTCGTCGACGCGTCCGGGCTTATCCTCTGGCCTTTGAGCAAGGCGAGAAGCTGCCGGTTCGTCTCGGCTTGAATGCTCTCAAGCGCCGGTGTCCCGCTGTCCGGCCCCTCTCCTTCGCCCTCGTCCTGGCCCGCGGCGAGGATCTTCGAGGCAGCAGAGTCGGTCAGAGCCAACGCCCCTATTCGAGTCCCCGCAAGCGATGCATCAAAGCGCAGAGGAACGAGTTGCTCGCGGAACTGCCCGAGCGGCCCGCTCATGAAGAGGATCCCACGTGCGCCATGATCCCGCGCAACCATCGCCTTGTGCCGAAGGCTGACGTGGCGTTGCATATGCTGTCGGCGATCGCCTTCGATTTCGCTCGGCATACCTCTAAACACGAGGACCCAGCGATCCTGTGCCTCGATTTGGGCGTACTCGTTGATGGATTGACTGTCGCCGCTCGCCGGAGCGACGATGCCGTAGCCTGCGAAAACGATCTGGCTCTTGGTAAAACGGTCAGAACGAGAAAACGCTAGCGGTCTCCAGTCCCGCTGGATCTCAAGCGCTACCGATTCGGGATCCGATGCGTCGCCTGAGGGCGCGATGCTCAGCGTGTTATTCGCCCCGAGCGCTACGCCCGAAGTGAAGGTAAAGCGGTGCAGGAAATCTCCGTCATCTCCCGCCGGTTCGAGTTCGAGGCGTTCCATGGCGCGCTTCAAGTACTCTGCGGCGACCCGCTCGCCGGCGCTGCCGGACATGCGGCCTTCCATGATAGGGGCAGTGAGGGCCGCGACGTGCGTGGCGATATCCGCCGCGACGATCTCCGGTTGGGTGGGTTCAGTTGCTTGGGCGAGAGCCAGCGTGTCTCCCGACGATGCGCGCAAGTATGAGCACCCTTCGAGTACGACGATGGCGGCGAGGGCCAACAGGCCCCCCACGAATCGGATTGGTCTTGTCATTGTGTGTCGGAGTCTAGAGTTCCAATGCGGCATGGAAACCGTCGTGTATGGCTCCCTCGAGATAGCCAACGCCGCTCACATCACCGATCTCGCGCAGAGGCACGCCGCTCTCGGCCAATGCCTTCGGGATCTCGGGATTCGCACCGAGTCCCGTCGCCAGAATGACGGTGTCGGCGGCGACGGTTTTCGGCTCTTGGGCCTCGCCCTTCTTGCGGATGTCATAGGAGACGTCTTTGGCGCCAACCGATCGCATATGGGCGTTGGCAATGAGCTCGGCACCCTGTGCCCGCAAGTCGGCGAGTGCGCGCCAGCGCCGCGGATGTGCCATCTCGAGCCCAAATCGCGGACCCTCTTCGAGCACGGTGACCTTTCGATGTCGTTCGACAAAGAACTCAGCCAGCTCAAGCCCGACCAAGCCGCCGCCGACGATGACGACTTTCTTACCGACGGGCATATAGGCCTTCGAGGCTTCGCGAAGGAGTGATGGCGAGCCCGTAATTCCCGTCATGCGTCCCGCCTTCACGGCGATGCGTCCGAAGAGCGAGAGCTTCTTGGCCGCGGCCGGATCGCCTTGGCCGGTGAGCAGAGTGCGGAGATCGTCGCCGTCGAATACATGGTCGCGGTCGATGCCCGGCAGCACGGGCTTCGACCGACTTGCTCCAGCGGCGACGAAGAGTTCGTCGGGCGCAATCTCTCGAACGAGCTCCGCCGTCACCTCGGTATCGAGGCGGATATCGACTCCGAGACTCTTTACCTGATGCTCGAGCCAATTGAGCAGGCGCTCGTTGGGTTCGTAGACGAGTGCCGCGAAGCGAAGCGTGCCGCCGAGCTGGGACGATTTCTCGCAGAGCACGACCTCGTGTCCGCGGAGTCGGGCGAGCCGCGCGGCTTCGAGTCCAGCGGGGCCGCCGCCGGCGATCAGGATGCGCTTCGGCTTCGCTGCTTTGTCTCGTTCGGCGCTTCCGAGAGTGTCTTCATTTGCGGTGATCGGGTTCACAGCACATCGCACCTTTCGATCGAAAAAGGGCTGGGCGACGCAGGTGTAGCAATAGATGCAGGGGCGAATGTCTTCGGGTTTATTGGCCATCAACTTGTTGGCGATAGCCGGGTCGGCGAGCAGCTTACGCGCCATGGCGATCACGTCCGCTTTGCCCTCTTTGATCAAGGCCTCGCCTTTTTCGGGCTCGATGCGGCCCACGGCGATGACGGGGATCTGCACGTGCGACTTGATCTGGGCCGTTTCGTCTACGTAGCCCGCTTCTTTATGAACCAGCGGTGCCTGGGTGAAGCCTTCGGCGGACGTCGAGTCCGAGTAGGCCGAAACGTGAATCGCGTCTGCGCCGGCTTCCTGCGCGAGCTCTGCGGTTCGGGCAGCGTCTTCAGGTTCGATGCCGCCTGCAACGCCGAACTCGCGGCAATCGATGCGTACCCAGATCGGGAAATCGCTGCCGGCGCGTTCCTTGGAGGCTCGAATCACTTCGCATAACAACCGCGCGCGATTCTCGCGGCTGCCGCCGTACTCGTCTTCCCTGAAATTCCAGGCAGGGGAAAGGAATTCAGAAAGCAGATAGCCGTGCGCAGCATGGATCTCGACTCCGTCAAAGCCCGCTCGGCGCGCGCGCTCGGCCGCACTCGAGAACACGTCGATCACCCAGGCTATATCGTCTTTGTCAGCGGGTTTGATCTCAGGGCGTCCGCCGCCGCTCGCCGCGGCCATCCATCCGAGTTCTTCGCGCGAGAGATCGTTGCCCATATCCATCTTGCCCTTAAAGCGTGGCATCGAGGGCATGAGCACGGGCCGGCCTTGCTTGGTGTCGATGCGTGCAACCTTGCCGTGATGAACCAGCTGCAAGGCGATCTTGGCGCCATGTTTATGGACGCGTTCCGTCATCTCTTTCAGGCCCGGAAGGTAATCGTCGCTTGAGACCGCAAGTTGTCGCTCGGCGGTCGCGCCTTGGGGATAGGCGACGGGGCAGACCTCCGTGATGATCAGGCCGACGCCGCCACGGGCGCGTTCTTCGTAGTAGGCGATGATCGGTTCGCGCGCGTGCCCATCTTTTTCGGCGATCTCGACGCCCATCGCGGCCATGGCGATTCTGTTACGGAGGGTCATGCCGCCGATGGTGATGGGGGATGTCAGGTTTTCGAACACGGACTGTTCTCCTCGAGCGAAATCTAGAAGCGAGACGATAGCGGTGCCTGTCCACCCGGGCGCGTTCGCTCCGGCCTCTCTAGAATTACGCTGAAATCACGTCCCAACGGGGATGGAGGAGGAGGGCGATATGGCGAAGCTTGAGGGCAAGGTGGTGATGGTGACAGGGGCCGGCCGAGGGATTGGTCGAGGGATTGCGGAGGCCATGTCTTCGGAGGGCGCGGCGATTGGTCTCGTTGAGATTGATCCCGAAACCTTGGCGGAGACCGCGCGGCATCTTGAAGGGCAGGGCGCGCGTGTGGTTGCGATCGAGGGCGATGTCGGTCGCCGCGCGGATTGCGAAGCGGCAGTCGCGAAAACGGTCGAGACCTTCGGCGGGCTCGATGTTCTTGTGAACAACGCCGCCTGGACGCCGACGCCCGGTCTCATGCTCATGGAGTTTGATGACGAGACGTTCGGCCGCGTGATCAAGACGAATCTCTGGGCCACGTTCTGGTGCATGCAGGCCGCGCAACCTCATCTGGTCGCGCGAGGGGGCGGGGCGATCATCAATTTTGCCAGTGGTTCCGGAACCAGCGGCAACGTCGCGCAGGGCGCCTACGCGGCTGCGAAAGAGGGCATCCGCGGTTTGTCTCGAGTAGCCGCGCGAGAATGGGGGCCGGAGGGTATTCGGGTCAATATCGTTTGTCCCTTCGCGAACTCCCCGGGGATGCTCGACTGGGCCAAGCTTGATCCGGAAGGCCATCAAGCCGCGATCGAGCAGATTCCTCTTAGACGCGTTGGTGATTGTCGCGACGATGTCGGGCGCGTCGTCACTTTCCTGGCGAGCGAGGATGCGAACTATGTTACGGGGCAGACGATGTGGGTCGACGGTGGTTCGGGTTCCGTGCGATAGGCCGATCGGCTCCCACCTCTGGGCGTCTCTACTTATTTGTTAGGCATTATGCACGCGTGAGTTCGACGGGGATGCCGTTGAATACGCTCGTTCCGGATGGCACGTCGACGAGAGAATCATCGACCACAAGGTTGGCGTTTACGCCCGGTTTCGAGCCTGCGACCGAGAGCTGCATGATTTTAGGCCCCGCGTTCCCGACCTCGATCGACTTCCTTACTAAAGCTGGCGACGCAACTTCGTTCGCACGGCTCAGTTGCTGCCGAACGCTGAGTTTGACTACGCCGATCCATCCGGATCGCAGGAATTGCGCGTGGCTATCGCCTCGTATTTGGGCCGTGCGCGCGGCATTGATTGCCGTGCCGATGAAGTCGTGATCGTGGGCGGCGTCGCGCAGGCGCTTGATCTCACGACGCGTCTCTTGGTAGATGGGCGATTCTGTTCTGCTCGAGGAGCCGCATTATCTGGGCGGGCACGCTCTATGCGGAGGGGCGGCGCGTTTTGGTGGAGGCGGTGGAACTCGTCCTTGGCTTCGGCCGTCTCGAATCGGCCGCGATTCGCGAGGGAATCGGGATGCTCCGGCAAATCTTTGAAGGCCTGAGCGGTCATCCCGCGGTGGGCGCTTAGAGTGGGAATGCAGGTTTCTCGCTGCATGCATGATCTTGATCTGTCGGCGATTCACGACAGGTCCCGGCGGCCGCTCATGATTTGTTCCCTTTGGGGGCGTGAGGCGGCGATGAGCTCGCCCTGGACTTTCCTCGGAGATCCCCGAGGGTAATCGAACTCTGGCATGCGGGTTGCTATCCGAAGGTGGGGGCGCAGGATTCACCCCGGTCCTATTCACGAGGGAGAACCAGAATGACCAGTGATGAATTCGATTCGATCGATGCTTCGGGAGAGGTGCGCGTTCGACGGTTGCCGAGCCCTGGGATCGCAGCTGTCTTGGCCGTTTTGATCCCCGGACTGGGGCACGTCTATTGTGGTCGGCTCCTCGCCGGCGCGGTTTGGTTCGCGATGATCAGCATCGGGTACTCGACGATCATTATTCCGGGACTCCTGTTCCATGCGATCAGCATCTGGACCGCTTACGGATCCGCAGACCAGGCCGGTCGCGCCGGATAAGCCGCATTTAAGACCTCCGTCCGAGCCGCTCGATTCGCTCAAAAAAGCCGTGATCTCAGGGGGTTAGCATCTTGCCCGGGGTTGTCCGCCCGTGCGAGCGCCGGTATACAAGCTCGTCCGGGCGGCGTCGTGCAGCCCGCCTGGCCCGATTTGGGTCGCCCTGTTTCGGCTTGCCCTGGCCCGGCCCCGCTGGCGCCCTGAGGCAGAGAGGTTCGAGCGATGTTTCACGAGATCGATGACGTCCGGATCCAGAATATCCGGCCGCTGATCGGCCCCGAGATCCTTCTCGAGGATCTCCCTGTAAGCGCCCAGCAAAACAAGACCATCGCCGAAGGGCGAAGCGAGATCGAGAAAGTTCTCTCGGGCGAGGACGATCGACTCGTGTTGGTGGTGGGCCCTTGCTCGATTCACGATCCCGAAGCGGGTCTGGAATACGCACGCCGCCTCGCACCGATCCGCGAACAGTACAAAGACGATCTCTGCATCGTTATGCGCGTCTATTTCGAAAAGCCCCGCACAACGGTCGGCTGGAAGGGTCTCATTAACGACCCCAAGCTCGACGGCAGTTTCTCGATTCGCGAGGGGTTGTACCGCGCCCGCCGCTTCCTGCTCGGCGTGACGGAGTTAGGCCTCCCCACCGGCAGTGAATTTCTCGATCCGATCACACCGCAGTTTTACGCCGATCTCATCTCGTGGGGCGCGATCGGCGCACGCACGAGCGAGAGCCAGGTGCATAGGGAACTCGCCTCGGGTCTTTCCATGCCGGTCGGGTTCAAGAACGGCACCTACGGCACAGTCCAGATCGCGATCGATGCGATCGGCGCGGCGGCCGGGGAGCATCATTTTCTGTCGGTCACCAAGCAGGGCATCGCGGGGATCGTGGCGACAAAAGGCAATCCCTTCTGCCATGTGATCCTCCGCGGCGGTTCAAGCGGTCCCAATTTTGAGGCGGAAGCAATCTCGAGTGTGGAAGCGCAGCTTGAGAAGGCCGGCCTACCGGGCCGAGTGATGGTGGACTGCAGCCATGCGAATAGCGGGAAGAACCACGAGGTGCAGCCCGATGTCGCGAAGTCACTCGCTGGTCAAATCGCCGGCGGCAACGAGGCAATCTTCGGCCTGATGATGGAGAGCTTTCTGTTGGACGGAAATCAGAAGCATTCGCAAGACCAGGGCAGCGAAGGCCTCGTTTACGGTCAGAGCATCACGGATAAATGCATGAGCTGGGAGCGCACAGAGCCGCTCTTTGAAATGCTCGCAGAGGCTGTGCGCGCGCGTCGCGCGGCACGTTAGGTCTCGGAAGGAATACGAAGCATGGCGGATCTGAACAATCTCGAATTCTGTACCGCGGACAAAGACGGCCGCATTCTCACGGTGACAATCAATCGACCCGAGCGAATGAACGCGCTGCACTGGATGGCCAACGAAGAATTGGCCGCGGTCTTTGATGATTTCTGTGCGGATCCGGATCTTTGGGTGGCGATCATCACCGGAGCAGGGGATCGGGCCTTCTGCGCGGGCAACGATCTCAAGTATCAGGCGCAGGAAGCAGGCGGCGAAATGAAGGGCGGCCCGAGTACCGGGTTCGCGGGACTCACGGCGCGGTACGATAACGCGAAGCCTGTGATTGCGGCTGTGAACGGCGTCGCGATGGGCGGCGGCTTTGAGATCGCCTTGGCCTGCGATCTAATCATCGCGTCGGAAAACGCACTCTTCGCGTTGCCGGAGCCGAAGGTCGGGCTTGCTGCGTTGGCGGGAGGGCTGCATCGCCTCCCGCGCCAAATCGGCATGAAGCGCGCCATGGGCATGATGTTGACGGGACGCCGCGTCGGCGCGGAAGAGGGCGAGAATCTCGGTTTCGTGAACGAGGTGGTGGCGCCCGCAGAATTGATGGCGGCCGCGCGGCGCTGGGCAGATCAGATTGTTGAGTGTGCCCCGCTCTCGGTGCGCGCGACCAAGCAGGCCGCAATGGCCGGCCTCAAGCATGGTCTGATCGAGGATGCGATGGCCGAGAAGTATCCGGCCGTTGGAGAACTCTTCCACAGCGAGGACTTTGTCGAAGGCCCGCTGGCCTTTTCCGAAAAGCGCGCGCCCCAGTGGAAAGGCCGGTGAGTCGGCCACTCTATATTTGTTAGTTCGGTCACTCGCGGCATGAGCGGCGCACGGCATGAAGGCGGAATCGCCGTTCCCAGCGCCGCAGCGCTCGTCGCGGCGAATATGATTGGCGCGGGCGTATTTACAAGCTCGGGCTATGCGCTGGCCGATCTGGGTTCGCCAGGCCTCGTCCTTCTCGCTTGGGCGGTTGGTGGCGTGATCGCGCTTTGCGGCGCGCTTTCGTACGCGGGGCTTGCGGCCGCGATTCCCGGGAACGGGGGCGAGTATCTTTTCTTGTCGCGCATGATCCATCCCCTGGTGGGGTTTCTAGCGGGTTGGATCTCGCTCCTCGCTGGATTTACCGCGCCGATCGCGGTCGCTGCGCACGGGCTTGAAGCCTATGCCGGGGCTTCGTTTGGCTTCGAGCTGCCTTCGGGATGGCTCGGTGCGGGGGCGATCGTTTTGGCGGGCTTGGCGCATGGCCTCGCGCGCGGCACGGGCCTCCGCCTTCAGGATCTCGCGGTCGCGCTTAAGCTCCTCGCGATCGGCGTGTTCGTTTTGGTCGGTGGTGCGGCGATTCTATGGAGCGGCGGGGCGCCGGCTACGGTCGATGCCGCTCAGTTGACCGCGGAAACCGCCGCGCTCACACCCGCAGCCCCGCCCGGTTTCTCGCTCTCTGCTTTCGCCGTGACGTTGGTCTGGATTTCCTTCGCATACTCGGGTTGGAATGCGGCGGTGTACATCGCCGGGGAGCTGGTTTCACCCGAGCACACCTTACCGCGGGCGCTCTATCTTGGGACCGCGGGCGTCTCCGTCCTCTATCTGGCGCTCAATGCCGTGTTTCTATTTGCGGCGCCCGTGAGCGAACTCGCTGGGAAAGCCGAAGTGGGCGCGATTGCAGCGGAAGCGCTGGGCGGCGCTCCGGCGCGGGCCGCGCTTTCGGCGATCGTTGCCTTGGGTCTATTTACGTCGATCTCGGCGATGGTGATGGTGGGGCCGCGCGTGTATGTGCAGATGGCGGAAGATGGTTTACTGCCTCAGTTTTTTTCTGCCGCCGAGACTGTCTCCGGCTCCGGCTCAGGGGCCTCGCCGAGCCGCGCGATTGCTGTGCAGGTCGTGCTCGCACTGGCTGTATTCTTCTTGAGTGACCTGCGCGATTTGCTTCTCTATGTGGGGGCTTTGTTAGGTCTCTCTGCGGCCGCGACGGTGGCGTGCCTCTTCACTCCGCAGTTTCGGGCGCGAGAACTGGTGGCGCGGGTTCCCGGCTACCCCTGGGTTCCACTTATCTTTCTCGGGGCCACGCTGGGGAGCACGGGCTTTCTACTCGTAAAAGAGCCAGCCCAGGCGGTCGCGGGCGGTGGCACGCTCGCGCTCGGCGTCGTGCTCTATGCGATCGCTACGCGCTCGGGGCGAATTCGACCTCGCTGAGAACTTGGCGCAGGACCGCGAGGCCCTCGTCAATTTCCTCCTCGGAAATCGTGAGCGGAGGGGCGAGCCTGAGTACGTTGCCCCCTGCAGAAATCACGAGTACGCCAAGTTCGCGGCACGCATCGATCACAGGACCCGGCGGGCCGGTGAGCTCCAGGCCACGCAGAAGGCCGCGGCCCCGCGAGTCGATCACTTTGCCGGGGCCGACTTCGGCCGCGATGGCGTCGAGCCCTTCTCCGAGTCGCTCCCCCATACTCTTCGCGTGGTCGAGGACGCCGCCTTCAAGCAGTTCGTCGAAGACAGCGCAGGACACTGCACAAGCGAGCGGATTGCCCCCAAACGTGGACGCGTGCGTGCCGGGGACGAGCGCGGCGGCCAGTTCCCGGGTGGTGCACATCGCGCCGATGGGAATCCCTCCGCCGAGCGCCTTCGCAAGGGTCATGACGTCGGGGATCACATCTTCTTGTTCGTGCGCGAAGAGCGTGCCTGTGCGGCCCATGCCGACCTGGACTTCGTCAAAGATCAGCAAGCAGCCGTTCTCGTCCGCAAGTGCGCGGAGGCCCTTCAAGAAGCCAGGCGGGGGTAGGCGTACGCCGCCTTCTCCCTGGATCGGTTCGACGATGATGGCTGCGGTCTTGATGGATAGCTTTTCGCGAACGGCCTCGAGGTCGCCCCAGGGCACGTGGTGGATCCCGGGGACGAGCGGCCCGAAGCCTTTCCAGTAGGCGGGCGTGCCGGTCACGGAGACCGTGAAGAGGGTGCGTCCGTGAAAGGCGCCGTCGAAAGCGATGATCTCAAACCGCTCTTCGCCACTCTTTGCGCCGCGATCATGATGATGTCTGCGCGCGAGCTTCAGGGCGGCCTCGTTGGCCTCAGCGCCCGAGTTGCAAAAATAGACCGCTTCAGCAAAAGAGTTTCGCGTGATGCGTTCCGCGAGTCCGATCTGGGGTTCGGTTGTGTAGAGATTCGAAACGTGCCAGAGCTGGCTCGCCTGGGCCTCAAGCGCGGCGCGGAGCTTGGGATGGGCATGGCCGAGTGTGGCGGTCGCGATGCCGCCCATGAGGTCAAGGAAGCGATTGTCTTCGGCGTCGTAGAGCCACGACCCTTCGCCGCGCACGAGAGCGACGGGCGCCGGGGCGTAGTTTCCGACGAGGACGTGAGAGCCTCGGTTCGCGATTTCGGAATTGCGCGACTCGGAATCGGTAGGCTCAGATTTGACGGGCTGAGTCTTTGTGGGTTCGGTTTTTACGGACGGCTCGGTTTTTGCGGACATAGTGGCTCGATCTTTCGGGAGGGAGAGTCCGCCCGAACTTAGGCCCCAAAGCCCACCGCCGCCAAGGTCGGCTCAGCGGTCTCGTAGAGTGGGCCGGCTGTGGTGGTTAGGAAGGCCTTCACGAGCTGCTCAGGTAAGTCGGGACGAAGCTCCCGGAGGCGAGCGAGCGAATTCCGTGTTGCGCTGATATCGCCGACAGAGGCCCGGGCGATGGCTTGGAAAATGATCACGCCATAGGAGCTCGGAGCCAGGCGAACGGATTCATCGATGGCCTCGATCGCATCCTCTTCGTTGCCTGCAATGAGATGGGCGAGGCCCAGCGTGTTCAAGTACGCCGCGCGAAGCGGGCTGCGTCGCGCAAGGCGGACGGCACGTTGCGCATTTTGAATGGCTCGGGGGCTATCGATCCGATTGATACCTAATGTCACGGCGGAGAAATGGAGTGCGGTGACATCGCTGGGATTGATCTCAATTGCCCGACTGAACTGGGCTGCCGAGGCGGATTGTTCTCCCTGGAGAGCGAGGCTTATGCCGTTGGCGCAAAGCGTGCGTGGGTCCATTGGATCGACTTCGGCCGCTTGTCCTGCGGATTGGAGCAGGCCATTGACTGCGACGGAGGGGTCTAGGTCCCAGGCGTTGGCGAGGCGCTGGTTGTAGGCGAGCACTCTTCCGTAGTGCGGGAGCACGAAGCTCGGGTCTGTGCTCAGCGCATGGTCGAAATTAGCGATGGCCTTGTGGTTGATCTCTGAGGTGGACTGCATGCGGTCGATCGTCCAGAGCCCGCGGAGGGAAGCCTGCCAGGCGTCTAGATTTTCCGTTTCGATGCTGTTATGTCGGTCGAATTCCGCTCGAATCAAGTTAGGGAAGAGAGCAGAGGCAATTGTTTGGCTGATCTCTTCTTGTAGTTCGATCAGCTCCGTATTGGAAGCTTCGAAGCGGTCGCTCCAGGCCAGGTTGCCGTTCCGCGTGTCCACGAGGTTGACTGTAAGCTGGTAGCGGTCGCTCGCGCGTCGGACGGTGCCTTCTACGCAGTAGGCGACGCCGAGCTCGCGGCCGACGGTGCGCAGGTTCCAGCTTTGCCCGGCGTAGGCCCATGTTGAACTTCGGGACAGGACGGGAAAGAGGCGCCACCAGGAGAGACGCTGAATCAAGTCTTCCACGATACCGCGGCAGAACGGGTCGTTAGGCCCCGCTTCCCCAAGGCTTTCGAAGGGCATAACGGCGATTGCGGGGCAGTGCCCGAAGCCCGGGACCCGAGCGTCGTCGTGTGTCTCTTCGTGCAGATCTTTGGCAAAGAGCCCCGCCGCTTCGGCGCGGGTGGAGACTTCCAGCAACTCGAAGACGCGCGTGATATGCGTCTTCACCGTGGAAACGCCGATGCCCAGGGCGGCGCCGATCTCCGAGTTGCTCGGGCCTTTCGCCATCAGTTCGAAGACTTCGTGCTGGCGGCGAGTCAGTCGATCTAGGGAAGGGAGGTCTGAGGAGGGCATCTGGATTAAACATTCTCTCAGGGAATTGTGCGGGAATCCTCTCCGAGAGAGGCTTGGCTTCTGGCCGAATCGGTCAATTCTGCCCCCCAGGATATCAGGGTTGGGCAGGCAGCGAGAGCCGCGGGTTCAATATTCCGGAAACATTCGGCGATGCACTGCTCAGCTCGCGTGAAACGCATATGAGGGAAATCTTGGCGAGCACCTAGAGGGCCCTAGAGGGTCTAGGGTGCCTAGAGTGCGCGTGTCGCGCCGACGGCATCCCTGATGCGCGCCTTCACCCAGTAGGGGCGGACCTGCTTTCGCTTGCCCTTGAGCAGGACCTCTTCGAGGGGCTCGCAGAGATAGGAATGCTGCGCTGCCTCCCACGTGGCTTCGCCGATAATGACTTGGCCGGGCCGGGCCACTGCGGATTCGAGGCGGCTTGCAATATTCACAACATCGCCGATCACGGTGTAGTCCTTGCGCTGAGGCGAGCCGATATCGCCGACGACGACACTGCCCGAGTTGACGCCGATGCGCATCGTGATCGGACGCACTCCGGCGCGGGCTTCATTCAGGGAAGTGAGGGATTCCTGCATGCGGAGCGCGGCCTCAACCGCTCGTTCGGCATGGTCGGCCATAGGAAGCGGCGCGCCGAAGAACGCCATCATGCCGTCGCCGCGGAATTTATCGAGCGTTCCGTCGAGCGCGAAGACTTCGGCAGTGAGGCGTTCGAAAACTTCGTTCAAGATCAGGATGACTTCGCTCGGCGGAAGCCGTTCCGCCATGTTAGTGAATCCGGTGAGGTCGGCGAAGACGACTGACACTTCGCCTTCTTCCGCGACCATCGCCCCGGAGCCCGCGCTCGGCGCTTCGAGAATGCGTTCGACGACGGCGGGCGAGCTGTAGCGGGAGAGCCGGACGCGGCGCTCTTGCTCTTTGCGCACGTCATCGCGGAGAGCCGCCTGTTCAACCGCGATGGCCGCGAGCAGCGCGACGATCGAAAGCGCCTGAAGCTGCGGCATCTCGAAGGGATGGGTCGCCGATTGTCGGTCGACATAGACGTAGCCACTGACCTTACCGTCGCGCAGAAGCGGCGCACACATCGCGGAATGGATCTCCATCATGATCACGCTCTCTGCGCCGCCGAAGCGTTCGTCCATGGCGGTATCCTTGATCAGGACGGCTTGCTTCTCGTCGATCGCAACACCCGTAATATTCGTGCTGATTACGATGGGCGCGTCGGGAATCCCCTCGCGATTACGCATGGCCATAGGCTCGATGGATTCTGAACCTGCATCGTAGAGACATATCACGCCGCGTTCGACGGGAATATTGTCGAAGACCAGCGAGAGAATTCGCTCGAGCGTTTCAGCGAGGGTCGTGCAGGAGAGCAGGCTCTCGGCCGAGGCGCTCACGAGTCGCATGAGCTCGCCTGTAACTTCAGGGGCGAGGGAAATCTCTTCGCCTAGACCCGATAGGCCGCGCTTGTCTGCGAAGATCGGGGGATTGCTCGTGAGGTCTCCCGCTGCGCGGAGAAGATGATCGAGTCCTTGGAGATCGAGGACCTCCGTATGCCCCGCGTTCGCTTTGTCCTCGTTGAAGATCACGCGGGCGCGAGAGGCGGCCGACTCGGGTCCGATCTCGACATACATTCGAATTGTACCGAGGTCGACCCGGTCTCCGTTGCGAAGGACCTGCTCGTCGACATGGAAGGTGTTCACTCGGGAGCCGTTCTTGCTCGAGAGGTCGCGGAGGACCCAGCCTTCGTCTTCCAGTGCGATGCGGGCGTGTTGGCGAGAGATGCTCTCGTTCTGCAAGAGGAGATCGCAGTCGGGCGCGCGCCCGATGATGACCGGGCGGTCTTCAATCGTAAAGATTCGGTCGCGATCTTCATATTGAAAGCGCAGGCGGCAGAGAGTGCGATCTTCGTTCTTCAAGCGAGGCATTCCTTCATTGCGTGTTAGGCCGTCGGGTTGGGCTGAAGAAGACGGTGGCTTAGATCACTCGGGGCAACCGGGTCAAATCAGAACCTTGCGCTTGCGTACACTTATCGGTCCCCGGAAGCGGCGGCTCAAGTGCACCTCCGCTTCTGGAACATTTCGATTCGCTGCGGTCCTGATGCTTCTCGGTAGAATACTGACCCATGATAGAGGAAGCCTCTTCGGAGCCGAACCGAGCAGAGCGTCGGGCCTTGTTGGAGGTGCTCGCCCATGCGTTCCGCGAGAATCCGATGAACGTCGTGATTCACGGGAGCAACCCTGCGCGTCGTGTGCGGGCGAACCGCGCAGGCTTGCGAGCCCTAGTGCTCGATAGCGAGAGTTCGACCTGGGCGAGGGTGATTCGCAACGATGAGGAGGTGGTTGGCGGGCTCGTCGCGGTGCCGCCCGGTCTGTTCCCGCTCGCCCCGCCCTCAGTCTGGCGCTTGGCCGGGTGTTTTATCCAGCAGGGGGCCCGGGCGATGGACCAGTGGGGCTTCGTCAGCGAGTCTCTAAGAGAGCGTCATCCGCTTGAAGATCATTGGTACCTGTCTGTGCTGGGCGTTGCGCCCGAGTTCCAGGGGCAGGGCTACGGCGGTCGCTTGCTGGACGATCTGATCCGGCACGCCGGGGAAGGGGACCAACCGATCTATCTTGAGTCGGACCGAGAAGAAAGCGTCCGGTTCTATGAGCGGCGGGGCTTCCAGTCGTGCGATGAGACCCAGCTTCTTGGGGTGAAATGCCATTGCCTAGGGCTGGGATTTTCCGAAAAAAAGCCCGATCTATGCGACTCCGTTCGCGAACTCTGACATAATCGAAGCTGGATCCCCCCACAAATCGAGCGCCATCGCGTGCTCCGATTGGATGGTGCGCCATGAGTACGCCTCTCGCGCCGGTCTCTCCGAATTCTGCGGAAGACCCGAACATCAATACCCCGGACAACTCTTTGGCCGACACGACGGCTAACACCTCGGGCAGCACCTCGGGCAGCACCACGGCCAGCACTGCGGCGAGCATCACGGCCAGCGCTCCCGGCAATACTGCGGATCAGAATGAAGCTGCTTCGCAGCCGACGACGCAGTGGCGCAAGGATCCGCTGATGGCACGTACGCCTGCTTCCCGGACAGTGGAGTCCCCGGCACCCGTCGCTCGTGCGGCTCGCCCCGCGGCGAAGCGGCCAAAGCTTCGGCCGGATGACGGTCGCCTAGCACGCGGTAGGAAGAGCCGGGCGCGAATCCGTGAAGCGGCACGTTCGCTCTTTCGCGAGAAAGGGTTTGATGGCGCGACGCTGCGCGAGATCGCCGCGAGAGCGGGGATGGGCACGAGTTCGATCTATCGACACGTGCAGAGCAAAGAAGAACTTCTGATCGAAGAGCTTTCGGAGATGCAGGAGGAGGCCTGGACGCGCTTTCGCGCACTCGATGACCGCAATCGCCCGACGAATGACCGACTTCGCGACTTTTTTGAAGTTCAGCACGCACTGTTAGTTGCGGACCGAGATCTGACGACGATCGCCGTCCGGGCGACCACTAAAACGGAGGCACGCGTCGCGAAGCGGGTGTTACAACTCTACGATCGGACGATCGGTCTCTTGATGGAAGTGCTTCAGCGCGGTCGCCTCAAAAAGGACTTGGCGAAAGACGTGGACGTTCTCGAGGCAGCGCGCGTCCTTTCGCATGTAACGAATGGGGCGCGTATTCCCTGGGCCAACGGGATGGTGAGCGACGAAGCGTGCCTGGCATCTATCCATCAGGCGGTCGATCTGCTCTTTCGGGGCATGTCTTCTGCGCGGGACTGAAGCGGAGGGCTGAAGCGCGGGATTGGTTTTCGGGGCGAGTTAGTCGCCCAGGACTTCCCGGTCGGCATCCTTTTCGATTTTGGCGGCGATGTCGCTCACCCACTTGGCGAAGTCGGGGCCGGTCCAGGCGCGGTGTTCCCCGCGCTTGTAGGCGCTGGCGTTCCAATGGTATTGCCATGCGTTCATGCGATTTGCGCGGGAAGAGTCGCGCTCTCCGATCTGCTTCGCAGGAACGCCGGCGATGATCGAGCCAGCGGGGAAGCGAGCTTGTTCCCTGATCATGGCGCCCCCGGCGACAATGGATCCGCACCCGATTTCGGCACCGTCCATGACGACGGCGTTGATGCCGATCAGGCAATCATCTTCGATTCGGCAGCCATGCACGGTGGCGTGATGCGTAATGGAGCAGAAGTCTCCGATCTCGGTTGAGCTGCCGTACCCGATATGCACCATCACGAAGTCCTGGAGATTGGTGTACCGGCCGATGCGGACCTCGTGCGCCTCGGCGCGGATCACGACGTTGGGCCAAATGGAGGACTCTGCACCGATCGTGATCTTGCCGTAGAGCTGGGCGCCTGGAGCGATGAATACGCTTTCATCGATCTTGCGTTGTTCGCTCGTATGTTCGCTCATGGTTTGACTTTCGTTTGCGGGATTCTGGAGACGGCGTAGCCGGCTTTGCGTAAGAGGGCCAAGACGCTTTCGGGTCCCACAAGATGGAGAGCACCGACGCCGACGAGAATGGTTTCGTGGGCTCGCTGCGCATCTTCAAGCAGGGGGATGAGCTGTGTGCGCCAGTTTCGATTCCGATCGTCGAGTAGGAGTTCATAAAAAAGTTCGAGCTTCGGTAGCTCCTCTGCCCCTTCGCGAGCGATCTGTTCGAGCCTTGCCTCGTCAGCGGTGCGCCATGCTTGGACGAGTTCTTCGATGCCCTCGTCGGTTTCGTCCAACCGGAGCAGCGTGTCGTAAAGCATTACATCCTGTAAATCGAATGGAAGAGTGTCGAAAATTCTGAGCTGTTCTTCGAGAGTTTCGAGGGCGATCAGGGGACGATCGTCCAAGTCGGCCATGAGCAATTCTTCGACGCTCTGG
>JBDNFB010000114.1:0-9326 GCA_041690055.1 Myxococcota bacterium | reverse complement strand
TTCGGCGCTACGCGCCTCCGCCGATTCCCGAGACGCAGCTAGAGTGTTCGTATCTTGATTCATTCGAGTACACCATCCATCGCCCTACAGTAATTGTTCAGGGGCTTGGTGTCTCATGCTTGTTGGCAGAGAGGGCAGGGCTCGATGAATGAACCGAGGTCCGTATAATTGTGGGGCTCCGGCAACCCTTTTTTAGGGTGACCGGGCACACCTCTTTTGACGGACAGGTTGAACGATCAATTCTGGACGGCTTGTGGATTCGTGATTAGCAAATCACTTCTTCTCGAAGCCAATGCGGTACTTGGGATCCAGCAGAAGCAGCGCGCTTTCGAACGGATCATTACAGCGTCGATCAAGAGGTAGGAACACAAGCGGATGCTGCGGAATCACGGAACTATTACGGCCTCACTACTTATGACGCTCGACGTCATATTGAGCGCGGCGATCTTTCTGACGATGCTTCACTGGCCGATGGTCAGCGGTCTTTCTGACCCGTTTGCTCAGGGCGGCGCGGCCATTGTCATGGTGGCGCTGACCGGTTGTCTAATTTGGCCGCTGACTTTTCAGCAGCTTGAGGTGTATCAGTCCGCGCGCACGCTGAGCGGCTGGGATGTCGCAAAGCGTCTTGTCATTTCAGGCGTCGTCGCAGCGACCGTGCTCGGGGCCGTGGCCTTCGCAACTGATGTGCCGTTGGAGCGCAGCTTTCCCTTTATTTGCGCCGCCGTTCAAGGTGCGGCGCTTTCTCTTGTGCGAGTTGGGCTCTACGGACTCCTGCGCACGGCGCGCCGCTTCGGCCGCAACACGCGCGATATTCTGATCGTTGGATCGGGCGACCGCGCAGCCGGCGTGCAGCGAAGTATCGACGCGCATCCGAGCTGGGGCCTCCGAGTGATCGGCTTCGTGGACGATGTCGATACGCCGATCGATCCCAGCCTCTTCAACGCCAAGCTCTTTCGCATTGATCAGATGCCGCTGCTCCTGGGTGAGATGGTCGTCGATCGTGTCGTCGTGGCATGTCCGCGCTCTATGCTCGGCTCGATCGCGCCTGTGCTTCGTGCGTGTAGTGGCGCCGGTGTGCCTCTGACGCTTCTTCCCGATCTCTTTGGCGACTTCCTGCCGACGCCGCATGTGGGACGCTTTGGCGGACGCCCGTCGCTCGAGTTTGCAGCGGTGCATCACAATACCTTCATGTTGGGCATCAAGCGCACAATGGATGTCGTGGGCGCGGCGGCAGCTTTAGTCGCGTCCGCTCCTTTGATCGCGCTTTCCGCCTTGGCCATCTGGCGCGAAGACGGGGGTCCCATCTTCTTCAAGCAGCAGCGCTGTGGACTCTACGGCCGCCGCTTCGAGATGGTGAAGCTCCGCACGATGTGCACTGATGCTGAAGAGCGCAAGGCTGGCCTGATCGATATGAACGAGATGGACGGCCCGGTCTTCAAGCTCAAGCTCGATCCGCGCATTACCAAGTCAGGCGCCTTCCTGCGCCGCTACAGCCTGGACGAGCTGCCGCAGTTCTGGAATGTGCTGCGCGGCGAGATGAGCCTGGTGGGGCCGCGACCGCCGGTGCCAGAAGAGGTTGTGCACTACGAAATTTCGGAGCGACGACGACTCTCCATGCGCCCCGGTATCACCTGCATCTGGCAGGTCAGCGGTCGCAACGAGATCGGCTTCCAAGAATGGGTCAAGCTCGACCTGCAGTACATCGATGCTTGGTCGCTCGCGTTGGACGCGCGGATTCTGGCGCAGACGATCCCCGCGGTCGTACTCGCACGCGGCGCACACTAAGCCGCGACTATCGCGACGATCGTCGCGATCGCGAATAGCGCGACCATCTCGAACAGAGCGACAAGAGGAGTGGGTGCGCGTTCCCGCGTGACTGCTTGTTCTTGTCTACTTGTTTTTCAGGATATCGAGCAGAGCGTTGCGATCGACCTTGCCGTTCGAGTTGAGCGGGAAGGTGTCGATGTGATGAATCGCGCGCGGCGCCATGTAGCCGGGTAGGCGTGCCTTGGCGCGCTTCTTCAGGTCGCTGAGGTCTGCTGCTGCATCGGAGATGAAGACGGCCACGGAGTCCGCTCCCGCGGCCGTGACCGGCCAACCCAGGGCAATGGCCACCTCGACGGAAGCCTCCTCGCGCATCGCGGCTTCAATCTCGCCGAGCTCCACGCGGTAGCCCTGGATCTTGATCTGGTTGTCCATCCGTCCCAGGTAGACCATGGGCGCGTCGCCGTTCTGGCTGCGTACGCGGTCTCCTGTTCTATAAAAAAGGCAGTCTTTTCCGGGGGGCGTCATGAACGCCGCCGCGGTCTTTTCCGGATCGTTCCAGTAGCCGGGCGTGAGCTGCGGCCCGGTCATCAGGAGCTCGCCGGCTTCACCCGGCGCCACTTCTTGCAGATCCTCGTCGACCACAAGCACTTCCATGTTCGGATACGGCTCGCCAATGGGAACGAGTCCGAGCTCGCAGTCCTCGCGCGAACGCGCGGGATCCCAGCGATAGAGCGTGCAGGCGATCGTGAGCTCGGTTGGACCGTAAAGATTCTCGATGACGGAGTTGGGGGCCGCCCCGACCCAGCTCTCCACGATTTCGGCGGGCAGGGCCTCGCCGCAAAACAGGCTCCAGCGGAGCGTCGGGTATGCGTCCGGCTTGAGCATGCGGAGCCTGCTCATCAGCACGCCGGTCGACGGCACGGAGAACCAGATCGAAATCTCGGACTCCTGGATGTATTTCGCCGGGAGCATCTTCTGGGCCTGACTCGGGATGCAAACGCGTGCGCCGCATTCCCAGGCGAGGAATAGATCGAAGACCGAGAGGTCAAAGGTCAGCTCGAAAGTCTGCGAGAGGCGATCGTCCGGGGTGACGGCATAGCGTTCAGCCATGGCGTCGAGGAAAGCGTTGACGTTGCGATGCGCGACCATCACGCCCTTGGGAATGCCTGTGCTGCCCGAAGTGAAGAGGAGATAGGCGATGCCGTTGGGGTCGACGGGACCCGGCTGCCAGTCCGCGGCGGCCGCAAGATCGGCGGCGCCGAGTACGCGATGTGCGGGGAGGGCGGCGGCTAGTTCGGACACGTCGTCGCGTTCCGGAAAGATCAGGACAAGGGGCGTCTCGAAGCCTTCAAGCATCTCCTGGATGTGCTTTTCGCCGTGCTCGTCGAGCACGATGGCGCGACAGCCGGAACGTTCAAGCATGCTGCGTGTGCGGTCGGCCGGAAAGGTCGGGTTCAGCGGGACATAGCCGTCTCCGCGGAGGAGGGCGCTCAGGATACCCGCAGTGACGGCGACGGATCGCTGTCCGAAAATGGCGGTTAAGGCAGGCCGCGCCGGGTCGGCCGGTTCTGGTCGCACGTCTTCGCGAACAATCGTTGCGGCAAGGCTTGCGGCCTGCGCGTGAAGCTCGGCGTACGTCAGCGACTCACCGGCGACTTCGACGGCGATGCGATCGGGATGCTTTCGAGCTGATTCGAGGAAACCTGAACGGAGACTGCGCGGGGCCATATCGGACTCGTGTGCAGGAGGGCAATGTGCAGGAGGGCGTGTAGCACCTAGCAGATAGATCTAGGGCATAGATCTAGCACATAGTAGATAGAAAGAGGTCGTTAGGGCGCGGGTGCGCTTTTGACGTCGGGAAAAAAGGCCTCAACGAGGCTATCGATATTCGTGAAGACTTCGGGCTCGATGTTTTCGATATCGACTTCCTCTTCGCGGAGGCTTTCGATAAAGAGGATGAACTCGACGACATCGAGGGACGAGAGCAGACCCTCGTCGAGGATCGGCTGGTCATCGCGGGAGAGGCGGTCCGCAGGGGCACCCGAGCGTTCCAGGATCCAGACCCGGAGTTCTTCTCGAATTGTCTTATCGTCCATGAGCTGCGGATCGATCCTTGTTCAGCGGCTTGGCCGGGCCGGAATGCGCGCTGTTAAAGCGCCGGCCGCTCTGAGAGCAATCCGACGTCCATGAAATAGTCCACCACCTTGGCCGATGCCTCATCTCGAAAGGCGCGACACGTGGGGTGCTGCATGGCCATCTGCCGAACTTTGTACCCGTTTTCTATGCCCGCGTCCTTATAGACCGCCGGGTTGTAGAAATCACCCCAGCAAGAAGCGAGGTATTGGGTGAGCCAGTTCTGAAAGGTGCCCCTCTCTTCATCGGTCCACTCGGGAATATGTTGAGCAGCGACCTCGCGAAGAAATTCGCGGCCGAAGCTGAGATGCCGCGCCTCATCGACGTGATGCACTTTGTTGATCCGGGCAACGAGCGGATGGATCGTCTTATCGCTCATCATCTTCAGGTTGTAGTAATCGCCGAGTTCCTCGACGATCAGCACCTTGCAGAAGAAGGAGACATCTTCCTCACCTTTGGCGTATTCGCGGGGCATCAAGATCTTCTTCTCGGGATAGATCTTGCCGGCGTACCGGTTACAGAATTCCCCGAACATGATCATGTGCTTGTTTTCTTCATCGATGAAATGATGGAGATAGTCGGTGATATCCCCCATCGTGTTCTTGCGGTACATCCGGTTCATCAGGCCGGAGACCAGCGGACGCTCGCCGTAGAGGACGAAGCTGAAGAAATTGACGATCTCGTAGAAGCTGAGCCGCTTCTGCTCGGTCTCCGAAAGGGCATCCCAGGCGTCGGTCCCGTAAATGGAGACGAGTTCCGGAAGCATGGACCAACCTTCTTCGGGATCGATCGTGTCGACCCAGTCGAATTCGGAGTAGACGTCCCAGATCTTACGGGTGGAGGCGTCGGATAGGCGGGGGGCGAGTTCTAGGGCTGTGGCCATCTCGTTGACTCTCTTCTCGGGTTGCTACTTGATATTCGCTTCAGATACCGCGCACCCAATTGCATGGAGGGCCCAGCAAGAACGCTTTGCAGTATAGCGGGCTGGAGAAGGGGGGTGTAGGAAGCCTCACGCTCCTGGATTCGCGAAAGCCGTTCAGCCAATGAGTGCCCTCGCAGGGCATTCAGGTGTCGCTCTCGTTGGGCTCTCTAGGCTGATCTCTACGTTTCTCTCTTCGCTCCTCTTGGCGCTCCTCTCTTCGCTTCTGTCTTAGACACTACTGTTCGGCTAGGCGAAGAGATGCCCTGAGCGCGCCGGAGGAGCACAGAGGCGGCAATTATGCAGTTGGGCTGCAGGCTCATTGAAGCGAGGCCGAAGCCCGCACGCAGCCTATCGCGACCTCTCGCAACCTCTCGCAACCTCTCGCAACCTAGGGTGGGTGCCCGCGCCGAGCGCTAGAAGCCGTGGGGGCCGTGTCCGTCCATATTGGTCATATGCAATCCCGCTTTCGTTTCGTCAAACGGAGCCATTGCCTCTTGTAAGGCCGGCGACGCAGCGAAGCATCGCCGGTTTTCAAGGATCAAGTATCCGAGTTTTCGGAAGCCTTCGACCCAGGCCGGATGAGATTGATTACTCCCGATCATGTCGACGCCCCGGGCTTCGAGAAAGCGCGTCGCTGCGCCGATTACGGCTTCCGTGTCTTCAGGCATCGCCAGGCAATCGGCGACACAGCCCACGCGCAGATCGCCGAAGCGCGGATCGTTCTCAAGCTGATTGTCGAGGACGACGGCCCAGCCAATGTCCTGGCCGTTTCGACGGACGCGGAGTCGGATCCCGCGCGGCCATCCTGATTCCGGGACCAAGCGATTCATGGTCTCGGCATCCCGGAGTCCGAGTGCCAAATAGGCAGGGGCACAGCGCTCCCAAAGCGCGTCCGTCCAGTCGCCGAAATCCGAAGCGACCTCGGTTTCGATTCCCGGGGCGCTTGATTTCCGCAGGCCCAGCGCAAAATGCAAGACCTTGAATCCCAACCAACCCGCTCCGCTCCAGGCGAGCGCATCAAGCGCGATCCGGTTTCGCGTGCTGTTTCGTAGATAGCGATTGCGTCGGAGGAACCGAAACGGACGCTGAACCTTCAAGCAAAAGGGCGTCTCATGAACCAGCCATTTCAGCGTGACCAGCAGCTGAAGCATCGGCCCTTCATTGCCGCCATGTCCCCAGCTATAGAGAAGCGGGTACTTCTTCAGCATGTCTCGAATCAGGCGCAGTCCGAGGGTGGCGTATTTCCGGCTCAGCAATCCCTCGGAGACGGGGCCCTGCCAGTCGGTCACGGTCTTGATTTCGCCGCGGATGTACCAGGGTTGGGGCTTGAGGGCATATGCGCCCCGGACGAACTCCTCATCATCGAGGGCGACATGATGCTCGCGCCAGATCTTTGCTCCCTTCTTCGCTGCATCGAGGGGTGGCATCCAATCGTCTTCGGCCCATTCGTACCAGCCCCAGCCGGTCTGGCCTTCCAGCATTCGCTGATTGAATGCAGCGACAGCGGGTTCGCGGTCCGCGGTATAGGGCACGATATTGATCGCCATTCGAGAAGCTTCTCCGAACCAGTCTTTCCAGGGGGTGATCAGCGAGCGGTTGCCGCTGCGCCCCCGTAGAATGCAGGGAAGGGTGAGGTTGCCTACCCACGCGGGCACCCATGCTGGCTACGAAGGCCACACAGGCGATCCTCAGTATACGGGACTCGTCAAGTTCGGCCGAGGCGTAGCCGAAGATGATGAATCGGTGTGTGGCGTGCCACTTCGCCATTTCAGAATGCGATGCTGCCTCATGCGCTCACACTCTGAGAGTTCTTCCTCAAGACCGGCTCGGACAAACAACCGCTTCTCATGAATGGAAAGGATCGCGATGAGTGAGACGCTGGTATTTTTCCGTGGGGACGACGTGGGGGAGATGACGGAGCCGCTGAAGGGAGTGCTATCGACCCTGATCAGCGCGAAGGTGCCCTGTCATTATCAGGTGGTGCCGCGCTATCTCGATGCAGGCTCCGCTGAGACGCTGCGCAAGATTCAAAGCGAGCATCCCGACCTCGTATTCCTCCATCAACACGGCCTGGATCATTTTCAGCTCATCGACGGCGAACGCGTGAATAGCGAGTTCGGTGGCGGACGACCTTTTGAGGAACAACTCGAAGTGATTCGCGAAGGCCGGGACGCGCTTCAACGAGATCTCGGCGAGAGCTTTTCCCCCGATATGTTCACACCGCCTTGCCATAAATACGATGAGCAGACGCTGCGCGCGCTCGGAGACCTGGGCTTCAGTATTTTGTCCGCGGGCATTCGCACGGATCTGCCTTCGCTCGCTTACTACACGATCGGCCGTCTGTTCGGCCGCGTGTCTTTCTTGGGCAAACGCGTCTCCTACAATCTGAGGCAAACGCCCGATGCGCGACTCAGCGAGATCTCCTGTTCGATCGATGTGCATGAAGACTGTGATGCCGAGGGGCGCCGCATGGACAAGACCGTCGACACACTTTGGGATGAGTTTCAGTCGCTCCGTCGCCGGCTTCCCGCCGTTGGCATCATGCTGCATCATCAGGCTTGCGACACACCGGAGAAGCAGACGGCTCTGAAACTTTTGGTCGATCGGCTGCATTCAGACTCGACAGTCCGAATTCTAAATATGTATGAAGTACTGGCTGCGAGAGGGGGGGCATGAGTAGCGGGGTCGACACACCGGACACATCGCCCCTGGACGTCATCGATGGACCCGAGGATGCGGCGACCGAAGCAGACCGCGAAGGCGGAGCGACCGGCTCGGAGACGATGGGCAGCAGCCTAAAGAAGCTCGCCTTACGGGGTTCTGTTTTCGAGCTGATGGGGTACGGCCTAGGAATGGTGCTGCGTCTGGGCGGCAACCTCGTCCTGACGCGATTCCTCACGCCCGCGGACTTCGGTCTGGTCGCCATCGTCAGTGCGATTCTATACGGCCTCGAGATGATGTCGGACGTGGGGCTGAAGATGGCCGTGATCCAGCAAGAGAACGGCGACGACCAAGACTTCCTGGATACGGTCTGGACGCTTCAGGTCATCCGCGGATTCGGCCTTTGGGCGATTGCGTGTTTGCTGTCGTATCCGCTCGCGCAGTTCTACGAAGAACCGCAACTTCTCGCGCTGATTCCGGTGGGCGCCTCGGCGACGCTGATCTCGGGTTTCTGTTCGACCTCGTTGTACACCTGTCAGCGACATCTTCGACTCGGGCTGGTCAATCTGGCCGAAGTTGTGAGTCGTTTCGCGGCGGTCGTCGTGATGATCACTTGGGCATCCATCAGCCCAACGGTCTGGGCGCTGGCAGCGGGTGGCCTAACGGCGGGCTTCGTCAAGCTGATCACGTCCTATATGATCCCCGTCGGTTATCGAAATCGATTTCACATCGATAAGGAAGCCGCTTGGCGCGTGGTTCATTTTGGCAAATGGATCTTCGGCTCGACGGCGCTCTACTACGTCGGTAGCCGCGGCGATCAGTTCATGCTGGGCCACTACATGGGCATGGCCACGCTTGGGGTCTATTCCTTCGCGGTCATGATCGGTGAGGCGGCCTACGGAGTGATCGCGAAGATCATTCGGGGCGTGCTCTTTCCAGTATTCAGCCGCTTTGCGGAAGTCGGACCCGAGCGACTTCGGGTGGCCTACTATCAATCGCGCCTGCGCCTCGATGCGTTGGCGATGCCCGCCATCGGCGGCCTGATGGCGCTCAGCCAGTTCATCATCGATACGGGTTGGGATGATCGCTACACCGCGGCGGGCTGGATGCTCGAGCTGCTCTGCATCCGTACCGCGATGGGCATCGTCCTCGATTGCTGCGAGATCTGCTTTATCGCGTCGGGCCAACCCCGTTGGGCGTTCTTCCGAAACCTGGTGCGCACGATTTGGGTGTTGATCGGAATTCCGATCGGATACCAGTACTACGGCATAGAGGGCCTTGTCTGGGTGATCAGCCTTTCGGAATTGCCGCTTTTCTTCGTGATGTTCCCCGCTTTCTATAGGACGGGTTTTCTCCGCCTGAGCCGCGAGTTCCTCGCTCTCCTTTTCTTCCTCGTTGGTTTTGGCCTGGGGAAGGTGATGATCGGCCCTCTGGAGATGCTGGTCGCAGCGCTGCGCTAGCCCGACTTAGCCCGACTTACGCCGCCGTTTGAGCGCGGCTTGGCTGCGCCGCAGGCGCGGGCCCGGGGTTTCCTCTGGCTTGGCCGATTTTTCTCCTCCGAAACGGGTGAGAGACTCGTTCAGCGCGACCGGAGGAGTCGGTACCCCATGTGCGGAACGACTTTCGGGTTGTGATGCAAATTACCGAACGAGTGCAAATGCGCGGTTACGTTGCAGGGTATAGGCATCACTCCAAGGTCCGTAGTTGAACCTGCTGAATATACGCGAACGGAATCAGAGAATGGCGATCACGTATTGTTGTCGAGGGGCAGTAGGCCTTCTTCATTTTCTCGTCTTGAATCTGACGATCCTGATTGTCTGTGTGCCGGTCGCGGCTGCCCAGG